>CAZAIB010000070.1:20627-34661 GCA_964485095.1 uncultured Planctomycetaceae bacterium | reverse complement strand
CCACCCTGCTTGTCGCCACCCTGCTTGTCACCGCCCTGCTTGTCACCGCCCTGCTTGTCACCGCCCTGCTTGTCACCACCCTGTTTGTCACCGCTCTGCTTGTCACCACCCTGCTTGTCGCCACCCTGCTCGTCACCGCTCTGCTCGTCACCGCTCTGCTTGTCACCGCCCTGTTTGTCTCCGCTCTGCTTGTCTCCGCTCTGCTTGTCGCCACCCTGCTCGTCACCGCTCTGTTTGTCACCACTCTGCTCGTCACCGTTCTGCTTGTCAGTTCCATCCTGTTCTGCTTCGTCAGACTGTTCGCCTTCTTTCGCTTGTCGCTCTTTCATCTTCTCGATCAGGCGATTCAGAGCTTCGGCGTCGTCCGCTTTGTCGGTTCGTTCTGTTCCTTCGCCGGTTCCACCGCTGGATTCCTGGTTGCGTGGTTGGTCTGGGTTGTCGCCCGGTTCGCCGGATTCACCGGTCTCGTCACCAGGCTCACCTTCAGTGCCGCCTTCGCCGCCCGGTTCGCCGGTCTCTTCAGTCTCACCACCACCCGCCGCAGACTGGTCCGCGTCACCTGAACCACCACCCTGTTCGTTCTCAGCTTGTTCCTTCTTCTGCTGTTCTTCTCGCTCTTCCAACTTCTGCTGCTGTTTCTTCTTCTGCTTTTCCAGTTCTTCCTGAACTTCGTCTTCCGCGACGGGGGCCACGATGCGAATTGAAATTGGGTGCGTCGTGGCTTTGTTACCCAGCGGCGGTTTGTTATCCCGCGCTTCGATGACCATCGAAATGACATCGCCGGGAACCAATCGACGGGGACTCAAATGGAACTCGAAGTTCTCCGTAATCTGCTTCCGGTAACCATTCGTCAGCCCGTCGAAGATGAGTTCTTCCGGAGGTAGCTCTTCACCGCCCTTTTTTAACTTCAACGTGACAGAACGCAGTTTGAAGTCTTTGTCGCGAGCCTGAACCAGCAGCGGAACCACGGCGTTCGCAGGCATTTCCAAGTCGACAACCGGATCCAGGAGTTCTACCTCGGGAGGTTGATCGGACCGCACTTTAATGTCGTACAACAGCGGATTCGGATCTTCCTGACCGGCTTCTGTCTTCACGTATAGCCGATAGTGCTTCGGATAAGTTCCATCGCTGCGAGGTTTTGCGATCCACTTGCCAGAGAGTTCCGTACTTCCGCCATGGATCTCCATCCGGACTTCTTCGCCCTTGCCGTCCGGTGTATCCGCGAACTGGATCACCGCCGTTGACACGGGCATGTTGGTTCGAGCGTTGAAGGTGACTTCAGCGCCTTCCCATGTATCAATGTCACCACCCGGAACCGTGCTGGCGGGGAACTCCATGTATTCGGGATAGACAAGTTCCACGCTATTCATCACCGCAGACGGCGCGGCGATGACGGAGATTTGGTAGTCGCGAGTCTGTGCGTCGCCGGCAACGATGCGGTACGTCATCGGTTGCAGAATCCCGCGCCCGTTGGCTCCGTTAATGCGTCCGCTGAATCGGCCTTCTTCGTCAGCCACGGGCCGTAGGTCGACAGGCTCGTCAACCAGTCCGCGATCTTCTGTCGTGGTGTAAGCGAACACCTTCTCAGGAATGTCACCGCGCAGATCGACGGTCACATCGACAAATTCACCAGCCAAAACTTCGATGTCGCCGGGAGTGATTTCAAGGAACTCGGTCTGCGTCGCCACGGCCGCTTCAGAAACACTCAACGCGCGGGCCAACGAGATTTGCTTGGGAGAGAATACAGTGTACAGGCAACAGCCAACGACCAGGCCCAGTAAGACATACGACAACCGCATCAACAAACTGCGATCAACCGCGCGATCGACGTCGGACTTTGACAATCGAACCGCTGCGCGTTTTTCCATCGCTTTCATGATGTGTGGCGGAATCTCGCGACCACTCTGCCGGGCATCGATGAAGTTCAGGACAGCACTTTTGATTTCCGGATCGGATTCTTCAATCGCGCGAGCGGCATACAGTCCGGTGACGTTCTTGAACCACGGCAGAACCAGCTTCCAGGCGATCCACGCAGCTGAAGTGAGAACCACGATGCCCAGCAGGATGGCTCTGGTTGTTCTTCCAAACCCACCGGGGATGACCCAGTGATCCAGCACGGTGAACACAAACAGGTACGCAACCACAAACACAGCCACGGCCAGGGCGGTAGTGATCAACTCGGTTAGTTTGATGCCTGACCGAGTCTTCTTGATTTGATATTCGATGTACTCATCGAAGTCGGCGTATGCACCAGCAGACGACATGCTGTAATCCTGTGTGGCTCGCGAAAGAGCGGGGACTTTGCCCAACCGCTACATTATACGCAGATCGGGCTGTCTGGTTCTCAACATCCTGCGGAACCTCCACAGAACCGGATCTGTCTGTGGATTTTGCCCAAATTCACCGAATGTGCGACTGGAGCCGCGGCTGGAACGCTGATGACGCGTGGGTGCGACGGAGGTTATGTCTGTCGGATCGATTGAACGCATTGGACAGGCTGATTCGCGTTGGCCGATTGCCGTGCGTTTTGTCACTCTTCCCAAGCTGGTGACAACCCAAAGCCACCGTCAGGTTATCTGAACCGCAAACCGCCGACGTAGGCTTCCCAGCGTTTCTTGAAAGCGGCCATGTCGTTGGTTTCCAGTACGGCCTGCAATGTGTCGTAACCGGTCGGGTCTGCCTTTGCGTTCTTGCGGAACTGGTGGAAGTACTCCTTGAGTAGTCCTTGTTCCTGCAGGTAGTAGCACAAGTATCGCGCTTGTGAATAATTCGTGCCGGGGTCTTCTTCGTAGAACTCGTACGTTGTTGTGCTGCAGAGTGTTTTGAAGCTGGGAACACGGTTCTCTGCGATCGCCTCCTGCAGTCCGCGTAGTCGCCAGTTTGTGCCGCCCCAAATGCGACCGCGGTTGTCGCTGCATTGTTCGTACAGTGAAGCCAGGCCTTCGTTGAACCACGACGGGCAGGCTTCGAAGTTGGATTCCATGAACGGATGAACGATCTCATGCACCAGCGTGCCTCCGCCGGTGCTGATGTTCATGACCAGGGCTTTGTTGGTGGAGGAGTAGTAACCGAAGGGTGTGCTGGGTGTGCGGCCAAACAATTGTTTGGCGTGTTTGTTGTAGCTCTCTTTGTCTTTGAACAACCAGACGTCCAGAATCTCTTTCGGGTCCTTCTTGAAGTAGTCCTTTTTGATGCGGTCAACCGCCCATTTGACGGTTCCGACCGAACGACTGCGTACGGTCTTGAGCGGTTCGTCGCCCACAACCACAAACGGTTTTTGCAAAACAATCCGGAACCCGTCATGTGGCAGTCGTTCTTTAAGCTTCAGGATGTGCTGCGCGTAGTCGGCGTCGGTGAAGGTCTGTGACGCTTCGCCTTTGAGCCTGTCTGTTGGCTGCAGTCGCAACATGACGACGGTCCACTTGTCGCGTTCGTACTTCAGCGGCCATAGCTTGTACAACATCGCTCGCGACATCCGCAGTTTATCGCCGTTGTCTTTGGCTGGTTCCTGGTAAACGATTTCGTCACGCGTGGCGTCGTAGCCGATGATGAGCCGGAAGTGTTCGGTGGTGTTGGGCTTATCGTCGTAGTGCATACATACCAGAGACGACTGGCCTTTCAGCAGATCGGCGTGGATCACTTTAAACAGGGTGTCCAACTTTGCCTGAGCTTCCGTCGGTTTGATGGAGTACCACGCCTGGCCGATGTCGAATCCAACACTCTTCGCCGCCCCCACCAGTTCGCGCGTGTAGCAACCACGGCCCTGCATGGGGTCCAGCTTCGCCTGATCGAAAACGAAGTCTTGGTCTGCGTTCTTCCCATATTTCCGCAGAGCCATGGCGACACAGGCTTCACCGCAGAAGTCGGGCTTCTGTCGGATGTGGGGAACTCCTCGAACCAGTACGGACTGAAACTGTTCAGCCTGAACGCATACGCCCGCGAGAATGCAGACTAGTGAAGCAGCCCGAATGTATTGGTGAGGCATCGCGACATCTCCCATCCAGAATGTTACCTCCATGCTACGCCGGGTATTGTTAGTTTGAACATCCCAGCGTGTGTAACGGTCGTGTAACGCAAGGCTCCCCCGGTGTGGCCTGCGTTGGACTTGCTCCGGTCAATCTGCCGGTAAACAGGTCGTTAGCTGGTTCACAGACGGTGACCATACCGCCGGTTTCGAAATCTTTGTGGATTGGGCAGGAACCCGAACCGAGGGGCGGTGTTGAGCCGTCTCTCTAATCTCAGATCACCCGGTTGAGTCACACGGGTCTGGGGTTTGGTCGGCTTCCAAACTACTGAATTGCGTGTGAGTAACGCTGAATCCTGTGCAACCAGACAACTCCGGAACATTGCCTGTTGTGGGGTGCGGAACTACACTCATTTATCCCACCTAGTGCCAGTCGCCGGGCTGTTCTGAATGCGATGCTGGCTCATGTCTGACTAATCCGAACCGCTAATAGAGGAATTCCGTGATGAGAACGCGGGTTACCCTTCTCGCTTTACTGGCCGTCACTGCCACGCAATGTCTCGCCGACGACTGGGCTCACTGGCGAGGCCCCGAACAAAACGGGATTTCAAGAGACACAGGTCTACCAGACACCTGGTCATTGGACACCAAAGAGAATGTACTCTGGTCAGACGACCTTGGAGGTCGTGCAACTCCAATCATCATGAACAACCGCGTCTACCTGAACTGTCGGACAAAGGATCCGCTGGAAGGAGCAGGCAAGATCAACCTGCAGGAACAGGTGATTTGTCGTGACCTGGAAACGGGCAAGGTGCTTTGGCAAGACAAATTCAACGTGTTCCAGACAGACATTCCAGCTCCACGCGTGGGCTGGGCGGCGATGGCTGGTGACTCAGAGACAAAGCACGTCTACGTGCATTCCGTTTCAGGTCGATTCCGTTGCTATACAGAAGACGGAAAGATTGCCTGGGAACATTCGTTGTTCGAAGACTTTGGAAAGATCTCCGGCTACGGCGGTCGAACACAGGCTCCGATCATTGACGAAGACCGTGTGATCGTCAGCTTCTTCATGCTGAACTGGGGCAAGACCGGCAACCCGCCCCCGAAGCACACTTACTACGCGTTCGATAAGCGAACCGGCAAGCTGCTGTGGACTGCCGCTCCAGGTGGAAAGCCACTGGATACAAACTACTCGGTTCCATTCATCACGGTTATTGACGGTGTGCGACAACTCATCGGTGGAAACGCTGATGGTGGCATTTACGGCATGAATGCTCGCACCGGTGAAAAGCTGTGGGGCATGCGAATGTCAAAACGCGGTTTGAACACTACCGCTGTTGCTGACGGAAACCTGGTCTACATCGCTCATGGTGAAGACAACATCGACAACACAGAGTTTGGCCGGATTCAATGCATCGACGCTTCGAAACGCGGTGACCTCACCGAGACTGGTGGTGTCTGGCGAGTTGACGGCGTCAAGGTTGGCTACACTGCCCTGGTTGTGAAGGACGGCGTTCTGTTTGCTGTTGCCGACACAGGAAAAATGTACGCCTATGACGGCAAAACGGGCGAAGCACTATGGGACTACAGCTTGGGAACCGTTGGCAAAGGATCGCCAATCTGGGCGGACGGTAAAATCTACGCCACGGAAGTCAACGGCCACATTCACATCCTGAAAGCGGATCGAGCGGGTTGTAAGTCGCTTTCAAAGAACGCATTGAAGGTAACCACTGACGCTGCTGGTCGTGGGTTCAAGGGCATGGACGAAATCTATGCGTCACCCGCAGTTTCCAACGGACGAGTTGTCTTTGTGACTCGAGACCGCACGATCTGTATCGGTAAGAAAACCGGCTTTGCGTCCCCTGGAGCGAAACCGTTTGGTAAAGAACTCGCTGTCAAGCAGGAGATTGCTCACCTGAAGTTGGTTCCATTCGAATCAGTGATTAGCAATGGCGGCGAAGTCGATTTCGAGCTGCACGCATTTGACAGCCACGGACGGTTCATCAAGAAGATGCCGGCAGAAGGTTTGACTGTTGGCGAGGGACTCGCCAGTGCAAAGGTGACTGGTTCGAAAGTGATGGTTCCGGCAGATGCTTCTGAGCAGTCTGGTGAGATCATGGCGAAAGTCGGAGACATGACTGCGACCGCGCGGCTTCGCGTGTTCCCACCGGCTCCGTGGAGTTGGGACTTCACCGGATACAAGGGTCTGCGAGTGCCTCCAACGTGGGTCAACGCAACCAAGAAGCTGTTCCCAACGGACATCGATGGTGACATCTGTATGCGGAAGAAAAGTACGGCGACAGGTGGTAAGGGTCGACCAAGTGCCTACATCTGGTTGGGCCCGTCAGACATGAAAGATTACACCGTCCAAGCCGATGTTCGCATGACCGAAATGCGACGCAAGCTGCCTGGAGTCGGCGTGACTGCCCATCGCTACAACTTCTTCATCGATGGCAACAAGGGTCGCCTGAAGATCCAAAGCTGGGCTCCGCACAAGCGAATGGCTAAGGATATGAAATTCAAATCAGATCCGGACGTGTGGTACACCGTGAAGCTGACTGTCGAAGTGAAAGACGGTGCCGCCCATGTCAAAGGCAAAGCGTGGAAGCGTGGAGATGAAGAACCAACAGGGTGGTCGCTGGAAGCGACCGACCCAAATCCGAACGCCAACGGAAGTCCTGGCTTGTACTTCTATTCTCTGGCTGACAGCTTTGTTGATAACGTTTCGGTGAAGGCCAACAACAAGTAGAGCGCTGGGACAGTGTCAACAGCCGGCCAGGCCTGGAGCCTGAGGAACGTTTGCGTTCCAGGCGGCGTTTGGCACGACCATTAATCAACGCACTCGCGTTCCAAGGATACAGAAATGAAAAAACTCAACTGGATATTGGTAGTCGCGTTGTTTGTCATTCCGGGCTGCGGAAAGACTGAAACAACAGACAGTAGTTCTTCTACAAGTGGCGGTGGTACCGCCGCAGTTGCAGAGCCCGAAGGTGGCTCTGGAACAAATGATGAAGCACCGGCTGATTCGGGCGATACAGCAGTTGCCGGATCTGCAAAAGTCGCGACCGAAGAAACTGAAACCGTAATGGTGGAAGACGACGGTGCCAGCGAAGAAAACGATGCACCGCCCAAGGCTCCGGCACTGCCTCCACCGACTGGCGGGACCATTCCTGAAGACGATGGTGTCGGCAGTGATGAAGGTGATCCACCGGCAAACGACGCCCCTGAGGACGACGGAGTTGGCAGTGATGAAGGCGACCTGCGTCCAACCGCAGCACCCGAAGAAGCAGCGGCCCCGGTCACTCAGACTGAGCGAAAAGTTACCGGCGACTGGGCCATGTGGGGCGGCAACAAGTCTCGCAATATGGTCAACCGTAGTACCGGCATCTCAATCGACTTCAAACCGGCTACCACCCCGGCTAAAGGCAAGAAGGTGATGTGGGTGGCTGAGCTTGGTTCGCAAACTTACGCGAACCCGGTTGTCGCCGAAGGCATGGTCATTGTTGGAACCAACAATGGTGCGGAGAAGCGACCGAAACACAAAGGTGACAAGGGCTGCCTGATGGCGTTCGATGGCAAGACCGGCGAGTTCATGTGGCAGTTGACTCGAGACAAGCTTCCTGATGGCCGAGTCAACGACTGGCCTGAACAGGGTATCTGCTCAACCCCGTGTGTTGAGGACGGCCGAGTCTACGTGGTAACCAATCGCTGCGAAGTGCAATGCCTGGACATCAAAGGTTTCCATGATGGTAAGAACAACGGTCCGTACAAAGACGAAACGGACACCGACAAAATGGACGCCGACATCATTTGGTCGCTGGACATGCTGGAAGACCTGGGCGTGTTCCCTCACAACCTGGCCACCAGTTCGCCCGTGATTCACGGTGACAAGATCTTCATCACCACCTCAAACGGTGTCGATGAGGCTCACCTGGAGATCCCATCTCCGCGTGCTCCAAGTTTCCTTGCGATCAACAAAAACACTGGCGAGGTTGTCTGGGAAGACAATTCTCCCGAAGACCGCATTTTGCACGGTCAGTGGAGCTCACCGGCTATTGGCGTTGTTAACGGCAAAGGTCAGGTTTACATGCCGGGCGGCGACGGCTGGTTGTATGCGTTCGACGCAGACTCAAACGACAAACAACCAAAGTTGCTTTGGAAGTTCGACCTGAACCCGAAAGACTCAGTCTGGGAACTTGGTGGAGCCGGAACTCGCAACGCGATCATTTCGACACCGGTCTTCAAAGATAACAGCGTTGTACTGGCCGTGGGTCAGGACCCTGAACACGCTGAAGGCGTTGGTCACATCTACCGCATGGACGCCACCAAGACTGGTGACATCAGTCCGATGATCGAAGACGGTAACGGCGGTTTCAAAGAGAACCCGAACTCAGGCCAGATGTGGCACTTCGGTGGCATCGACAAGACCGGTGAAGTTACCGGCGAGAAGGATGGTCTCATCTTTCGTCGAACACTATCTACCGTGTCGATTGATGACGGCCTTGTCTACGCGGCCGACCTAAGTGGCTTCGTGCATTGCCTCGACTTCGCGACAGGCGAACGCTTCTGGGAACACGACACCTTCTCAGGCATCTGGGGTTCAACCCTGGTCGTGGACGGCAAAGTCTTCATCGGTGACGAAGACGGTGAAATGACCATCCTTAAGACGGGTAAGAAAGAACAAAAGATCGCAGAAAAACTGTTCAACTCGTCCGTCTACAGCACGCCAACAATTGCTAACGGCGTTCTGTATGTGACCGACCGTGCAAGGTTGTACGCGATCGGCACGACCAAGTAGCAGCAGTTCTCGCAACTGCCGGCAGAAATCCAAAGAGCCAGACGAGCAATCGCCTGGCTCTTTTTTGTTGATCCACTGTGCCCTCCGCCTCGCACGGTTCCTATCATCTTTGCATGCCAATTTATCTGGACAACGCAGCAACCAGCTATCCAAAGCCTGAGTCCGTCTACGCAGCAATGGACAACTACAACCGCAACATCGGTGCGCCCGGCGGACGTGGTTCTTACTCATCAGCTACGGACTCACAGAGCACCATGGATCGGTGCCGCAAACTGACGGCCGACCTCCTTGGAGTTGGTTCTCCAGATCAGGTCGCGTTCACGTTCAACTGCACCGACAGTTTGAACTCAGTACTGCACGGACTTCTGCGGCCCGGAGACCACGTCGTTGCGTCGCAAATCGACCATAACTCCGTCCTCCGTCCACTCAACAAGCTTCAGGCAACTGGTGTTGAATCAACAATAGTACCGGTCGTCCCCAACCATCTGATTTCGCCCGACTCAATCCAAAACGCGATCCAACCCAACACTCGTTTACTGTCGCTCATTCACGCCTCCAACGTCACAGGCGTCATTCAGCCCATCGAAGAACTCGCCCAAATCGCGCGCGAACGCGGAGTGTTGGTTTTGCTGGATGCGGCTCAAACAGCTGGTCAGGTCCCGATCAATATGGCCGATCTGCCGATCGATTTCCTGGCAGCCGCTGGCCACAAGAGTCTACTGGGACCACTCGGAACTGGCGTTCTGTGTCTGCGACCTGGTGCCGAAGAGCATTTGCAGAGTTTCCGCCAGGGAGGAACCGGTTCCTCCAGTGAACAAGCTGCCCAGCCGACACACCTTCCGTACCGTTATGAATCCGGGAACCACAACATGCCCGGTCTGTTCGGCCTGACTGCTGGACTGGAACACATCGCCGCGACGGGTGTTGATGCAATTCGCGGCCACGAACAACAGCTCATGCGCGTCCTGCGTGATGGGCTTAGCACCATCGAAGGCGTGCGTTTGTTCGTACCGGAAGACGTCGAAACCACCAGCGTCCTAAGCCTCAACATCGCAGGCTACGAGCCCCACGATGTGGCCACGATTTTGGATCAGAACTTCCAGATCCAATCCCGCGCCGGACTCCACTGCGCGCCGGGGGCTCATGAAGCGATGGGGACTCTGGCCGATGGTGGGACGGTGCGACTAAGTCCTGGTCCATTCACGACAGCAGAAGATATTCAGGCTACTGTGGCGGCTGTTCGTGAAATTGCCGGTGCTATGGCTGGTTAACGATTCGACTTTCGCCGGGCGTGGAACTCGAACCAAGCGCCGCTTGTTTTGGGTCGGCGGTTGTGTTCTTCCAGACCATGACAGCGGGGTCCTTCGCACTGCCCTGGTCGTGCATCGAACCAACGATCAGATCCAGATCGCCATCGTCGTCCAGGTCAGCCAGTTCAATGGCGGCGTGAGCACAATCGCCGGCTTTGAGCACACGTGGTCGATACTTCATCGGCTCCGTCTGCTCATACAGAACCAAAGCTGGATAGCCTTTAGATGTGTAGAACGGGGTTTCCTGCGGGATGAACGAACCGGCCACAATGTCGATGTCTCCATCGCCATCGACATCGCCATATTCGGTACACATCGCGGCGATCTGCGTTCCCAGGAATGTCACGGGGAACTGGTCGCCGTCGTTCGTCAGCATGTAGAGGCCATGATGCTTTTGAATCTGAAAGCTGTCGTACATGTCACCGGATGTGAACAGGATATCCAGGTCTCCATCGCCGTCGTTGTCGAATAGCGCCAGACTGCTCATTCCAAACGAAGGAGTTTCCGAGCGATAGATCTGCTTCACTTCGAACTTCAAATCGCCGACGTTTCGAAATACCTCGACGCTTTCCAGTTCCTGTCCGAATATGACAACGAAGTCCAGTTTTCCATCGGCATCAAAGTCCACGATCTCAAGCTGGACCGCCCCGTGACGTTTGTCGATGGTCGATCGCTTAAACGTCCCATTGTCATTTTCCAACAGCACAACGCTGCCGGTCTTTTCCCATCCAAACTCAGCAATCACAACATCCTGGTCGCCGTCACCATCGAAGTCAGCCGCGCGCGCGTCGGCGGTTCGGCCGAGACCATCCTGAAGAGTGGTCACGTCAAACACCGGACCTTCGGGCCCGATGCTGGTCTGCTGCAACCATTGAACCTTGCCCACCAGTTCGTCAGTGACGCCCGGAGTTCCCAGGTCAGACAGCAGGTACTCGACTTCGCAATCCGGATTCAGATCGACCGGTCGCAGGCGGCCAGGGTTCGTCCCCTCGTAGAACCGGTTGTAGGTCGTAAGATCGCCGGCAATCGAATTCATGCGTCCGGAAATCATGTCGGATGTGTAGATCTGTTTGCCTGCTGCTGTATCAACCACCAACACATTGGCAACCCCTGCAGCTCGCTTCAACATCGGCCCGGGCACCGGCTGCGCGAAGACCGTTTCCTTGTCTGTCTCCAGCGGTGTGGTGGCCACGGGTTGTGGTTCCGAATACTTCACGTACCAGGCCAGGACGGCCGTTGAATCTGGTTCCTTAACGTCCGTTCTTCCCGAATCTCGATGGAACCCAAACGCTCGGTCAATTTCGCTGGGCCAACGATGTTCTGGAAACAGCGACGGTTCCGGGAAGCCATGACACTGAGTGCAAAATGTGCGGATCTCGGCTTCAAGTTCCTCGGGGTCGTACTTCGCCAGCACCTGCTCGGGCGTCGATCTCTTCAGCGCAGCCGGGGGTGCGTCCGGGAACAGCAGTGGCAACACCAAAACGGCGACGACACCCAGGCCAATTGCAGCTATCAGAAAACGTTTCAACGCCGTATGCCTCAGAAAAAGTGACGTGCCACAGCTGATTCTAGATCAAATTTGATCGCTGTATGCATAAGTTTGTACGTTCGGAGTCGGCAATATGCTTGCAGGCTTTGGTAGAACCGACCAACCGGTCCGCGGTGCCGGACTGCAGACTGAACTCGACCGAATATCAGGCAATTGGCGTTGGCTGTCCTCCGAGCCGTTTGTTGCCTAAATTGCGGCCTCGAACACTCTTTTCGAAACTGACGCAGCGCATCGGAACACACTTATGGCCACCTCAAAGATCATCTACACCCACACCGACGAAGCTCCCGCCCTGGCGACGCAGTCGCTGCTGCCCATCGTGCGAGCGTTCGCCGGAGTCTGCGATGTGGACATTGAAACACGAGATATCTCATTGGCCGGTCGTGTTCTTGCCAACTTTCCGGACAACCTGAAAGAAGACCAACGCGTCGGCGATGCGTTGGCCGAACTCGGCGAACTCGCCAAATGTCCGGAAGCCAACATTATCAAGTTGCCGAACATCAGTGCCTCGATTCCGCAACTCAAAGCAACCATCGCCGAACTCCAGGGCGACGGCTTCGCAGTCCCCGACTACCCGGACGAACCATCCACTCCGGAAGAAGAAGCGATTAAAGCTCGCTACGACAAAATCAAAGGCAGCGCCGTCAATCCGGTTCTCCGCGAAGGCAACTCCGATCGCCGCGCGCCAAAGGCTGTGAAGCAATACGCCAAGAAGAACCCGCACTCGATGGGAGCGTGGTCCGGCGATTCAAAAACTCACGTTGCCACAATGGGCAAGAACGACTTCCGCTCGAACGAAAAATCACACACCGTCGCTGCAGACGGCAACGTGAAGATTGAACTCGTTGGCGAAGACGGAACCACAACGGTTCTCAAAGAATCGGTACCGGTTCTCGCGGGTGAAGTCATCGATTCAACCTTCATGAGCCGCAGCGCGTTGCTGGCGTTCCTTAAAGAACAGGTCGCCGAAGCAAAGCAGCAGGGAGTTTTGTTCTCGCTGCACATGAAGGCCACCATGATGAAGGTGTCCGACCCGATCATTTTTGGTCACGCTGTGCGAGCGTACTTCAGTGAGGTCTTTGAAAAGCACGGCGCGGCTTTGGATGAATGCGGAACCAACGTCAACAACGGACTTGGTAATCTGCTGGCACAGATTCAGGAACTGCCTGAAGACAAACGCAAAGCAATCGAAGCCGATGTCGCTGCCGGTTTGGAAAACGGCCCGGACCTGGCAATGGTCAACTCGGACAAAGGCATCACCAACCTGCACGTCCCCAGCGACGTGATCATCGACGCATCCATGCCGGCGATGATTCGCACTTCCGGACAAATGTGGAACGGTGAAGGCAAGCAGCAGGACACGAAAGCGGTCATCCCGGACAGCAGTTACGCTGATCTGTACTCAGCCACAATCGCATTCTGCAAGGAACACGGCGCGTTCGACCCAACAACCATGGGCACGGTTCCCAATGTTGGTCTGATGGCGCAGAAAGCTGAAGAGTATGGTTCGCACGACAAGACGTTCGAGGTTGCCACTGCTGGCACGGTGCGAGTTGTCGATGGATCAGGAACGGCACTGCTGGAACACAAAGTCGAAGCCGGCGATGTGTGGCGAATGTGCCAGGTCAAAGACGCTCCGATCAGGGACTGGGTCAAACTGGCCGTCACCCGAGCTCGCGCGACCGGCTGGCCCGCCGTCTTCTGGCTCGACAAAAACCGTGCTCATGACGCTCAGCTTATTGAGAAGGTCAACACCTACCTCAAAGATCACGACACCGATGGGCTTCAGATCGAAATCCTGTCAGTGGCCGATGCGACAACGTTTACTCTCAA
Source organism: uncultured Planctomycetaceae bacterium (assembly GCA_964485095.1). GTDB lineage: Bacteria > Planctomycetota > Planctomycetia > Planctomycetales > Planctomycetaceae > CAYNWT01. The sequence continues at coordinate 21,207 of CAZAIB010000070.1, read as the reverse complement.
ACGCGTCGCCGCGGGTGAAGATACGATCTCTGTCACCGGCAATGTACTCCGTGACTACTTGACGGACCTGTTCCCGATTCTGGAACTCGGAACCAGTGCGAAGATGCTGTCCATCGTCCCATTGATGAACGGTGGCGGTCTGTTCGAAACCGGAGCAGGCGGTTCGGCTCCGAAACATGTTCAGCAGTTCGTGGAAGAAAATCACCTGCGATGGGATTCGCTGGGTGAGTTCCTCGCTTTGGCCGTGTCTTTGGAACACCTAAGCAAAGTGAACAACAACCCGCAGGCTCAGGTCCTGGCGGATGCACTGGACGAAGCGACTGGCAAGCTGTTGGACAACGGCAAGTCTCCTTCGCGTAAGGTCAACGAACTTGATAACCGCGGCAGCCACTTCTATCTGGCGTTGTACTGGGCTCAGGCTCTTGCCAGCCAGACTGACGATGCAGACCTGGCTGCAAAGTTCGCTCCACTCGCTGAACAGCTAACCGACAACGAAGCGAAAATCGTTGACGAACTCAACAGCGTGCAAGGACCGGCCGTTGATATTGGTGGGTACTACTCAACCGATGCAGAACTGGTT
>CAZAIB010000070.1:0-20527 GCA_964485095.1 uncultured Planctomycetaceae bacterium | reverse complement strand
GCAAGGACCGGCCGTTGATATTGGTGGGTACTACTCAACCGATGCAGAACTGGTTGGCAAAGCCATGCGTCCGAGTGCCACATTGAACGCCGCACTTGCGACTTTAAGTTAGCGCATCCTGCACCTTCAGAAGCGCGGTTGGGATGGCCACAAAAAGCACGAAAAAACACGAAAAGGTCGCACCACTTTTCGTGCCTCTTTGTGTTTTTCGTGGCCGTAAAAGCCGGCCGTTGACATCGGCGAGTACTACTCAACCGATGCAGAGCTGGTTGGCAAAGCCATGCGTCCAAGTGCCACGTTGAACGCAGCGCTTGCGACTTTAAGTTAGCGCATCCCGCACGTTCAGAAACGCGGTGGGATGGCCACAAAAAGCACGAAAAAGCACGAAAAGGTCACACCACTTTTCGTGCCTCTTCGTGTTTTTCGTGGCTGCTAAGAACTCTCTATCGCGCGCACAACGCGATCGATAACCCAATCGGTTCCTTCCAGCCCAACGGAGATTCGCAGCAGGTACGGAGAGACTCCGCACTTTTGGACGAATTCCAGCTCTTCGTAGTGGGCGAGAATCGTGTAGGGACAGCACAGGGTGAAATTGGTTCCGAGGTTCGGACCTTTGGCAACCTGTAGTGCGTCGTAGGCCTTCGGTCCGGCGGTCTCTGCGTTCTTCAGAACCACGGACAGCAACCCACCGTTGCCGGATGCGAAGTGCTTGTCGCGGACAGCATCAAACAGTGCCGGTTCAGTCTCGCCAGGATAGTAGACGCGTTCGACCAACGGGTGGTCTCGTAGAACGCTTACCAATTCTGCGGCACTTGCGTTGATTTGAGTAACTCGAGCTTCCACATCCATACAGTTGGCCGCAAGGATTTCAGCGTCAGCATCGGACAGCAAATCTTCGTACTCGGCGTCCAGACGCTGTTTGAGTTCAGCGTAGCCTGGACGATCTCGAACCAGTATCAGCGATCCTGCCAGAACATCACCGCCGCCGGAGAAGAATTTGGTCAGGCTGGTCGCGATGAGATCAGCGTACGGCCGCACATCGGTATTGATCATCGCGCCAAGCGTGTCGTCAACGACGATCGCGAACTTGTGTCGCTCAGATAGATTCGAAAGCCGAGCAAGATCCGGAGTCTTCAGTAACGGGTTACCGGGTGTCTCACAGAACAGCGCCGATACTGACTCAGCCTCCAGTCGAGCTTCGAACTCAGCCAGTTCTGCTTTCGACCCGTTCGGATAGAACCACGGTTGCTGGGTTCCGAATCGCTGGAGAATCTTGAACGTATCAACGTACGGGAACCCAAACTGAACCGGCGCACCTCGCCCGCGAGTAATCCGCCAGGCGGCGTAGATTGCCGCCATGCCCGACGGAAACAGATACACGTCTTCAGAATCAACGTGCTGAAGTTCGGCGACGCGGTGCAGGATCTGCTGTCTGGCTGCGGTCGCAGAGATCGCCAGTTGCTGTCCGGCCAGACACGCCTGCGCGCTTCGTGATGAGACGATCTCGCCGCCGTGCTGCCAGAACTCGCTCAGCGCGCGACCACTAGGGTCATCCTGAGCCAGCACTAGCGTGACGCCGGTGTTTGTCTTATGGATTTCGGCTTCTGTTCCGGTTCGATGAAGGACATATGCCGCGCATCGGGCAGCGGCTCGGGGGCTGGGAAGGATGAGTGCCCGATCAGCTCCAGCGTCGTGCTGCTGCGCAAGCTGGCCCGTCAGTTGCACAACCGCCGGATGCATGAAGAACCGTGGGTAGCCAGTCTTGAACAGTGAAACGACGGACTGATCGCCTTCTTCGTAGCCAACGTTGTGCTTCCACAGCGGCATGCAGACGGAACACGCGTGTTCGTTGTCCGGAATCGGATGCCCAAGGTCTTCCTCGCGCCACCTCGGTTCGGGAAGTGGCCAGTTCGAATTATTAGATTCCACTGCCATCGAACTGGTCTACCGGAAGCTCATGGTTCATGACAAGTGCCGGTTGTTCGTCAGCGCAGCGTCCGACAACAACAGCAGGAACCCCGGCGACAGTGGTTCCAGCAGGAACATCGTTTAGCACGACACTGCCAGCTCCGATTCGCGATCCGGCACCAACTTCCACGTTGCCAAGCACCTTGGCACCGGCTCCAATCAAAACACCCTCCCGGACTTTTGGGTGTCGGTCGCCGACGTCCTTACCGGTTCCGCCCAGCGTGACTTCGTGCAGCATCGAAACATTGTCTTCAATAACGGTGGTTTCGCCGATGACCACTGACGTTGCGTGGTCAATCATGATGCCGCGACCAATCGTGGCGGCCGGGTGAATGTCGGCTCCGAACACTTCTGACATTCGGTTCTGTAGGTGCAACGCCAGAACTCGGCGCTTCTGTTTCCACAACCAGTTGGCCACACGATACGAGATCAAAGTGTGAACACCTTTAAGAAACAGAAACGGAACCAAACAGCAATCGACCGCCGCATCACGTTCCTGAACCGCGCAGATGTCGGCTCTTATTGCGTGCCCAATGTTCGGGTCGTACCGAAACGCTTCTTCGATGACTTCCCGCAACAACATGGCCGGCAGGCTGGGCACGGTTAGCTTGTTGGCGATGTGGAAACTCACCGCATGTTCAAGATGTTGATGGTTAAGGACTGTGGAGTGCAGAAAGCTTGCCAGGTTCGGCTCGTCCGCTTTTTCAGCGGCTTCTCGAATCGACCCCCACACCGGATCGCCAAAGTCTGTCGACATGTCCCTGTTTCCATAAGTTCTGTGTGCCCTTGGCGAGTAAGGATATAGCTAAGGGGAAGCCCATCGCCACTGCCTGGCCGGCAAATCGGTTCAGGTTGTGCGGGTTGGATGGATGTTGCCTTTGTTGTCTGCCGCAGACAACACACCGTGTACACAAACCTCGACCTGTGCGGAAAAGGCGACCTAAGTTCAATTAACTCCCCCCTCAACGGAGCTCCCTCGTTCAAAGGACACACAAGGAAGTGTGGCCAACACGAATCGCTGCACCCCCAGTGCATCGATTGAAGAGACACAGTAGGGGTTTATGAAATGAAGGCGAAAAACGGCGGCTCATTGCTGGTTGTGGATGACGATAAGCATATCCTCGACGCAATGGCCGATTACCTGCGAAGCCTTGGGCATCGCACCGAAGCTGCTTCAACCTGCACAGAAGCCATGGAGCGGATGCAGGAATTTCCGTTCGAGGTTGTCGTCTGTGACGTTAACCTGCCGGACAAAGACGGGTTCCAGCTGCTTGAATGGGCACGCGAGAACGCTCCGGAAACGGCAGTCATTTTGCTGACTGGGTTCGGAACCATCGAAAGCGCGGTCGAGGCGATTCGTGATGGTGCATTCGACTACCTGACCAAGCCGCTAATCGATCAGGAACTCCAACTCTCAATCGAACGAGCGCTCGAAAAGCGCAGGATGCTCGAAGAGAACCGGAACCTCAAAGCACAGCTCACTGAGAAGTTTGGTGTGAATAACATTATCGGGCACGACTACAAGATGCTCAAGATGTTTGATGTCATGGAAAGCGTCGCGGCAACGCGAACGACGGTTCTGATTCTCGGTGAGAGTGGAACCGGTAAGACCATGACCGCCAGAGCGATCCACGACATGAGCGATCGTCGCGACAAACCATTCGTGGAAGTCGCGTGTGGAGCGCTACCTGAGAACCTGCTGGAAAGCGAACTGTTTGGACACGTCGAAGGTGCCTTCACCGGTGCCAATGGCGACAAGATCGGAAAGTTCCTGCAGGCTGACGGCGGAACACTGTTCCTGGACGAAGTTGCCACAGCATCACCTGGTTTGCAGGTGAAGTTGCTGCGAGCGTTGCAGGATCGCGAGTTCGAAGCTGTGGGCGGAACCGAAACCCACAAGGTCGATGTCCGCGTGGTTCTGGCGACCAACGCCGACCTGGAAGACATGGTTGCGAAAGGTGAGTTCCGCGAGGACCTTTACTACCGCATTAACGTTGTCTCGCTGACTCAGGCTCCACTTCGTGAACGCCTGGGCGATATTCCAGCCATCGCCGAACACTACTTCAAAGTGTTCAACGAACAGAATGGCCGAGATCTCAAAGGCATCAGCACTGACGCCATGCGAGTTCTTCAGGAATACTCATGGCCTGGCAATGTTCGCGAACTTGTGAACATTCTGGAACGAGCTGTCGTCCTGTGCCGCGGCACTGAGATTACACGTGGCGACCTTCCGGATAAGCTGACCACCGAACTGATGGCTCAGGCAGCATTGCCTGCGACACCAACAGGTCGCAATTCACTGAAGTCGGCACTGTCAGCTCCGGAACGGCAGCTGATCATCGACGCTCTTGAACAGAACGGTTGGAACCGACAAGCGACATCCCGCATGTTGGGCATCAACCGCACAACGCTGTACAAGAAGATGAAGAAGTACGACATCTCATTCGAAACGCACTACGCCGCATCAATGCAGTAGTTCGCGATTCACTGAGAAGCAGACAAAGGGGCAGTCACAAAGGCTGCCCCTTTTTTCGTGGCCGGCAATTAGTACGTGCGAGACCCAGGCGGAGGCTGTGTAGCCATACGTGTTCTGCCCTCCAGTTGCAGATCCAGATCGCGTTTCTTCATCGCCAGACTTAGCCGGCGCACCTGTCCGTCACCGGGACGAATTTCTGTGCAGATCCGAAACTGCTCTGCGGCTTGCGCGAACTGTTCTCGTTCGGCCAGCCAGACTCCGTACTGGTAGTAGATGCGGAAATCACGTGGGCTAATCTCTGCAGCTTTGGCGAAGCATGCTTCGACTCGCTGCCCGTCTCTAAGTTCGTCGCACGCTTTCCTCGCGAACAGAAGGAACCGCACCCGTCGCTCAACGGGGACTTCAGGATCGTCGGCCATCTTGAAAGCGGCCTTTGTGAACGCATCAAGTGAATAGCCTACGTCACGCCACCGACCAAGTTGTCGGTACCGATCAGCCATGAATGCAAGTGCCTCCACGTCCGGTTCGAACAACTGGACCAGCACCGGAGCGTTAAGCATCACAGCGACCTCACCGATAATGCCCGACTGCAGAGACGGGCTTAGTTTGAACGCCCGTTTGAAAGGTTCCAAAGCTTCCAGAACCTCCTGCTGTTGCGTTGACGGGTCGGTGTTGGCTAGCGCGGCAAGTAGCTTTTGCTGACCTGAAACCAGAAGGACTTTAGGTTCGTGAGGCCGAACCTGCATTGCCTGAGCAACAAACTTTCGATTGTCCCAGTCGGTGTCGGCGTCCAGAAAATCGAGTTCGGACAGATACAGATAGACTTCACCCTGCAGTGGGCAAAGTTCGAGACTCTTCCGAGCGTGTGCGCGTGCTCGTTTTAGATAGTCGCCGCGTTCTTCAAACAGACGACCAAGCCATTCTTCTCGACCAGCCCAGTCGTCACGGTAGTCCATGCGGGCCACGCTGCGGATCTCAGCCAGAGGCATCGGGTTCTCGCTGGCCTGCTGCAGTTCCAGAAACGCTTGTATGCACATCTTCGCCATCTGGGCGTGCGGTCGGGCCATCGAAGGGTCAGCTGCAATTGTTCGGGAGACCGCAACAAGTCGATTTCGAAACAGGTTCGAACTGTTTTGAATCAGTGCGCTGTTGCGTTTGTTTGTGATTCGCTGGAACGCGTACCAGTGATGTTGTGCCTGAACGCGGCGGTACTTGGCCGGAACCATCCAAATAGCAAGTGCCAGTGCACCGGCGCCAGCGAGTGTCCACGCGAGTCGGGGCAGCGGCATCATCGCTGGCATCTGACCGCGGTCTTCTTTTTGCAGCTGACTACAACGGCACGCGGAAGCGGCAAGTAGCAGAACCGGAACCACACATGCCGGGACATACCAAACAAAGTCCGCGCCTGAGTGAGCCAGACTCGCCAACAGACTGGCAAGCGATGCAGCCTGCGCGGCTGCGATCAATGGTCCTGCTCCGCCACCTAAACCGCGGAAGGTCCAGCAGATCGCAAACAGGAACCCGACCAACAACATGCCAAGACCAATTTTCCCGGTCTCAAGGCAGACTTGCAGATATCCATTTTCAGCATGAGTGAACTCAGCCATGTGATCCGCGCCGGATTCTTCCATGTACATCGGATACACCTCGCGGTGTGTTCCGACGCCTGTTCCGACGGAGGGGAATTCTTTGATTCCCGCAATGTTCGCAGCCCAGATGGTTCGGCGTCCGTCACTGTTGTCTAGCTGTTCGACATCCGCCGATGCAATTTGGTCCAGTCGTTTCTGAATTTGATCTTCCCCGTACGCCGCGATTAAGCCGCACGTAATGACCATCACGGTGACGCCTGCAAGGACCAGTTGGCCGCTGATGATCGATGATCGGTAGATGGCGAACCCGCAAACAACGCACGCGATACCCATTGCGATTGATCCGCCTCGTGACAGAGACAACAGCGTCGCAAAGACGACCACAGATAGCGCGACAACGACTAACCAAACACCGAATCCGGCGTGATCGGAAAAGTCCTTGTTGCTCGCGGTCTTCGAACGAACCGTGGCCGCAGTTAAAGACCACAGCAGAGGCCCGACGCCAAGCGCCAGGAAGTTCGCGAAGTGGTTGCGGTTCGTAAACGCGCCCTTCACGACACGTCTGGTGTCTGTGAACGGGTTCTCGTAGAACCAGAAAAACTTCCCGTTGGAAGTGGCATATTGCAGCAGCCCAAACGCTGCCATGGCTGTTGCTGCGACGGCAAGCGTCACCATCAGCCGGTAGACATCGTTTTGAGTTCGGATCCGCTGCATCGCGACCACAAACACCAATATGTACGCAATCAGAACCATCAGGCTGTCCAGCGTTTCAGCCGGCATCAGGCTAAGCTGATCCCACGCTTGCGATCCGGCAGTGCCCTGCCAGCCGCTAAGCAGTTCGCCCAGTCTCGGTGAGAGGCTCTGTATTCGTTCAGCAGGCAGATGCACGATTTGCAGAATGACTAGTGCGACACCCGCTGCGATAAGCGGTTCCGCCAGCGAAAGCGTCCATCGCGCTTCGCGTTGACGCATTTGCAGCAGGCCCCAGCTGCCAGCGATCCAACAGGCCGAACACACCAAAGCTAATTGGCCGGGTGCCTCGCGACCGCCCATGATGAACGGGACAACCAGGATAAGAAACGCAAAGCCAGCATCGACACAGCGCAACAGGAGTGTGTCAAACTGGTTCTCAAGCGCAAGCGGAGTCCCCAGTTGGTCCAGAGGTGGAGCGATGGGCGTCGGCAACGACTTCTTAGACGAACGCCGTCTGCGTTTACGTGATGATCCGGTTGAAGACATCTTCATGGCAGTGGTTTGTTCCTTCAAACCATGAATCGGTTGCCAGATCGATTCGACTAACGTCCCTGGCAGTTGAATTACGCGGCTTGCTGCAGTTCTTCTTCTTCAGGCTCTTCGTCGTGGCCATAACCGTAGCCATATCCGTAGCCGTAGCCGTACCCGTAACCATAACCGTAGCCGCCGGTTTCAGGAGTCAGGTAGTTGACGACAACGCCCAGCACGTTGCACTTCAAAGCAAACAGGCTTTCGGTCGCTCTGATGACCATGCGTCGGCGGTCCTTGTCTGGTCTGACGACAAGAACAATTCCGTCAACCAATCGACCAATAATCGCCGGGTCGCTGACGGCCAGGACCGGTGGAGCGTCGATGAGGATTTGATCGTATTGTGTTTCCGCCCATGCCAGCAGTTCGGCGAACCGATTGCTTGAGAGGAGTTCGGCTGGGTTTAGCGGACGTGGTCCTGATGAAAGGACATCCAGTCCCTGCTGCGGTGTGACGCGCAGGTTTTGAGCCACGCTGTCTGCTATCGGACCTTCGTCTCTGAGCACCTGAGACAAGCCAAGCGTGTCTCGCATCTCAAGCAACGTAGACATACCCGGACGCCGCATGTCGGCGTCGATGAGCAGTGTTCGTTTTCCGGACTGAGCGAACGCGACCGCCATGTTGGCCGTGACTGTTGTCTTACCATCACCAGGTTCCGTACTGGTGAAGACGATTCGCTGGGTATCACTGTGTGAGAAGTCGATGGACGTTCGCAGCGATCGGAAAGCTTCGCTTTCGCTTCCGGATGGTTTTACAAACGTCTGCACCGTGTAAAGCCCTTCGCCTTCGATCTGTTCCATCTTCGGAACCATTGAAAGCACCGGCACGCCAAGGTGCATCTGCAGTTCTTCCGGAGACCGGAACCGGTCGTCCAAAACATCCAGGATGTAGATAATCATGCAGCCCAGTACGGTACCGGTCAGCAACGAAGCCATGCCGACGATGGATATCTTTGGAGTCACTGGTGCAGACAACGCCGTTGGCGGTGTGATATCTCTGGCTTTGACTGACCCATCTGCGTTGAGCCTGAGATTAAAGATGGTGGCCGCGTTCTCCTGAATTCTGGCTTTCGTCAGATTGAGTTCACTTTCCAGCGCTCGCATCTGCTGAAGTTCGGCCTGAATTCTCGCTTCTTGTTGTTGTTCGAATCGCAGCTGTTTTGTGATGTATTCCTGCTTCTCAAACGTGGACTTCAGCGTCCGCATGGCCAGCGCACGCAACTGAGGAACCAATTCGGTCCTGGCAGCTGTTTCCATTTTCTTCGCGTGACGAAGCGGCAGATCATCAATGAAGGCTTTCTTCAACTCGATCTGCACTCGCAGGTTCTTGATGCGAGAATGCCGTTCACCAAATGTGTTGAGGTCTTCGGCAAGTTGCAGTTGGAGGTCCAGAAGTTCCTGATTCAGACGCGATGCCTCGACGTCTTTCTGACGGCTGAGATCCTCAATCAGAGGGCGGCCCGCTTCGTTTGTGGCTCCCATCAGGAATGGAAGAAGGTTCTCGCCGGAACTGATGGCTCGGTCAATCGACCGCACATATTCCTGAGCGTTCGCCGTTTCCTGCTGGGCCTGAACCTGAAGCCCGTTAAGTGTCTTGATTTTCTCACTATGAATCGTTGTGGCCGCGCCCTGTGCATCCAGTTGGATGAATCCCTGATTCCGTTGCTTTGCACTAAGCAGAAGCCGACCCAGTTCCGTCACTCTGGCCACGGAGGCGTTTTGGGCATCTTCAAGGTCACGAACCTTCTCCGCAGAGACGTCGCTGTATGTTTCGTTCAAATAACTGCGATAGGCAGTCAGCAGGTGCTGCAGAACGACCGCCGCCGTTTTTGCATTACGAGACCGAAATGAGATCTCCAGGATGTTCGTCTGACGGATAGCTCGCACACTCAGGCTGTCCTGGATTGTTGAAATCCACTTTTCTTCGGGGACCCCTTCCAGATCAATCAGAGCATCTGGTGGCAACGTGCTGATTGCCTGACCAACAACATCTTTACTTTCCATCACACGCTGGAACGTCGGCATGTTACTTCGGGCGGCGGTGGAGTCGGCGTCGTCGTCGTCGCTCTTGGAGTTCACTTCGACAATCATCAATTCAGCACTGGCCTGGTATAGCCGAGTCGCCGTCATGAAGTACACAAGTCCAATCGCACACGCCACAATCAGCGCAGCAATCAGAATGTTCTTGCGCAGTCGGACCGTGCGGAAGAAACGCATCAACAAATGCAGGCCGTTAATGCCAGCCGGCATTCCAGTAGTCGCTTGCTGAGCTTGCTCTTGCGTGTCAGAAGTCGGTTGCATGCGTTTGAGTTTTTGAAGTTGAGAGGGAATGAGAAGGCCGCATCCTGCGGCCAGGCAACATTAGAACAGGGTATCCAGCCTTGAGACGCCAAAGCGAAGCATCCGAAGTGCATCCAGAGTCAGCGTTGCAGGAGTCTGCTCGACGGAAACAACGTCACCAGGTGCCAGAAGGATGTTGGATCGATCGCTGGTCTTCGCGTCGCTTAATTTCAGTGAGATCGTGATCGGATCTCCCTGACGTGTCTGACGAATGACCCAAACTTTGTTGGCAAACTGGTTACTGACTCCGCCCGCACTAGTGAGAGCGTCCCACAGACGAACGTTTTTGCCAGTGACTGCAAGCGGTCCGGGTTTGTTGACCAATCCACGGACCGAAATCGGAAGCGGGTCCAGTTTTTGAACCATCACCACCGCACCGTCCTGCAGTCTGTAACCGTCCGGATTCCCGCCCATCCCACCACCCCGAGCCAGGGTGCTCAGGCTAATGGTCACCGGCGCTGCGGCGAATGTCGTTGTTCCCATTGGCTGGCTAAAGCCCGCCTGCTGAATTCCAGTTGGTGAGATCGCCGCATATTCCATGCCCTGCGGTACTCCCCCAGCAGTTCGAACTTCAATCTTGTCACCAGCATCTTCAGCCAGGCCACCAGCCATTGTGATGGCAGTCAGGACGTCTGATTGGTCGGCCGGTAGTTCGTAGACCTGGGGCCGATTCACGCCCCCGATGACACGAACTTTGTTGGTGCGTTTGTCTTCAATCCGCACCGTGACCAGGGGACTGCGGTAAATCTCATTTTGCACGAAGTCACGTTGGATCGCAGTTCCGGCAGTCTCTGCTTTCATGCCCGCAACATTCACCTGGCCAAGTTGCGGCAACTGAATCGTGCCGTTATCGCTCACGATGACATGCAGCGTGGGAATAACCTGGTTTCTTTCCAAACTGGGCGCGATATCGACTGCGAGGTGGTCACCAGGGCCAATTGAGTTCGCGTACCGTGGCAAACTGCCAAGCGCCGCAAGACTTTGTTCCTGCGGATTGCTTCGAGGTGGGACTCGCCACTTTGCAGGAAGCGTCCTCGCCGTGAAGTGTGTTTTTCTTGCGCAACCGCTGTACAACGTGCATAGCACGAACGCGCACAGCAGATACGCAATGGGGCGTATTCTTCGGTGAGATGGCATCGGTTGTGAGATCCCGCGAGAGCGGTATGGCCGGTTGGCCGGAGATATGCAACTTGGAGAGAGAGCAGCGTGGTGAACACGCTGTTAAGAGTTCTATTACGAGAACCCCCGGAACCGGGTCAAGACGGTTTCAGATAACCAAGCAGTCACTTCAGCGTCGCGGCGGGATTCGATCGCCAGCGGACTTAGCCACCGAACATCAATCTGCTGAACGACTTACAGCGTTCGTCGGCCTTCAAGACTCGCCAGTTTTTTGACGGTACAGTTTTTCGCCGGTACGATGTGCCTTCAACGACTCGACACCTGCCATGGACTGGCCGAACCAGAGGAACCGCAGCAGAGCACGACTTAAATCATCCCAAATCAAAGGAGTAGTAGATGAGCGACACACCGCGTCAGGATCAGGTCAGCCAGTTGGGCCGATACACTCAGATGCAGTACATCCTCCTCGGAGATCTTCGTGAAGTCCTCGAATCCCGCCCCGGGCTTTCCGAACGCAACTGGATGCTCACCATCCTGGATGCTCTGCTCGAAACACTCCCTACCCAGTTTAGCCTGCGTGAAGAAGGCGGCTATATGACTGAGGTCCTGGAGGCGTTTCCCTACTGGGAAGACGAAGTCGAAAAGCTACGTTCTGAACACACAACGCTGTGTAGTTCTCTTCAGGATCTCAGAGACCGAGTCCACGCCGGCAGTCAGTACAAACAGATCGCCGAGGTACTGCGAAGCGAACTGGCAGCCTGGATGAAGTGCCTCAACGACCACAACAGCCACGAATGCCGGCTGTTCCAAACCTCTGTGAACCTGGAAGTTGGCTGCGGCGATTAGCTGACCGTCGGTACGGCCAACCAACCACAAGCAGTCTTCCCTCTCCCGCAAGCGACTCAGGTGCGGGGGAGGTCACGGGAGATTGAACGGAATCTCAAATCGAGATGCTGGTGCCCACGAGGGCCGACTCCAGAAGATTCAACTCCCCGGCATCAACCCGCCGGCGCCGTCGAACCCACACACTACTACACCCGGCCAGTCCAATAAGAATCCAGGTCGAAGGTTCCGGCGTCGCTGTTGTGATCGAGACATTGTCGATTGCCCACTCATCAAATCGAAAACCACTGTGATTCAGTTGGCGCCAGCGGAATCGGGTTGCTGCCGTTTGTGCAGCAGCCGGCACTATCGCGGAATAGGTCAGCCAATTCGTGACCGGAGCATCATCGCGAAATTGAACAAGATCCAGTTCGTCAATGACTGTGAAGTTGACTCCATCAGTTGAGTACTCCACAACCGCGTTCTCTCCGGCATCGACATCTTCCCAGAAAATATTCCCATCGATGTCCTCGTTGCCCCCGCGGAAGTCGAACTCAATCGTCCCGCCGCTTGAAACATCTACCGCAATCGTGGTGGCCTGCCGCACTCCGAAGCCCGCGAAGTGCAAGGCATTTCCCGTGTCAAATCCTTGTATGCCGTTTCCCCTGGCCCCGACTGTCGATGTCAGCGTCCACTGGGACCCATCGATCGGATCAAAGTCATCCGAAAAGATAACACCCGCGCGCGATGTTGGCGCATGGAGCGTCAGGCAGACGAGGATTGCCGATGCAACGATGTGTTTGATCATGCCAGAACTCCTATTGCCGTGTAGGTTTCTCCGAACCCGCTTCAGCAGTTCTCTCGAAAGGAGACTGACGATGCGCGTTCGCCAGCGAAGGCTGGCCCAATCGATCGTAAACATTGGCAAGAGTCGCGTGTGCCGCAGCTGGCTGGTGGAGCTTCGGCAGGGCTTGCTCAAGATCAACAATCGCCTCTGACAGCCGCCCTGCTTTTGCCAGTATTTGTCCACGTGTCTCTAAAACCTCGGCCCGCTGGTTCGACTTTTTGTCGACGCGTTGCAGAGCAGAATCGATTAGCTTCAGTGCTCTGGCAGTTGCATTCGGATCTGAATGCGACAGGCACCACGCAAGGTTATTTAACAAAGCCACGCTCTCGGGATTGTGCCGCAATCCGAGCTCAAAGTGATGAATCGCCCCGTCAAACTGCTGGCGTCCAAGCAGAACTCCACCGATTGCCAGATGAGCCGCGGCAGGTGCGTGTCCGGCTGCCGCCACTCGCTTCAGTTCGTCCAGCGCGGCCTCAGCGACGTCACTACCCGAACCAGCGATCACGCCAAACCGTTCGACAATCCCCTTGGCCGTTGCGTCCAGAACCAACGCGTCGTCAAGGTGTCGCAGAGCTTTCTCAAAGTTGCGGTCGTTCAAAGCGCGATCGCATGCGCCAAGGTGCATACCCTGCAACACTTCCGTAAATCGCGCATCCTCAGGGAAGCGAAGTCGAGCTCGTTTGAGAACACGTTCCGCTGTGATTCGATCGCCCGCCATCAACTCGCATTGAACACGAATCAGGCAACAGTCCGCATTCCCGGGCGACGTAAGACTCAATGCTCGGAAGTGAGCTCGAGCGCGTTCGACTTCAAACTTGGCGTCTTCATGACTCCCAAGCGCCGCATAAGCGCGGGCCAATGAGATTCGCAGCTCCGGCCGTTCATCAACGACGCTTACCAGGTGTGGAATCGCTTCGTGGTTTTCTCCGCGGGCCAACAGCATGGTTCCAAGAAGCGCATGCGATTGCACTCGCGCGGTTGGATCCGCAGAGGCTTGTTCCAGATGACGTTGCACCATCCAGAAGTCGTCTTCAGATAGGTTCTTCGAACGATCATTCAGAATCTGTTCAGCCAACCAGTTATGAGCCAACGGGTAAGAAGTCTCGCCGTGTGCGAGTCCCGTCATGAGCCGGTGCGCGAGTGGTTTGTTGCCAAGCTTCTCGGCAGTCAAAGCCATCCCGAACCGACCTTCGGTGTCGTTCGCGTCCAGACGTCCCATTCTTTTGAAGTACAGCTCAGCGACCTCTGGCTTCTCCTCGCGCAGCGCCTTGAAGCCAGCCTTCCTGTATCGCGCGATCAGGCTGTTCCTGGGAGTTTCAAGGAACGCAGGCACGCTGACGACTGCCAGCAGGATTGCGATCATCGCAGCGCGATGCAGCAGGTGCCCCGGTCTGGACCGGAACCATGCCCACATAAAGGAACTCATCTCACTCGAAATAGTCATCGCTGGTCCCCGATTCCAGTGGATGAATTTGCCCGCCGCCATTTGAGCTCATGATCTGAGCCCGAAGTTCATCTCTGATTTCAACGAACGCCGTTTCGATGTCGTTGAGATCCATCGTGGATAGTCCGAAGTCCGACTGAATGATGAGTTGCAACTGCCACGTTGGCCGTTCGCTACTGTTCTCGAAATCCTTCATCCGCTCAGACAGTTTCCCTTTGACGCTCTCCAGTTCCACGGTGCCGGAAGCGTCAAATACGTCGTAAAACAACAGTGCGACTTCGCCAAACGGACGATTCAATGTCGCCTTGCTATATCCGGCCCCTGTTGTGACCTTTTCCTGGACGTCCCAACCAGTCAGGTGATAGCACTCGCTGACGTTGTGGGCTCCAAAGAATGGATAGTCCAGTGAGATGGTCGCTTTGTAGAACGGCGAACGATAAACCCACGACACCGAGTCGGTAATCGGGCCTTTCGATCTGTCGATGCGTTCAAACGATTTGCGCCTCCACGGCCCCAGCAATTCGGGAAGCGAATCTTCCTGCAGCGATTCAGACCGCTCAAACATTTGCTCTTCAATTTGGCTCAAAGACCTCAACGGCGCTCGGTCGGCTCCACCTACGTGCTGGCTGATGCCGCAAAACGCGAAGACGACAGTCGCGGCAAACATTGCAAGCCGAGTGAACACGGGTGGCAATCGAAAGCCAAACAGACCGGATGTCACTGGCTGGGATGGTTCAGAACGTTCGGTTTCAACCACCCCGAAAACGGCACCGTGAATGCCCTGCGTCAGGTTGTTCCAGAACCTGGCCGATCGGTTGTCCGGGGTACCCGTTGCCGGGTTGATAATGGGAGCCAGCAGGAACAGGAAGAATCCTTCGGAGCAGTAAACCAGCCACAGAGCCACAACGAACAGGCCGCTGCCAAGGCATTCATGCTGCCACCCCGAAACCAGATTGATCCCACGCAACTCAGCATGAACCACAATCACAATGCGCAGAATATTTACGATGGTGCACATCACGACGCTGGCCGCCAGCAACGGAACTGTGAGAACCACCGGCCGTCTGGTCCATGCAGCGAAGAACGCGACACAGGTCAGCATCGCGAACAGCGATTGAATTCCGCTGCAGGCTTCGTCGATGAAAAGCTGACTGCCTGGCAGTTCAAGCACGTTCCCGGAAACCAGATGGTTCACGTTTACCAGGTCCAGCAGTCGACTGCTGCAACCGGTTACAAACGCCTGCAGTGACTTAATAAGTTGTTCGTCGAATCCCAGGGGCAGAGGCAACAGTAGAAACAGGAACGCCAACGGCCCTGTGTAACCAATGCCATCGACAGACGGCAGTCGACGCAGGAAAACACCAGCCAGTAGGATGCACGAGAAAACGCCGACCCATGGTGAGTCGACTCGTGACGCTGTTGCGAACGCGATACCCGCACCGACCAGCAGGGCCACATCCACAACCGTAAAGCGGAAGTTTGGTTCTCCTGCCGCCCGGTACCACCGCCGAACGACCAGCGCGATAAAGCCCACCAACACGACTCCGTAGTGAGCTCGGTGCGGCATGTGTGATAAGTGGCCCAGGTGAGTCAGCAGCATCGGCATGACGGCCATCGATGCAACAACTGCAAAGACAGCCAGCGGAAGCGTTTCTGTTGCCACGCCGCGTTCCACAATTTTTTCAACAAAATCGCGTGACCCTACTGGTGCCGGTGGGGGCTCATGTTGTGGTGACGGGGCGTCCCGATACGTAGGTTCCTCGACTTCATACTGTGACTCGACGCGAGCCCCAACAGGTTGAGGCTCGTCGCTCAAAGGCACCGTGGGTTGAGATTCGGCCGTTCCATTTGGCTTGAGACTACGATCCAATGGTCGTTCGGATTGCGGAATCGGGACAGGAAGGAAGGTCGAAGCGAAAAGCGAGTCCGACATCTCTTGAAACGGCTTAGAGCGGGACGCGCGTTCGTTCTCTTCGGAAGAATGGGGAGGGATTGTCATGTTGGTCAATTCTGTCAGGCCAGTCGCATGCACGACTCAGAACTTCTTAACAAGACTTTCGGCGTGAACACTACTGGCAGTTCCTTAGCGCGCTAAACGATTGAGTCTGGTTTCGGCAATCCACTATTTCATAGTCCGTTCGGTCTGATTGCGCTGACTTTCCTTCAAATCAAACCCACCGAGAAGCCAGGGATATATTCGGCGCGGTCGTTCAAATGTGCGGAATCCGGTTCTGCAGTGACGCATTGGTGAGGCGATTGACGAAACCTGTTAGTGAACAGCCGAAAACCTCTATTGCCAGTTTTGCTGGACAGCCTGATAATTCCCCAGCCCACGTTACCTGCGGATTCCGCAGGGTTCTGGGTGCACTGCTCCCACTTTGACAACCTGTGTTTGGTCAGGGATGACCGTCAGCAGCCTGTCTCGCTCTCGGCGTCCCTTCTGGCGGGGAACCAACAGAACCAAGACCATTCGCTGCTGCGCTGTTGGGAACCGTGAGCGCGACAGCAAAAGACGACGACAAACAACGATGACAGACTCAACAAGAACGACACCAGAAAGCACGACCTACAGCGAGTAAGCAACTGACATAAACATAACCTCCACACGAAAGTGGTTTCATGGGTACAGCAAACGAACTTCTGCAGAAGATCTCACAGACGCAAAGCGCTGATGCTTATCACCAGGAAAACTGGCAGGGGTCCTTCACCGATTATTTGGAGATCGTGAAGACCAGGCCGGAGGTTACGCGAACCGCCTACCAGCGGGCGTACGACATGATCATGTCGTACGGCACCTATCCTGTTGAAGGATCCAAAGACGGTCGCATCCGGTACACGTTCTTCGACGATCCCGATGGTAACGGTCGCGACGCCATCTTTGGACTCACCCGGTCGCTCATGGCAGTGGTGAATGTGTTCCGCTCAGCCGCGCTGCAGTACGGATCTGAGCGCCGCGTGCTGTTGTTGCACGGGCCGGTTGGTTCTTCCAAATCCACGATTGCCCGCTTGCTCAAGCGCGGTTTGGAACGCTACAGCAAGACCGACGAAGGCGCGCTGTATTCGTACGGGTGGAAAGAAGAAGACGGCAGCATCACCTGGTCGCCCATGAACGACGCGCCGTTGAAGCTGGTTCCCGTCAAGCACCGGAAAGAAGTCATCGAGTTCCTGACCGACGGCCGCGAAATCGCACCGGATGACTACGGCATTCAGGTCAAAGGCGATTTGAATCCGCTGTGCCGATTCATGTTTCAGGAGAAGCTGGCCAAGTACGACGGCGACTGGACCAAGGTGGTGCAAGACGTTGTCGTTCGCCGGATCACATTGAGCGAACAGGACCGCGTCGGCATCGGCACGTTCCAGCCCAAGGACGAAAAGAACCAGGACAGCACAGAACTAACCGGGGATATTAACTACCGCCGCATCGCGGAATTCGGCAGCGAATCCGACCCGCGCGCGTTCAACTTTGACGGTGAGTTCAACATTGCCAATCGCGGCATGATTGAGTTCATCGAAGTGCTGAAGCTGGACGTGGCGTTCCTGTACGACCTGCTGGGTGCGTCGCAGGAACACAAAATTAAGCCGAAGAAGTTCGCTCAGACGGACATCGACACGGTCATCATCGGGCACACCAACGAGCCCGAATATCGCAAGCTGCAGTCCAACGAATTCATGGAAGCCCTGCGTGACCGAACCATCAAAATCGACATCCCGTACGTCACGAAGTTCACCGAAGAACTGAAGATTTACGAGAAGGATTACAACGAAGAACGCGTGCGCGGCAAACATATCGCTCCGCACACGCTGGGCGTCGCCGCCATGTGGGCGCTGTTGACTCGGTTGGAAGAACCGAAGAACGCGGGGCTTACGCTGCTTCAAAAAATGAAGCTGTACAACGGCAAATCGCTGCCCGGCTTCACAACCGACAACGTCGTCCAGCTTCGCAAAGAAGCGCGGCAGGAAGGCATGATTGGCATCTCACCACGATACGTTCAGGACAAGATCTCGAACGCGCTCGTCGTGAACCCTGCCGCCACCAGCCTGAACCCGTTCATGGTTCTCAAAGAACTTTCGAACGGCCTGCGTCACCATTCGCTCATCCACGACGACGACCTGCGCGAACACTATCGCCAGCTGATTTCCGTAGTCAAAGACGAGTACACCGACATCGTCAAGAACGAAGTCCAACGCGCGATCGCCGCCGACGAAGAAGCGATGAGCCGCCTGTGTGCGAACTACATCGACAACGTGAAGGCGTACACGCAAAAGGAAAAGGTGACCAACAAGTTCACCGGCGAGAAGGAAGAACCGGACGAACGACTCATGCGTTCGATCGAAGAACGGATCGACATCCCGGAGACCCGCAAAGACGACTTCCGCCGCGAGATCATGAACTACATCGGCGCCCTATCCCTGGACGGCAAGAAGTTCGACTACCGAACCAACGACCGCCTGCAAAAAGCGCTCGAGATGAAGCTGTTCGAAGATCAAAAAGACACGATCAAACTCACCAGTCTTGTTTCCAACGTCGTCGACGCCGACACGCAGGAAAAGATCGACATCGTAAAAACGCGTTTGATCAAACACTACGGCTACAACGACGAAAGCGCGACCGACGTCCTGCAATACGTCGCCAGCATCTTCGCCCGCGGCGACGCCAAGCAGGAGGATTAATCGTGCAGTCCCTCGGACGTAAACGGACGGGCGCTAGCCCCCGGCCGAAAGCTGCGAAGCAGCGACGCGCAGCGAACGTAGCGTGTGGCGCCAGCCACACGTTCACGGTCCGTCCACGATTACCAAGCTGCGGAGCAGCGACCGCAGGAAGTTCGAACCGTCACCAGCGACCGATTCTCCTTCGGTCGCTGCTCCGCAGCTTAGCTCCGTCAGTTGAATCACCCACGTGCGGCTTGCGCCGCACGCTACATTCGCTCCGCGTCGTCGCTCCGCGACTTTTGCGCGCGTTCGCCGAAGGGCTGCCCAACGAAACGGACGACACGCATCAACGAACGCCAACGGCGTTCCACAACAAAGCCCAGCGTCGCGCAGCGCACGCTGGGTTATCAGCGCCCACCCACACCCATACCCCAACGGGGTTTCACAGAATCATGATCGCTGCGTTGTGCATTTTTGCATTGTCGGGCTGCACGATGATCACAGGCCGACTCGACTCAGAGTTCCTCAACGATCGGCGTGATGAGTATCGTCAACTGGCTGGCGGCGAACACTGTCCGTTACACGAGGATCAACGGCTCGAAACATTCGGACTCGATGGAAACGTCCGGGTCTCAATGGTCTTCCCGCCATCAGGATTCCACGAAGCGCGAAACAAGGAATTTCGTTTTGCCAAACCGTACGGGACAGAGTCTCTTGGCGGAACCATAACTGACCTGATTCTCTACTGCCCGGAATGTGAGAAAGCAAATCAAGCCTGGCTACGGAGTCACGAAGATGAGTAGCGATCCGAAATCACGCGGCATCCCTGACAAAAAAACTGCAATGCAGCAATGCGCGCTCGGATGCGCCTTCGCAGCTTTAGTTTGTGTTGGGTTTGCTCTGTGCACAGGCAAACAACACGATGTCCCAACTCAAAGCGGAGCACGATTGTTCGAACAAGGAGTCGCTGAGGTGGGGGAGGCGTCGTTCGCTTCAACGAAGCTACCGAGGTGGTTTACGAAGGGCGAATTCCTCACGACAGCCGCTGTTGAATCCGATCCGAAGCAGGCCGAAACGGACATCCTGGCACTGTTGACCCATCCGCGTGCTGGGTACGAATTCAGTTGGCCAACGTACGACGACCTACCGCGAGCCGATTCGGAGAGTTTGAAGTTCCGGACAAGAGGTCCTGCCCAACCGCGTACAGACTGGGGGATCACAGTTGAGCCACCTACTACAGAATGGATTGATCGATCGACTGAGTATCTAGGGATGTCACCATTGGTATCGCCAGATGACGCGTACCGTTGGCATTGGGATTGGGAGCTCTCGCAACTGCCTGAACGGTGGACGGGACCAATTGATCTGTTACTGGAGCTGACCAACGGAGGCAAAGCGGGGTTCTCAACCAGTTGTTTGGCGGACGTTTTGTGCTGCTTATATCTGAACGGGTTTTCGTCATGCCGGCTCGACCACCGGACCGTGCTTGCCGGACATGGCCTGTGTGTTGTTGAGCTGACAACAACCGGCGACTTTGTTGACTCCTGCAGATTCATTGAGCCGCGCGAGGCCCTGGCGGAAGTCCTTGCCACCGACGCCAGGTTCGTTGCTCAGAACGGTCGAACCTCGCATCTGTCTGAGATCGACCAGAACACGTTCATCCATAGGCGGCCGCTCCCCATGAGCGGGCCGATGGGTTACTACATTCACGACTGGTGGCAATCGATCTCGTCTGTACCGCTCCCCGTGTCAGCCCCAAGCGGATCGAAGCCGTGGGCATCCAAATCGCTGTACCTGGTGGATGGCCGTCTGGACTCCATAGTGCAGAACTTGTGCGGTTCTATGACCACGTCATCGACTGATGATTCAAAGCCAACATGGCTCCAAGACACGAGGCAAGCGTCTACAACCACAACGAATCTCGACCTCAAACGAAGCGATCGTAGGGTGGGCATTGCCCACCATTGACTGGCACTTGGATCTGGTGGGAAA
>CAZAIB010000069.1:0-34858 GCA_964485095.1 uncultured Planctomycetaceae bacterium | reverse complement strand
ACGACGAAGGCAAACGCATCGCCGAATCTTTGATGATGAACTACCACATCGCGCACGGCGTGGACACGCGGCTCATTCGCATCTTCAACACCTACGGTCCACGCATGGATCCGGGCGATGGTCGAGTCGTATCCAACTTCATCACTCAAGCGCTTCGCAACGAGCCGCTGACCGTCTACGGCGATGGTTCGCAGACACGATCGTTCTGTTTTGTAAGCGATCTGATTGCCGGCATGATGGGACTGATGGATCAGGATGAAGAAGTGCATCCGGTGAATATTGGGAACCCGGTTGAGAACACGATGTTGGAACTCGCCGAAGCCGTTCTAAAGGCGGTTCCGAAATCGACATCGACCATCAAGCACGAACCGTTGCCGGTGGACGATCCGAAGAAGCGCTGCCCGGATATTTCCAAAGCCAAACGCGTGTTGGGCTGGGAACCGAAAGTCGACTTGGCGGCTGGTCTGAAAGAAACGACGGCGTACTACGCTGGCTTGCTGGGGATTGATCAGTAGTCACCTCTCCCGCTTGCGGGAGAGGTCGCGGTCTCAGCCGCGGGAGAGGGTTTACCGGGATACTGAAGGATCGCTCGCTTCCGCTTTGATTGCTCGGACCTGCGCAATCCCCTCTCCCGGGCTTACAGCCCGACCTCTCCCCTAAAAAGGGGCGAGGTGACTGGCGGGTGCGCTCTGTGCCTCCTTCCAACAAGCGAGCTGCCGACTCTCCCGCCGCGAGAGGCGGAGGAATCTCCAAGTAACAACGGTGGCTCGGTTACTGGACAGGACCGTAGAATGTCGAACAAGGAATGTTGAATGAAGAAGTAAGAATTGGCACCACAGAACTTCAACCTTCGAAATTCCTTGTTCGACATTCGACATTCGAACAGCATGTCACCTCTCCCGCTTGCGGGAGAGGTCGCGGTCTCAGCCGCGGGAGAGGGCTTAGCTGGGATACCGATGATTGCTCGTTTCCGCCTTGATTGCTCGAACCTGCGCGGTCCCCTCACCCGGGCTTACAGCCCGACCTCTCCCCTAAGAAGGGGCGAGGTGACTGGCGGTTGCGCTTTGTGCCTCTTCCAACAACCGAGCGCCTTGAAGTGTTGTTGTTGAGACATCACCTTACACGGCATGAACAAGCTAACTCTTTGTCTCGTCTTTTGTATTTCCGTCCCGGCGATTGCGGCTGATAAGCCGAACGTGCTGATGATCGCGATTGACGATCTGAACGATTGGGTCGGACCGCTGAAAGGCCATCCGCAAGTTCAGACGCCGCATATGGATCGCCTTGCCGCGCGGGGGACGACGTTTCTTAACGCGCATTGTCAGTCGCCGCTTTGTAATCCGTCGCGGACGAGTCTCATGACCGGGCGGCGGCCTTCTACGACGGGGATCTATGGGTTGGCTCCATGGTTTCGGAATGTTGAGGAGCTGAAGTACATCGTCACGTTGCCGCAGCATTTCAAGGCGGCCGGTTACCGCACGTTGACGACGGGCAAGATTTATCATGGAGGCTACCCGCCACGAAAGACACGGGCGGCGGAGTTCGATGAGTGGGGACCGAATGCGGGTGTCGGAGCGCGGCCGAAGGAGAAGTTGGTCACGACGCCGATGGGGAACCATCCGTTAGTTGATTGGGGCGTGTTCCCGCATAAGGACGAAGACAAGGGCGATTGGAAGGTGGCGAGTTGGGCCGTCGATCGGCTCAGGGAAATGCCGACGCGGGAAAAGAAGGACGAACCGTTCTTCATGGCGTGCGGGTTCTTTCTGCCACACGTTCCGTGCTACGCGACGCAGAAGTGGTTCGATTTGTATCCCAACGAATCGTTGGAGATGCCTCCGATTCTGAAGACGGACCGCGAAGATACGCCGGACTTTTCGTGGTATCTGCACTGGACGTTGCCGGAGCCGCGATTGAGTTGGCTGGAGGATGAGAAGCAGTTGAAGCCATTGGTGCGAGCGTATCTGGCGTCCGTCAGTTTTGTTGATAGCCAGGTTGGGCGAGTCCTGGATGCGCTGGAAGCTTCCGGCGAGCAGGACAACACGATTGTTGTGTTGTGGTCGGACCACGGTTGGCATTTGGGTGAGAAAGCGATCTCAGGGAAGAACTCGCTTTGGGAACGTTCGACGCGTGTGCCACTGATCTTCGCCGGTCCTGGTGTGACTGCGAATGCTGAGTGTTCAAAGCCCGCTGAGTTGCTGGACTTGTATCCAACGTTGTCGGAAATGTGCGGGCTGCCCAGCCAAAAACTATTGGAAGGCCACAGCCTGGTTCCTCAGTTAAAAGACGCCAACGCAGAACGCGAATGGCCCGCCATCACGACTCATTGTCCTGGGAATCACGGAGTTCGGACGGAACACTATCGGTACATTCGATACGCCGATGGCAGCGAAGAAGTGTACGACCTTCGCAAGGATCCGAACGAGTGGAAGAACATCGCTCGCTACGGCCACGATGAAGTGATTGATCGCCATCGCAAGTGGGCTCCCGTTAGTAGCGTTCCACCTGCGCCGAACAGTAAGCATCGCATTTTGGTTCGTGACGGCGACAAGTGGATTTGGGAAGGGAAGCCGATTGATCCGACGAAGCGTTGGGAGTAACGACTGCATGCCCCGCTGTTGGTGTAGCAGACCGGTTCTGTGCAGGCCTACTTTTTCTTCGCAGGATCGGCGGCTTCGGCTTTTCCGGTTCCGGATGCCTGCTTCGCTGGTTTTGTGGGAACGATGCGGTAGCGTTTGCCACCCAGAAGTAGTTCGATTGGTTCTTTGAGTGAGAGGAACTTACTCCACTTGCCTTGGTCCTTTGCGGCGAGTTCGAAGTACTCCTTGCTGTACTGTTCGATTTCAACGACGGCAGCGTCTTTGTATTCTGGTTCGCTGAGTTCGGCGTCGATCCACGCGCTTTTCTTCCAGTAGAAGGTCTTGGAAGCGATGCGGCGGACGCGTTCTGCCGGTCGCAGTGATTCTTCTTCGTCCGACTCCTCGGATTTATCTGCGGACTGGCCCAGGCCCCCGCCCCTTGATTTCTTTGAGTTGGATTTGGCACCGCCTAAACGCGATGGCCGACTTGCTGATGTCCGGCCTCCACCGCCACCCAATCCGCTACCGCTACCAAGGCCCCCACCCCCGAAGCCCATACTTTTCCCTTCGCGACTTAGACCGAAGCTGTCCATCACCTGCGATGCCGGGGCGTTTGGAGCAGATTGCAGTGAGCGTTTGAAATCGCGTTGAGCGAATCCGCTTCTGCCGCCGGATATGTCTAGACTCTCAAGTCTCTGGCCGGCTCGGCGGCCGTTTTGGTTGTCCGTGAGTTGGACGTTTTCGTCGGCGAGAAATGATGTGTATGGCGTCATGATGCCATGCTTGAGGCTTAGCGCGACTAGCTCGTCGATGAGTTCCTGGTTGCGCCCGTTGAGGTCCAGCTGATCGATGATCTCGCCGATGCGTCTGGTGGCCCAGAGCTTTTCGACATAGCTGTTCGTACTGCTGGTCGAATGCTTTTCCAACTTGCCTTCATACTTGAAGGTCTTTTTCCTGCCGTTCACATCGCCGGTGAGTACGACGGTGGTTGGCCCTGCGGTGCGGTAGCGGCCGACCATGACCAGCTGTTCGCCTCGGAACAGGTCTGTGAGCTGTGTTGGATACACTCGCTTGATGGCTTTGCGTTCGCTGTCGTGTTTTTCGGGTGTTACCTTGACGTTCAGTGAGGTGAGAACCGGCGAACTTACCTTTCTGAAGATGTTTGTCGCTGCGACTTCGATGTCTTCGGTTGGCTTAATGAAGATCGATGTGCCGTTGTTGTCGCGAGAGAGCCGATCGAGAAGTCGGCTGTTGACGTCGTAGCCAACGCCGAAGCTAAAGACACGGGAAGAGACCTCGTTTAGCTTCTTCGCGTTCGCCGCGATCTGTTTTTCGTCCTTGATTCCAACTGTTGGCAACCCGTCGGTCATGAACATGACGTAGCTGGGCCGCTGCGGATCTTTCAACTGCGCGAGTGCTGCTGTCAGGGCGCCGTCGATGTTGGTTCCTCCGCCTGAGTAGATGTCTTCGACATAGGCCAGGGCTGCGGCTTTGGTTTTTTCGTTGACGACTTCGATCTCCGGGCGGAACGATTCGACTTCGGTTGAGTACGCGACGATGTTGAATGTGTCTTCGTCGCGAAGTTGGTTGATCATGTACTTCAGCGAAGCTTTCGCCTGAGCAATCTTTGGTCCCGACATGCTGCCGGATTTATCGACCACGAAGACAACAGTCTTCGGGATGCGGGATTTCTTCTTCGCTTTAACGCGTGGGCTGGCCAGAAGCAGGAAGTACCCGTCCTTGTTTTTGTCAGGGCGATAGCTGATGAGATTCATGCCGACGTCGCCGCCTTTGGTTCCAAACAACAACCGAACATCATTTGGTCGCGTGATGTTGTCCAAAACCAAATTGCACCGCGCGCGGTCTTCTTCCGGGCGGTTGATGTTGAAGTCGTGGGTGGGGCTGTAGACGGTCTTCAGCGGTTCTGTGGTGTTGAGCCGCACGTTGATGCGGGTCTTCTCAATTGGTCTTTGCGTGTGCTTGAAGGTTCCAAGTGGCAGAGTGAAATCAACCAGCCCGCTTTCCTTCTTCATTAACTGCGTGTACCTGATTTCGACGCGGCGCTTTTGTCCGGCGGGGATCGGGAACACGCTGGTCTTGAACACGTCGTCACCGATGTATTCCAGTAGTGCCGGGTCTTTTTGCTGCCGGACGATGTTCTCATAGATCCGGCGCGCGTCTTCGCGTTTCTTTAGTTCGCCGGTGAGTTCTTTGCCGTCGACGATCAGGGTGAGACCACTGATGGCTGCGCCGTGAGGCATTGGGAACAGGAACTGAGCCTCGATTGTTCGCGGGCTTTGGTTCTCGAAGACCTGAGCCATCTGCACTGATGCGGACTGGTCTTTCAGGGTCGCGTTGATTTCGACTTCCTGAATTCGATAGTTCGGCATGGCTGGGCGCCGTGCGATGTCACGCCTGTTGCGGACCACTACGACCTGTGAGATCGCACAAGTCGGTACTATAAGGCAGAGCAGGCAGGCGGCAATGAGGCTTCGGCGCATGGGACAATCCGTTAGAAGCGTTAGCTGTTGAAATCTCTACGAACCGCTGTGACACGGGCTGTTCTAAGGCTGTGAGATACTACTACGACGCGACTTCTGCCAGATCGTTCCAGAAAATTTGGGAAACGTTGGTTATGGGCGGTCTGAGTCAGACTGGTCGATTTCGATCTCCGTTAGGAGGTCGGTAATCCACGACCGCACGTGCGGCGGTTGGTCTTCCAATGCAAGCAACATTGCCGCTGCCGGTGGCCCCAAGCGAATGAGGGTTTGCCTGGCCACACTTTCCAGATCGCGGGATTCTTCCAGCAGTCGGCCAACGACGGAGTCAATGTCTTCACTGGCGTCTGCAATTGAAGCAATACGCTCACGAGTCTCTTCCACTTCGGTCTGCAGTTCTTCAATCTCTGTTGACTGCATCTCCACTACCAATTCGGCCGCTGTGAGTTCTTCTTCCAGTTCGACGGCGAACTCTCGCAGGTCCACAAGTCGGTTTGAGAGTTGTTCGTAGGTCGGCTTGTCTTCCGCGTCACCCTTGCCTGTGAGCAACGTCAGGTCCGGAAGCTTTGACAGCAGGCTGCTGGTCTTCCGAGTCTTCCTGGGCTTGGGGTTTGTCGAACGGGTTGCTGAACGTAAGCGTGCGAGTTCGGCTCGCTGATTTCGCACGACGTCCTGAAGTCGCCGAACGCGCGATTCAGTCAGTGAAGATTCGGAGCCAGAGTCAGCAATTTGTGAGTTCCGGGAGACGGCTCGAGTGACGCTGTCCGTGTTCTCGTCCAGAGAAGGACTGGTGTCCGGGATGGGCGGTTGGTACTTGAGGAACGTGTAGCTCGTGAACACGACGATCACGATACCGAAGAGAACTGTGACCAGAAAAGACCCTCGAAGCCTGCCCATGACGTCTCCTACCAGAGAACATGTCGACTGTGTTTTTCAAGTTTACTCGCTATCGAATGGCTCGTCGAAAAATAACCGGGGATTTCGGGGTGGGTCTGTTGGGTCCTCGCTTTGGGATGCGCCAACTGTCTGGTACCCGATTGCAGGGATTGATCACTGTATCAGTGGATTAGTGTGCCCTGTTCGGTTGCGGTTCCGGGGATTTCACGTATAGATAAATCTGCTGGGCGTTACTTTTTAATCGGAGATGAGCGGTGAATATTCTTGATATGCTGAAAGACCAACTAGGTGGACAGATTGCTGGACAGCTGGGGGGTGTATTGGGTGAGCCTGAGGAGAAAACAAAGGGCGCGATGGACGGGATGCTGGGTTCTATTCTTGGCGGAATCCTTGGCAAGTCATCGACGTCTGAAGGAGCCGAAGAGCTCTCAAAGCAGCTGGACGAACACGATGGCGGCCTGCTGGATTCCATCGGCGACATTTTTGGTGGGGGCGGTAAGCACGAAGAGGTCGCTCAAAGTGGTGGCGGCATTTTGGGAAGCTTGTTGGGCGACAAGCTGGGCGGAATCGGAGATCTGCTGTCTGGTGCCAGCGGCATGAAGTCCGGATCGGTTCTGAAGATGTTGGGCATGTTGGCTCCTTTGGTGATGGGCTTCCTGGGCAAGATGAAAAAGAGCCAGGGTCTGGACGCCGGCGGTTTTGCTTCGATGTTGATGTCTCAAAAAGACAATATCGGTGCGGTAATGCCCGAAGGTATGTCAGACGCACTGGGTTTGAAGCAGGGTCTGTTTTCACAGGCTACTGGTGCCGTTGGTGACGCGGCTAATGCGGCAAAGGGTGTGGCTGGTGCAGCGGTTGGAGCCGCTGGTGATGCGGCGGGCGCGGCTGCTGGAGCTGTAGGTGATGCGGCCGGAGCCGTAACTGGCGCGGCGGGTGCTGCCGCAGGAGCCGTTGGGGACGCAGCCGCTGAAGGGGCTAAGGCTGGAGGCAACCTTCTGAAGATGTTGCTTCCGTTAATCATCGTCGGTGTGTTGGGCTACCTGGGTTACAACTACGTCAACAGTGGCGATCAGGACGCTGAGGATCCGAAGACCACGCAACCAAATACCCCACAACCGCGACCCGCTAATATCGCACCTGCGATGGGCGGAGGTGGTGGTGGCGGAGGCGCTAGGCCAGTACGACGGTCCGGCTTCGCATTGCCCAACCTGGACGACGTACCGGAGCTCAAGGAAACCGGTGGCAAGTTCACAAAGTTGTTCGATGGTGCGTTCGCTGCGCTTGACGGTATCACTGATGAAGAAAGTGCCAAAGACGCGGCGACGAAGATCGAAGAGGTCACCGGTCAACTGGACGGTCTCAATGAAGGGTTCACAGCTTTGCCGGAAAAGGGCAAGACTGTCTTGTTGGATAACATCGCGAACCGCGTTGTTCCGGGCCTGACCAGACTCTTCGACAAGGCCAAGGAACTGCCAGGCGTTGCGGATATTCTGCAGCCGGTCGTTGAGGCTCTCATGGCGAAGATCAAGGGCATCGGCGCATAAGTCGTTTGCCGTTTGGATAAGTCGAAGAGGGGAGTTCTGTTTGGAGCTCCCCTTTTCCATGCGCGGTGCTGGAAATTCGTCGTGGGCCTGTTTCGGCCTGACGCGCGTTCGGAGCCAGCTTTCCGGCAGCTGGTCGCATGTTTGCTGACCCGTGCGGTTTACCCAGCCGGACCACGCAATTAATTCGCGCACAAAGCCCCGATCGTGCTGAGAGTTGTGAACCGTTGTGCCCTCGTCCGCGTTGTTAACAAGTCAAGCGCGGCGTGAAGCGTATCGGGGAACCATGCCGACAACACTTTAACTGCGGGATCGTGAGTCATGGATGACAACGACGACATCCGTTCCGTTCCGAGCTGTGAGGCATAACATGGACTTTTCCACGTTCTCCGACGATCAAGTTGCCCTGCTGGGCTGTGCTGTTGCGTTTGTTGTTTGCGGATTCATGATGGTGATGAGCTTCTACGTGGGGAACCGCGGAAAGCAGCAGGAGAACACTCGCAAGCAGATTCTCACAACCGCCCGTCGTAATGCGGAAACGATGAACAAGGCCGCATAACGCCTACTACGCGACAAGCCTCGCAGGTTTGCCTGGTCCAACGTCCGGCCACTGCGTTTAGCCTGGCAGACGGTAATCGTCTTGCATCTGTCTCTACTGCCGCGCACGATAGAGGGCCATTCATTGGCTGTCATTCGGCGGTTCGGAGAAGTGTTATGCAGCGGTCACGACTCATCAGCAGTCTTACAATTCTTGCCCTCGGTTACGGGCTGGGTGTGTTCTTTCACCCGCAGCCAACCGCACTGCACGCGCAGGCTGTCAGTCAAACCGGGTACGAACGTGAGACCATTACGAACCTCCAGTTGCTCCACCAGAAACTAGGTGAGATTGCGACGGCTCTTGAGGGCGAGGGCAAGTACACGTCCGTTGTTGACGGAGCCAATTCGTTCGCCATCGCCTACGGTGGCGTCGATGCGATCAAGGATCTCGAAGAGAACCGCGGTGTAGACCCCGAAACCTTCGCCGCGCTTTACGCAGGCCGCGCGAGTCCTGATGTGTTCCCGCATCTCGCAACTGACAGCAAGGGGCGTCTGACTTACAAAGACAAGGTTGTGAAGCTGTATTCTCGCGAACGACTGAAGAAGCTTTACACGCGGCGCGATCAACTGCTGCGGGCTCGCTAGGAAGCGGGTTGGTGCTTCGGGCGGGATAGCAATGTCCCGCCTTCGTTGCGTTCTCAGCGAACTGGTTCGGCTATTGGTTAGCGGAGATTCCTGGCTTGGCTGTCAGTTGAACCGCCAGTGGCGCGACGTTTGTTCTGCCAGTTATCATGGTCCCGTCGCTCAATTCAGCAAACGCCTTGATTGTGATTGGTCCGTTCGTGGCGGAAGCTGACTGGAACCGGAAGGTTGCCTGCTTAGTGGGGTTTTGGGCTTCTCGCAGCCCAAGCGATGTCGCTCTGCCATCGACGACGGTTTCCGCTCCACACACAAGACGCTGAGTTTCGTTGGGGCAGTCGACGCGGATCTCAATGTCGCCGTTGCTGTGAATGGCTGACGTGATTGCCAGTTCCGGGCGGACTTTGCTTACTCGAATGGTCGCCTGTGGTGGCAGCGTTCCTTCGATTGTCAGTTCATAGGCTGGGCCAGGCAGTTCGATGAACACCGTCGCCGTTGACGCGACACTCACGTGCAACGGTTCGTCAGTGCACGGGACAGATCTGGGGCCGAGAATGACGAATTGGCCTAGTGTGTGCGGCGTGGCTGCAGTTTCCAGCAGGTCTTTCGTCCAGCGGCGGGTGACAGCGGGGAACCGAAGCTTGGTGGCAGAAGTGATGTTTTGGACGCCCGTCGCGTGTGATTGGGCGAGTGCCGGCAGCAGGCTATCGGTACCGCAGTCGTGTCGATTGACGCTGGTCAGGAAGGTCGCGGTTGCTCCTCGGCAACCGTGTTCGCGGTACAGGTTGGCGGAGAAGTAGTCCGGGACAACCAGTGGGTACCGGTGAGTGTTCTCAAAGAACCGACTGATTCTGTGGTCGATGTTGCACGGTGACGCATTGCAGAGATGTTCTGTTAAATGGGCGATGGCTTCGTGCAACCAGTCTTCTTCCATGATCTCCGGGCGGAGACTGCAGCAAATCGCGTGAGCGTATTCGTGAGTCATCAATGTGCGGAGTTGTTGTGGTTCCATTCGCTGGCTGGACAAGTACAGCATGTCGGCCGCGTTGCTTAGGTCTGAGTTTGCGGAAGTGCTGAAGTCTGCGGGCCGTACAAACGCGGTCGGCAGGTTTGGTCCAGGCTTTGGAACCAATAGAACACAAAACCTGCCGTCGCCATCCACGTCAACGGCGCGGGTTCCGAACAGGTTCGCGACAAGTTTGTGTTGCTGGGCGAAGATTGTGAGAAGCTGGTCAACTGAATCTTCGGTCGGGACATCGGCAGCAGGATGCGCGAACACGGCCAGGCATTCGTTGAAGCCCACGCATCGCGCGGGGACGGTGTGGAAGAACCGCGGATCGTTGAATGGGCCGTTTCCAGTATGCACAACAAACGGACGGGTCTCTGGCGGTTGGTCAACCGGTTCCGGTCGGGCAGGCAAACGCTGTTGTAATGTTCTTGAGTGCGCGGAGTGGTTCGTGGGCGAGAGTGGAGTCAGTGGCGCTGCTGTGTTGGGTGTTTTGGAAAGAGGCGTTAGCGAAACGACACGGGGCCTGGTCAGGTCCATGTTGGTGACCGCAAGAACGGCTCGCTGATTTGGTCCGGCGGGGTTCCGCAGGAAGACAGTCGGCTGCGAGACGGCGACTGCGTAGACATCTGTTGTGAATGTCGGTGGCGATTGATTCGCGGCAACGAAGGCTCCAACCAGGCCCAGCATCGCCATGGTGACGACCGCGTTGGTTCGTGTGTGCGGCGATGGTGCCATTTTGAAACAGCCCCGAGTCTTCAGAACAACCAGCGCAATAAGTTGGCGCCGGACATTTGGGTCATCGGAACGGCTTCGAGCCGCGAACCAGTCGGAGTGGCCTTAAAGTGCGGACAGGTTCCCTGAGTTAGTAGGTGAACGGCTTTGGAGCGTTAAGAACTGCCGATTGCGGGGGGAACCAGGCCATTGTGGGTCAGTGAAACGGTGAAATTACGGGAAAGATGGGCGGTCCTAATTCGATTTCCAGACGCAACGAAAAGGGAAATCCGGAGTCCGCCGACCGGCAGGAATGGCCAATTTCGGGCAGAATTCTATTCGAGAAGTGCCGATTCACCCTGTAGAATGCTTGGTGGACTCTTTGCGTTTTGCGTTTCCTGTCTTATGAGTCCGGCGGTTGCGAAAGTCTTCGTGGCCGGTCCAAGTTTCACTTCGCAATTTCCATTGCACCCGCCTAGGAGTGTCTGATGACATTGAACGGGACACGGAGAGTTCTCTCCCTGATGCTGGCTGCGGCCGTCACATCAACAACCTTCGGTCTGGAAGGCCCCTCGAACGTCGACGGATCTGCGAGGGTCCACGCCTTTCGCGCGGACGATGGTTCTAACTATTACGCGTTGATGGTGAAGCCGAAGACCAAAATCGGTCCGACGCCCCGCCAACACGTCATTCTTTTTGACACGTCAGCAAGTCAGGCCGGGCAGCATCGGGATCATGCGTTGTCGGTTCTGGACAGCCTGATGAATCGATTCGAAACGGCCGACCGCGTTTCCTTGTACGCGGTTGATGTTCAGACGAAGGCACTCACAAAGAGCTTCGTTCCGGCGACTTCAGTTGAAGCAACGACCGCTGTCGATCGCTTGAAGAAACGAATTCCGCTGGGAGCCACAAACCTTGAAGGTGCTCTGAATACCGTTTTGGAAAGCAGCAACGGTGCTCCAACTTCAGTCGTCTACATTGGCGATGGATTAAGCACAGCGAACCTGATTTTGACTGATGGTCTTCGTGACCTGGCGACAAAGTGCCGCAAGCAACGCGTCGTTTTCAACAGTTACGCTGTTGGCCCGAATCGGGACCTTGAGCTGCTGGGAATTCTGGCCGTTCAAACCGGTGGCATTGTCACTGGTGACCAGGGTCGTGGCCGCATTGACGATTCAGCTTCGGTGGCCGGTTACCAGCTCGGCCGAATTGTTCACCACCCAGTCAACTATCTTACTCGCATGCCAGAAGGCCTTGAGTCAGCGGAAATCTATCCAAGCAATCCGGTTCCTGTTCGTAGCGACCGTGAAACGGTCTTTGTTGGCAAGGGGTTGTTTGCTCCGGGTTCAATGACAGCTGCTGTTGTGGCTGCCGATGGACATGCCGCGACGATTGGCTTGAACGTCGGTGAGAGCCGATTTGAAAAACGAAACGGCGTATTGGTGAGCCTGTTTAACCGGGCCTCTCAGTTTGATGGACTCGGCCTTGGTATTGCCGGGGACTCAATGCTGCAGATTGCTCGGCGCCAGTTTGATCTTCGGAACTCTGTCCAGGTCGCGATGGCCCAGGACGATTTGTTTGGCGCTCAGGACAATACACCACCACTTGGCGGTCAGGATCCGCCGGCGGAGGCACCTGGTCAGGACCCTGGCGCTGCTTTCCAGGATCTGCCACCAGTCGGTGATGAACCACCGCTGCCAACGAATCCACCAATTTCTTCACCCGTCACTCCGCCCGTGACTCAGGACAGCCTGATTCTTCAGTCTGAACCACTCTCAATTCCTGGTTCTTCAGCAGATGACCAGTTGGGTGCTGTGCGGCCAGGTGATGAAGACGCGATTTCAGCAGTGGAGCAACGTGTTCGTGTTCGAACTGAATATCTCGCTCGTCAGGTTCAGGCAACGTTGCGTGAAGTTGATCGTCGAGAACGCGATGAGCCGGATCTGGCCATCAACATGATTAAGGACGTGCTTGAAACCGTAAAGGCTTCGACGGACATCGATCCTGATGCTCGGTTGGACATGATGCGACGATTGAAGTCGTCCTTGTATGGCGTTCAGTCAGCTCGACAGGTTTACGAACTCGCTGAGGCTGCGGCTCAACGTCGACTTTCAGCGAGTGAAGCTCGAGAGGGTTTGATTAACGATCTTGAGTTGGAAGAAGAACGGCTTCAGACACTGATCGAGACTGTTCGACAAAACCTCGTGGATGCCCGGAAAGGTGACGACGCTGCGTACGATGAGGCTGAGTCTGTCTCTCGTATCGCGATTGACCTCCGACCAGGTAATGGTCCGGCGACTCAGGCGTTGTTCAACTCGGTTGCCGCAAATGAGCTTAACAAGGCCTACCGTCTTCGAGCTTTGCGGGCAGACCGATTCCTGGAAACGTTGTATCAGGTTGAACGTTCACACGTTCCGTTCCCGGATGAGCCACCTGTGATTTACCCGGCAGCGGAAGTTTGGAACGCACTCTCATTGCGACGTATCGAACGTTGGTCATCAGTTGACCTGGCGAAGGAATCTGAAGCCGCTCGTCGTATTCGACGCGCGTTGGATGGGCCGACCGAACCTGTCCAGGGTGGTGATTCACTGAAGTCGCTGTTGGACTTTATCTCAGAAGTGCATGGGTTCCCGATCATTGCCGACCGGCTTGCTCTTGAAGAGCTGCAGATTGAAAGTCTGGAAGACATCACGGTCGCTGAAGATCTTCAACTTAGCGACATCTCACTTAAGAGTGCGATGAAGATTATCTTCGAACAGCTTGAAGGAGTTGATGAACCGCTGACATACCTCATCAAGAACGAGGTCATGTACATCACGACCCAGGCGGAAGCCGACGACGAAGCGAACTATCAAACACGCGTCTATCCAGTCGCCGACTTGGCGATTCCGATCATTCCTAACGGTGGCGGTGGAGGTGGTGGCTTCGGCGGTCAGGGCGGTGGCCAGGGTGGTGGCTTCGGCGGTGGCGGTCAAGGTGGCTTCGGCGGCGGTGGCGGTGGCCTCGGCGGCGGTGGCGGTCTCGGCGGTGGTCTCGGTGGTGGCGGTGGACTCGGAAACGTTCCGACAACCTTCTCGCAAAAAAAAACCACTCCGATCGAGTAAAAATCGGTAAGGCTGACAAGCCTGTGAAACAAGGACAGCGGGTGTCTTCCAGAAAGACGCCCGCTGCTTCTTTGCGCGGAGTTAGGCTCAAGCTGAGGGAAGGCGAATCCTGGGAGCAGTTGTTCAAACGCTCTAAGCCAGCCCAAGGTGCTGTTCGAGAAACAGTGCTTGCTTTGCACGACAAGAAGCAGTTCAAAGAAATTACGACAGTCATCGAAGCTGCTTTGCTTCGTGGCTACTCCGAACCTTGGATGTACCATGTTCTTGCGCAGTACATGAAGCTAACCGGAAGGCCTCCCGCAGAAGTAGAACGTGCTCTCCTTTCGAGAATCGACTTCACTGCGGTGCACGTGCCCAGCATGATGATGTCTGCGGCGTTCCTGAAACGTTTGGATGCGGACGAGCAGGCGTTGAAGCTTTACAAGCAGGCGGCCAGGTTAGCTCCAAGTCGGCCTGAACCATACGTGTTGGGACTACGCATCGCTCGCGATAAGAAAGACTGGGCCAGCATCGGCTGGGGTGCGGCTGGAGTCTTGAGCTACGCCTGGGTTAAAGATTACGAAAAGCTGCACACCGAGGCTGATGGTGCGGCTGTTGACGCGTACAAGGCGCTGATGAAACAAGGGCAAAGGAAGGCAGCCGCGAAAATTCAAAGTCAGGTCAAAGACGCGAAGCAACGCGATTTGATGTTGAAGCTGACCTGGAGCGGCAAGGGCGACCTGGACCTGATTGTCGAAGAGCCAACTGGCACAGTGTGCTCTTATGGCGAACCGCAAACGGATAGCGGCGGGTTTTTGTTGAACGACGGAAGCGGCATTAACGAACAGGATTGTGTCGAGCGATACGTTTGCCCGGTGGCCCATTCCGGTCAGTACAAAGTCCGAGTCCGTCACGTCGTCGGCGAGATTGTTGGCAACCGGGCACTGTTGGAAGTCGTGCTTTATCGAGGAACCGACAAAGAAGTCAGCAAGCAAGTGACCGTGAAGCTGGAACAGGATGACGCCGTCGTCCAGGTCCCGCTCGCACGCGGACGAGCGACGATGAAGCGGAAGAAGAAGTAGAGTCGATGTGAGCTATCCGGCAACGTCGTTGTCGCAAACCAATGCAATTGGGAATTGCGTGCGTGCCTTAGCGTTCTTTGACGCGGATAAGGCCTGGGGTTACGTCGACGTCTAGTGGTGCGAGAATGCCTTGTTCGAATAGTTCCCAGCCGATGGCGCCCATGGCCGCGTTGTCGGTGCAGTACTCGGGCGGGGCGCAGATGACTGAGTGGTGACGTCGGAGCTTTTGCAGCGACTTGCGCAGTTGGGAGTTGCAGGCGACGCCTCCGCCGATGCACAGGGTCTTGTAGCCGGTTTGTTTGAGTGCCAGTTTGCACTTGGCGATGAGAACATCGACAACTGCTTCCTGGAATGCGGCGCACAGGTTGTCGATGCGTTTTTCCGTGAGCGGTGGCGGCGGTTCCTTTTGACCGGGAATCCCGTTGGCTTCGTAGAGGATCGCCGTCTTGAGGCCGCTAAAGCTAAACCTGAGCCGTGGGTCGTGGATCATCGGACGCGGGAACCGGTGTGATTTTGGGTCTCCGTTTTGAGCCCGCTGGTCGATGATTGGGCCGCCGGGGTAGTCCAGATTCAGAACACGTGCGGCTTTGTCGAAGGCTTCGCCGGCCGCATCGTCGATGGTCCAGCCGATCAGTTCCAGATCGGTTGGCGAACGGCAATCGTAGATATGTGTGTGTCCCCCGCTCACAACCAGGCCAACGCACGGGTAGACATTTTCGTCAGCAACCATCTGGCAGGCGTACAGATGAGCCTCAATGTGGTTGACAGTTACCATCGGAACATCAAGCGACCACGCGATGGTCTTGGCTGCCGTCAGACCGACCAGCAGCGAGCCCACCAATCCTGGCTGCGACGTGACCGCAACCAGATTGATGTCGTCCGCTGTCGCGCCGGCGTCTTTGAGTGCCTGGTCGATGACAGGAAGAATGCGTTCGACATGCGCGCGGGAAGCGATTTCGGGGACGACTCCGCCGAAGTCCTGATGGAGTTCGGTTTGGGTCGCCACGACGCTGGAACGAACCTGCCGCGATCGGTCGATGACCGCGGCGGCAGTCTCGTCACATGATGACTCCAAAGACAGCAGCAGGCCGTCCTGCGGCTGCACTGACGTTGTCATTCGCCGCTCTTGGATTCGGGCTTCACATCGGTTCCGGTAATCTTTCCGGCCACATAATCCATCGCCTTCTTCAACTGGCGATCAACGAAGTCCGACTTAGACGTGCCCGCCTGATCGCCTTCGCGGATGACGTCGCCGTCTCGTCGAGCCTCTCGCCATTCGCCGAATTCGTCTGGCGTGAACCGGACGCCGTATCCTTCGTCTGGTGACACGCCCCATTCGTCTTCAGGCGTGGACTCAGGGAAGCGATGGATGTTGCGGCCGCTTGGTCGGAAGTAACTTGCGGTGGTGAGTTTAAGAGCGCTGCGACCTTCTTCCAGGTCGATGACGTTTTGAACGCTGCCTTTGCCCCATGATCGTTCGCCGACCACGATGGCTCGCTTCTGATCTTGCAGGCAAGCCGAAACGATCTCACTGGCTGAGGCGCTCACGCGGTTCACGATGACAGCCATCGGGAACCCGGCGAAGGTTCCGGGTTTTGTGGCTTTCCATGACTGTTCTGGAATATTGCGGCCCTTTGTGCTGACGATCACGCCTTCTTCAATAAACATGTCTGCGATTTGTGTCGCCTGAGAAAGCAGCCCGCCGGGGTTGTCGCGGAGGTCCAGGACAAGCCCCTTCATTCCGTTCTCGGTGAGCGTTTGCATCGCGGAGCGGAGTTCGTCAGAACTCTTGCGTGAGAAGTGAGTCAGTCGGACGTAACCAATCTTGTTTTCCTTATCCAGCATGAAGTCCCACTTGCCATCACTGAACCGGTCGCCAAGAACCGTATCCAACTGAATGATGTCTCGGACCAGCGAGATAGTTTCGATTTCCGAATTGCGCCCCGAGCCAGCCCGGCGGACTCCAATTTTGACCTCGCCACCGCGGGGCCCTTTTAGTTTCTCAACTGCGTCGTTTGTCGAGAACCCAACGGCCGACTCGCCATTGATCTCCACAATCCTGTCACCCGATCGGACACCGGCGAAGTAAGCCGGCCCGCCAGGCAGTGGTGTGACGACGGTGAGTTCTCGGTTGTCGTTGATTTCAACTCGGATTCCGATGCCGCCGTATTCCTGTTCGACCGACTGAGTGAACTGGTCCATCCGTGTTCGAGGGATGTACGCAGAGTACTGGTCGAGCCGCTGAAGCATGCCCTGGATGGCGGCTTCCATGAGTTCGCGTCGATCCAGATCCTTCACATAGTTCTGATCGATCTGTTCGAATGTTTCGGCAAACATTCGCATCAACTCATAGTTGTCTTTGAGTCGATCGGTGGACGGTTTCTTGTCTGTTTGCGTCCTCTGCGCGAAGGCTGAGGATGTCAGTATGACTGACGAGAGGAGCAGTGCAGAACCAAATCGGTACAAGGCCGGCGTCATTCAAGTATCTCCTGACGACCGAACTCGGTCGACAATTCTGGTAACAGCAAACTCCCCCGATTCTAGGCCAACCAGCAACGCTCAACAAGAAGCGATGCCCTGTGTAAGCAGATTCGCAATACGATGTTAGCGTGAAAATCAACTCGGCTGAGGCCGTCGGTGGCACGAATACGGATAAAGATCTTCCCAATCTATTTCGTCGAATGAGTCTTTGCAGCCTGGTTCGATTCTGATTAACTGGAACCGGAGAGCGAGCACGGACGTTCGCTCACAAATTGGTTTTGGGACGCATTCATGCGACACTTTACCTGTGACTTCTGTTCTTGCCCGGTCGGCAACCGAGACCGGTTTATTGTCAGCATTGAAGTCCGACCGGATTTTGATCCCGATGAACTTACCGAGGCAGATCTTGATTCAGATAACCTGGAACAGGTTGCGAAGCTGATTCGCGAGATGGATGAGACCGGTGTCGAACCGGAAGACGAATCAAAGCCCGAGCAGTTTAGCTTCGACCTTTGCCAAACGTGTCGAACTCGCTTTGTCCGTGATCCACTGGGGCGCGACCAACCGCGGCCGGTTAGATTCAGCAACAACTAAAGACGTGTGAATGCCTGACTCCACCCGACACAGGCGGTTCCCTTTGGCTCGTGTCGCGCGGCTGGCGATGTTTGGCCTTCTGTTGTTGGCTGTGTGGCGGTTCGTTTCATGGCCCGCGCGTCCGTTCAACGTTCAGTTTGAAGCGGATTCAGTGCAGAAGGTTGCCAGGGTTGTTGACGGGGACACGTTAGAACTGGCGAACGGCGATCGTGTGCGGTTGATCGGCGTTGATACGCCTGAGTACACAGGCGGGCGGCCAGAACCGTTCGCGGATGAGGCAACTGCGTTGACCAGGCGATTGGTAGCCGGGAAGTCAGTGCGATTGCAATTCGACAAAGAACGCCTGGACAAGTACCGACGGATTTTGGCATTCGTTTACGTCGAAGATGTGCTGGTTAACGAAGAACTGGTGCGCGCGGGATTGGCGCGGGTGTTGACGCAGTATGGGTACAGTTCGCGAATGAAGAAGCGGTTACTTAAGGTTCAGGCCGAAGCCCAGAGGCGGAAGCTGAATCTTTGGAAATCAGCTGGGTAAGTCCGGGAGCTCGCGAGCCATACCGCGGCGCGGGACTGGGTTCAAGTGAAAACAAAAGTCGCCGGAGTGCGCCGGTTTTTGGGCTGGATCGTTTGCAGTGGCCCGTCCGTTGAATACGCTGCAAATATCTGAAACATCACGAGACGCTAAACGGATTTGCCAGTGACATCACTCAATCGTCGTGACTTTCTCGGAACATCAGCGGTCGCCGCGGGCGCCTTTGTTGCTCCGTCAGCAGGAATCAACCCACGCAGCACTGCGGACAGTGTGAATCTGGGTTTCATCAGTTGCGGTGGTCGCGCTGGCGGTCTGATGAAGGCCTTCAGCGGCCTTGATGGAGTCAATGTCGCCGGGCTGTGCGATCCTGATTCGATGAAGCTGGGCAAAGCGAACGAGCGGTTCCCGAAAGCGCAGGGTTACAATGATCTGCGCAAGCTTTTGGAATCGAAAGATATCGAAGCGGTTGTGATTGCGACGTGCAATCACTGGCATTGTCTGGCTGCGATTTGGGCGATGGAAGCGGGCAAGGACGTGTATGTCGAAAAGCCGCTCTCGCATTCGCAGTGGGAAGGCCAGCAAACGGTTGCAGCGGCACGGAAGCTTGGTCGAGTCTGTCAGTTGGGAACGCAGCAGCGTTCAGATCCGATGCAGGCCGAGATCAAGAAATTCCTGCACGAAGAAAAGGCGATCGGGGCAATCAAGTCAGCTCGAGTGAACCGGTACGGCGTGCGTGGTTCGATTGGCAAACGCAAAACGCCGCTGGAGATTAACGACGAAGTTGACTACGACCTGTGGCTTGGTCCCGCTCAAAAGCAGCCGCTGTATCGAAACAAACTGCACTACGACTGGCACTGGGATTGGAACACCGGTTCCGGCGAGATGGGCAACTGGGGCGTGCATGTTCTGGACGATGTTCGGAACAACGTGTTCCAGGACCAGGTGACCTTGCCGAAGCGAATCATGGGCGGCGGCGGACGTGTCGTTTGGGACGACGCGGGACAAACGCCCAATGTGCACTTCGTCTACTTTGACACAGGTTCCATCCCCGTCGTCATTGGCCTGACGAATCTGCCGGAAGGCCCTGACAAGAAGAAGTCACCAAATCGCCCAGGTCCGAGCAGCGGTTATGTGGCATACTGCGAAGGTGGCCGGTTCGAAGGTCAACGCGGTAGCGGTGTGGCGTTCGATGAGGCTGGTCAGGTGATTAAGCGGTTCAAAGGGAACACCGGCATGGGAAATCACCAGCAGAATTTCCTCGAAGCTGTCCGCGCCAACAACCCCGCCATTCTTAATTCGGAAGTGAAGGTCGGTCACGACTCTACTGGCTGGTGCAACCTTGCGAACATCGCATTCCGAGCCGGATCGCCCGGTGGGAAACGCGAACCGGTGAACGGCGACGACGGCGTATGGGCCGGGCTGATTGGCGAAATGGCTGAGCACCTCAGCAACTACGGCATTCGAATCAGCGGCAAGGACATCCATCAAAGTCCGATGTTGAACTTTGATGTCGAGAAAGAAGTCTTCGTCGGCGACCACGCGGACGATGCCAACAGATTCCTGAAGCGCGAGTATCGCGAACCTTACGTGGTTCCGACTTACACTTGATTTGTGGCCGTGCCACACAGCGGGCCGTCCTCTGTGCCTCCTTAGTTTATTCGCCAGGTTGTCCTGGAGAGGAAACGATCGTGCGATTTACTTTTCTTACTGGTTGTGTGTTGGCGATGACCGTTTCTGCTGTGGAGGCTCAACAGTTCCATTCGCCGAAGGTCAACGAAGATCGCAGTGTGACTTTCCGGCTGAAGGCACCGAAGGCGAAGCAGGTTCAGCTTTCGCTGGGCGGCAAGCAGCAGATGACGAAGGGCAAGAACGGCGTCTGGGAATTGCGTGTTGAACCGATGAAGGCGGGGCTCTACGAGTACACCTTCGACGTAGACGGAACGCGCACGTTGGATCCGCAAAATCGGTGGGTCAAGAAATGGCTGACTTGCGCGAGCATGTTTGAGGTTCCCGGTGAGACGCCGTTGGTGACGGAAATGCAGGACGTTTCGCACGGAACGCTGCACAAGGAGATCTATCGATCCACCGCACTGAGCAAGTCACGGGCGATGGTGGTTTACACGCCGCCAGGCTACGCAGAGAACGCCGACAAGGCCTACCCGGTCTTGTTCTTGCTACACGGCAATGGTGATGATGAAACGGCATGGACTGAAGTCGGTCGCGTTCACATGATTGCCGACAACCTGATCGCGGCGGATAGAATTCAGCCACTGGTCATCGTGATGCCGTACGGTCATCCGGTTCCATTGCCTGAAGGGCGGCGTGAGCCCGGTTACTACCAGAAAAACAACGCAGCGTACGCGACCGACATTACGGAAGCCGCTATGCCGTTCGTTGAGAAGCGGTATCGAGTCAAGAAGGACGCGAGCGATCGTTCAATTGCCGGTTTGTCGATGGGCGGCGGCCACGCGTTGGATACCGGCTTGTTGCACTCGGACAAGTTCAGCTCGATTGGAGCTTTTAGTTCGTCCGCTCCACAAGAAGACATCAAAGATCACTTCCCCGCATGTGTTGGTCCCGAACCGAAAGTGAATGCGAACCTGAAGCATCTTTGGATCGCGATTGGCAAGAAAGACTTTCTGCTCGACCGGAACCACAAGTTCATTAAGGCGCTCAAGGAACAGGGCGTGAAGCACACGTACCTTGAGACTGCCGGCGGCCATGAATGGGGCGTATGGCGTGATTACATTGAACAGTTTCTGGTGCTGGCTCACGCACCGTGAGTGTGTCTGGAACTGCGCGGGTTCTTAGATGATGGTGCTGAGTGCTTGCGGTTGATGGCGAAAACCCATGAGCACTGATAGCAATAATCCGTACGCAGTGAGCTTTGAAGAAGCGGTCGCCAGGTTGCCGCCCGAGCATGCTCACTACGCCCGCAATATTCGGGCGATTTGCATGCTGTACCTGCTTGTTGGCGGCATCGGGGCCATATTCGCTCTCGCGATGTTTGCAACGAACAACGTCCTTGTTGGCCTGCTTGCATTCCCGATGGCAGCGGTCACCGTTACAGGCGCAATGGGCGTGCTGTTCCGCTGCGCTTGGGGCGTTCGTTGCTGTCAGGTCGTGTCGGTCCTATTTCTGTTTTGGATTCCCATCGGCACGGTTCTGGGGGTCTATTTCCTGAAACACATCGGGAAGGTGAGTGACGCATTTCGGTGAATCGTTGGGTCATCGCAGCCACCGCGTTTTTTTGCTTCATCTGTTGGGTGATCCTGAAAGCCAATGCGGGCAGTGACAGCGGGCTGTTTGTGTTTGTTCGCTCAGTGCCGTTCGGAGACAAGCTGGGACACGTTGTGCTTTACGGTCTGCTGGCTTTACTTGCGAACCTGGCGTTTGGCGGTCGGTTCCTCAAAACACGTTGGACGCAGGTCGGCTCGCTGGTTGTCCTGACGTTTGCGATTGGGGAAGAACTCACCCAGAACTTCAACCCGAACCGGACGCTGGACGCCTTTGACGTGGCGGCAGATGTGGTGGGGATCGGGATCGCTACGTGGTTCTCTCCCGTTCGAGGTGGCGCTACTAATTCGTGAACTCAGGCAATTCGGCGCTGGCGG
This sequence comes from uncultured Planctomycetaceae bacterium, assembly GCA_964485095.1. Classification (GTDB taxonomy): domain Bacteria; phylum Planctomycetota; class Planctomycetia; order Planctomycetales; family Planctomycetaceae; genus CAYNWT01. Next base: position 13,064 of record CAZAIB010000069.1, on the reverse strand, counting down.
GATGGTGGAGTTTGATGAACGCATCAAGCTGGATGGGTTCATTGTCGTCGATCCGCACAAAGTACGGTTTCCGGCGCGGTGGTCCTGAGTAGGATGCTCGGTAAAGCACTTCCTGTTTCGACTTTGCGAATGGCATGATGAGTGTCAGCATTTCTTTGTTGAGTCCAATCAGGAACTCATCGACCGACTCAACTTCCTTGAGGTCAGAACCAATGATCTCTTCGATCATGATCGTCGCGTTCTTGCCCTGTGTTTCGTCACGAAGCACGCGTTGAATTTCGTCTGCGTAGTTGGCCAGGTCTCGCAGACCGCGGTTGGAGTCCTGGTTCTGTAGTCCAGCGACGCTTTTGATGAGTTCCACGTCTTCGGCAAGGCCAGACAGTGTCTCGGTTCCCTTCTTTACCTCGCCGACAATCTGCGGCAACTGACCGTTGATTGTCGTGACGGCCTCATTGGCCTTCGCGACAGTCCTCTTAGCAGAATCCAGCGACCTGGTGACGTTGGTCTTGAGGCTATTGATTTGCCAGAGAATTGTGAGACCAAATACAACGGCGACGCCAAGGCAGATCCAACGAAAGTTATCCGGGCGGCTAGCCTGCGGTTTTGAACCCGAATCAACTGACATAGCGGCAATCCGATTGTGGTGAGAGCAGGTCTTCTTTTGGTTTCTGTAGTATCGTGCGGCGACACTCTACCCGATATGATGCTGGTGAGATTCTAACCGAATGACTTGGAACGTTATGAAACTTCTTGCGAAAAGATGCTGCTGCTTTGTGGTTGCGGCTGTGCTGGTGACTGGATTCACTTCAGATGGAGTAAGAGCCCAGTCGTTTCCTTTTGTCATTCCGGGCAACGACGCCAAAGCAACAATCACCAGTCGCGCGTCATTGGTTGGCGAGGCGATTAAGCCGGACGGTGACCTCGTTACCGTGCGCGGTTCTCACTTTTATCGTGGTGCGAAGCGAATTCGGTTTTGGGGGATGAACCTGTGTTTCGGCGCGAACCTGCCGACTCATGAGGAAGCCGATCAACTGGCTCCCCACTTTGCAAAGTTGGGTATCAATGCGATCCGGTTCCACCACATGGATATGCAAAACGCGCCCAACGGGATTTGGGCGCCGGTCAACGATCAGGGTGTGCGTAATTTGGATCCGGCGATGGTTGATCGACTGGATTACTTCTTGGCGAAGTTACACGAGAACGGAATCTATGCTGACCTGAATCTGCATGTGTCGCGGACTCTGTCGGAAGCCGAAGGGTTCCCTGCGAGTACTGACAATATGCCGTGGTGGGGCGCTTCCAACAAATGGGTCATGTACTACGACCGCGATGTGCAGGCTGAGGTCAAACGCTACAGCCACGATCTGTTGACTCACAAGAACCCGTACCGTGGCAATCGCCGCCGGGTCGATGACGCCGGTCTTGCTCTGGTTGAGATGCTGAATGAGAACTACTTCAGTGTGAAGGGGTACGACTTGTACCGCAACATTCCGCTGCGGTTCCAGAAGTCGCTTATCGCCAGATGGAACGAGTGGCTCAAGAAGAAGTACGAGAACCACGAAGCGATGGTGCGAGCATGGTCCGTACGCCAGGCCGGACCAGGGGCTCCTGTCTTTCCTTTGGCCGCATGGAAGTCTGAGCTGGAGGGTTGGCGGGTGTCGAAATCGCCTGCCGATTTGCCTCGGCGTTTTGCAGTCGATGGAGGCGGTGGCCGCACGGCGATTCGGTTCGAACCCAAAGCGGCCAGCGAGCAAAGCTACCATCACCAATTGCAGCGAATTGAGTTGTCGTGTGCTGAGGGCCAGCCACTCACGTTGTCTTATTGGGTCCGTGCAGACAAGGAACGTCCTTACAACGTTGAATTGAGCAGTTCGCAGGGCGGTGAGTGGCGCGCGTTGGGTTTGTTTCAGACGCTGACTGCGGGAACCACGTGGAAAAAGGTCGAACGAGTCATCATTCCCGGTGAGACTGTTGCGAAGGACGTCGCTTTGTCCTTTAGCTTTGGCAGCAAGGCTACGCCCATTGAGTTCTCCGCAATTGAACTGCGGAAGGGGGCGCAGGCTAAACCGTTGCCCGCAGATCAATCGTTGACCACAAGTTCCATTGGTATTCCCGGCTCAAAGTCTTCTCCGAAGGCGCATGCTGATATGAAGCAGTTCATGGTCGATACCGAAATGGGCTGGATTCGAGAATTGAAATCGCACCTGAAGACGCTCGGTGTGAAGGTGCCGATCACAGCCAGCCAGGTGAATTATCACGACCATAAAGTACACGCAGAACTCAATGACTTTGTCGATCTGCACAACTACTGGCACCACCCGCTGTTTCCATCGGGTGCGAATTGGAGTCCTGATCGCTGGACTGTTGGCAACGATCCGATGGAAGCTGATCCAACGCGTTCTGACTGGCCAGCGAATTCTTTGTTGATGCGGACCGGTTGGCGGGTCAAAGGGAAGCCAATGACGCTGTCTGAGTGGAACTATCCGGAGCCCGGAATGGCGTCGGTTGGTTGTATTCCGATGGCGGCTGTGTTGGCTGGCCTTCAGGATTGGGATGCGGTGTTCTTCTTCGACTACGACGCCTTCAGTCGGCAGGACGGTGAGAACCCGTGGTTTCGAGAAGCTGCGAACAACTTCTTTAGCTTCAACGGCCAGCCGGTCAAGCTGGCGGCGTTTAGCCAATTCGCCAACGTGTTTCTACGCGGTGACTTGAAGCCACTGGAACGCGAAGCCGTTAGCACTCCGGATGCACCCGTGAGCGGTCTGTTGGGGCTGACTAAGAAACTCTCGGTGCAAGCGGACGCGGTTCCATTCAAAGCGACAGATCTGCCGAACCCGAATCAGCTGATGTCCGCCAACGGTCAGGTTGAATGGACGTCGAAGCCCCCAACGCAGGGCCGCATGAAATTGAACACGGCTGCAAGCAAAGGTGTCTGGGGAACGATCTCATCCACCAGGAATTCAGTTGGCGACGTGCAGATTGACGTCGGGGACATTCGGCCAAACTACGGAGTCGTGCTGTTGTCCAGTACGGACGGCCAGCCGTTGGAGTCGGCTGACAGCCTGGTGGTTCTGGCGGCGTCTCGTAGTCAGAACAAAGGTGCGATCTGGAATGAGGCTCGAGACAGCGTGGGCACCAACTGGGGAACCGGTCCGACTTCGGTTAGCAGTTTTGATGTCACGATTCGGGTTCCTGCGAAGCGGAAGCGGCAGTGTTTTGCGTTAAGCGGCGAAGGTGACCGACTGGGTGAAGTTCCCGTCACATTTGACGGCAAGTCGATCAGTATCAAGCTTGGCCCTAAGTATAAGACTCTGTGGTATGAGCTCCGTTAGTCATCCCTCGAGGCCGGATTCTGCGTCTGAATCGGCCGGATTCTCGGTGAGATTTTCACCGCTGAGCGTTTGCGAACCCATTGCTATCTGGCGGGTCTTTGTTTCCGAGAGTTGAGCTATTTGCCTGTCGTGGGCCAAAATTTGGTCCATGGGGCGTCTCCGGGGCAGGGATTGAAGAAGCCTGGAATCGAAGCTAAACTTTCCGCCGTCGACAGCCGATTTCCTCGACTGGTACGGCAAGGTAGCTCAGTCGGTTAGAGCACAGCCTTCATAAGGCTGGGGTCGCGGGTTCAAGTCCCGCCCTTGCTACTCAAGATGCAAACGCATCCAAGACTCGCTTTGCGAGTCTTTTTTTATGCGCGGTTGGGTCTAAGCTCTGGTATGGACCTGCTAGTTTTTCCGCATCAGCTATTTAAAGAGCATCCTGGGCTGAGCCTGAATCCGGATCGCGTTGTACTTGTTGAGGACAGTCTGTTCTTCGGCGACGCTCGGTATCCGTTGCGGTTTCACAAGCAGAAGTTGTGGTTCCATCGGGCCACTATGAAGCGGTACGAGCGTTTCGTCGCGAGCAAGGGCTTTGAGACACATTACCTCGACTACGGTGGTCCCGAGTGTTCCTTGGGAGCCCAATTGAACAAATTGGCGAAGCCAAAGAATGGCTCACCAGGACTGCTCACCATTGACCCGACCGACTTCATTCTTGAGAAGCGGTTGCGGCGGTACTGTGAAGCTAACCGGATATCGTTGGAGCTTCTGCCAAATCCGGGATTCATAAACACTCCGGAAGAGAACACCGGGTATCGCTCCGGAAAGAAGCGTTGGTTCATGGCTGACTTTTACAAGTGGCAGCGAACGCGACTGAATGTGCTGATGGAAGATGGCCGTCCGGTTGGTGGGCAGTGGAGCTTTGACGAAGACAACCGGAAGAAGGTTCCAAAGAAGTTGCTCGGCTCCATTCCATCAGTCACGTTTCCGAAACACGACGGCATTGACCAGGAATCTCGTGAGCATGTCTTGCGGCACTCCGCTGGTAACCCCGGTTCACTGGGCCAACTTTACTACCCGACGTCACACCGGCAGGCGTCGGCGTGGTTGAAGAAGTTCCTGACGGATCGGTTTGACAACTTCGGGCCCTACGAAGATGCGATTGTAGAAGGGCAGTCGTGGCTGTGGCACAGCATGCTGACGCCGATGTTGAACACAGGCCTACTGACACCGAAACAGGTGTTGGCCGAAACGCTGAAGTTTGCGGCCGGGAATGACGTGCCGCTGAGTTCACTGGAGGGGTTTGTTCGTCAGGTCATCGGTTGGCGGGAGTTTATGCGAGCGACATACGAAGACCTTGGTGTCACGATGCGAACCACCAACCACTGGCAGCATCATCGGCGAGTTCCTGATTCGTTCTACGACGCGACAACCGGCATCGTACCGATCGACGATACCATCAGTCGGATTCTGGAGACTGGCTATTGTCACCACATTGAGCGATTGATGGTCCTGGGCGGCTTCATGTTCCTCTGCGAGTTCGATCCGAAGGAGATCTACCGTTGGTTCATGGAGATGTTTATCGACAGCTATGACTGGGTGATGGTTCCCAACGTCTATGCGATGAGCCAAAATGCCGACGGTGGCCTGATCACGACGAAGCCATACTTTTCCGGTTCGTCATACGTTCGCAAGATGAGCCACCACAAAAAGGCCGATTGGTGTGACATCTGGGACGGGCTGTACTGGCGGTGGATCTGGAATCACCACGAAGAACTTGGCAAGAACCCGCGTTGGGCCATGATGTGCAGCATGGCGAAGAAGATGGACGTTGCGAAACGCGAGAGGCACCTTGAGAATGCAGAGTTGTTTTTCAAGTCCGAAGCAATGTGTCGTTTCCAGGGAACGGACGGGTAGCGAGTGGTAGTTTCGACGACATTGCTTTGGCTCGACGACGAACGTGATCCTGCGGACGATCGTTGGTCCGAGTACTTTCCGATTCCCGATCCCTCCATTGTTTGGGTGAAGACTTACGCGGAGTTCACGGATTGGATTGCCGACAATGGGTTACCCGAGGCGATTTGTTTTGACCACGATTTGGGAGAGAATGAGAGTGGTTTCGATGCTGCAAAGTGGCTAACGGAATACTGTCTGGAACACGAGCGGCCCCTGCCTGCCTGGAACATCCAGAGCGAATCCGATCGGGAAGAAGAACATCATCTCGATTCTGCGTTCGTTTGAACGCATTATCGGGAACCGTTGAAACCTCGCTAGACCTACGCCGCGGTGCAACTGATCGCCGGGCTGCTCACTGGGGCGGGACATTCTTCTTGAGTGTCGCGAGCGCTTTATTGAGTTGGTAACGGATCTTGCCCCGTGGTAGTCCGAGCAAGTCGGCGACGGACTCCTCCGTCATGTGTTCCATGCAGCGCAGTTGCACGATTTTCTGAGACAGTTCATCCAGCTCGCCCAGGCGAGCCCACACGATACCGGCGACTTCCTGTTTGTTGGCGTTGTTAAGCGGTGTTGGCTCTGGGTTTGGCAGCAGGTCCAGCTCTCTTGGTTGACGGGTCTTGTTTCCGCCACGCTTTTCGGCGTTGTTTCGTCGTATCTCTCCGGTCGCTACGTTTCTTCCGATTTGCTTCACCCAGGCCGAAAACAGTCGCCGGCAATCATCGTCGTCGTCCGCCCCGGTAAACTGGTCGATGTTCTTCCATGCGTTGACCCAGGCCTGTTGTTCGCAATCTCGGACGCTCAGGTCGGGCGCGGCGCTTAGCACCTGGAAGATGACACTGCTGACTTCCTTCTGATGCCTGGCTCTCAATTCAGTAAAGGCATCCTTATCCGCGGCCTGCGCGCGTCGGACTAGTTGTGAGAAACTGCTGGCAGTCAACTGAGCACCTTCGGGAAATGGGGCGTTAGGCTCTTTCACGCGCGTAGTCGCGCACTGGCACTTCCGCGCAGGAATTTCGATGGCCAGCCAGCGCAATGCGCGTGCCCGAGCTGCGCGATTTTGGCCCATAGTCGCGCTTAGACACCGTAGTATTTCTGCTTAGAAGCTAGTGATGGCCTGCGCCCCGAGTTCGGCAGTCTTCACTGAGCCTGAGGCTATACCACCGGCAAGGCCTCGGCAATGTCTAACAGAAGAACTCGGTTGTATGGCTAACCGGTGACTTCGGCCCACGTTTTTGGGGTTTCGTAGACGCGTACGCAGTGCAGAGTGTCCACGTGCGGTGCGAGTTTCTTCCACACGACGCTGGCAATGTTCTCAACCGTAGGGTTCAGATTGGTGAAATCTGATACATCGACGTTGAGGTGCTTGTGGTCGAACGGCTGCACAGCGTGCTCTCTGACTGTTGCTTCGAACGCGTGCAGGTCGAAGGTTTCGTTGGCCCGGCAGGCAACTGAGATATCCAGGACGTAGTTGTGTCCGTGCCCGTTGGGATTGTTGCACTTGCCGAACAGGTTACGGTTCTCTTCGTCTGACAACTCTTCGCAGTGCAATCGGTGTGCGGCGGAGAATTCGAACTGGTGGGTCAGGATAGTCATGGCTGTATCTCGCCGAGTGACGGACAGGATTTGATGCGGCGTTGTTTGTAGTTCGAGCCGAGACAATTCGATCGGATCCGGTAACTGTTCGGCGATCGCTTTGAACAGATTCTGTGTGAGGGTGAGCGTGCATGTTTTGCTCACCGCCGACTCGATAAGCAGATCGATGCTGGCATCGCGAACAACCCGATCGAGAAGTTTGACGTCCGCGATGTATCCGGTTGATTGAACCGGACCAGCGGCTGTAGCTCTGATTGTGACGAACGGAGCCAGTGACATTGTCCTGGGCCAACCCGCCCACGAATTGCGCGGCGGCAGGCTGACAGCTTCGCGGTTCGAGGGAACCTGAAACCGGACTTCACGCGTGAGTTGTACTGGTGTTGTTGTCACTTCTTAATCGTAATGGCCTGGCCGGATGAGTATCGCATCTCGTCCGAGCAGAGATTCAGGATGAGAGCCGCGACGTCTTCCGAGGCCACTCGCTGGTCCGCCGGGAAGTCTGGAAATAGTGAGTTCAACAACGGCGTGTCCACCGCTCCGGGGCGAACACAGTACGCTCGGATACCGTCGTCTTTTCCTTCGTTGGCGATTGCGTGCGTGAAGGTTTCGACGAACGCTTTGGTTCCTCCGTAAACACTGAATCCCGGAAACGGGTCCACCGCGGCGAGAGAAGAGATGTTCACAATGACGCCTCGGCCCGCGTGTTTCATGGTTGGCCACGCGGCGCGGACTGTTTCGAAGACAGAGGCTACGTTGACGCTTAAGACCTGGTTGAAGTTCTCAGGTGAGAACGACTCTACCGGACAGTTCGGTGCGAGGCCGGCGTTGTTGACCAGAACGTCCAGTCTCCCAAGATGAGCCACTGAGTCTTCGACGAACGACTGAGCATTGCCGGCAACGCTCAGATCTGCCACTGCGTGGTGAACGCGAACGTCAAACTGGTTCGACAATTCCGACGCGGTTTTGTCGAGCCGTTCTTTGTTCCGCGCGCAGACAGCCAGGTCGTAGTCTTTGGCTGCGAATGCGCGCGCTGTCGCCAGGCCAATACCGCTGGTTCCGCCAGTGACGATGCAAACCGGTCGGTTACTCATCGTCGATTTGTTCGCTGGCTTCGAGGAACGATTCTAGGTCGGCCGGGTTCACAAGCGGTTCGCCCGGTGAGACGTTGTCCAGCTTGCCTTGTTTGAGCCAGACTTCCAGTTCGTCAACCAGATCAAACAGTTGTTCGAACGAATCGATCCAGTACAAGAGTGGTTGGAACTTGTCGATCTCGAAGTATTGATTCACGACCCATTCAAGCTGAATAGGAAAGCGTTGGACTTCAGGCGATTCGATGCAGTGTTCGAGTTCACCGATGGAACTTAGCAGGCCACTGCCGTAGGCCTTCATACCATCTTTTTGTTTGATGAGGCCAAACTCGACGGTGAACCAGAAGAACCTGGCCATCGCCTTGATGTTGCTCTCAACGCGGCGGACGAGTTCGTCGCGATCTGACGTTAGCTTCGTCGCGCGGGATGCGGCGAAGCGAGCGACTTCGCCGAACCGAACCAGCACGTCGGAAAACTTGCGGTCAGTGTGCATGGGCACGTGACCGGCGATGTCGTGGAAGATGTCCGGTTCTGGAAGGTAGTCCAGTCGCTTGCCATCACGGATGGTGATCGTGGTCGGAAAGCTGCGATTGCGCAGGCAGTCGAAGAACAGATATGCGGGGACGTAGCCCGAAACCGGTTTGGCTTTGAAGCCGGAAAGTGGATCCAGAAACTGGTTGATGTCGTCCAAACGTGGGATCGCGTCGGCCTTGAGGCCCAGTTTTTCCACCCCACCCATGAAACGGTCGTTGGCGTACCTGTCCCACTTTGGTCCGATAGTGTGGAACAGCCGGCTCCACGTATCGTGGTTCTCTTCGCTGTAAAGCTCGTACGGTTGCTCGATGTACAACTCACCATTCTTCTGAGCTCGCTCAATGAACGGCGCTTTGGTGGTTGTCAGTCCCTCTGTGGCGGCAGTGCTCATGGCCCATCCCTTTCAACACGCTGGAGTCGGTGAAGCTACGGCGATTATCGTTTGTATTTCGCATTTGTCTGCTGGCAGATGTGTTGTTTCGCATATAATTCTGTGATTGGTGTGTATTTCAACTAATGTGCGACAGGGGCTTGGGCTTATGAACCTTGACCGAACAGACTTCGGGCTATTGAAAGCCCTCCAGCAGGATGCCCGAGTGACCAACAAGGAACTGGCCGCGTCAGTGGGGGTGTCTCCGTCCACGTGTTTGGAACGCGTTCGGCGGCTGCGCGAGTCGGGGGCGCTGGAGGGTTACTACGCGGCGGTGAACCCAGAAGCGCTTGGGATCCAGGTGCAGGCGATGGTGTCAGTGCGGTTGGCGAAGCACGCGTTGGTGTCGTTCGATTCACTGCGAGATGATCTGTTGCGGATTCCGGAGGTCGTGAGCGTGTACCTGCTTGCGGGCGCGCAGGACTTTTTGGTTCATGTAGTGGCCAGCAGTGTGAACCACTTGCGCGATGTGGTGAGTGAGAATTTTGCCGCGCGGGAGGATGTGGCTCACATGGAGACGTCGCTGATTTTCGACCATGCGCGATCGTACGAGTTACCGAATTTTGCGGAGTGAGCTCCACTACGAAGCGAGGGATTCAATCTCGTTTTGCGATGCCATGCCTGATTGGGCTCCGGCGCGGGTGGTTGCGAGTGCTCCAGCGGCGCTGGCGAACCGGACTGCTGCGGCAAGGTCGTTGTGCCTGGCCCAATAAACAACCAGCGCGCCGGCGAATGCGTCTCCAGCGCCGGTAGTGTCGACGGGGGTTGTTGGGAACGCGGGGACGGTTGTGGCTCCCTGCTGTGTGCAGAGGACTGAACCTTCTTCGCCCATTGTGATGATGACGTCGCCGCGGATTTGTTTTTGCAGTTGTGTTCCGACAAGTGCGGCCTGTTGCAAGTCGGTGACTGGCGAGCCGGAAATCGCAGTTGCTTCTGATTCGTTCGGGCAAAGAAGATCGACGTTGTTGAATTCAGTGATCCACGCACCCGGAGCCGGAGCGGGGTCCAGGATGACTCGGACACCGGCGGCGTTTGCGATGCTCAGGGCGGCCGCGACCGTGTCGGTCGGGATCTCAAGTTGAACCAACAACGCGTCGCAGGATTCGATTACCGTCCGTGTGTTCTCGACGTCTGCAGGTGACACTTGAGCGTTCGCGCCGGGAACCAGCAGAATGGAGTTCTCTCCGCTGTGTTCGACGGCGACGACCGCGAGTCCGCTGGGGCAGTCCTGAGTTTCCAGAACGTGTTGCGTGTCGATGCCTTGGTTGTACAGGTTCTGGCGGAGACGGCTGGCGAACGCGTCGTCGCCGAGTCGACCAATCATGGTCACGTTTCCGCCGGCGCGGGCGGCTGCGACTGCCTGGTTCGCTCCTTTGCCTCCGCAGATTTCGGCTGATGAATCGGCCGCGATGGTTTCACCCGGTCGGGGCAGAGTTGGGCAGCGAATCATGAGGTCCATGTTGATGGAACCAAGGACGGCGATGCGGGGTTTCACGTTGTGGCTCGGTTGAGGTGATGCTGACGCCTGACTTTAGCGTCCGTGAGCCTATGCGTGGAGAGAAGCCCGGCGTCTCGATGGTTCTCCGCGGCTGAGAAACAGTTTGAGTTTCTCTTCGCTGTGTGCAGTGGAGAACGAATGAGACGCCGGGCTTCGATTAGCCGGGATGGTTCTTACGGGAAGAACACCTGGAAGAATTCCAGCGAAACTTGCGCCAGAATCGGGAAGCGGGCTCCGATTGCGGAACCCACAACCAATCCACCGGCCATGTCGTTTTGCCAATCTGGCGACATACCCGCGTGTCGCATGGCGGCGAAGGCAAGGATGCCGCCGATGACTCCGACGAAGCCACCGAAAAGGGCTCCGGCCAGATGGTTTGGTGTTCTTTCTTTGTTTCGTTTGAGGAATTTCATTTTGTTACCTCGCGGCTTCCATGGCTCACGATCAGCTTGGCCGTTCTGGCCTGTCGTAATTAAGAACGCGAGGGATCACCGTGGGTTCAGCGAAATCCGGGCAGAATCGAGGGATATTTGGGGATTCGGCCCAATAAACGTAACTGCTTTTCGACGCTTGTGAGGTCAAATCAATGGTGCGGGACTGCTGTTCGGAGGTGACGACATACTGCATCCAGGTGAATCGACCGGTACTTTTTGATTAAGGTTGTGTTAGTTGATGGGCACTGACGCTTTCGTATCTGAGGATTCACAACGCATGGTTCGGCAAATTGTTTTGGCAGCGCTTCTTGGTTCGTTCTTCCTAAGTCCGACCGATGCACTCGCGCAGCGACGTGGGTTCGGCGGTGGAGGTTCGCGCGAGAAGATCGAACCTGAAAAGCTTGATTACGAACTTGGTGTCGCGACGATCAGCAGTCGGGAGGAATTTGAGAAGCTGTCGTACAAAGGAACCGACGTCAAACGCGACACGTACCTGGCGAATCTGGAATTCGTGAAGTTCATCATTAATGATGCTTACGAAGACAACGCTGACGTCTACTTCATGAACACGACCAACCACCGAGCTCACCCGCCATGGATGGGAATGGTTGGGATTAGCAGTCGAGTTCGTGGAGCGTTGACGTACCTGCCCCGCATTCAGGCTCCTGATGGAACCGCCGGTCTGTACACGATGGACTTTCAACCGAACGATTCGTTTACGTTCGACCAAATGAAGTTTGTGCACGACATTCTGATTGAGCACATGCCGTTCATGAAAGGCAAGCTGTCGTTCCACCCGCTGCGAGGAAACCTGGCACGATACGAAAGCGAGAAGGAAAAGTACGCCGCCGGGAACCTGGCTGTGCACCTGGACGAACATCTTTTCAAACGCATCGCGTTCCTTCCGTTGAACTCGGCAGAATCCTTCGGCCGCCTGCGAATCATGGACAACGACGCGCGACCTTCGCCTCGTGATGTTGTGATCTACAAAACGTTGCCGAACCAAATGCCGCGTGTTGCCGGTGTGATTACTGAAGTCCGGCAGACTCCACTTTCGCACGTCAACCTGCGAGCGATCCAGGACAAGGTTCCCAACGCGTATATCAACGGGGCGTTGAAGGATAAACGGATCGCATCTCTGGTCGGCAAGTTTGTGAGCTACAAAGTTTCGGCCGAGGGTTATTCAATTCGCGAAGCCACAAAGGCCGAAGTTGACAAGCACTTTGAAAGCATGAGACCGGCTAAGCCGCAGACGCCGGTTAGGAACCTGGACAAGCAGGACATTGTGACTCTGGCAAACGTCGGCTTTGAAGGTTCGGACGCGTTCGGTTCTAAGGCTGCAAACCTGTCTGCAATGCACAAATTTGAGTTCCCTGCCGGAACACTGCCGGACGGCCATGTCGTGCCGTTTTATTTCTATGACCAGTTCATGAAGCACAACGGGTTCTACAAGCAGATCGACGAACTGCTAGAGAACTCATCTGAAGCTGAGTTCAACATGAAGAAGGAACTCAGCGAGCTGCGAAAGGCCATCATCAAGGGCGATATGCCTGAGGCGATGATGGAATCGCTTGCGAAGGTTCAGAAATCGTTTCCTGAGGGGACATCGATTCGGTGCCGGTCCAGCACCAACAACGAAGACCTACCAGGCTTCAGTGGAGCCGGTTTGTATGACTCGTTCACACACAAACCTGACGAAGGGCATCTTGCCGAGACCGTGAAGCAGGTGTTCGCGAGCCTTTGGAACTTCCGAGCGTTTGAAGAACGCGAGTTCTACCGAATCGACCACAAAACCACGGCGATGGGCGTGCTGCTGCATCCGAACTACAAGGGCGAAAAGGCCAACGGCGTCGCGGTAACCGAAGACATTCTCTACGAGAGTAACGGCAACTATTACATCAACACGCAGACCGGCGAAGATCTGGTGACGAATCCGGATGCTGAGTCATCTCCCGAAGAGACTCTACTCGGCTGGTGGGAACGCGACGGTTCGCAAATCGTCCGTAGGTCCAACCAGGTTGCTGACGGCGAGAAGCTACTTGGTGACAAACATCTTGCCGAACTCCGGAAGCATCTTGGCCGCATCCACGCCCGCTTCGCGAAGCTTTACAAGCGTGACAAGGAAGACGCTAAGTTTGCGATGGAGATTGAGTTCAAGATCACGAAGGACGACAAACTTGTGATTAAGCAAGCTCGCCCGTGGGTGTTCTAGGG
>CAZAIB010000068.1:0-35215 GCA_964485095.1 uncultured Planctomycetaceae bacterium | reverse complement strand
AAATCTCAAATCTCAAATCTCAAATCTCAAATCTCAAATCTCAAATCTCAAATCTTGATCCCAAATCCTAACCCGCCGCATCCCCAATGCTCGACTACTCCACAAGAGACCTCTCCAGCGCCCGACCGCGGCTGATCGACGAAATCGTCGTGATCCCGCAGCACTATGGTCACCGCACGCTGTTCCACCTTGAGGTCCCCTCAAAGTCCCGGTTCTATCGAGTCGGCGAGGCGGAGTACACGTTCCTGTCGCTGCTGGACGGAAACACAACCATCGCCGGAGCCGTCACCGAAACAGCCCGCGTGCTGGGTCGAGATGCGTTGACTCAGCAAGAAGGGTTCGCCGTCTGTCGATGGCTGATCGAACGTGGCATGGTCGACATGGGCTACGGAACCGTCGGTGATTCGATCGACCTGGACGGCTCCGCACAACTGAAAAAAATCGCCGCGGGAATGAACCCGCTTTGGATCAAGAAGAAGATTGGCAATCCCGACAAACTTCTTACAACGCTACACAACTGGTTTGGGTGGGTTCATTCGCCACTCGCCATTGTTGTTTGGTTCATTGTGGTTGCGGCGGCGATTGGAACCCTTCTGGGTAACGCCGACCAATTCGTCGCCGCACCGCAAGGACTACTCTCGCAATCAAACTGGCTTTGGCTTGTCGTATCCTGGTTGGTACTCAAAGTCATCCACGAACTCGGTCACGGGCTGGCTGCCAAACGCTATGGCGGCAAAGTGCCCGAAGCAGGCGTCGCCTTCGTGTTGCTGATTCCAATGGCCTACGTCGATGTCACATCGTCCTACCGCTTCAGATCACGCTGGCACCGAATCCACACTGCCCTGGCCGGCATGTATGTCGAACTGTTCATGGCAGCGATCGCCACAATCGCATGGCCGCTTGTCGAATCGCAGGAAGTTCGCAGCCAACTGTACAACGTGATGTTCACAGCCAGCGTGAGCACCGTGTTCTTCAACGCCAACGCTCTAATGCGATTCGACGGCTACTTCGTCCTGGCCGACCTGCTAAACATCCCCAACCTCTACACCGACGCCCAGCAATACACATCCGGCATCTGGAAACGCGTCCTCCTTGGCGAACCACGCCGCAAGATTGAATGGCGCGGGTGGAAGGCCTGGACTGTCCGCATTTACGGAGTCCTGGCCGCCGTATGGCGAGTGCTCGTCTCAGCGTCATTGGCCATCGCAGCGTCCGTGATGTTCCACGGAGCCGGCATTGTGCTGTCCGTCATCGCACTGGCTGGCTGGCTGTTCGTTCCCGTAATGCAAATCGCTCGCGGAAAATTCCAGGGGAACGCAACGTTTGGCAGTCGCTCCCGAGGTCTGGTCGTCGGAACCGCAGTGATTGCCGCGATCGTCGCCGGAGCCTGGTTCATTCCCTGGCCGGGCGACCGAACCGTTCCCGCGATTGTCCAGTTCGAACCACTCAGCGTGATGCGAGCCGAAAGTGCTGGCTTCATTGATCAGGTTCTTGTCAAAGATGGCCAGCAGGTCGAAGCAGGCCAAATACTGGTTCGCCTCCGCAACGACGAGCTCAACGTCCAGCGCGAGGAACTGGAATTCGAAATCGCCCGCAGCGCGGCCTCGCAGCGAGTGTTCCAGCAACAAAACGCAATCGCCAGCGTGCAGATCGAACAACGGAACCAACTTGAAAAGCAACGTCAACTTGACGAACGCAATCAACAACTCGCCGCCCTGGAAATCCGCGCGCCGCATACCGGACGTGTTCTCGCACGCGATTTAACATCACGATTAAACACGTACGTGGACGTCGGCGATCCGATTCTTGAGGTTGCCAACGATGCCGAAAAAGAAATCCAAATTTCAATCCCACAGCCAGACATCGACGCCTACCGCGACTCACTGCGCGAGCCGGTTCATGTTTACCTGCCCGGTGTCGACAACTTCGACGCACGCCTGTCCCGAGTAGACCCGCGTGCGTTGCGAGCACCCAAGCACCAGGCGTTTTGTGTTCCCAATGGTGGTCCGATTTCGGTTGTCATCAGTGGCAGCAGCGAAGAGGGCGGAACCGAGTACGAATACGTGACACCCCGCTTTCTGGGCCACGTCGCCCTGCCCGACGAACTGTCACCTCAACTGCGTTCCGGCCAAAGCGGCTACATCTCGCTCCCCACCAACGACATCAGCCTGGGCCGCGGCGTGTACCGACTCGTCGCGACCTGGGTCGAAGAGAAAACCCGCGAAGCCGGGTTGCAGTAGCGACACGCCAAACGGTCGTTCGCTCCTCGATTGTCCGCATGAGCCCCGCCGTTTCGATTTAGGAACGTCAGCGTCCTGCCGTCCTGGTTTTGAACACCACGCCAGAATCGCCCAAAGAAAGCCGGAGAGGCGGATTCGCGGTGAAAACTGCCCTGGAAATGCGGTGAACCCTTCAGTGCATCTTGTTCCAGGTTGCGTTCTGTCGATAATCCCACGACTTCCGCCGTGATTACGTAGAAACAAACATGACCAATATCGAACGCAATCCAACTCGGTCCGTGAAAATCGGTTCTGTCACCATCGGCGACGGCAACCCCATTGCCGTACAAAGCATGACGGCCACCAAGACCGAAGATATCGACGCCACCGTCGCTCAAATTCAGGACATGCATCAGGCTGGTGCTCACGTTGTCCGAATCGCCGTCGACAGCAAGAAAGAAGCTGAGGCGCTAATCGAGATCCGCAAACAGGTGACCGCCAACCTGTCGGTGGACCTACAGGAAAACTACCGCCTCGCCGAAATCGTGGCTCCACACGTCGATAAGCTCCGGTACAACCCCGGCCACCTCTATCACCACGAACGCGAAAAGCCTTGGGAGGAAAAAGTCCGCTACCTCGCCGGCGTCGCCAAAGAACACGACTGCGCGATGCGGGTGGGAGTCAACTGCGGCTCCATGGACCCGGCCAAGAAAGACAAGTACGACAAAGACGATTCAATCTCGCCGATGCTGGAAAGCGCGATCGACCATTGTGCTTTTCTGGACTCCATCGACTTCACTCGCTACTGCGTCTCGCTGAAGGATTCGGATCCACAGAAAGTGATTGAGGTCAACAGTCGATTCGCCGAACAGCGACCTGACGTGCCGCTACATCTTGGTGTCACCGAAGCCGGCATGCCGCCGGACGGAATCATCAAGACGCGAATTGCGTTTGAACAACTCGTTGGCCGGGGCATCGGAGATACCGTCCGCGTGTCTTTGACGCTGCCCAACGACCGCAAAGGCGAAGAAATCACAGCAGGCCTGGGCATCATTGACGACATCTACAACGGCCGCGTTCGAACCGTCGTCAACTTCAACCTGGACACACTTAACATCATTAGCTGCCCCAGCTGCTCGCGAGTTGAAAACGAAGCCTTCATCGACCTCGCCCAGGACGTGAAGACCATGACTGAGTACGCCAAAGAGCACGCAATCACCATCGCCGTGATGGGCTGCCGCGTGAACGGACCAGGCGAAACCGACGACGCGGACCTTGGCCTATGGTGTGCTCCCAACTTCGTAAACCTCAAGAAGGGCGAAGAATCACTGGGCGCCTACCCCTACGACGAGATCCTCGGAAAGCTGAAGGACGAACTGGACAAGCTGATCGCCTCCAAAGCCTGAAGCACTCATCCAGTCCGCTCTGACGTGTAGTCGGAGCGGAGTTCTCAGGTCAGTACGTTAGTTTCCACGATCGCCCACGCGCAGCTGCTCAGGTCGTTCATAAGGGCGGGAGCCAGGAAACTCAGCAACGCTCCCAGCAGCCAAAAACCGAGAAAGCCCAGCAATCCATAAAAGCACCACCGTCGCGCAGACAATCCCCGCTCTGTAAGAAGGAATGGCTGGAACAGAATGTTGAAAGGGCTTTCCCACCAACTGCGAAACAGTGGAATCTCTGGTCGCCGATTCGCCACGGTCCGAAACATATTGATGAGTACGATCAACCAGCACGCGAAGCCACCCAGAACCAGTATCGCGACGATGACAGATCGCATGAGAGCTACCGCAGGGCTCATCTCCACCTCCGTTTAGCTTCTGGCCAATAACAACAAAAAAAGCGGCAGGATCCCAGTGGACACTGCCGCTTGTTCGTTTCCTGAACCAATCAAAGGATCTTGCGGATCCGCGATAGGAACTCTTTGTTGTCGCTGAACTTCAACAGTGTTCCACTTAGTTGCTCCATAGCCTCGACGGCACTAAGAGACACCAGGCTTCGGCGAAGAAGCGTCACACCGTCCAGGGTTTCTTCGTCAAGAATCTTTTCCTCGCGCCGCGTCCCGGATTTCGTGACGTCGATCGCGGGCCAGATTCGGCGGTCAGCCAGATCGCGGCTAAGCACCATTTCCATGTTACCGGTTCCTTTGAACTCCTGGAAAATCGCTTCGTCCATGCGACTGCCAGTATCAATCAAAGCGGTTCCGACAACAGTCAACGAACCACCTTCTTCGAAGCGGCGGGCTGTTCCGAACAACTTCTTCGGCAAATCCAAAGCTCGAATATCCAGACCACCGGTACCGGTTCGGCCTGAGTTGCCGACCCATTTATTGAAGGCACGGGCCATGCGAGTGATGCTATCCATGAGGATAAACACATCCTTGCCGTACTCGGCAAGTCGTTTGGCTCGTTCGACAATCAACCGGCTAATGCGAACGTGACTCTCGACATCACGGTCCAGAGATGAAGCAATCACTTCACCCTTCACCATGCGCCGCATCTCTGTCACTTCTTCAGGACGTTCGTCAATCAGCAACACCATGAGATGAATCTCAGGGTGGTTCACACTGACTGCCTCAGCAATATCCTGCAGCAGCATCGTCTTACCGGTTCGAGGAGGAGCAACCAGGAGTGCTCGCTGACCCTTACCGATTGGAGTGAGCAGATCCATGACCCGCATCGTGACCGGCTTCTTACCCGTCTCAAGTTTGATCTGCTCAAACGGGTTGATGGGTGTCAGTTCTTCGAAGTCTTTGATCTCAGCGAACTCTTCAACCGTGTAGTTGTCGATCGCTTCGATGGTCTTCAGGCGTGGACCCTGGCCGCGTGTGCCTGGACCAACTTCGCCACGCAGGAGAACCCCCTCACGCAGGCGATACTTCTCAACCAACGAACTGGACACAAACGCATCAATGTCCTGGGCTGAGTAGTTCTTGTTGGGATCACGCAGGAAGCCGTATCCCTTGGGATGCATTTCCAGAACACCTTCCAATGTTCCTTCAATGTTGGCCGCTTCTGCTGAGATGGTTCGAGTGCGCCGTTGGTTTCCACCACGTCCGCCGCCTCCACCGTTTCCGCCGCCGCGACGGCGTCTTCGGCCACCACCATTGGAGTTGCCTCCACCGCCACCATTGTTGTTGCTGGCGCCTTCACCGCCGCCGCCTCCACCGCCCCGTCGCCTGCGACGTCGACGCCTTTTCTTTGGCGGGTCTCCTGAGGAGTCACCATCGCCACCTGAAGCCGATGCGGATGTAGAGGACTTCACAGGAGCTTCGTCCGCTACGCCGTCACCAAAGTGGTGGACGTCTTCGGGCGCTGTTGTGTCGTCAGAGCTTTTTGTTGCCATGTACCTTTACCTGAGGCGGGGTGCGTTGCAAAAGGGGTGACGCGCGCGGACTCTTCCCGGTGTGGTCGAACCACAGTACGAAAGATGAGAAGTAGGCAGGAGTAGATCCAAAGTGGATAACCTGTCGCGTCCCCGGGGCACCCAAAGAGAGAACCCCGAATGTGAAGCGGCTGCTGGTTGCAGCAAGCTCCATCAAAGGGTGTGGGTCCGACACATTGTGCCGGAACGAAAAAACGGAGACCCGCAAACTAAACGGGCAAAAAGCGACCACACTGTCTGAGAGGCGTCGTGGACGAGAACCTTCAAAGAACCCGTGAAGGTCCAAAAAAACAGAAGGTGTTTACGCGGCCTGACAAGCGTCTCAGGGGCGATCGTGAGAGCGACCAAATGGTCTGCAACTCAGGAGAAACGGTTGGTGACAAATACGCCGTTCACCAGCCGAATCGTTCAACTCAACATCATCATAGCTCAGGCGCTTATCGTGTCAATTGCTCTGAACTGGAATCGCTGCAATATAGCTTTTCGGCACAATTTGCCGTCATTTACGCACTCAATCTACAACCTTAACGGATCACAGTCCGTTCAATTTTTGATGCATCCAAAGCGTGTTGGATCCTAACGTACTTCAATGGATTCTGCTTGAACGTAGTTCGCGACGCGTTCGTCTGGAACAAGTATAGCTTGCCATCAAAGAACGCGCCGAAATCCGTTCGACCCGCAACGGCTCGCTGCGAAGCGGCAAGGACAACGGGATCACACCCGAGAACCTGCGGCGCGTACTTCTCTGGATTCTTGTTGAACAGATCGAAGTTCGTCTTTGTTGAAATTCGGTATGTCAGACCTTTGTGCTCCACCTGAAACTCATCGGCTCCCTTGATCCACTTGCGGTTCATCCCAAGCTCAACAGGACAGTAGCCGTCCAGAGTAACCAACTCAGTTGGCGGTTTCGGCGAAGCGGATTTGACGGGCTGCTTAGGCGCGACTGGAGGCACAACTCTCTTTGGCTGGACCACAACCTTCGGCTGCATCGCCGCAAACTTCTTCCCAGCCGTTTGAACCATTCCCAGATACGACCACTTGCTCATGAACCCACCGCCGCGGTTGAGTTCCCGGCCATTAGGAGCAATGACGCGGTCGTGAGGAATTCGATCGACGCCGTATTGGCGAGCCAGATCCTGGCGCTGCGCGGTGTTGACTTTGACTGCAACAACTAACTTGCTGAGCTGCCGATTCAGATCAGCGTCTGAGAAAACTTCTGCTTCCATCCGACGACATGGCGGACAATAGTCTGCGTAGAAGTGGATCAGCAGCGGACGACCGGTCGCCGCAGCGTGAGCGCGGGCAGCTTCGAAGTCTGTTCGAAATGCTTTTTCAGCTCCGAAAAGCTGGCCACCGAGGAGCAATAGTGTGGCAGTGAGCGTGGCGAGACGTGGCGTGTCCATGGGCACCTCCAATGGTTTTACGCCGGACAAATGCGAGCCTCATTCGCGTGCCCGCAATATTTTCATCGGCCACAAGTGCGTGTTGCGGTGTGGTCTGCGATACAAGTCGCCCTTGATGTGCCCAAGTGCCCGGGGTGCTGACAGTCGTGACTGTTTTCAGGAGCGTATAGTTTTCCCAGCCCGTAAAACCTGTGGTATCCGCAAGGGTACGAACCGCGAAACACCGGGACTGAAGCCTCTGTTTGTGCCCTCAATCGGAGGAAACCCGCGGCTATTCAATCGGCCGTTCGAACTCCTGAGCCCACAAACTTTGGTCAATCCGACCACTGAGTTCCTGTCCCGACGGCGTCACCACTTTGACACCGGCAACGCCAAGAAAGTTCGCCAGCAACAGATGACCGTGTTCAGTGAGAACCGCTTCCGGGTGAAATTGAACTCCAAAGACTGGTTCCGATTTATGGGCAATCGCCATCGGTGTTCCGCTATTGGTTCTCGCCGTCACCGTGTACTCGCGCGGTAACGTTTGTTCGTCAATGATCAACGAATGGTACCGCATCACACGCAGCGGGTTCGGTAGGTCATGGAACAACGCTGAGCCATCGTGCCTGATCTCCGACGTCATTCCATGGACCGGCCGGTCCGCTCGGATCACTTTGCCGCCACTAGCCGAAGCGATGGCCTGATGACCAAGGCACACACCCAAAATCGGCACCTGCCCCACGCAGGCAGAAATGAGTTCCTCGGAAATCCCAGCCTCTTTCGGCGTGCACGGTCCCGGGGAAATAACAATCGCTTCCGGCCGCATTGCCATCACGTCAGCGACCGAAACCGCATCGTTGCGCAGCACGACCGTCTCGCAGTTGAGCTCGTTGCAGTACCTCGAAAGGTTGTGCACGAACGAATCGTAATTGTCGATGAGAACCAGCAAGTTCGCTTCCGGTAGATGTGAACGCAGATCAAGCCCGCGACTTCGTTAGGAGCGGAACGCCCGGATCATACCGTCCGCTTTGTGCAGCGTCTCTTCGTACTCAGCCTGAGGATCAGAATCGGCCACAATTCCTCCGCCAGCCTGGCACTGCACCCATCCGTTCCGACAAGTGAATGTGCGAATCAAAATGTTGCTGTCCGCGTGCCCTGAACAACTCGAATAGAACAAACTGCCACAGTACGCGCCACGAACAGTCGGTTCCAACTCAGCAATAATCTCCATCGCGCGGATCTTTGGCGCGCCCGTAATAGAACCGCCCGGAAACGTCGCTGCGAACAGGTCCCACACGTCGATGCCCGGTCGCAGGGTACCTCGAATCTCAGAAACCAGGTGCTGCACCGTTTCGTAAGTTTCCACGGCACACAGTTGAGGCACACGTATCGAACCGGGCTCGCACACTCTCGAAAGATCATTGCGCAGCAGGTCCACAATCATCACGTTCTCAGCCCGATCCTTAGCGCTCTCGCGGAGTTCGTCGCGGATAAACAAATCCGCTTCCGGGCCGGCCGACCGTTTGCGCGTTCCCTTAATTGGACGCGTTTCGACTTCACGACCTGCAACACGCACGAACCGTTCCGGCGATGCGCTTAGCACGGCCCAGTCATCACAGGCAAAGTAACCAGCGAACGGCGCCGCGTTCCTTGTACGCAGGCGATCGTAAAGATCGATGCTGCTTTGCCTCTGAGGGAACAGCAGGCGCTGCGAGAGATTCGCCTGAAAGATGTCGCCCGCGTAGATGTACTCAATGACCTGATTCAAAGCGCGGGCGTAGGCGTCTTCTGAGAAATTGCTTTTCAGCCCGGCCAAAGCCGGCATGTCATACTGCCCCGGAGGCTCCAGCATCGGTTCGCGCGAATCTGTCTGCTGAGTTGGCTCCAATGTCAACAACGCTCGGACCATCGCCAACCGCTGCCGTGCCTTCTGAGCTCGCGCGACGGGCTCCGTTTCAGGCAATCCCTGTGACACAATCCAACATCGGTTCTGTTCATGATCCCAGGCGATTACCCAATCGTAAAAGCCAACTGCCATCGCCGGCATCTTGAACTCGTCGGTCGCCGGTCGCGGCAGCTTCTCCCACGCCTCACCAAGTTCGTAGCCAAGAAGCCCGGCCCAGCCGCCCTGAAACGGCGGCAACGAACGGCTGACGTCGGTCGGTTCATTCGGTTCGAAATCCACCGACGCCTTCATCGAAGCGAACGGATCAGAACCAAACTCGGCCCTCTGCAGGACTTCCATCTCAACCGGATCGGCCGTCAAAAACGAATACCGCCCCAACCGCGCATCACTCCGCGCGCTGTCAAACAACAGCACGCCCGGCAAATGAGCGAACTGCTTAAGCGTTCTCATCACGTCAAGCGATGATGAAAGTTCTTCAACAAGCGGGAACGTCATGCGGCCAGTGAACTTTGCTGTAAATTAGTCATCGTCGTCTGTTTCACCCTCAGCCCACTCGTCCCACCGCTTACGTCTGTTCTTCAGTTCCTTCCGGGTCAGCGCGAACGACTTCATCGCTCGCGCGAGGAATAGGAACCCGACAGCCAGCGCACCCACGGTAATCTTCAGCAACATCTATTCGCTGCCCGACTTGCTACGGATCCGCTTTCGCCGTTCATGAGCACTCGCTTCCGGCACTGTTAACATGCCCCATCGCAGAGCCTGATCCTGATTGTACTGCTTGCCCAGCGTCATGGCAGTCACCGCCTTCGCCATCTCATATCCGAGATAAAACGCGTGTGCCGAATCGATATCGTTTACCGCGACCGCTTCATCAAACAGTTCAAACGCGTCCGTACCACGCCAATGGCCGTCGCGGTTCATCAGATGAATTTCATCGCCCTCAACAAAGATCCGGAACCCGGGATCCTTTAGCTGAGCCGCAAGTTGTTCCAATCCAGCTTCGCCCAGCGAGTTCACTCGCGCATCCCGCAACATTACCAGGCTGGAATCCAGATGCTTGGGCAGCACACTGTTCGTCACCGAATGTCGGATCAGTCGTCTCGCAAAATCAAACTCCCGCACCGCCGACCGCGCCCAGTTGATCACTTCCGTTGTGAGCACACTAAAAACACGCAGCTCCTGACAGACTGCCGCCAGCAGAATATTCATGCCGGCCGTATCTGCTTCGGTAAGTTCCGTGACATTCCCAATCCCCATCAGCATTTCCGCATCCGGCCACCGCCGCCGCGCTTCGTAGTAGCGAGCCAACGACGCTGAGAACCCAAACCCAATCGGTTCCAGAATCGGATCTATCCGGAACCGACACCCCTGCTCTTCCAATCGCTTGATGGTGGGTTCCAGTGTATTGATGTCACGAATGTCGTCCGGTACCGCGATCACTTCCGCACCAAGCTGCGAAACCCAATCCACATTCGAACCATTCGCACTGAACACCAAAGAAGCTCCAGCAGCCACAGCCGATTCGACCTCCGCGCGGTCGAAGCTGTCGATGGAAACATTCAAGCCAACATCGACCAGCTGCCTGACCACATCACCGATCCGGTTCCAGCTCTCGCCCGGGATGCAGCCCACATCAATCGTGTCGGCTCCGTCAGCGGCGTAGCGTTTCGCCATCGTTACGATTGCATTGTCGGTCATCCGCGGCGCGTGATTAATTTCAGCAACAATGCGAATGTCGTACTGCGTCAGATCCGGCGGTTCTTTCTTCTTTCCGCTTAAGAAGTAGGGCAAGTCGAACAGATCCTTGGGACCGCGTTCGAACGGAACACCAAACTCACGACCCAGTGATTCCAGTTCTCCCTGACACCAACCAGGAAGAATAACCCGATCGAACCCTTCCGGTTTCGACAGCTTCTGCCTGACCCAATCGACGTGCATCAACGCAGCCACACTGATACCCAGCACCTGCACTTCACACGTCAGTTGCTGGGCACTCTCCCGCACAGTCTGCAACACACTCCGCAGCGCAGGCTCGGCCAACCGTCCAGTGACGAACAAAATTCGCTCTGTTTCTGGTGCTGCACCTTCCATGAAGCCATTGTTGCCTATCTCCGGCGGATCACAACGGTTCGTTGGTTAACGAATGCGAGGGCGTCATTCATATCGCGAATGCAACCGCCAGAGTGTCCATCTTTATTTGTTTGAACCAACCCAACCGAGCCACCGTTGTAAAACTGACCACTGGGGCTCACGATGGCCCAGGCAGAGCTGGTAGAACTTTCATGCGAGTGCAAATTCAGGGGCGTGTTGATGCCAGACGTCGGAACTTCTTACTTCACAGACCTTGCGGACGGCCTCCAGCAGGCGGAAGACGGAAACCTGGTAAGCCTCACTGTCTCCACGGCGCGATTTTCTGTTTCGACCGCGCTGTCAGATCGAATGTCTGTGTTAATCGTTGTTCGGAATGGAGAACCGGAAAAGCTGGCCGCATTCGCGCCGGTGATCCGTCGGTTCGCAAAGAAGTTCGGCAGGCCGCCGTTCGTTGTCACACATGACGACCTGCGGACATCGACCGACATCTTTCCGATTCGGTACCAGAACCTCCAAGCCGACTACGAAGTCCTTGCAGGAACCGATGTCCTGGCTGAACTGACATTCGAAGCAGAACACGTGCGACTGCGGTGCGAACAGGAACTCTGCAACGTGCTGCTGCGACTGCGCAACCGGTTCATCGCCGACCACGACCAACCTCGTGCGCTGACGAAAACATTGAAACAGGCAGCCGGCCCGTTCCTGGTTGCTCTGGCCACGGCGGTCGAACTGAAAACCGGGCTAACGCCTGAAAACGCCGATGCCACGCTGGCAGCGGCTCAGAAAATGCTGAATCTGGACAGTGCAACCGTCGCCGCAGTTCGAACCATCGCAGAAAGCGGTTCCATCCAGAATAACGTGAACCAATCATACGCCGCTTTCGTTGCTACCGCAGAAGCCGCGGTACGTATGGTCGACAAATTGGATACCTCCGGAGGTGAATCAACTTCATGAGTATTCGAGTTCACTGCAAAGCGTGCGATCGATCATTTCGGGCTCGAACAAGCCTCATCGGGACAACGAAACCCTGCCCCGGTTGCGAGCAACCACTCCGCATCGGTTCGGCCGGAGCTCCGAAAACCTACGCCGTAAAATCGCCCGCGGCGGATGTTCAACAAGAAGCTCAGTCCACTTCGGTGCTCCAACAGGCGATCCACGCTGCGAGCGGATACGGTGAACCGCCGGATCGTCACGTCAGCGAATCCAGGACGTTGGCTGACAAGAGATTTTGGAAGGTTGCCATCACGATTGCTCTGGTCCTGATTGTCACAATCAGCCTGTTCCAGCAGTCGCTGACTGGCCCCATGTTTCTCATGGTTGCCTGCGGGCTACTTGTGGCTGGCGTGTGCCTGGTCTTTGCCGCCCGAATGCAGAACTGGGGCGAATCTCGTGTCGCATTGGTATCGTTCTTCGTGTTTGAAATCGTTTGCGTGATAAGAGTGGCGTATGGGTACTCGCACGGGATGGAGAAATTCGGTTT
The DNA here is from genome assembly GCA_964485095.1 of uncultured Planctomycetaceae bacterium. Lineage (GTDB taxonomy): Bacteria > Planctomycetota > Planctomycetia > Planctomycetales > Planctomycetaceae > CAYNWT01. The sequence goes on along the minus strand of CAZAIB010000068.1, from coordinate 22,756 downwards.
CCTGTTCGGGCTAATGTTTATCGGTCCTATGCTGGCCGGGATGCTGTGTTTTGGTAGTACCAGCGATGGCGGCGGCGGTTGGTTCTTCTCATCGTGTTCCGGCTGTGGCGGTGGCTGTGGCGGCGGGTGCGGAGGTGGCTGCGGTGGTGGATGTGGAGGTTGCGGTGGATAGTCAGGACCTAACTGAAGTCCCACTTATCGGTGTCGGCTACCGACACCCGCTGGCCGACTGGATTCTTGAACGCCCCGAATCCGTCCAGTGCCTGGAGATCACCGCGGAACACTTCTTCGACGATGGCGATCAACGACTGGCACAGTTAGCCCAGCACTTTCCACTGTTCGTGCACGGGCTGGGCCTGTCTTTAGGAACGCCGGGGCCCCTGGATCCACAAACGCTGGCCAACTTCAAACGTGTTGTCGATATCGCCAAGCCACGTTGGATTAGCGAACACGTGGCGTTCTGCCGTTCCGATGAAGTGGAACTCGGCCATCTCAACCCAATCCCAACGTCGAAGCGTTCGCTGCAGACCCTTGTCGATAACGCTCGAGCACTCAGCGACGCCTGTCAGCGACCGCTGATCCTTGAAAACATCACCACCCACATGTCGATGCCTGGCGAACTAAGTGAGACCGAGTTCCTAAACCAATTGTGCGACAAGGCCGACTGCGGTCTGTTGCTGGACATCACAAACCTGTTCATCAACGCGCGGAACCACAAATTTGATCCGTTAGAATGGCTGACACAAATCGAACTCAGCAACGTCGTCCAGTTGCACATTGTTGGGTATTCGTTTCACGACGGTCAGTGGCTCGATCATCATGGAGCAGCCATTCAGGACGAACTTATTGAACTCATGCAACACGTGGTCGCGCGGTCGCCGGCCAAAGCTGTCATCGTCGAACGCGATGCACACTTTCCGAGTGTGGAACAGATGGCCGCCGAATTAGTTCGATTGGAAGAGGCCTGTGAGTCAGCTCGACTTCACCACCGCACTCACTCGCCTGCTGAGTAACGCAGCGTTACGAGCGGAGTTCAAATCAAACCGCGACATCACCGCCGCGAGCCTGATTGAAGACACGGCCGAACGCGCTTTGCTACTGCAACTTTCCGACGCTGAAATTGACGCTCAGGCAGACGCCCTGTTAAACAAACGCGCCGGGCAGGTAGCAGGCTTCCTCCCGATGACCTGGGAGCAACTGGGAACGGCCGCCGCGCGGACGTTCCGTGAATATGCGTGCGATTCAGCCTGGCCTCAGACTCATCGTCGCCACCAATTGGACGCGATCGGTTTCGCAGAATGGCTGGAACAAAAGAACGCTCCGGAACTGGTTCGACACGAACTGCGGCGAGCTCAATTTGCGGTAGGCGACAAGAAAGTATCTGTGTGCCTGGTCAACCATCCGTCCGTGCCGATAACAGCCCGCGGCGTGTTGATACTCCGGCGCACAACAACCGGCACTCGCTCATGGCGAATTTGGCTGCCCCTGCCATAGTCGCCGAACACTCTGTGTTCGGTCCCGCGCCCAGAACCGGATTCGGAGAATCCGGCGACTTTGGCTTTACCGAACAGCGCCGCCGTTCACGTTAATTACCTGGCCGGTGATAAATGAAGCGGCGTCGCTGGCGAGGAACCTGGCCATGTTCGCGATATCCGCCGGCAGTCCCCAGCGATCCATCGGCGTTTCCCGGCGCACGCGTTCCTGCCAAACATTGCTGGCTCCTTCGCCCCACGCGGTGAGAATCCAGCCTGGAGCAATACAATTCACGCGAACCTCCGGCGCAAGAGACACGGACAAAGAACGACTAAACCCCATGATGGCGTTCTTGGAAACGGCGAATAGTTCGCCGCTGTTGCCTTCCATGCCTCGATCGGCCTGGTCCCAGCCGACGTTCAGAATCACACCGCTGCCCTGCTGCTTCATGCGTTCGCCAACTTCACTACCCAGAAGTACCGTGGACTGCACATCCACATCAAGCAGAACACGAAGTTTGTCTGCGTAGCCAAGCTCAGCAGCCGGTCCGGTTAGCAAGTCGGCTCCGGCATTGTTGACCCAGACATCAACACCACCCAACGCGTTCCACACTTCGTCAACAACTTCATCGCACGAAGCTTCCGTCAAGCTACCCAGGTCCGCGGCGACGACTGCCACCTTCCCGCCGAACTCTCGAACCATCGCCTTGGTTTCTTCAGCCGCATCAATTGACGATCGACAGTGCACCACCACATCGGCTCCAGCCCGGGCAAACTCAACCGCAATCGCGCGACCGATGCCGGACGATGAGCCAGTGACGACGGCTTTGCGGCCAGTCAGTGAAGCGAAGTCGGTTGGTTCACTTGTCATTTTCGTTCTTCGTCTTCGAATCTTGCGGTGCCTGGGCGGGCGGCCTATCGACGGCCTCGCCGAAACCGAGCGGTTTCGGCACCGGCAACGTGACCAGCAGAATCTTTGGGTTCAGTGCCGTGCGATAGAACTGGTCCAGCGTCTGCTTCGGCTGAAGTATGACAATGGGCATTCTGGTCTTCAGCCGTTTGGCAACTTCGTCACTTGTGACGGGCTGTCCGGCCAGATCCTTGAACTGGCACTCGGAAATCGCGTGAAGCTTAGGTTTGCCCGGTTCAGTGCCACCGATCCTGCGAACCCGCGTTCGGGTCGTTGGCACCATGGTCGTTACTTGCTTCACGTCCCCGTCTTCGTCGATGACGGTCTTGATAACAGGCACCATGACCGTGCACGTCTCCTGCACCAACCGCGCCTGGAGAGCAGGCCTTTGCCGAGTTTCTGTTCGCATTTCCGTCACTGCTTTGTTGTTGCCGTCCTTGTCCTTGACAATACGCGTGAAGGGAACCTGCACCGTGTAGGTCTGAACTCCCGAAGACCCCGACTGAGTCACGGCGATCGACTTTCCGTCCTGACTGGCTTTGGCAATGGCGAATACAGGCGGTGACGACTTTGGCAGTTCCAGTTTGATCTTCTCCTGAACCGGCACCACGCACGCAAGAAGACAGGCAGCAAGGCTTGCAGTCATGATGGTTTCTCCCAAAGAAAATTCACGTAGTGGACGAAACGACGCGTCTTCCGAATCGGCAGAAGCCGGGACTCGTGGGCTCGTCCGCCGAGGGATTGTCGATTAGTAACCAGTTTACGCAAGCACATTCCCGGACAGTAGCCCTGCATGAATATCGGCGGCATCCACAACAAAGTCGCACCAGTCGCCTACGCACCCAAGGCTTTGCAAACTATCCTCTGCCTCCGCTAAACCTCACGAACGCAGCGCAGCGTACCGCTGCCAACACATGGAATGGAAAGAACAATGGCAGACACATTTCGTGAAGGCGTCATGGAATTTTGGAAGTGGTTCCCAACTGTCGCGAAGCAGTACGCCGAGTTGCTGGACAGTCAACAAAGTGAAGAGGTCGTTGCGGCTGTCACTGAGAAGGTGGGAGAGCTGATGCCCGGTATGTGCTGGGTGTTTGGTCGTGAAGACTCAGGACACAGCTTTACCCTGACCGGCGAAGGGCAACTGGCAAAGCAACTGTTGGCCGAGTTCTGGCTAACGCGCGCGGTGGATGTTCCGGGCTGGCAGTTCTTCGGTTCAAAACAGCCAACACCTGTCGAACAAGCCGGCAGCTTTGCGATTCGCGTCGGCCCGGACGCTGACGTCGATTGTTCAGGCTTCGTAGTTAGGACTGACGTCGATGAAGACGCGGAACGGATTCACATTAAGGCGTGGCACCCCACCTATGCCGATCTGCCGGAAGAACACCACATGCAGATCCTGTTCATCTTCCTGGACGAACTACTGGGAGAATTCGGAACACAGACCTGGATCGGTGGTATTGAGGTTGAACCAGTTGAATCAGGCGAACACACTCGTCCGTTGTCTGAGTTGCCGGCGTTCATTGAATCGGTCAGCAAGTACCACCAGTGGGAGAAGTTGTCGCCACTTGAATCGTACACCGGCTACGAAGCGCCGGACCAATACGACTTCCCGCGCGGAGACACATTGTTCGGCACAACGTGCATCCAAAACATCTTGTTTGATTTGCTGAACCAGGAAGGGAAGCTAAGCGAAGATCCGCTGGACGGAGCCGGCGCCGAGTTCATCTACGTGGCGATCGATCGTTCGGTTTTCCCTGATGGCCAGGAAGTCGATGTTCGCTCAAACATCGAAGACACAATCGACGAAGCACTGCAGCAGGCCGGCAGCGGTCGCAGCCTTGGCGGTGCGTTCGGAGTAGAACGGTGTTACGTCGACTTCCTTTTGTTCGATGGCGAAAACAGTCGCCAAATTGTTCAGGAGCAGTTGCAACAACTGCAGCTCACATCGCGTTCCAGTGTGCAGAGCTTTGTTGCAGAGTAACCATTCCTGCAGACTAGATCCGGCAGTCACCGCTGGTCCGGATCCTCTTTGAGGCTAAAAAGCCGCCATTTTCGCGACTCAGAGCGTCGTCTTGCGCCAAATCAAGCCTCCGAAGGCGGCAAATTGGAATCCCCCTTCCACTTTACCGCCTGAGTCGTATAGTGGGAGAAGGTGAGGTGTCGGTCTGGACAGTATTTGTTGAGAGTCCCTCACGCTTTTTCTTTAGGAAGTTGATTTAAGATGGCTGAAGGCACAATTAAGAAGGTCACGGACAAAGGGTTTGGTTTCATCGACATCGGTGGCGGAAAAGACTTGTTCTTCCATATGTCAAACCTGGAAGGTGTCCAGTTCGACTCTCTCTACGAAGGACAGCAGGTGTCTTTCACTGAGGGTCAGGGACCGAAAGGACCACGAGCGGAAAACGTTCGCCCGGTCTAAGTAGAACAGCTGAAACAGCTTGATGGGGGAGCCGACGATTCATCGTCGGCTCCCCTTTCTTATGCGCCGAACAGGAAGTTGTTGCTGACACCCAGTCATGAGGTTTGTCGGCATGGAAACTGATCAGAATCATTGTAAGATTCTGCCGTCCCATTGTTCCTTTGCGATCGCTTTGCGCCATGACAGCCAATCAACCCGCCAAACTTGCTCTTGCCGATGGCACTGTATTTTCTGGAACCGCATTCGGAGCCTCCGGAGAGGTCTACGGTGAAGTCGTCTTCAACACCAGCATGACTGGCTACCAGGAAATCCTCACCGACCCGTCATACACCGGTCAGATTGTGACGATGACCTACCCGCTCATCGGCAACTACGGAGTGAACGTCGAAGACGTCGAAAGCAACAACTTATCACTCCGCGGATTCGTGGTTCGCGAACTCTGCCGCCATCCCAGCAACTACCGTTCAAACCAACCGCTCGACGACTACCTCCGTGAGAACAACGTCATCGGCATCGAAGGCATCGACACCCGCGCTCTGGTCCGGCGCATCCGTGTGCACGGTGCGATGACCGGTATCATTTCAACCGTCGATCTGGACGACGCGTCACTTGTGAAGAAGGCTCAGGAAAGCCCAGGACTAGTCGGACAGGATCTGGTGAAAGAAGTCATCCCGGCTGATGCGTCTGCTGACTGGAGCGAACCGCTTCAGCGACTCGGCCGACCAATGACACTCACCGACTACCCTGACTCATCGAACTTGCATGTCGTCGCTATCGACTACGGCATGAAGTTCAACATTCCGCGCCACCTGAAACAAATGGGATGCCGAGTCACAGTGGTCCCTGGTACGGCCACCGCTGACGAGATCCTGGCACTCGAACCGGACGGCGTGTTCCTTTCCAACGGCCCGGGCGATCCGGAACCACTGGACTACGCAATCAGCACCATTCAAAACCTGTTGGGTAAGAAGCCCATCTTCGGCATCTGCCTGGGACAACAACTGCTGGGCCTCGCGTTTGGCGGCAAGACATACAAACTGAAATTCGGTCACCGTGGAGCCAATCAACCGGTTCTCAACCACGAAACCAAAGCCGTCGAAATCACATCTCAAAACCACGGCTTCGCTGTCGACGCAGAATCGCTTCCCGACGACGTAGAAGTGACGCACACGAACCTCAACGACGATTCCGTCGAAGGTATCCGCCACAAGGTTCACCCGGCATTCGGTGTTCAATATCACCCGGAAGCGTCAGCCGGACCACACGACAGCCATTATCTGTTCAACCAGTTTCGAACCATGATGAGCGGTGTAAGCGCAGGATAGCTGATTCTCGTTCTTTTGACTTGAGTTAAGTTTCCTCGCCAGGCATATTCAAACTGCTCGGGGACAACTCAAGAAGATCGAGAGGATTGATATGTCGCGGCTACTTACTTGCTTAGTTGTCTTGCTCGGGACGGCAGATGTTGCCTTCTCCCAAAACTACCCTGGCGGGGGTTGTTTGACCTCCTGTATCGATGGTTGCCAGGCCCTGTATCCCGGGGCAAACCAGTGGCAGCAGTTGAACGCATGCGTGGGGCTTTGCGCTGACAACTGTACTCCCCAAAAGCGCTGCATATGCGACAGTGGAGGCTGTGAATGTGTCGGGCCTGGTGGACCAATGCTGGCTCAATCCTGCGGCGTTCAACCGATCCAGACGTGCTCACAACCCGTCCAATCGTGTTGCCAACCAGCACCTGTCTGTTGTCAGCCCGTCCAAGCGTGTTGCCAACCCGCACCTGTTTATTGTCAGCCAGTCCAGTCGTGCTGTCCTGCTCCGTGCTATGGTGGCGGTCGTTACCGACGACCAGGGCGTCGTCGAGGACGTCGACGCTGCTGGTAGCGCTTGGAGAGAGGTAACTAGTGAGCTCGAAGGCAACAGCCGGTCACGGCTGCTTGCCTTTTTTTATTGCCAGGCGGAACCCTAGCACCCCTCGGGCTTCATCTCGCATCCATTGTTCAATCTTGATCGCATCCTGGGCGGTTCTTGACCGCATGCTGCCTCCGTAGACTCGGAACCAACCTTCCTTGTCGCCTTCTGTCCAGACCCATTCTGAAACGCACCCCAGCGTGTCGTAGAAACCCAGTGAATTGGGGAGTCGCGAAGCGACCGTTACCGGAATCAACGGCTGAGTGACACCTCGCATGCCGCGTGGTTGCTTGATCGTCTCGTACAATGAGAACAATTCTTCGTTGACGGTTCCCATGCAGTGCCACTCATAAGCCGTGCCTGCTGTCCCCCGGGCTGCGTAGTCGAGTTCCTCCAGCGTCGGCACTCTGTAACCAGACTGATCAGGATCCATCCGCCATCCGCTCTCCGTATGCGTAAAGCAGGGCGTCAAGCCCTCGCGTTTGCTTAACCAGTTGCACAAAGCTGCCGCCTGGTCCAACGAGATCATGTCCGCCGGGGCGTCGTCGAGATCTCTTATGGAAGTAGCTCCAAGTTCGACTCGCAGGGGTTTCAACTCCACCTTCTCCGCGTCCGGATCGTTGATATATTCGAACATCAATCGATTGGTCAGTTCGCGATCCGCCAAGAACACACCGGGGAATGGACTGGTGTCCCGAGGTCCCAACCTCAGAAATCGAATTCCAGCCCGACTAACAAACCAATCTTTGTTCGGCAAATACTCGTTGTTCTGGCGAATTACCTGGCCGTTGTTCGACTCCAAAATGTGAGTGACTGAAGAAACAACGGTTGCCGGCAGGCTTTGTGAAGTCTCAACGATGCTCGTAAGAAACTCCAGCACAGATGCTCTGGCACGCAAATCGACTCTCTTCCAACCCAGAGTGATGGAGTCTGCAATTGCAGAACGCAAACTCTCCGGAAGATCGGACGTGATCAGCTTTGCGTGTTCGCCCCAGGCCGTACACCATTCCCCCATGCGTTTGGTCATCACTGAACGGTAGGTTGGGTCCTGCGATGGATGGACGAGTCTTGTCGCAACTGAGGTGTCTCCCAATAGGACCAGAGCTGCAGCATAATCGGCAGTGGCGTCAGGCTCGTCACCCAACTCAATTCTGCGGTTTGCGGCCGCAATCGCATCGTCTTTACTACGACTCAACAGCCGAACCAATTTGCGGCCTTCCAGCGCATCGCACTCGGGCAGCATATCCAGGGCGTTACTGAGTCCATCCTTCGTGAGCGCGTCTTCGGCACTTAGCCTTAGCGCCAGCCAACTACGCCTCCGATAGGCTCCATCCACATGCAGAGTTGCCTCAAGTTCGTTTGTCGCCACGGGATTTTCCAACGACGCGACAACTTCATCAAAACTTTGATCATCCTGGACCTGGGCAAGCTCATCAATTTTCGCTCTCGCCTCCCCTTGAGCCCGCAGTCGCAATGCGTAGTTGCGTGCACCAACCAGCAAGGCTGCAACCAGGAATAAACCTATGCCGATGCGAACATAATTGCGTCGGCCCCATGCTGCCAGGAATTCCTCTTCCAGCGGGCTGCGGACTGCACGCGGAACCAGATACCGAAAGCGAGCGTAATTTCCAATAGACGGCAGTAAGTCCGGGATCCGCTGCGCGTTCCATCGCCCCGCGGCTTCCCGCAAATCCAACTGAGCGCGCCCCGCCGCCGTTCTCCGTCTCGACAGTGTGCTCCACTTCCGAATTGGAGCAACCATGTAGTCATGGGCCAGTTGATAGTTCCGAGCCGGGGTGCCAGAGCTCTCTCCACTGTCAGATACACCAACCAGCGAGAGTTCCTTATCCAGTAGTCTCAACAACTCGTCCAGTTGAGCGTCTTCAAGTTCCGTTGCCTGCTTCAGTTCCTCCCGCGTTTTGGTATATCCCTTGATGTCTGAACCGTGGTTAGGCAATAGACAATCGAGAATCCGGCGAGCATGCTGGCCGTATCGCCTAAGAAGCAACGGTCCGGCATCTCGGTCAAACACTCGCTCAAGATACTGGACACCAACGGCATCGGTTCCGCCCATCGATGACAACGCCGCTCCGGTCCAATCCTGTCCTTTGAACATGTGTGCGAACAGTGACAAAGTAACGCAGGGAACATGACTGCCGTCTGAGAGATCGCTGATCGCCACATCAAGGAAACGGTTATGGTCGTCAGTTTGTTCTTCCACTGTTTTCGGGATTGCACCGTACGCCATTCCAAACCGCTTCAGCACATCTCGCGCGTGGCGGTTCCCGAATAGTTCAACGGCCATCGTGTTCTGGTCTTCAGCAATCGGAACTTCTATCGCCCGCAGAAACTGAGATACCGCCAACCAAAAGTCATCCCTCACGACGATCAACACCTGCAGGCTCACACCATCACACTGACGAAGAGCCATCGTCAGCCGTTCCTGAGCGATATTGGTTCGGCCATGCAACCACTGTTCGAATTGATCCAGAATGATCAGAACCTTTGGATTCCGTTTTCTGCGCGAAGACTCTCGAATCGCAACGAACCGCCGCAGGATATCCATGTCGCCTGTTGACTCACCAAAGCTCGCGTCAACCGCTTCGATAATTCGTTGTTCTGTCCCTCGGTCAGTGCAGTCCGCATACACCGGGATCACGTTGCGGCTGACTCGCGGCAGTACCCCTGCCCGTACCAGTGAACTCTTGCCGCAACCGCTTCGACCGTAAACCACACCAATCGGAACCGCCTTTGTGGGATCGATATTTGCGATCCGATCCAGCCAGAAACTAATCGATGTGGGCAAGCCATCTCGGTCAAAAGGTCCCGGCAACAACGACGGATAGAACTTCGCATCAGCTTCCGAAAATGAACTCAAGCCCCGCGGCACAACCAACAAGTTGTCTTCCGAAAACGAACCCGAGAGCTCAGGGATAGAACTGGATTCGTGACTTGTAGCTAAGGATTGCAACGCGGCCTGAGGTTGCCCCTGCGACAAAACGTCGCCGCCACCGCTGGCATCACGGACGATTTCCAGCTCTTCGATTAACTCTGAACACAGGGCGTAGCGATCGACCATTCGTTTGGCCAAACCTTTTCCCACAATACGGTCAAGAGCCGCCGGAATGTTCGCATCCAGCTGTCGCATTGGGACGTGATCAACGAACTGCACTTCTTCAGCAATCAGCCCGCCGGACGATCCGCCAAAAGGAAGTCGGCCCGTAAGCAGGCGATAGAAAATAACACACAGGCTCCAGATGTCTGTCCTGTCGTCAACCCGGTGTGATTCTCCCCGAAATTGCTCCGGCGCCATGTAGCCCATCGAACCGGCAATCTCACCCCGATGTTGTTCGCGGTCTTCTTCATGGATTGCCAGACCAAAGTCGATGAGCCGCGGCATTCCCGATTGCTCAACCAAAATATTGCCAGGCTTCAGATCACGATGAAACAACCGATGCCGGTGCGCAAAACCCAACGCATCGGCCACGTGGATCATCAGCTGAATCGCTTCCGCAATGGAAAACGTCTGCCCCTTCTGCAGACGATCGGCCAAAGATTCGCCGCTGACGTACTCCTGCACGATATACGGTTCAGCCGCATCAGTATCGACGTCATAAATCCGAACGATACCTTCGTGATTTAGCTGTGCCGCGTTCTGAGCCTCTTTCAGGGCTTCATCGCCGCGTGACAAACCCGCACGCATGACCTTGATGGCCACGTCGCGTTTCAGCTTGGGATCCCTTGCTTGATAGACCCGACCAAACCCGCCAATGCCCAGCAGTCGAACAACCTTGAACCTACCAATCGAATCGGGAGTCTCCGGGTTTGGGCTTTCACTGGATCCGATAAGTCGAGTCTTTTCAGTCGCGCGTTCTCCCAGCACACTTTCGATTTGTGCTTCAAACTCAGGAAACCGCTCGAGATACTCCGCACGCGCACTGGGCTTACCCTCCTCCGATCGCGATCGAGTTTCAATCTTCAATAGCTCGCGAAACAGCCCCTCTTTGTTGTCGCACTGAGCTGATTCAACGATCTGACCGATATCCGGACTCAGACCTTTCTGAATCGCATCCTGGAACGCCGCGCACAGATCGCCAAACGAATCAGGGTAGGCAGTCTTACTGAGTCCATCTGAACTCGTGTCAGATTCAACATCAGGATTGGTCATTCCAAACTCTCAAGTCGATCGTAGATTCCCCGAGATAGTACCAGTCTCCGACAGATTCAGCTGCCGATAGTATTTTGAACCAATGCCTTCGCAGCATCACCCCGCAGCAATGCCTCAGTGTGCTGACTCGCGTAACACGCAATGATATCAAACGATCGGTCGTCCAAAGCCATCTGCATGATATCTTCTGGAGCCAACGTTAAGCGCCCCGCTCTTTTTTTCAATTCGAACTCCGTTTGGCCAACACCATCATACGAACGATAGACAACTTCACTGCAGACCATGCGATCAGAACGGCTAAAGTCAAAGTCGAAATCGTAGGCCTTGCCAACGTGAAAAAACGCTCGAGCCACCACGTCATCAACAGAATTCGGTTCCAGTCGAGCACGAAGAACCGTAATGGCGTCACACTTCAACGTTGTTGCCAGCGAACGCATTCGCACCCCGTCCTTCATCGCCTCGACAACCCGTCGTGTCTGAGTTGTGTCGATTCCCTGTAACTCGCCCCAGTGTTTGGCAACATTATCGTGCGAATCCAGTCCGCGTTCGGATAGCCGCTTCGCATCGCCAACAAACAGCGCCGCGTGTGGCCAGAATCCGGGCAGGAAGTAATTCGTGGCAGCGTGTTCTTTTCGCGTCACCAGAATATCGCCAGGCTCCAGTATCTCCTCCAGCTCGGCAACAATCGCATCCGGAAGCTGCGGAACATGACTGGGCCGCGTGTAAATGTCCGACACCAAACCGGACACCGCTTTCTGCAGTCCATACATCGCCCGACCAACAACATCACGACTCACACTGGTCCGCAACCGCCGCGCCTGCACCCGCGCCCGGGCAGTCGCGAAGCGGGCCGCACTCACATCCAACCGATCACGCAAACGGCCAACCAGTTCGAACACAGCCTGTGCCTGAGAATCACCGCCGGTCGCCTTTTGTAGCTCTGCCTCGTTCGCCTCAAAATGCTGGTTCGCGTGATACAGATGCCACGCATGAACTGGACTGGTCAGCGATTTTTGAATCTGGTCATAGCAGCCCTCTTCGATTCCGAAGTGCGGTTCAGGCTCATTCAGCTTCTGCCGCACCACAGGCTTGTCGTGCATTGTGTCACGAATAAACCTGGCAGCATCCAACAAAACCAACGCGCCACCAAACGCGGCCATAAATCGAACCGGATCGCCTTCGCCTTCGACCTCGTCAGCCTGATACGCAGAGACAAGCTCCAGCAGCGCATTCCGAGACTGCCAGTATGAAACCAGTAACTGCCGCGACTGTTCGTCTTCTGTCGGAGTAAAGTGTCCGCGTTGGTTGGCGGAAAATTCCTCCAGAAACTGCAACGCTCGTTCTTTGAGCCGAACAAAGTGCTCAGCAATAGCCAGAACGGAACGAACCTCGGCACGAGCGGTACCAGAAAGTGTGGCGTCAGACATACATAGCATCCTGGAAGCAGAACTCAGTGAGCCGAACCCGGCCAGAATCAGCGGTGCTATTTAATCAACTGCAGGCGATCGATATGCAACACGCGCTGTTTCCGTAGATCAATGGTGAACAACGTGAGGCGCGTTATCAACGCCATGTCCATTTTTCGATCAGCCGGAGCATCCTGAACCGCCTTCAGATCGACCCGGACCGTCGTTTTGCCTTTCGCAACATTCACAGTCTGATGAAAGCGGTCGCTGTGGGTATTGTTGTGCCTGAAGTCTTCGATTTTTGTAATGATCTCCAACGGTTCGTCAGCGTCGTTCCACACATCAAATTCCAGCGCGCGATATGGCGTCCAGTCATTCACCGGCCAGTGCAATGTGCACTGCGGATACAGCCCTGGATTGAGTTCCCACCTCAGCGAAAACCTGCCGTCACTGACGTGCTCTGTACTCCTCGAAAGTTTGCTTAAGCCACAACGCCAACGCGAGAGTTCCAGTTCGTTCTCGAACGAAGCCAGCAACGGTAACTCAGTTTGCTGTCGGAACAGGTCCGTAAGAGTTCGAACCGGATTGAAATAGACCGCGAACACACCCGCAGCCAAAGCCAACCCCACGACCAGCAGTGGACCACGACGCCACTTCCGCCACGTACCAACAGTGAATCCAATGGCCGCTCCAATCGCGTTTGATGCAGCGTCTCCCCAGTCGCCGGAACGCCCGACATACCGCTGCAGGAACTCACCACCCAGACCAAAGCCTGCCGCCACAACCGCAATCGCGATCGCAACTTTCCATGACGGTTCACGGCCGCAGACCAGCCGAATCACCACGTAAACAAATACCGCGAACACAGGGACATGAGCAAAGTCGAACACGACGCCCAGAATCCGTCCCGGATACTTTACCGGCATCAGCAACAACACACCGACCACCAGAACGACGCCGATTGTCACCCACCATCGGCTGGGCGATTGCTGCTCTGAAGTTTCCTGATCTGCTGACATGCCGGGAAGTTAACAAACCACAGCCAAGTTGCAGAGTTCGTTTCCGGAGCCAGTTCGCTAAGATCGAACTTCGTTGCATCAGTCCCCACCACTTCCCATCCCAGCAGTTTGAGTCATGTCGCGAAAAATCCTGATACTCGCCGGCGATTTCGTAGAGGACTACGAAATCATGGTTCCATTTCAAACTCTCCTGACCTTTGGTTATGAGGTCGATGTTGTCTGCCCCGACAAGTCGGCCGGCGACACGATTAGAACCGCAATCCATGACTTTGAAGGCGATCAGACCTACTCAGAAAAGCCAGGCCACAACTTCGCTCTGAACGCAAACTTTGCGGACATCAATGCAGCCACCTACGACGGCTTGCTGGTTCCCGGCGGACGTTCGCCCGAATACCTAAGACTCAACGCGCGCGTCTGCGAAATCGTGTCTGAGTTCGCTGCGGCTGGAAAACCGATCGCGGCCATCTGCCACGGACTGCAACTGCTGGCGGCAGCCGGTGTGCTTAAAGACCGCGAATGCACGGCTTACCCGGCGTGCGCCCCCGAAGTCCAGTTGGCGGGCGGAACCTACATTGAGACATCCATTGATGGCGTTCACGTCGAGGGCAACCTTGTCACTTCGCCAGCCTGGCCGGCTCACCCCGCGTTCCTGCAGGCGTTCGTCGAAAAACTCGGTACCAAAGTGACGCACGCATGAACGCGATTCAAAACACAGGTCGCCGTTGGGTTTTCGCCGGCGCAGTATTTGGTTTCGTTGCGGTTCTCGCCGGCGCGTTCGGTGCGCATGGACTGAAAGGCGGTGGCAAAGAATCCAGTGGGTTCCTGTTCGAAAAATACGGAACCGAAACCAAAATCGTCGCCGGGCACACCGTCCCCGCTGCGTACAAGTATCTGGGCGACTTCGAAACCGGAGCCCGCTACCAGATGTACTCAGCAATGGCTCTCATTTTGTTGGGGCTGTTTGCAGATCGGTACCCGTCGAAGCTCACATCCGTTGCTGGCTGGTGTCTTGTCGGTGGAACCATCCTGTTTTCCGGCAGCCTGTACGTGCTGGTCATCGGCGGTTCCCGCTGGCTGGGCATTCCCTGGGGCCTGGTAACACCAATCGGTGGAACTTTGCAACTGGCGGGTTGGCTTAGCTTCGCCGTTGCCGCCTTCCGACGCGTTCCTGCCACGGACTAAACATGCAGATATTCGACGCTCACCTGGACATGGCCTGGAACGCGACTGACTGGAATCGCGACCTCAACAAACCCATCGCCGAGATCCGCGCGTTTGAGAATCAGTTCCAACTCCCTGGCATCGTCGATGGCGACGCCACTGTTTCGTGGCCCGAACTGCTCCGCGGTGGAGTGTGCACGATCATCGCCACTCTGCTTGCCAGGTTGAACCGCCGCGAAGTTCCGCCCTGCACTGCGGCATCGGCTCAGACCCGGCGGTTTCGGCAAAGAACACTTCCGACGACATCCACAACATCATGTACGGCAACTGGTTCCGGATCTTTACGAATGCATTACCCTAGAGTAGCTTGGAAAAGAAGCCGCATGGGTGCGAAGCGGAGAACATAGATGCGAATGCGACGAAATCTGATTCTGTCTGCTGTTGCGATTTGTTCGCTCGCTGTTCTGACTCTCAAGCTCTTTGCCACTGCCGAATTGGAAGTTCTGAGCGTTGGTGTTGAGACAGGCGAATACACTCCGATCCGCATTCGCCTTTCGCCAGGGCGATTTGATCAATGCTACGTTCGCTGTGAATTGAATGGTGAGGAAGTAGACCGGACACGTAGTAAGACCGAGTTTGAACACGTTGTTAAAGTTCTGACAGGGACCAAGGGCGGAAACCCGGACGCTCAGTACGTCGAGCGATCAAGCGTGGTGTACATCATTGGTTCAGGGGAGAAGCTGCCGCTTAGGAGACGCGGGACTGAGGTCAAGCTCTTCGAATGTGTGGACAATCTCCAACAGCGATGGGTCCACTATGCCGGAGTTCTCTAGTTGCAGGTCGCGAGCCGCGCTCAATGAACCCGCCGGCATGAGCGGGAGGGCTTCCCACCCCGCGAGGAACCTCACCCCAACGCCCGCTCCATCGCAGCACACGACTTCGCCTTACGAAGACGCCTCCTCAGCGACCCAACTTCCGGCGCGTCGATGTGCGAGAGCACTTCTTTAAACTTCGCCAGCACCTGAGCGTCGCCGTGAAAGATTTCCTGGTACCCAGCCAATAGCCGGCTCAACCGACCACGAACTTCTGCAACGATCGCCCCCTCCAAAGGTTCCGCGGGCGCGTTCCCTCGGATGCGCTCAAACAACCTGTGATCACCAATCGCGCCGCGTCCAACCATCAACCCCGCCGCGCCGGTGTGTTCCAGGACTCGCTGAGCGTCCTGAACCGATCGGACATCCCCGTTTGCAATCACAGGCATTGCAGCAGCCTGCACAATCTCACGTGAGAGATCATGGTTCGCCTCGCCCTTGTATTTCTGATTCACAGTCCGTGAATGAACGATCAGAAAGTCCACGCTCGCCTTCGCAAACGAATCGATGACCGAAAAGATCTCGCGCTCACCATCAATCCCCAGCCGCGTCTTCACAGACAGAGAACCCGGCACAATCTCACGCAGCGCAGCCAGCATGGGATAGACCGTTTCCGGATGCTTAAACATCCCTCCGCCAGCCAAAACCGAAGTCATCCGCCCAAACGGGCAACCCATGTTGACGTTAACATGTTCAACGCCCTGCGCGACCAAATCACCAACAGCATCAACAACACCATCATCCGCGCAGCCAATCACCTGCACCACAAGCGGAATACCCGGAACGCGCGTCGTGGCTTCAATGAAATCCGAATCCGCGATCACCTTCTTCGCCTTGGGACGCACGCGAACGAACTCAGTGAAAAGAACATCCGGCTTCGCCAGCTCACCATAAACCGCCCTCAGTACGCGGTTCGTCAGCCCCTGCATCGGAGCCAGCATCAGAGGGCATTCGACTGTCCAGGGCAGATTCGGCACGGCAGGTGACTTCGTTCAAGAACGGCAACAGACAACAAGCAGCACACTCTAACCACCATGCCCAAAATCGGTTAGCCGAACAAAATGGTTCGCGATGGCAAGCTTGCTCGCAGCAGCACGCTCACCCGTCAAGTTTCGCGTCGGCTTCAATAATGAACTCGTAGGCAGCTTCACTGTCGTTCGTGTCTCGCAGGTCGTCCAGGAAGTCTTCTGTCTGGAACAGCCGGCTTAGTCTTGCCAGCACCTTTAAGTGCGTGTTCGGATCACGCGCCAGGACCAGAAAAAACATGTCCGTCATTTCCTGACTGCCAAATGGAATACCGCGCAGTGATTTGCCAAACACGATAAGCGGTTCGCCAATGGCGTCGGGCATCCGGTTCTGTGGGTGAGGGATCGCAACACCGCCGGGGAACGCGGTCGAAGAAACCTCTTCCCGCTGGCGAACAGCTTCCAAAATCGCGGCGGCATCAAACACCTGCCACGTGCGACCGGCGATCTCAACCAACTCTCGCAACACGGACACTCGGGTTCTGCCGTTCAACGGAACCTGCACCAGGTCGGGGTGCAGCAAATTGCCAACCGGAGATTGCTCACTCACTTCCGGAGACTTCTGCGAACGTTCCAGATTGGCAAGGTCCGGTTCAGACAGCGATTGAATTTGATGTTCCAGCCAATCACTGATTTCCGTTTTGTTGAACCGCCATTCCCCGCCGACTCTCCGACCAGGAATGTGCCCGCGGCTCACCTGCTTTTCAACGACACGACGATCCTGCCCCAATTGCCGGGCTAGTTCTTCGAGTGTGTAGAAATCGCGTGACATAACTTCAGTCTGGGTTGCTGCGGATGGCCAGGAGGAAAGTAAGATCGGTACAACGTCAGCCGCGCCGGCTCCCACGAACCCGCGCGCTGTTCCCAGTGTACCAACTCCGACAGCACACGGCCTTAAATTGCCTCGCCACTGTGCGAAACAAAACAACTCAGACTTAAGACTTCAGGCCTGCGGAAAATCCGTGACGCGACTCACTTCCTAATCCCAATTAAAACCGGATCGTGATCCGAACTCCGAAACGGATCGGCCTTAAACAGTGACTTCGGATTGTTCTCTTCGTTGTAGTCCAGCCAGCGTGGTTCGTCCGCATTGATGTGCCACGTCTTCGTCGCGGTTACATCCTTCGCGAGCGACTTGGTCCCAAACGCATGATCAAGGCTGCCAGACTGCCCGCGGTAAACGTAGGAATAATGCGGGAGCCGCTCACCCGCGAATGTTTCTGCCCCCTGAACCGTGTGCAGGTCAATCAGTCCGCCTGCCCGCAACACATCGATCGGGTCTTCTTCCTGGTAAGCGTTCAGGTCGCCCAGAACCAACACGCGCGGTTGCTGTCCACGTTTGCCGAGCCCCTCTACGTACTTAACAATCGCGAGAGCCTGATCACGTCGAGCCGCATTGTATGCTCCCTGCCCGTCGCCTTTGTTCTTGTTGGCTGGGTTTGCGTCGCCGGCTCCACCCTTTGATTTGAAGTGGTTGACGACAACCGTAAAAGGTTTACCACCCTGCTTTGATTTGAACGTCTGAACCACAGGAGTTCGAGCCACTCCGAAAGCACCATCGCGAATCATCGTGACATCACCAATCGGCGAAACGCGATCAGCTCGGTAGATGATTGCCACACGAATAGCATCTGCACCGCCCGGAGCGCGACGGAAGCCGGCGGGGATTCCACAGCCTTTGAATACGTCCTTGCCGTTTGCTTTGTTTAGCGCTGCGACAAGTCGTTCTTCCGCCTCCGCTTTGTTTTCGATTTCCATTAGCCCAACGACATCCGCGTCCAGGGCCGTGATCGCGGAAACGATCTTCGCGTCCTGCCTGGTGAACTCAGATTTCGAATCTGCGCCGCGAGCTCTGTTGGAACCGTTGTCGATGGTGGTGAAGTAGTTCAGAACGTTAAAACTGGCGACAGTAAGTTCGGCGGTTCGCCCAACGTCCGGTCGTTCAGGGCGCTTGGCCGGTTCCCAGTCCAGCGGTTCGTTCGGTACCAGGTAAATCGTGTTTCGCTTCTCAATAATGTGTCCGGAAACGCCCTTGATCACTGAACCGAGTCGAACCGTCGGCTGAGTGTCCCCCAGCGTTGGAAACAGTTTGGGTGGAAAGACGTCGCGCGAATTCTGCCCGTCATCAAGCGTGAGTACCGCTTTGTCATTGAATTTCTGTGACGCAACGACCTTCGCGACGTTGCTGCCGCCCTTGAAAGACACTCCATCCGGCTCGGCATCGTTGGGGTCGATTGAAGCCGTCGGAACATATAGTCGTTCCCTCCCAACTTTGACTTCTCCGAAACGAACCAGGTTGTATGCGTCAACAACCACCAATCGACCTTCGACCGTCACCTGTTTTCCCACCATCGACTTCCAATCGACTGTGTTCAGGTCGCCCTTGATGACGATCGGTTGCTGATTTTCAACACCCGCGCCTTCAGTTGGTGCCGCCTTTACAACCGCACTGCCGGGCTCTTCGCCGTGAGCCTGCTGCCCAGGCCTGAACGGAAAAAGAATCACGATTGCGGCCAGCAAAATCGCGACGGACAGCTTGAGGTTCGAATGAGTCATAGAGCGAGCAGCCAGGCGGTTAGGGCGATAGCGAAGGCGGAACCATCACGGCCCCACGGGTCAAAGACTAGACAACACCCCATCGCTGTCAAACCGATCCAGCAATCTTCCGCGCAAACCAGCTTGTTGAAAATCGAAAACCGCGTCCGAAGCCATCCGTTGCTGAGCGTTCGCTTGGTAAGTCGGACCGCTTGGTGTAGTGTGAACTTGACCGGTACGTAGCTAATTTCAGCAGAGACCGGGTGGGCGCGATTTAGGTAATTCAACATGAAGAAGCTGCTGATTGCTCTGGGTGTAATGGGCGTTATGTTCCTTGGCTGTGCCGGGTTCTTTGTTTACCGCATCGCCACAACGGATTTCAGCCAGCTGGAACAATCCATGCCGGGTGGTTCTGAGTTTCACGCAGCCGACCAGCAGATTACTTCCTTCAAGGGTGAAGAGGCCTTCGGCAATACGGAAGAGGCCAGGGAACTTGCAGCGGCGTTCGCAGAAATCACGCAAGTCGCCACAGAGGCCAGCTTTTCCGGTGGCAAGAAAGGGGGTCTCTCCACGACCAAAGGACACTTCCTCACGTACTGCCAGTTGAATGAAGACTCTGTCTGTTTCCTCGTCCATGTGCCGCAGTTCAAACGATACAAGAAAGATGTCCGCGACTCACTTATCGAATTGTGTTGGGCCAGCGCGAAGTTGATTGTGGAAAAAGCTGTGGATGGAGATATCGAATTGGCGATCGGGTTGAGAGGCTCTATCACATACGGTGGGTCAGCCATCGGCATGTCGTCGTCGGACACACCAAAAACGGAAAACAGCTTCATGGTGTCGAGTATGGAGTTCCATAAGTATTTTCTACCGGTAGCCGACGCTGATACAGGCGAAGACGATTCAGAAGAAGTGGATTCAGAAGAGACAACTGACACGGAAGAACCAAACAACACCGCTGAAGACGCTTCTACAGATGATCAGAACCCCGCCGCAGAAGACTCACCGTCTGAAGAAACCGCGCCAGCTGGCAAGGAAGAGCCAGTCGGAAAGTAGGTAGCCTGCGCTTTAGCGGATTCAGTCCACTCATCGCGAACCAACGCGACCCAAACCGGTAGACAAGCAACAAAAGTAGTTGCACAAGAACGGCTCTCCCCGGTTCGGACCGTCACCAGGCTATGCTACACGAAGCTGCTTCCATTCCCCCAACACCCCTGCTCTTGAACAAGTCTCACGCATGAATACCAAGTTCGCGTTTTGTGTTCTGACACTAGCCGTCGTCGCGTCGCCGTTACAAAGAGATCGCTTCCACGCGGGGAAAGTCATCCCCGAGTTCGGCAACGTCGCCAGCGTTGAATCGGACATGAAACTGGACAACGAAACCAAACTGAGACTCTGTTTCGACATGGCTGGCAAATCGGGTCGTGGTTCCATCAACCAAACCTTCGACAGCGCCGCACGGTTCATCAACCTCAACGTGGAATCCGGAGCCGCTGCGAAGAACATCGAAGTCGCAATTATCGTTCACGGCCAGGCCGCGATTGACGTGACCGATTCGAAGTTCTACTCGAAGACGAACCAGGGCAGGCAGAACCCAAACGCCAAAGTCATCGCCGAACTCCAAAACAACGGAACCACCATCTACCTGTGCGGACAAACCGCAGCGTTCCGCGGCATCAGCAAAGCAGACCTGTTGCCCGGCGTCAAAATGGCTCCATCCGCAATGACCGCCCACGCAGTGGTCCAGCAAGACGGCTTTGCACTCTGCCCGTTCTGATTCGGCAACGCAGTCAGCTCAAGAACAGCCCCAGCCGCACTTCGATTCAACGTTCCAACTCTCGACTCAAGAAATACGAGAACCCAATGCCAGGCACACCATCCATTAACCGGCGAGACGCTCTATTGGCGACCGCAGGTCTGCTTACCGCATTGTCAGGGTGTCAATCGAAAACTCAGGAGACCAGTGTGACAACATCGGAACCAGAATCGCCTCCCGACGAACAAGCCATTCGCGACGCAAACATCGCCACACTAACCAAGCTGGGCTTCACTGTTGCGGGCAGTCTGCCGCTGTGGTCAAAGTGGACGGGCAAGCCGATCTCCCTTCGTCCGAAAATCGAGATCTGCCGGCGACTGATGTGTTCAGAAGTCGCAACTGCCTACATCTGGTCACAGACCGTGCCGGAGGAAAACCTGAGGGCCTACATCAAACGCAGCCAACTGATGGATTCAATGGCTGAAGTCGAACACAAGATATTCGCGACACCGCGAGAAGATGCGGCGCAACAATTCGGTAACGGTGACGGCTGGCGTCAGGAGAACCAATGGGGGCTGGCCTGGGTTCTCGGGTTCGATATCGAACCCGGGCTCACAGACGGCTTCATTACCGAAAAAGTCATGACACCGCTTGTGAAGGATTTCATGCCGGCCCTTGACGACTCTGACAAGGACTTCGCAGACCGAGTGCAACTGCGTTCGTTGAACGAAGTGTTCCGCAAGTTCGACATCTTGTATTGCGCTCACAACGCGGTCCGAAGTGCGCAGCTTGGAAAGCCGAATGTGCCGGACAACTTCGACTCAACCGTAGACGGCGGAGTTATCCACGAGAAACGACACAGCCTGACCTGGTGCGTGTCCCCCGGCGTAAAATGGGACGACACAGACTTATCCACATAGCAGGTAGCGCCGGTCACTACGTATCGGTATCACCGTACCGGGGCCGCGGAGTGGCCGATGGCTTGATCATCCGCCAAATCTGATCACGGTAGTCACCTCCGTCCAGCATCGTAAACATGAGGCTCGAGTGCTGGCACTGCTTAAAGTAGGCGGCCAGTTCTTTCCGCGACCCCGAGAATCGCATTGCGCGTCGAGCTTCGAACTCAATCTTTACGAACTCGGTACGCAGCGTGTTTTCGGTTTCACGAACCCAATCGTGAAACTCGTCAGGAACGCGTTCAACAAGCGGATTAACACTATCCGCCGCCCGTAGAGCCTCCCAGACATGCTGCGTGTTCACGCCAGCCAGAATCTTATGCAGCCGCTTGTACTCTTCGAACTTGAGTTTCACTCGCTGACCCGACTCAAAGCGGACCACGAATCCTTCTCGGTTCGGAGCTTCCATTGCCATCAGCTCGTCGAAGTCGCGGACTCCGTCATACTTCCTGACCGTTGGGAAACCAATGTCGCGCAGTGGGTGCTCGATGCCGGTGTCTGTTTCAATGACCGCAAGGAGAATTAAATCCTCTGTGGCACCGTAGTCGACAATGACACGATTCTCGGGGTAAATGATCTCGAACAGGTAGGTCATCGAATCATCAAGCGGCACGTGAGCGTACTTGCGATGAAGGATCTCAGTCGCGCGGACGGCCTGAGGGCCGACGAAACTGCCACGTGACGCGATCCGCGGTTCACCATCGACGCGATACAGAATTCCCAGCGAGCCGTCCAACTTTTCAAACACCTCGAACGGCTCGCGGGGGACAACTCCACCCAACTGCTCGACGCTAAAGAACTTCGGGAACGGCCGCGCAACTATCTTCCATTCGTCGTCCACAATTAAGCCGCGACAAAGAGTCGTTTCCGCATTCCACCGCCAATCGAACTGAGACTTCTGGCTGTAGTTCAAGATGCGAAGCGGCGCAGTGGGGTGTAATTGCTGGTGGATAAAGCCGTCTTCGATCTCTCGCTGGATCGCCTCGATGTCCATCTTCGCCGCTCCAAAACAGGGGTTTCCGATGTCGACACCTGAAGGGAACGAGAGTTCGCCGGATTTCCTGTCCTTCTGGCGGACTCGCCAGTTTCTTGTGTTTCACAGCGGACCGCGAACCATTTGTCGTAGGCACTGTCGTATTGGCAACTTGA
>CAZAIB010000067.1:0-35656 GCA_964485095.1 uncultured Planctomycetaceae bacterium | reverse complement strand
AGGAGGCACTTCAGAAATTGCGGCTACCGCTACACATAAAGGAGACGCGCTCTAGTTGTGTGAATTGACTGGTTTTGGCGTGCTTGGAGAATGGTGTCTTTTTGGGGCACGTTTTATGGATTCGCTATCAGATCATTATCACCGGATGGTTGGGCTTGATGCGAACTGGTCGATTGCGAATGTCGACCTGAATACCGAATCGCAGACTCTGACACTTACCCTGAAGTACACCGGAAAGGGTGTCGTTTGTCCCGAGTGTGACCAGACGTGTGCTAAGAAAGATCACGCTGCCGAACGCTCATGGCGACACCTTGACGCAATGCAGCACGTTACTCGCTGCTGTTCAATCCCGAGAACCTGACCGAAGAGAAAGACGAACAGCTCACTGCGATTGTGAAGAGCACTTTGAAGACAGGTCGTGCCTGGCAACTCAAGGAGCTGTTCCGTTACTTCTGGGAAGAGGACGATGCGGTTGGCGGTCGAGCGTTTTTCGATCACTGGTATTCGCGGGCGATCCGTTCACGTCTGGAGCCGGTAAAGAAGGTGGCGAGAATGCTCAAGGGACGACTGGATCGCATCCTGACATGGTTCACGTCGCCAATCAGCAACAGCACATCCGAGGGCTTCAACAGCCGGATTCAAGCCATCAAATCAGCAGCAAGGGGCTTTCGTATCTTCCAACACTATCGAGTCCGAATACTCTTCTTCTGCGGAAAACTAACACTCAAACCCGCACTGATTTAGCCACGGAAATCCCAGAAGAACCCTTTTTGTCCGGGATCGAAAAGCACTTGATCGGTACTGTCAGTTTTTCTTATGGCAGAGATTTCCTGCAGATCTTGGAGTTGGAAATCGGTTGCAGAGAATGCGTGCGCACCTCCAAGATACTGTCAGTGCTCAGACGAATACTTAAAACGGCCTGTGAACGCTTACGCGCCGCTGTTACTCGAAACGCACCTGCCGGAGGCGCCAAAATCGGTGAGCATCTGCACCAACTGTCACATCGACGGTGGCGACGTTTCGGCGAATATTTACCCTTGCAGTGATCTTCCAGTCGCCCTCAAACGCAGCTCGCTTCAACAGGCTTTCGGCATCTGGCTTCTTCAGGACACCCTGAGCCATCTCGATTATGGTCGGTCGTGACTGGCGCGAGCGTGTGTAGGCACGCTCGATATTGCTGAGCAGCTTGCGGATCTGCCTGTTGTTCTTGACTCTTAGTAACGGGGCGAGATCAAGTTCCACAATCGCAAGCGGTGCCGAGTCTGAACGGTCCAGTTCTAGCTGTGCGGGCAAGACGCCATTGGCTTGAGTTGAAAAAGCAAGAGCGACGCCTCCCTCAACTTCAGCTGCGGCGTGCTCAACAGCTTCCAACTTGATCGGGCCGAACTCCAGAATCGGTCCTCTCGGCTTCGTCAGTAACCGTGCGGCGGAGTCCGTTAAGTCTCCGTGACACCCTACAACGAACTTCAATTGACCGGCATCGACGTCTAGCCGGCCTGCAAGTCGCGTTACTCCTGAACCTAGAAGTTCTACTTCGTCGCCGCCAATGAGGTCTCGCAGCCATGAATTAAGAAGTGGCCGAAGCTCAGACGGAATGTTAAGTGTCAACCCAAAGCTACCGACGTTACCTGCACCCAGCACGACACGTTGGGAAGCCCCAGAACCCAAGGTTGTAAAGAACCCGTGGAGCTTGCTGCCTATTTTTGCCTGAATGCGCCCGTGTGCCCTGAAGGGCTTGTTGCCTTCTGGCCATTCAGTCCACGCACGCGCTTGTTCAATATCAACCAGCAGAGAGCGAATAAGGTTCAGCTTCGTGTCTGCGATTGCCTTTCGATTATCATACGTCGCCTCGTTCTCACCGTCCCTCTGTTGCAGCCTCGAAGCCGCTTTTTTACTAACCGCTTCCAATGCTGCCAGCCTGATTCGATCCGGTACTTGATCAGGTTGAAAAACATAGTACGAAAGTTTCCCACGTGCCGCCTTGAGCATTGGCGATATGCTCTTGAGCGGGACTCGCTCTATACGAGCCAGTGATTCCGGCCCACCTGCATTTATCATAACAGGATCTGAATACCGGAGATGCAATTCCCACGCGGCACTGGAAAACCTCGGATTGTCTTTCCAAGTAAACGCTGGATTCTCGATCGTCACACGATCACCAGATCGCGTGACCGTGACGTCCAAGTCGGACGGCATTCTGGCTTTCAGCTCCGCTATCTTGTCAGAAACGAAGAGTTCGAACGTATCTGGCGATCCCTTTAGTGTGACAAAACCAGTACGAACCGTCTTGCCTGCGGGCCCGAGCGTAAACACATAGCCTTTTTGATCATCCAAATCTCGATACGAAGAGAAAGGATCTTCAGACCAACGACGAAGTGTCCCCTTAGATTTCAGTTCGTCGGTTAACTGATAGTGATCAAACAACTCAAGGTGCCGAGTATTCCACATGGGGGACCCCACGCCATCGACAATTAGGAAGATCATTTCGTCCGCTGCCGCTAATTGCCCCGTCCAAACAACCGCAAGAACTATCAACGCACGCACAGTGGATCCTCTCATGTTAAATGCCAGCCGCGATCGCACGACTGGCTTGAATAGCACGCGGGACGCTTGAGACAAACCGTTTAGGGAAAGAGGAGCAGGATACTATCAGTGTAGTCATAAGTCTCAAGCCTCCAATCGGCATCCCCTGCTACTGGCGTGGCGTATAGTTGACTGACGGCATACATTTCATCGAGCAGGAACCCGTCAGTCTCTAAGCGTGTCGTCCAAAAGACCATTTCACTTGTTCCGTTCAGTGTTACCGGCTGGTCAGTATGCCACTCACAGTCTAGAACGTCGTCTCGAATTGTACATACAGCTAACGTGGCTTGGAATTTGTACGTATCAAAGGCATTTTGCCCTCGGACCTCCGCCCCATTTCTCACAGAAGCGTCTACATCCCAATCGTTCGAAAACAGAATTGGAGTTGCACACAATTCTAGATCCTTACTAATGCCGCGGGGCTCGTAATGTCCACCGTCACCCTCAGCCCCGGTATTTGTCCCGGATCCGCATAGTTCTCCACCTCCACCTCCACCTCCACCTCCACCTCCACCTTCAGCAGTAACTTGAGCTGACGCTGCGGCCGATCCCACTAAGAACAACATCGCTGTGAATGACAAGAGTTTCATTTGGTAACCTATCTGAAAACGTGTAGGTCGAGTGAAAGTCCATGCCCGTAGATGGACAAGATATGTTCAGTATTGGCATTCGCCGAGAAAACTGCAACCCCCCCCTTTTTTTTTGTTCATCGAGTTTTTTAAGTGCGCGTGGGTTATCCGATGAGTTTATAGATAGTGGTGTGTGGTGCGAGAATTCTGAGTTTGAGAGACATATAGCGAGCATGGGGAGTGAGCATGGGGACAGGCACAGTGAGCATGGGGACAGGCACAGTGAGCATGGGGACACACAGTGAGCATGGGGACACAGCATGTTATTGACAGGCGAGACCCGGTTTCAGTATTCTTCGCATGCACCGCAACGAAACGAAGAGAGGCGTTCCAGATGGCTCGAACAGCCCGAGTAGAAGTTTTTGCAGCCGATGAGGTTGCGATTGTGCATGTCATGAATCGGACGGTTCGCCGGTGCTTTTTGCTCGGGGACGATCCGGTGACGGGTGAGAACTATGACCATCGGAAGGGCTGGATCGATGACCAATTGGTTCATCAGTCGAAGCACTTTGGGATAGACTTGCTTTGTCAGGCGATCCTGAGCAATCACTTCCATCTGGTTCTGCGGTCGCGGCCGGATGTCGTCGCGGAGTGGAGCGACACCGAGGTTGCGAAGCGGTGGTTGATGTTGTGCCCGGTTCGTCGCGATGAGAACCGCAAGCCGCTGACTCCGAGCGAACCGGAACTCGATGTGATCCGAAACAATAAGGAGAAACTGGCGGCGGTTCGAACGCGACTGAGTGATATCTCGTGGTGGATGCGGCTGTTGAGTCAGAATATCGCTCAGCGAGCAAACAAAGATGATGGCGAGGTCGGTAAGTTCTGGCAGTCGAGGTATCGCGGGGTCAGGCTTATTGATGAGACGGCGGTGCTGGCGTGTGCGGCGTATGTTGATTTGAACCCGATTCGTGCGGCGATGGCTGAGTCGATTGAGGAAAGTGATTTCACGTCGGCTCAGAAACGAGCCGCCGGGTTGAAGAGTCGGGTTGGCCCGGGAACCACTAAGGGCACGCGGGTTTCAAAAGCCAGGCAGGCAGGACAGGCACATTCGGGAACTGGCGGCTCGATGGGTTCTGATGACGGTCGTGAGGAGCGTCGCGGTTCGGCGGCAATTGGAAAGAACCGCGAGCCGGTTCCGGATTTGAAACCTCGCCTGAGTGCTCGGCATTTGGCTCCGGTTGATTTGAAGGAACGGACGGTTAAGCCGGGACCAAATTTGAACAAGCAAGGCAGCAGGTGCAGCAACAAGGGGTTCTTGCCGATGTCGACGGCTGACTATCTGACGTTGCTGGACTGGACGGCTCGGGTGACTCGGTCAGACAAACGCGGTTCGACGCCAAAGGAACTGGCTGCTGTTTTTGTCCGATTGGGGATTTCGGAATCGGTGTGGTTAGGGCTGGTGCAAAATTTTGGTCGGCTGTTTAGCGTGGTGGCAGGACAACCGCAGCGCGTTGATGAGTTCCGATCGAAAACCAAAGAGCAACGGTACCACTTGCGGAAGGACGCTCGGGAATTGATGGCCTGAGCTGGTTCGGTGTGGCCACGAAAAACACGAAGAGTCACGAAAAGATGTTGTGGCGAGGCTTGCTTAGGCGGCTCGCACGGTCACTCGAGCAGCTGAAAGGGGACGGAGCGAAAGCGCCGGGATAAACCGGTTTGCGAGAACCGGGAGATCCGATTGGTTTCCATTTCACTGAACAGACCAACGCGGCCACCGAGTTTTGAAAGCTCAACTTGCTTGCGCCCGTTTTGAAACAGAACCACTGATGTAACACTAATGAAAGAACATTAGTGACCAATTAGTGGTTCAGACCTTTTCGAGAGTGTCAACACCTCCGGCGGGCGGAAGAGGACGGAAACGGGGTCAGGTTCAGTTATTGACAAGTGTGGCGTTTCGGGCAGCCTGATGTCATGCCCAGAACCGCACGCCACGCTCCCGTAGGAATGGTCTACCACGTACTCAATCGAGGCGTCGGGAAGCAGAAGCTGTTTCATATTTCATAAAGACGAAGACTATCTTGCCTGTGAACGAGCCATTGTCGAAACGCTGGAAGTGGATCCGGTAGTTTGGGACGGCCAAGGACAAAGCAATGCTCTCGAAGTGGCCGCTCCCTCAACCACGGGAGTGGATCAATTTTGTCAATGAGCCAGCGAGCGAGAAAGAGCTGGATGCCCTTCGGCGAAGCTGTGTTCGCGGCACGTCTTACGGTGATGACGATTGGATGAAGGAAACGGCCAGGACCGACGTAGCCATGCCAGGTTTTCAGCAAGTTGCCGATGCCGTGTTCGTTGTTCGTCCTCGCGATAAGTCATGTCGAGGACTCCGGTCTAATTCTGGTCAACTCCCGCTTAGTATCAATCGATTCCTGGATGTCGAACGATGCCAGCCAAAGCTACTTATCTCGTTGCCTCGTTCACTATGGGGCGTCTACTCCAGGCCGTAGCCCGATAGTTCTGTGTTTTGCAGTTTGGCTCGTGCCGCAGCTTCTTTAAGTTTGGCGACCACGAAGTGTTTGTGGTTCGCAACAGCCTGCTCTGTGATGTCCAGGCGTTTTGCTGCGTTCTTGTTGGCCCAGCCCAGGACGAACAGTAGTTCGATGCACTGCAGGCGTTCCATCTCGCCTTTGGTCTTCCACTGTTCAATCAGGCCGGCCAGACATTGAGCGATCACTTCTTCTTCGCCGCCCTTGCGTTCGTGACTGCGCATCATGCTTGATGCGACTCGGGCTTTGCCCTGTGGTTCGTACCGGCCGCCAGTCGAATCGCCCGGCATCAATGGAACCGTCGGTCGCCGACCTTCGCGGCGGAGCACATCGGTCAGCTTGTGAGCAGCAATGGAGAACAGGTAGGTCTCCAGCTTTGTTCGCTGATCGTAGTTGGGAAGACTGATCAGGAACCCAAGAAACGTCTCCTGGACAACATCTTCACTTGTTGCCCGGCTTCGCAGGCGACTGTCAACGAACGCCAGCAGACGGCCTTCGTACTGAGCAATGCATTCGCTCCAGGCAGCCTGTTCCCCGGTGCGAATACGTTCGATGAGTTCCAATTCTTCTTCGCGCGACACAGTGTTTTCCGGTGAGAGGCCAGTCGGCTCATTAGCTGCTTAGCCGATTCTAGCAGACGTCGGTGAATCGGTGTACGGACAGAAGACTACGGGCGTGTTCCATCCCAGAGAACGTAGGCACCACCGGTCTGGATGGCGACGCGCTTCATAGCAGCTTGACCTTTCGAGCGTTCCTCACCGGCGGCGGTCCTGGATGGCATTGAGAGCTCAACGGCATGCACAGGCACATTTAGAGTCTCCAGCAAGTTGCCCAGACTGTTGTGCGGGAAGCCGGGACCGCCTGCAAGGTTGGCGTCTCCATCTCCAATTACGACCACCTCGTCCGGAGAAAAGTACTGGACCGTCCTAACAGTATTTCGCGGAAAGGTGGACTTTGACCTGGCCAGGAAGCAGGTCTCCATAGCTCGTTTTATTGCGATTGCGCTCCTTTGCTCAGCTATCCCGGACTGACTCATGTTGCCGCCGGTTTGCCTTGTAATAAGGTTTGATTCACAAAATACCCGGTAGGCCCCCTGGTCGAAGCCGCTAATGCATCCCACGATCTCGTTGCAAACGCGGTCTACCTTGTCCGATTCGCGAAACCTCTCATCACCCAGGATCACGAAACCGATGCGGTGACCACTCAGCGGTATCCCGGCAAACTGCGACACCCGCGTCGCGGTAGGTTGTTCTTCGATCTCAGGGGCCTGCTGTAGATGACCATTCGAGTTGTAGCCATGATTCGACTGGCTAAACGCTTCTGCTCCGGCAATCGTAGAACCAACTCCCAGACCGACAGCCGTCATCAACGAGGCGAACCGGACCGTGCGGCGCAGGAAGCCTCGCTTTTCAATTCGCAGGTATGTCGCGAACAAAGCAATCGCGGCAGTCAATCCGCCAAACACAAACGTAACGCTCTCCAGCCGTCCACCGGAAACTTCCTGCTTCCATTGGCGGTAGATGGCGGCGTTCGCTTCCGGGCCAGGGTTGACCTGCATGCAAGTGATGTACGCCGTGTCCGGTAGGAGTTCTTTCGACTTGAAATCTGTTCCCGCAGTCAGGTTCCAGGGAACCTCGCCGGTGTATTCACGGGTGACGACATTGCGATCGAGCTTCTCAATGTCCGCTCGCCATTTACCGACGCCACGGTTCGCTTCGCTGTAGTGTCGCATCAACATCTCAGTGGCTTGAGCCAACGCCTGTTTGCGAGCCGATTTCTTACTGGCGGATGGTTGGCTCTTCACGACGTTCGGCCCCTTGGCCCAGGTCGGTGCGTCGGCCGGCAGTTTCGGGAGAGCCATTAGGTCCAGGTCAGCTTTCTCAGCAACCAGATCCGTAGCGGACTCTTCCGGCATCGGTCCCTCAACGGCAGGAAGCTCGGCTGGAGTCGATTGGTAAGTTGCATCAACCGCGGCTCGAGCGACACCGTTTCGATGCATTGCAACATTGACAGTCTGATGGCTTGATCTAGCCCAGAAAATCGCCGGTAGTGCCAGCACTCCCAGTACCAAACCAAGCCCCAACATGATGGACACGGCGGTACCAAAACTACCGTTGCCACGCTGAGCAGTCGCATGTGCAACCGGGGCGACCTGTCCTGGCTTTGAAGTGAAGAGGTAGCTAAGGAGCTTGGCCGCAACTACCAGGAAGAAAATCGCCACGCTTCCCAGAAACAGCAATCCGAAATAGCTGATCGACATCATGTTACCCCTTCATTCCACCGTCGTTGACCACGCGATGTCGCTGATCAACGGGGGTCCATACAGAAGACAACTGAACGACTGCCGAGACGGCCAACGCCCAGGTCAAGCCCCAGAAGAAATCGAAACTTGTGAACGCACAAATCAGGAAGGCAACCGCTGTCGTCACAAACGACGTGCTGATTCTGAATCGCCCCGGTCGGAAACTGTCTGTGTGCCACCACCAGCGGCGAGCGAAAAACAGCACGCCGAAGAACGACATAAACAGCAACGCCGTTGGCATACCGGTTCCGTGTTCCACCAGGTCGTACCGTCCAAAGACTGGTGAGCCGTGTCCCCCAACTGGCATGTCACTTAGAAGGAGGCCATTCAGTACAAAAGCGAAGCCGCCAATACCCAGGCCAGTGGCTCCCATGATGATTCGACGAGCCAGTCCGTAGGTTCCTGTTCCTTCAGTGAGCTTGGACATGGCCATGATGGCCCACGACGCCACCAGCGTGACGACCGCGAACAGCCCCGCCTGTGATGGACTGCCAAGCAGTTCTGTGACAGCAAGCAACGTTGTGATCGCTACGCTGCAGAAGGCAGCAATTGTCATCGAACCAGTCAGCTCAGTCAGCTTCTGTCCAATCCCAACCGGCCGAACAGTGGCCGGTGAAAGAGGCTTCGGCTTAACAACTTTGGCTCGCCGAAAGACAGGAGCCGCCTGCGGCTTCGCGCGTTTTAGCGGAACCGGCCCGGCTGCCTGTTGGGGTGGCGGAGGAGGAGATGCTGGCTGGTATGCCACCGGAGCGACCTGAACCGGGCTCTTCCCAAAAATAGCGTGCCAAACGCTGTAAGCACTGTATGCCATCAGGCCGAGAAACAGACCCGCCATGATGGATGGGCTGCCACCTCTGGCTCCCAGGAACTGCATGCAGATCACAAAACCAAAGCCACCGACCATGCACTTCGCGAACGGACTTAAGCCACCAAACCAGGCCCCCAGACCTTCATTCTTAGGTTGAGGAACCTGCGCCGGCGGGCCGGGTACAACGGTCTCTCGCAACTCGGGTCGGTTACCCGCGTGCTGAGGAGTTTGATGATAGGCAACCTGTTCTGGCCGAGGCCGCGTGTTGCCACGAGGCGGAGGTGGAGGCGTGACAGCTCCCACCCCACGCACAGCGTTACGGAACTCCAGTTCCAACTGATTGGCATCTGGAGTACGCCGTTCCGGATCTTTCTCCAACGCGCGGGCGAGAACCGGGCGGAGACGTTCCGGAAGCGGTGTCAGGTCTGGTCGTTCTGACAAATGCTTCATCAAAATTTCAGCAGTCGTCTGTCCGTTAAACGGAACACAGCCGGTGACGAGTTCGTACAGCATCACCCCTAAAGCGTAGACGTCGACTTCTTTTCCATAGCGACCGCGAGCAACCTCAGGAGCCATGTAGTAGACGGTTCCAACACTCTGCGTCTGAGCACTGCGTCGGCTTTCTGAGATGAACTTGGAAAGCCCGACATCACCAATCTTCACGCCGCTTGCATCTGAGAACACGTTGGCTGGTTTAAGGTCGCGGTGCACGATGCCGCGATCGTGCAAAAACGAAATGCCCGCAGTCATGCCGCTAAGCCATTTCAAAATCTGTTCCATCGGCATCCCCTCAGGGTACCGAGCCACAACTTTGTCCAGGCAATCGCCCGACACATACTCCATCACAATCCAGTGGTCGCCGTCGTTGTCCGTCTTCATGTCGAAGATGGTGACGAGATTCGGGTGCTTCAGATTCAGACACTGCGACACGCCACGCAGTTCGACTTCAAGATTGTTGTTCAGCAACTTCAAGGCAACTTCTTTGCCCGCGTCGCTAAGCGCGTAGTAGACCTCACCGAACCCACCGCGGTGGATGGCTCGCTTGATGGTGAACCCATCAAGTGGCGTCGATTCTGGTGCAAAGGTGAACTTCATTTACTCGCCCTACTTGTTGTGAACAACTTGTACGAACGTTTTGTGTACTGGATCGTTAGAGCGACTCGATGCGGAGACGAATTTCGTCACCCGTGATCATCGAACCGGCTTGTATCTCGTGCGAATCAGTCACGATGTTGCCGTCCACGGCAAGGTTCATTCGTGACTTGCATCGCCATTTGCCATCTCGCTGAAACAACACCAGCGTGTCCGGCCAACCCGGGCAGACAATATGATTTTCCGGGCCCGGACCCAGAAGACAATTTTCGTGTATCAGGACGATCCCGTCGACACTCTGTGCCGGACGGTGCTCGCTGACAAAGTCCAGCACAGCCGTTGTGCTAAGTGCTGTGGGAACGCGGAACCCAAGTTCTACGCTGTTTCCCAAAGTGATTTTCGCATCGCGACGGAGTGATGTTTTCGATTCAATATTTCGGTCACCAACTTTGGTATCCGAGTGAGCCAGCAGAGACCAACTGTCGTCTGAGCGGCTAATGGTCGCGTGAATGCGTGAGATGTTGGCCATCAAGCTGATGTCGGCCGGTTGCTTGTCGAACGTTGGGCCACCAATGGTGGTCTCGGAGTTCAGACAAGCCATCCAGGCTCCAACTCCGTCAATCCAGAGCATGAATCCTCGATTCGATTTTGTGCCGGATTCAGCCGTCATGGCTTTCACTTTTTCAGAGATGGCATCGAACATAGCGGACATACAATGATAACGAGTTTTGGGAGCAGTTGGATCAAACTTCGATTCAGTCGTCTTTTCTTCCTCAGACAGCTTGAGGCTGCCACTCCACAGGCCGGACAAAAGAGCAGCGGGCTCACAATCGGAACCCGCTGCGGTTTGGCCAGTGTCCCGGAGATCCGCTTATGCAGCAGGATCAAGTACGTCGTTGTCGGCCTTTTCAACTTTCTTTGAAGAGGTGGTGCTGAAGTAGTCGTCGACTTCAGAAGTGATGTCACGTTCGACAGTCTTCTTGCCAACAGGGATCAGACCAGTGTAGTTAGCCTGATTATCAAGCATGGCCGACTTCACATCCATCTGATTGTTCAGCTCCTGAATCAGTTGCTTAGCCTGTGACAACTGTGAGTCATCAATGGCCAGTGTGCTGATAGCTTCTTCAGCTTCGATCTGCTCAAGACGAGCTTCTAACTGAGCGACAGCGACTTCGAGTTCCTTCTTCTGTCCGACCATGCTTTCCAGTGTCTGCTGGTTAGCTCGCAGCTTGTCACGCTGAGCCATCATGATCTTCTTGTCGCGGTTCAATGCTGCTTCCGCACCCTTGTACCGATCCATGCGAATGGTCAGGTCGCGTTTCACGTCGTTTCGTGAGTAGCTTACGCTGGCGTAGCGGAACGTGTCCTTGCCAGTCTTCAAGTCAGCTCGAAGAGCAAGAATTTCGCCCTGGCGTTCGTCCAACTTGTTCTCCTGAGCCGCAACGCTTGTTTCCATGCGTGCCAGTTCAACCTGCTGCTTGATGACTACTTCCTGGCATTCTTCGATTGCCGGTGAAAGGTCGTCGATCATTGTGCGAGCTCGATCAACTTCGAAATCGAGATCCATTTCCGACTTCACTGCTTCACCGACCCGGTTGCCCATGGTCTTGATGTAGCTCTTGGCGTTACGTCCAAGCATGACGCCTGCGATCAGCATGAGTGCCAAACTTCCGATGATGGCTTTCTTAATCATCTCTCTTCTCCTCGTTTACTTCTGGGACACTTCCTTGCGGCCGAGCCACCGACCGCGTTTACGAGGGGTTATTCGCCGCCGTTTCACGTTGCTTGTAGGATTTTCAGAGAAAATTGGTTGCTGCAGGAAAGTTGTAAATCTCTTTATCACATTGGTTTACGTCAATTTTTGCTCGATTGGCGCTTTGGGAGCCAAACGGATTTCACGGAAGGCTCACTTAGGTACGGCGCTTTCGCGTCCAAATCGAACCTCGTGCGGTCGCGTCGAGTGATCGAGTTTCAGTTCTCGTGGGATAACGTCCGAGCGTGAACAAAGTCGCCGGACTCTCCGAGTCCGGTTGCTGCGTGACCGAACTCGGAGAGTTCGGCGACATTTAATGCGGCGTCAAGCTTCGAACATCAATGCGTCATCACGTACGTGATGATGTTAATGCCCAGCGGGTACGACATCTTTTCTGAGTACTTGTGGAAGTACTCTGTCTCTTCACCCTCGCGTTCCCACGCGTCGCCGATGTCGTTGTTGTGGCACAGCAGAGCCATCATGCGACCATCGTCATCATAGATGGCCCAATAGTGCGGCTTCTCGTCTCGCGTTTCGCCGTGCCAGTATTCGAAGTTCCATCCCTCCCGCCACGCCTGGATGCTGGGGATCATCGGCTTCTCTTTGAAGTCGTACACGATGTGAAAAATCGGGTGGTCGATGGTTAGTTCGACCGGTTCCCGGTTTGGGAACACTCGTTTCATCTGTGCGTACAAATCGTCCCATTCCTTGTCGCACCAAAAATCATCGACCATCAAGAACCCGCCGTTCAGCAGATACTCACGCAGGTTGACAATACTTGCATCACTATGAACGACGTCGCGCGTTCCCAGCATGTAGAGGAACGGGTAGTCAAACAAGCGCGGGTCCGAAAGACGCATGACGATGCCGTTCGGATCGCACTTAATCGAGGTCAGTTGTTGCAGCCGGTACGAGAAATTCCAGTCG
Organism: uncultured Planctomycetaceae bacterium; assembly: GCA_964485095.1. Lineage (GTDB taxonomy): Bacteria > Planctomycetota > Planctomycetia > Planctomycetales > Planctomycetaceae > CAYNWT01. Next base: position 23,079 of record CAZAIB010000067.1, on the reverse strand, counting down.
CTGTCCGGGTAGTCGTTGTTCCAATACCCATCAATCACGGTGCCGGGCGAATCGTATTGGATGCGAGCGAACGTGAAGACGTCGTCGTCAAACTGTTTGACGTTCTCCCAGACCGGGTAGTCACTGCGGTCCGGCTTTCGCCGTCGTCGGCCCCATTGCTGCCAGTGTGCGAACGCAGCGCCAGCGATAAGTAACGTGACAATCACGAACATCGCGGACGAGCGTCTCAAGGCGAACCCAATCAGGAGGCCAGAGTTGGAACCTGATGAATTGTAGCAAGTTGCTGAGACTGCGAGTCACCCTTTGCCCGCGGCTGGCTCAAACCGCAACCCACTTGAGCGACCGCAAAAAAGCCCCTCCCGCAAGCTACAAGCGGGAGAGGCAATAGAACCTGGTATCAGATCCACAAATGAACGCGGTCGCGAATTCGCTCTGGCATTCGTTTTTCCACAACCCGACGAATCTCACGCTCGTGATATCGGGTACTGAAGTGCGTCACGATGATCAGCTCATTCTCGAACTTCTCAGCGCGTTCGATGATGTCGTCAATATGCGTGTGACCGAACTTGTGAATCTTCTCGCGCCGGTGTTCCGGTCGGAAGAATGTCAGTTCGGTAATCAGGATTTTCGACTTGTAGACCGGTTCGTAGTTGTCCAGACCGATGGGAGCCGTATCACCGACGTAGCAAACCAGCGGTTTACGAATCTCCTCCGTTACGTCGGCGCCACCCAATCGGATGTCGCGAATCTCTTCACCGCTCAGGCCAATATGCTCCTGCTTCAGCTTGCGCCGCCGATCCCACACCACGTAACCGACCGAAGGCACCGTGTGCTTTGTCTTGAACACAGTGACCACGTTTTCGCGAGACAGTTCAAACTCCTGACCCGGTTCGACTCCGATCAAGTCAACAATCATGCGGCCCCGGTCCAAACGCTGCCACGCCTTCAATAGACGGTCAACGTTGTCGCGGATCTCCATCGGCACATAGACCGTTGGAGGTTCCATCTTCATCATGCGTCGCCGAGCCACATACACTGGCAGCGCGGCCAGGTGATCCAGGTGACCGTGTGTGACGAAGAATGTCTGCGTGCCCATGAACGACCACGGGCTGCCGCCGATGTCGAAGCCCAACTTGAGTTCCGGAATCCGCCAGTAACTCTGGACAGCCGCGCGGGAGTAGCCTTCGATGGTCAGGCCATCAAATTTCAGGGTCCGGAGAGGAAGATTTTCAACCATCGATCGTGTGTTTCGTCGTCAAGCGTGAAGCGTGGAACCCCATCGCTGGTGCGCTGGAGGTTCGACAGCGTCTGATCCTACAGACTGGAAGACAGTTCGTATCGGCTCGGGTTCCCCAAAACCGGACAACTGCCCTGATTGTTCGTCAGACCGTTTGCATTTCGCCGGTTGCAATGCTTTTGGCTTCGGCAAAGCACACTCGCAAAGCGTCCCGAGCCAACTCGCCGGACAGGATTCGCGGTTCCTCGCCTGAGCCCAACGCGTCCACTGCGATTTGCAGTTCGTCCGTGAACGCGCCACACCATTCGCCGTCGGAATCCAATTCAGGAATCTGAACACCCTCGTTGGTAATCAACCGCAGCGGCGTGTTGACGGTCCATTCGCCAGCCAGCGTGCCGGCATCAAACATGATGGTCGCCTTCTCAAGATAAAGTTCGAACCCATGCCCGAACTCCAGACCACCGGCGGCGATACCACCGCTAACACACGACACGGCCAGGTCCGGATCGTCGAATGCATACTGGCTGTGAACATGGTTCACAAAGTCATCCTGCAGCAACCCGCGCGAGAAGACAGCTTTGGGAACGCCGCAAACGTGGCTGATGAAATGGTTGTCGTGGATGTGTAAGTCAATGCCCCACCCGCCCAGCTTTCGAAAGTCTGACATTCCGTCCGACCAGTCTGGCTGGCAGATGACTCGCTTGAAGTGAGCCGCCTTTAGCTTTCCGAACTCACCGCTGGTCGCTGCTTTGGCTGCGTAAGCGAACTCGGGGAAGAATGGCAAAACATGCCCCACCAGCAACGGAACCCCCGCGTCCTTCGCCGCGCCAACCATGCGGTCGGCCGCTTCCAAATCGATCGCAATCGGTTTTTCAACCAGCGTAGCCTTCCCCGCAGCAATGCACTCCAGCACAACCTTTTCATGCATGTCTGTCGGCAGGCAGACGTCCACAAGATCGACATTCGGATCGGCGAGTAATTCTTTGTAGTCGCTGTAGCAGGCGACATCGGTCAGATCGACCTTACCTGCCGGCGGTCCGAAGTTGCCCTGGATTCCAGTCCAGTCGCCTTCCAACTTCTTCGGATTGCGCGTCGCAATCGCCGTTACCTTCGCGCCGTTCAATTTCTTCGCGGCTTCGAAATGGGTGTATCCCATGAAGCCAACGCCGATGATGCCAATTCCTGTCACGTGTACTCTCCGCTGAAAAACTCGGTGCTACCGACGATACCAGATTCCTCCTTTGATAGAGGAACCATGCTGCTGCCGTCGATGGGCTCAGCGGGAGTCGCCGTTGATGGATGCCACCTCACAAGATGTTGGTAGCGGTCGGCCGCTCCTGTGACCTTCTACGGGCCCGGGGGGTGTTTGTTAGGAATTTTACATTTAATTCAAGGCAGTACCAATTATCGCTGTTTTGGGAGGGGAAACTGTTAGCTACCGATTGCAACTGGCCCGCATAATTTGCAAAATATGTAAAGGCTTCGGACACAGAGCCCTTGAGACACAGTTGGTGTCTTAGCCAGTCAAGCGAACCGAGGAAGACCTCTGTCGAACGCCCAGAGCTCTTTGGACGGGAATTCCTTGACTGGCTTTTTTGTGCCCCTTAGCCGCTACCGTCGATCACCCCGTCGCGAATCGTGATGATCCGGTCAGCCTGCTCCGCCGCAACCGGATCATGCGTCACCAGCAGCACCGCTCCCCCCTTATCAGCGAACGCGCGCATGTGGCGCAGGACGATGGCTGAGTTCTCTGTGTCCAGGTTCCCGGTCGGTTCATCAGCCAGCAGCAAAGACGGCTCATTTAACATCGCCCGCGCGAGCGCGGTGCGCTGGCGTTCTCCGGTGCTTAGTTTCTCTGGTAGGTGACTTAGCCGGTCTGACAATCCGAACTCGTCCAGCAGCCCAATCGCCCGGTCTTGTGAGGCTTTGCCTGAGACCAGCGCCGGAGCCATAACGTTGTGACGCACTGTCAGATATGGAACCAGATGCAGTTCCTGGAACACGAACCCGATGTGTTCGTTACGGAACCGGGAACGATCGTTGGGATTGAGTTCGTAGAGATTTTTTTCATTCACCGCGGCAACACCCGAATCGGGCGCCAGCAAACCACCGGCTGTCAGCAGCAGCGTGGACTTGCCACAACCACTGGGGCCGGTGACCGCAACAAACTCGCCCTTGCCAACGGTCAGCGATACGTTGTTCACCGCGGTGACGCTAAGCCGTCCTGCACTATAGACCTTGGTGATATCTTCGAGCGACAGCATCGGCTAACTTCCTGAAAGTATGGTTGCCGGGTCGGCCTTCGCCGCGAACACCGCCGGGAGCCAGCCTGCCAGCACAGATAAAACAGGAGCCGCCAGCAGCGCCAGCAACACCGGTCCGGTCATTCCCAAACCGGCTGTCGCTTCCGCACTAAGCGGATCTCCGAGTCCGCGACCAGCAAAGAACCCAATCGCAAGTCCCAGCAATCCGCCCAGCACTCCCGCAATGACCGCCTTGCTCAACAGCACTTGAAGAATCTGCCCGGAACCAAGCCCAATCGCGCGCAGGATACCAATCTCGCTTCGACGCTGTCGGATGTTGAGCAGTGTTAGTAGTGCAATCCACGTCGCGGCAATGATGACAATCATCGGAACCAGAACCGCAGCCAACCTGGCTCGCTGGTCGTGAATCGTCTTGCGACTTGCCTTTGCCGCATCCAGATTTGCGACGGCGGTTTCCTTCGCCTTGTTACGAGCCTCTGCCCGCGCGAGAGCGGGCGGACCGCGTTCGACAATTTGAGTACCTGGCAAAATGGCAGCGATCTCCTCACGGATTTCTGCCACGCGATCTTGTGTGGCGCAGTTGCATTCCAACGCCAGTATTGCGTTGACCAGGTTTTGCATCTTCAGCATTTCCTGGGCCTCGGCCAGGTTAATCCAAACGGTGATGTCGTCCGCCGTGCCGCGTTCCTCATGAATCTTCGTGACTTCGAACTCACGGTCCATCAACTTAATTCTTGTTCCGACCGCGACACCATTTTTCGCTCGACCTAATTCAGCACCAACAATCATGGTTCCTTTCGGCACCGCATCCTGCAGCGGTTTCTTGAACGCTCGATGCGCCAAAGGCACCTCGCCACGCGTGCCCGTCACGATGACGCTGCGGTTCACCTCAGGCCATTCGACCTTCTTGGCGACGATGGGCAGCAGGTGATTAACTGTCACGATTTTCGACGACGCCAGCTTGTCCACGTAGGTTTCCGGCATCGATGTTGTCGGCGTTCCCTCTGCGTGAAGCTCGCCGAGGTCCTGATCCTCTGGCAGAACCAGGATATTGAACCCCAGGCCTTTGGTGATCTTCCGCATCGAGTCTTCAAGTTTTGCGCCCGCGTCTTCGACTTCCTGCTGCCTGGCAGTCAGCAGTTCTTCCGTCTTCAGTTCGTCGGTTCTTAGCAAGTAGTACGAACACACGAACGCCGCGATGGCCACCGCGACGCTAAGCACCGTCAGTACAAAGCTTGCGAACCGGTGCCGAATCTCGCACAACACCAATGTGGTTAGTTTCATAGTGTCACCTGGATGTCCAACGCCAGCACTCAATCAAGCTGCCGCCTAGCACGCTACGTCGTTGAGAATCGGTGGACGGTGGTCTGAGTGTAGGTTTCACCCGGCTTCAGTATTCCCAGAGGAGCGAAGTTGGGTTCGTTCGGAGCGTTCGGGAACGTCTGCGCTTCCAGGCAAACCGCCTGATGCTTGCTAAACCCTCCGGTCTCGTCGTTGCCCGCCAGGAAATTTCCAGTGTAAAGCTGAACGCCGGGTTCCGTGGTACTGACTTCCATCATGCGGCCACTAACAGGGTCGAACACGACCGCCGCGGGACGCAGCTTTCCGCGTTCGCCATTGATGACGTAGCAGTGGTCGTACCCGCCACCTTCAACGTCTGCCAGGTTCTCGCCGATAGCGTGCGCCGATGTGAAGTCCATGACGGTTCCCTTCACGTCAGCAAACTCGCCCGTTGGGATCACCGTGTCATCCACCGGCAGATACTGATCGCAGAACAATCGCAGTTCCTGGTCAGCAACGGACGTTCCCCCCGCGGTTGTTCCTCGCAGGTTCCAGTAAGCATGATTCGTCAGGTTGATGGGTGTCGTTTTTGTCGTGGTGGCTTCGTAGGTAATGACCAGTTCGTTCTCAGAGTTCAGGCTGTACTCAACCATCACCGAAAGTTCGCCCGGATAGCCTTCTTCGCCGTCCACGCTCAGGTACGCAAAGCAAACGCCACTGACACCATCGTCCTCAAACGGTTCACCGTTCCAAAGGCGCTTGTGGAACCCGACCTCTCCGCCATGCAGGTGATTAGGACCGTTGTTTGTCGCTAGTTGGTAGTCGGCTCCATCGATACTGAATTGCCCCCTGGCAATCCGATTCCCGAACCGTCCACAGATCCCGCCAAAGCACGGTGCGTTTGCCAGCCAGGCTTCCACTGAGTTGTGACTTAGCGTGACGTTGTCTGCCTTGCCGTCCCGATCCGGCACACTGCATTCCATTAGCGTCGCGCCAAAGTCCATCAGGGAAATGCGAAGGTTCCCGTTCTCAACGACATACTGAACAACTTCGTCTCCGCCTTGAGTCTTCCCCAAAGCGCGTTGTTTGACACTCATAGTTCCATTTCCGCACGCAATTGCGCATTCGGTTCAAATTGGCTGGTGTTAACGCAGGTGTTTGGCCAGTCTATACTTAACGACGGGGCCTGTTGTGTTTCCGCAACGCGTCTGGACGCGGTAACTCGTCTTTTGAGTTACCGCCCGACAACCTGTGTGCCTAAGCTTAATCAATGCAAGGATGGCATGCAGGCCTTTGGACGGAGCCAACCAGAACCACGTTACTCTTCGTCCGAAGTTGTTGTTATGGCGACGCCCGTCACCACATCCAAGACGCAATCGCCAGAGTTGGTCGGTACCCTCAAGGCGTTCCTTCGGACGACGCGGCCGCACCAGTGGGTAAAAAACCTGCTGTGCTTTGTGCCAGTTGTCTTTACCGGCAACCTGACCGACATGCACATGGTCATGGGCAGCGCGATGGCGGTTGTGGCGTTTTGCTTTGCTTCCGCAGCGGTGTATACGTTTAACGATCTAAAAGATCGCAAACAGGATCAATTGCATCCTGTGAAGAAGAACCGGCCGATCGCGTCGGGCAAGTTGCCCGTTCGTTTTGCTGTTGCGGCGATGGTGGTTCTGATGCTGGCCGCGATGGGAATCGCCGCGTACTGCAACTACGCCTTCCTGGCCGTGATGTCCTTCTACCTGGCACAAAACGTTGCCTACACGTGCGGGTTGAAGAGAATTGTCATTCTGGACGTCATGCTGGTCGCCAACGGGTTCCTGCTTCGCGCAGCCGGAGGCGCCTTCGCGATTGATGTAACAGCGTCGCCCTGGTTGGTGCTGTGTACGCTGACACTTGCGTTGCTTGTCGCTTTTGGAAAACGGCGGCACGAAATCACTCTGCTCGGTGACGCGGAAGCCCACCGGCATACTCTGGGCGAGTACTCCGAAGCGTTTCTGGACCAGTCAATGTCCATGGCCGCTGCATCCGCAATGGTCATGTATTCGCTGTTCACAGTTTCGCCTTACGTTGTCAGAACATACGGATCGCAAGCACTGGTTCTGTCAGTGCCAATGCTGCTGTACGCAGTGTTCCGATTCGTATTCCTTGTTCGTCAGCAAAACATGGGGGGCGAACCGACAAAGATCTTCGTGACAGACAAACCCATGCTGATCAACGGCGTCGTCTGGATCCTTGTGTGCCTCTACGCGATCTACGGACCGTCTGAGTGGCTTCCCTGGTGGCGAATGGGCTTCTTCGAAGACCCGACGCCCCTGGCTCCGCCAGCCGGCTAAGGCCGCCGACCGTTCGTTGTGTCCGCCCCTGTGAGCGGAACGGCGCCAGCCGCCGGCGGATCAACAGAGAAACCGAACATCGCGCCAACCAATGCCGAGGGCAGCGCTACCCTTTGTGAGCGATTGGGCGCTAGCCCTCGGCGGATCAGATCTACAACGTACTCCACGGTTTGAACGTACAACGGCAAGGTTGCAGAACATTTTTGGCAGTTCCACCTTCGTTCCTGAAGGCAGCGTCGGTGGTTGCTAGTTGGTGATGTTGAACGTCAGTGAGCGATAGTTCCTTTGTGGGCATTCCGCCGAGGGCTAGCGCCCAAATCGCTCACCGGGGCACGGCGTTTTCTGAACAATCCTCGGATTTCTTTCCGTTTTCGTGATCCACACGCTCTTTCTCGACGTTGTCTGGACAATATCAATGTGATATCACTTCGGTATCACAGTAATATCGTGTGACTGGAAGAGAAAGAAACGACGATGGCTGAGCAAATCAAAGAAAAAACCATCAAACCGATGTCTGGCTGGTTCCCGCTGCTGGTGATCCTATGCCTCCCGCTTGCTGGAATTGGTTGCTTCGTCACTGCAGCAAAAGCAGTCGATGGTGCCCTCGCGGGGATCGTGGTGGCTGCGGGTATCGCGATGATATTCGGCGCTTTCTTGTCCCTGTTTGGTTTCCTGGCGGTCGCTCCAAATGACTCTCGGGTACTGCTGTTGTTTGGCGACTACAAAGGCTCAGTCGTCGAGTCCGGCTTCTATTGGGTGAATCCCTTCTACTCGAAGAAGAAGCTCTCGCGACGTGTTCGCAACTTCGAAACCGGAAGCACAACGACAACGGAAAAGAAGAACGAGATGGGGCAAGTCGTTCAGGCAGCGACTCGAACCAACAGTCGTCCTTCCAAAGTGAACGACCGCGACGGTAACCCGATTGATATTTCAGCAGTCGTGGTGTGGAAGGTCGTGGATACGGCCGAAGCGTTGTTCGAAGTCGATGACTACGAACACTTTGTTGAAGTTCAAAGTGAAGCGGCGCTGCGAGTGCTCGCCAGTCGACACCCGTATGACAGCGAAGATCATGAAACCTCTCTGCGTGGGAGCACGGTTGAAGTGTGCGAACAATTGCAGACGGATATTCAGGAACGTCTGGACAAAGCCGGCGTCAACGTGATCGAAGCTCGCATCAGTCACCTGGCGTACTCGCCGGAAATTGCAGCGGCGATGCTTCAACGTCAACAGGCTCAGGCCGTTGTTGCGGCTCGAACCAAGATTGTCGAAGGAGCTGTCGGCATGGTCGATATGGCTCTTGATCAACTCAAGAGAGACGGCATCGTCGAACTGGATGAAGAACGCAAAGCCGCAATGGTCTCCAACCTGTTGGTTGTCCTTTGCAGCGACCGGCATACTCAGCCAGTCGTCAACACCGGTTCGCTTTACAACTAGAACCTCATCAACGCCGCCGAGCCTGATTCGCTCGGCGGCCTTTCTTCGTTCTTCAGCGGAACCTGGCCGTGCCCCGCGAATCATTCCTACTGCGAACTGATCCCAAAATCGTAGAAGCCCTGCGCCGCTGGGCCGAGGACGAACTGCGCAGTGCGAACGGGCAACTGGACTTCATTCTCCGCCGCGCGCTAAAAGACGCTGGGCGTCTTCCCGGGTCTAAACCAAAAGCTGAACCGCCATCAGCGGACGACGAGCCAGCTTAAGCAAGCTCGCTGGTTTCGGGACGAGATGGAACGCCTACAGAGTCCACCCGTCGGGCAGTTCGGCTCCGCGGCGGACGACGATGATGCCGTCCTGCACGGTGACGTCGCCGCTGGTTCCTTCAGTCATATCGTCTCTGGGGACAATGCGAACGTTCCGCCCAATCCGGCAGTTCTTATCGACAATCGCACCTTCGATATGGGTGCCTTCACCGACGCCGAATGGAATCTGCCCCTCGATCTCCTTCTCGTAGTAGTCGGCACCCATCAGAACAGAACTCTTAATGGTTACGCCAGAACCGATGCAGCACCGCAGGCCGATGGAACTGTTTTCGATTGTCGCACCAGAACCGATGGTGCAACCATCAGCCAGCAAACTGCCGATGATCTCAGCGCCATCCATTCGCGTTGGTGGCAGGAATCGTGGTCGGGTGTAGATGGGCGATTCAGAATCCAGCAGCTCAAACGGCGCATTGGGTTTGGCGAGTTCCAACTGCGACTCGTAGAACGCTCGGATGGTTCCGATGTCTTCCCAGTAGCCATCAAACAAGTGCGTCTGCACGTGGCGAGTCCGAATGGACATCGGGAAAACTTCTTTGCCGAAGTCGGCGTAGTCAGAACCTTCCAGCAATTCGACCAGCGTGTCTCGATCGAACAGGTAGATACCCATGCTGGCCAGATGCTCGCGCCCCTGACTGTTGAGTCCGCGGTCGTCGATCCAACTGCCGGCAGTACGGAACGCGTTGAGTTCGTTTTCCGTTTGTGGCTTCTCAACGAAACCTTCAACGCGGCCGGTATCACTTAGTCGCATGATACCGAAAGACTTGGCGAGTTCCTGATCAACGGGCAGAGCCGCAATGGTGACATCTGCTCCGGCTTCGATGTGCGATTGCAGCATGTCGCGGTAGTTCATCCGGTACAACTGATCGCCGGAAAGAATCAGGACGTAGTCGATTCCAGGTTGTTTGAGGTAGCGAAGTTGCTTTCGAACCGCATCGGCTGTTCCCTGATACCAATCGGTTCCTTCGTACGTTTGCTGAGCCGCAAGGATTTCGACAAAGCCGCCGTGGAACAAATCGAACCGGTAAGTTTCGCGGATGTGCCGGTGAAGACTTGCTGAGTTGAACTGAGTCAGCACGTAGGCTCGATTGATGCCGCTGTTGATGCAGTTGGCGATTGGAACATCGATCAATCGGTACTTGCCACCAATCGGCACGGCTGGCTTCGAGCGATACTCAGTGAGAGGCAACAGGCGTGTTCCTTTGCCGCCCCCAAGAATTACGCTGACAACGTTGTGCATCAAGTGCTCCCACAATTATTCCGATGCAGGATTCTGTCGTTGGCAACGCTGTTTTCCAACCAACTATTCAGGTTCTGTCAGGGATCTACCCAAACTCTCTACCAGGATTGAGTGCGTGTTCGCTTCAATCTGGCCAAACGTTTCGACTTCCCCTGACATCCAGGTTACCTCGACCGTGCATGCCTGGTCGCTGTCCCCAAGTCCAACCGTCAGTCGTCGCTCGTTGGAAGCCATGTATCCATCGCCGGCCGTCAGTTGGTGAATGTGAGTGCGATCGCCCACGGTTACACGAACAATCGCCCCGATTGCCGCTCGGGATGTTTTTGTGGCAATCAAGCGCAGGCTCACAAAGTTCCCGTGCGCTTCCGTTTCGTTTCGAACCAGCGCGAAGGGCGAATCCAGATGCGAAACGCCATAGTCATCCAATCCGTCGCGATTGAAATCCAGTCGAGCCAAACCGCGGCCAAGATGCTTGCTGGCGAAGTACGGCCCAACGGATTCCGGTTTCTGTTCGACAAACTGAACGTTCTCTCCTCCTGCATGCCGGAGAATTTGAGGCCGCATTTGGTAGTTGGTTCCTTCATGCGTGAAGTCGTCAACGTGCCCGTTGGTAATCACCAGGTCCGGCCACCCGTTCAGGTCAATGTCCAGGAACTGTGTTCCGAAACCCAGCATCTCCTGGCTGACCGCACGAATGTTTGAGGGCCGACATTCGTCGCTGAACAGATTCTCTGCCTGCTGCATGTACAACGCGTTGGATTCGTTGTGGAAGTTCGTGATGAACAAGTCCGGCAACCCGTTGGCATCGACATCAGCAATCCCAACGCCCATGCAGGCCTGAGATTTGCCCGCGTAGTCCACGTTCAAGCCGGCTCCGATAGCCGATTCGTTGAACACGATTGAATCGGACGTCGATTCGTTCATGTAGTAAAAGTTCGGAACGCTGTCATTGGCGAGGAACAGATTCAATTCGCGAGAACCATCAAAGTCAGCCGCGATAATTCCCAGGCTGTTACTTTTCGGGTGAGTCACACCGGCTGTTTCAGTGACGTTGGCAAACGTGCCGTCGCCCCGGTTCAAGAGAACACAATCGCGTTCGCCAGGAAACTCAGCCGGCGGGCACGAACGTGGTCGGCCATCTTCATCACACACCCGCGTAAACACATCATCGCCGGTCAGAAAGTTGGCGTCGTAAAGATCCGGCAGGCCATCTTTGTTCAAGTCCGCGATCAGGCAACTGGTTGTCCAAACAGACATGTTCAAACCGGCGGATTCTGTTGCGTCTTCGAATGTACCGTCGCCGTTATTGCGCCACAGTTGGTTACGATTCGTATTCGCGACGTAGATGTCCGGGAACCCGTCGCAATCGAAATCACCGACGCTCACACCTTGCCCAAAACCTGACTCCACCAGTCCGGCAATTGCGGCGACATCAATAAACTTAGACTGCAGGTTCCGGAAGAACCCATCACGGTATTCAGCATCCGGACCGGGCGGCCAGCTGGTTCCGTTTGGCAGATAGACCTCCGGCCAGCCGTCCAGATCGTAATCAATAACGCCCACGCCGCCGCCGGTGAACTCATACATCAGGTGCGTTTCACTCTCAGGAACCGCGCCGTTGAAGTACTTGAAGTTGATGCCAGCTTCACTTGCGACATTGGCCAGTTGGATTGGTGTTTGTTTCTCTGAACCGTCGGGCGAGTCGGTTCCTTTTCCATCGCCGGCAACTCGGGCCAGGTCGGCATCGCTCGGTCGCGGCCAGTCAGTACTGCTTAACAAGCGAACCGGGTTGGATTCGGCTGCAACCAGTGACAGGTCGTCGGACAGCTTTGGTTCGAGTTCCCGCAACCGTTCTGAGGCCCATTGGGCTGAACCTTGTTTCAACGCGTACTGAGCCCACGCGAACGCTTCCCGGTTCCGGCCAAGATCGACCATCTGATCAGACACCGAACGGACTCGAGCCGGCGAACCTCGTCCCTGGAAGAACTCCGACAAGTCGGCTCCCAAAGTGCTAAGCGCTTTCGCGCGTTTACGAAACACTTCGGCGGTTTCCTGGTCGTCAAGCTGATCCAATAGTTGGCTAAGCTGAAACGTGGCGATGTTCCGGTTCGGATCAAGCGTCAGTGTTTCTCGAAAGCACGCGGCCGCGAGTCGCGGTTCGTTTTGCCGGCGATACCATTTGCCCAGCAGAGTCCAATACGCCGGATGCTGTTTGGCTTCGGCGGGAAGTTTTTGCATCTCCGCGGGGAACTCGGCCGGTCGTTTTTCGAGAAGGATCTCGCAGAAACGAATGGGGGCCTCAACAATTTCAGGCCGACGCTGGATGACTTCGCGGACAAGTTCTTCAGCCGTCTCGTGCCCGTTGGTCGCGATGCCAAACCTGGCCAGCCCCAACAACGGCCCGACCTGTGATCGATCGGCATAGCGTTGAGCAATGTACTCACGTGGTAACGTGAGCATGTCTTCGGTTCTGGCGGTGAGTAGCAGTTGGGTCAGGTCGAACTCACCGGACTTCACTACCTGCAGCAGCATTGGGCTGGCCTGCCAGCGACGGCCCTGGTCTGTGAGCAATTGGCCTAACTGGGTTAGAGCCGACATGTTGTTCGGGTCAAGCTCCAGAACCTTTAGCAGCCACGTCTCCGCGTTATCAACGTCGTTCGCGTTGAATTTTCGGTCCGCCATCAGCAGCGCATACTCAGTCGCAGAATCTGGTGCGTGTTCTGCGAACCAATCAATCTGCTCTGTCACCTTCGCCGCATCGTTGGCATCAACTGCAACCTGAGCCGCAAGCTTTCGCGCTTCTTCTGAGTCCGGGTTGGCGCTGAGGATCTCATCAAGCGCCTTCATCGCGGCCTTGTAGTCGCCTTTCCTGTGAATCGCGCGGGCTTCTTTTAGCGTCGGTGGCGGCGAGCTCGAATAGAAGAACACGCCCGCGCCGACTGCGATTCCGACGACAACGATTGCGGTAAGTAATGCCAGCAGGCGTGATCTGGTCATGGTCCGGCTGGTTTCGTCATTTCGGAAGTGCGTACAGAGATCCGACGTTTTCGCGGATCTTGATTTCGTTGTCGATCGGCACATCGGTAAACGTCTGGCGGACGCCCGATGGCCACTGCACAATCATGCGTTCAATCTTACCCGCATTGTCCAGGCCAAAGTTAAGAACGCGCTGATTGCATGCCTGGAATCCATCGCCGGCGAACAGTTGGATTGTCCGTTTCCGGTCTGCCGTCTGAACCGTAACGGAAGCTCCGATGGGATCGCGAGTACTTTCAATTCCGACCAGGTGAACGGTTAGAAAGTGTCCGGCGTCAGCCGTCACGTTACGAGCCACCGATGCAGGCGTGTCCAGGTGATTGACGGCGAAGTCCATACGGCCATCACGATCAATATCAAGCCTGGCCAACCCGCGCCCGAGTTGTTGTTGGTTCATGAACTCTGATTCAGCCGTCGGTTCGACTTCGCTGAACTGACCGCCGTTATTTTGAAAGAACTGCGGTCGCATTCTGAATGGAATTTTCGCGTGCGTGAAATCGTCCACATGCCCATTCGTGACGACGAGATCGGGCCAACCGTCCAGGTTCGCATCAATGGACTGAGTTCCCCATCCCAGAAACATGAAGCTGGGCGTTCGCAATTGCGCTTCGCGCGAGTGGTCAACAAACAGGTTGCCGGCCAGCATCTTGTACAGCGTGTTTGATTCTTCGTAGTAGTTGGTCACGAAGAAATCGGGCATCTCATCACCGTCGAAGTCATCAGCCGTGATGCCCATGCACGCCTGACCGCTTGAGTCGTAGTCGAACGCGATCCCGCGATTCAGAGCCTGTTCGTCGAATTTGAGATCGTCGCCGTCGCCTTGTGGGACGAACAGAAAATTCGCGATACCGTCGTTCGAAACAAACAGACTCAGTTGACCGCTGTTGTCCAGGTCTCCGGCGATGATACCCAGTGACTTGCCAATTCTTTTGGTGAGCCCGGTCGATTCAGACGCACTCTTAAACCCGCCAGCGCCGTCGTTCAGGTAGATGTCACAGTGTTCGCCAGTGTACGCGGCCGGAGCACACACGCGTTGAACCTCACCGCACATCAATTCGAATACCTTGTCGCCCGACAGGTAGTTGGCGTCAAACAAATCCACCAGTCCGTCTGTGTTCAGATCCGCGGCCAGAACGCTTGTCGTCCAGCGATTCGAACGCCCCTGTATCTGAGACGAAACTTCCGTAAACGTACCGTCGCCGTTGTTGTGGTACAGCCGGTTTTGGCCAAGGTTGCCGATGTAAAGATCGGGGAACCCATCACTGTTGATATCACCGACGGTAACACCCTGACTGTAATCGGCATCTCCGAGTCCGGCTTCTGCTGTGACTTTCTCAACACGCGTTCCACCATCGATTGATCGGAACAACTGATCGCGTTTGCCTGGTTCGGTCTTGTTGACGGGCCACTCGCTGCCTTGCGTCAGGTACAGGTCGCTCCAGCCGTCCAAATCGAAGTCCAACGCGGCGACACCGCCACCGGTTCCTTCGAAAATTCGCAGGCCCTTTTTTTGGTCCGCTCCATTCGTATACGTGAACTCCAGACCGATGTCGGAGGCAATGTCCTCGAACCGAATTGTTGACGCGTCTGTCGCGGTCTGCTGCACGTTTCCGAACCCGGACTTCGACCAATCGGGCAGCGGATAAGAACTCAGATCCAGCGTCCTAGCCGGGTTTGCAGCGGCAAGTGTTCTGGGCGGGTTAGAAGCAACTTGCTGAACCAGTTCCTGATACGCGGCGAAGATCTTTTGCTGTTCTTCCGGCGGCTTTCGTTCTTGTTGCGCTTGGCGGATGAGGAAATTGCACCAACCAATCTGCTCCCACTTACGACCCAGTTCGCCGGTGATGTCCATCACCTGCTGCAGCGTTTTTACCTGCGGCCCTGACGTATACATCGGGTGCGTTAGTTGGTGGTAACCCGACAGCTTTGTGTGACGCTCAAGAAACGGTTTTGCGTTGTCGGGTTGTTTGAGAGCGACAAGAGTGAGTCCCAGCTGGTAGTTGGCGGAACCGAAATCCGGTTCTCTTCGAACTGCTTCCCAATAGCATCTCGCAGCCGCTTTGTTTTGACCACGCTTTGCTGCCCAGAGCCCCTTGATGTGCCACAGCGGAGCGAAACTGTCGTGGTCCGCGGGAAGAGCAGCAGCCCACGCCGGCATTTGGTCAAGCGCGCCCGAATCCAACAAGCCGCGACCCAACCAGGTATGCGCCTGCAGCAGGCTCGGGTGCTTGTCGATTATCTTTCTCAGATCGACGATGGCTTCATCGTATTTGTTGAAGACGAACTTCTTTTGAACACGGCCAAGCAATGCGATCGGATCGTCCGGCATCGCCTTGGCAGCTTTTTCCGCGATCGGAATGTCTTCGAACGGAGCCTCGAAGTTGGCCAACATGAAGATGTCGTCCATCGTCGAGTTATCAAGGAACGCACCACGATTTGAAATGGAATTGGCAATCGCAAGCTGCGCGGCTCGGAAGAAATACTTGTTGGCTTCCCAGCGGCGCCCTTCGGCGTTCAGCAGCGTTCCGTACCAGCGGTTGAGTTCGGTTCTTCTCGGTTCGTTCGAGAGTGCGATTCCGAACCACTTGTCGGCTTCGGTCAACCGGCCGGTGTTAAGACACAACAGTGCTTGCGCGACGGCTCCGTTTTGGTACTCGTCGCCACCGTCGTCTTCAAGGCGTCGGTACCAGGCCATCGCTGAATCAAGGTCGCCCATTTTTTGAGCGGACTCGCCGGCAATCAGAACCAGCTTGTTCGTCGGAGCCGCCTCATGCGCGGCTTCGGCGGCTTCCAAAGCTTCTTTGTACTTGCCGCGCCGGAACGCGATGCGAGCCGTCCTTGCCAACTGGTCCGGGTCGGGCTCTTCCTTCAGGAAGAATGCCGCTCCAACTACTCCGGCAATGACCAGGACAGCCAGTCCTATAATCAGGAACTTCAGGCTACCACGTTGACCACTGGTAGTAGATTGGTCGTCCGAAGGTCCACTCATTGGCGTCGCGTTGTGTCTTGGGCAGGGTGTGCGTTGTATCGCTTACTGACCAAATATACTCAAAGACGCCACGAAATGTTGGCACAACCTCGATTTGGCAACGTTCCGCGGGACCGTGTGGCCCTGAACCGCCGAGGTCGGTCGCCTTCCCAAGACCCCACCCAAGAAAGCGCCCACGCGGCGATTACCTGTCCAAACAACACCACCCAACGCCGCTGCCGCACACCGATGCAACTGGAAGTTGCTGCCTAGCGGATGATGGTCTTCTTGTCGGACGTTGCGATTGCCGGGTTGTCCAGGCGAATCAGGTACCAACGCTGTCCATCCGCTTCGTGTGTGTAGAAATCACGAGAAGAGACATCGCGGTTCTCAGCATCCTCCTGAACCTGAACCACCTGAGCTTCACCTGCGTGATTGACCGCGCGGTAGAAACCAGGAGCGATGTTTGAGGGCAGTTCCAGTTCCGGTGTGACTTGAGCCACTGGAATGATTGCAGCTTCGTAC
This sequence comes from uncultured Planctomycetaceae bacterium, assembly GCA_964485095.1. Classification (GTDB taxonomy): domain Bacteria; phylum Planctomycetota; class Planctomycetia; order Planctomycetales; family Planctomycetaceae; genus CAYNWT01. The sequence goes on along the minus strand of CAZAIB010000067.1, from coordinate 6,441 downwards.
GGCTCAACAGACTTCGCAGCAGGTTCGGCTGCGGCCAACATCTCTTGTTTCTCAGCCATCGCCTGCGCGATGACCATGTCGATTGAAGGTTGCTTGTCTCCGGACCAAAGGCCCATGAAAGAACCGACAACAAGACACAGGAGTGAAAGTCTGGGGTTGATAAGCATAGCTGTCATTCACACAAAGGCGCACAATCGGGTCGGACTGTGTACCGTACGTATCGGCACGTTTGGCCGGTCGTTTTAGGAAAACTGGGAAGCTTTCGATGCCTTCACATTGGCACAAATCAGAGCTCCCCAGAACGAACGGTTGTTCCGATTGTTCCACCCCTGATCAGCACAATTTGCCCACAACAGACGAAAGCGAAACCCCTGATGACCCTCGGCGAACTCCAACAACTCATCCACGACATGTATTCCGACAAAGACGAAGCCCGCGGAGTCGATGGGACGTTTATGTGGTTAATGGAAGAGATCGGTGAACTCGCAGCCGCTTTGCGAGAAGGAACCCCCGAAGAACTGGCCGCTGAGTTTGCCGACGTATTGGCCTGGCTGGCAACGATCGCAAATGTGGCGAACGTGGATCTGACAGAAGCCGTACGGAAGAAGTACGGAACCGGATGCCCTGGCTGCGGAAAGATGCAGTGCGATTGCGCGAGTGAGATTAAGCCTTAGACTGGCTTAGATGCTGAAATCTCAAATCTCAAATCTGAAGTCTCAAGTCTCAACTCCCACCACCTAACCCACCGGAACCCCGATGCAACTGGAAGTTGCCCTAGGCGGCTTCGCTGCGGGAACCTTCTTCAGTGTCTCGTTGTTCGACGCTCTGTTGCTCAGCTGGTTCGCGTTCAGTCAAAGCGATTGGTTCCAACTCGTCAGGCACAATCTGTCCGTCGTCAGCCGCGACAGGACGATAGCGGTCGACGGATTCTGATTCACCCGGCGTGATTGTGGCCGCGATAGCGGGCAAATGGATGTCGCCGATCTGCTTCATCAGATCGCGGATAATGCCCTCAGCTTCGATGCGTTCGTTCTGCCATCGTTGTTGAGCGTTCCGCCACGCTTGTTCGCGGTCGTCAGACGCATCTTCGTACTCGCGAAGTTCTGCGTCTCGCAGTCGCAGCTTCTCTTCACGTTCGGCAATCCAGTCTGACAAGTCAGAACGAACATCGCGTAGTTCATTCCGCTTCTCATCAATGACCTTGCGCTCTTCGATAAGCTCTTCCCGTTCGGAAGCCAGTGAGTCGCGCAGTTTGCGATAGTGTTCGCTAATCGCGTTGCGAGCCGCAGAGACTCGCTGTTCGGCAACTTCTGAACCGACTGCCTGTGAGATCTGTGCGAAGATCTCTTCAACAGCCATACGTGCTTCCAGCGTCGTGGAGTGCGTGCGTTCCAGTTCTTCACGCAGTTCGTCCAGTCTGTGGTGCCGTTGTTCGAGGTTCTCGGCCTGAGCAGCCAGCATTTCGCGCTGTCGTAGTAGTTCGGCCTGTTGTTTCTTCTTCTCGTCGTCCCAATGCGTCTGCTGTTCGGCGCGACGGCTCTTTAGACTTTCGGTTTGAGCCTCCTGAGTGCGCGAGGCCTGCTGCAGCAAATCGAATTGCCGCTGTAGTGACGACTCGCGTTTTGCGAGTAGACCGCGGTACTGTTCGAACTGTTCCAGACGCGACTGGTGCACTTCGCGGAAGTCGCTGATTTCAACCTGGTGCTGTTGCTTCTCGCGGCGGTGCAAACGTAGTTCGTGGTCGAGCTCTTCGCGGGACCGGTTGAGGTGTTCCAGCTGGAACCGATATCGATTGCCCAGCACATTCTGTTCGCGCTGGAACTTGTCGCGTTCGATAGTCAGCTCGTTTTCCATGCGCTGACGTTCGGCATTGAGATGCTGTTCGAACTGTTCGCGTTGTTGTTGTAGCTCTTCCAACTGTTCGCGCAGTTCTTCGTCTTTGCGGTTGCGATCAGCAATCCACTCGTTCTTCTCCCGACGGAAGTCGGCAAATTCTTCATCAACCTGCTTGCGAACCTGGACTTCCAACCGCTGACGATCGCGGTCGAGGTTCTCACGCCGGACCTGAAGTTCGTTCTCCCAGGTCTCGCGCTTGTTGTTCATTTCCAGTTGGAACTGATCACGTTCGCCAGTGAATGTCTTCTGCAGCTGCAACAGCCCCGCGCGTTCGACTTCAACTTCGCGCATGACTTCGGAAGTCATGCTTTCGCGTTGCCGGCGAAGATCCTCTTCGATTTTCTGAAGCTCTTCCTGCCGCTGGACAACGATGTTTTCGTTTTCCTGAAGCTGTTTGAAGCTTTGTTCCAGTTCGGCTCGGCGGCGAGCGATATCGTCTTCGCGGCGTTCGGCCTGCGCGTGCGCGGCGGCGCGGCTGCGATCGATTTCGATGCGTAGTGCGTCGAGTTCATCTGAGCGGGTGGCGAGCTGTTCTTCCTGCAGTCGCAGCGTCGCGTACTGAGCGTGCAGGCGTTCGGCGGCCGCTGTCGCCTGTTGCAACATGCGGAGTTCTTCCGGGTCCGGCAAACGTGGGACCGACGGAATGTCCAGAGGTGAACCGCCATCGGCGGGGTATGGAGCTGAGCCGTGTTCTGAGTTGCTCATCTGGGATTCCTTTCCCGTGTTCTCGCTGTCGTGTGCGACTACGTCCCTGAGTCGCTGGTATCAATAAAAAAGGGGTGCCGGTAACAGCACCCCATCATCTGGTTTCAATCGATTGCCTTGCAGCTTCGATTTGCAGCTTCGGCCAGCGTTTCCGCTAGCCTTCCAGGTGTCCGTCGAGGACCGCTGCGAACTTCTCTTTGTTGGTCAGTCCGACAAGTGTCTCGACGACTTCTCCACCTTTGAACAGCAACACGGTGGGGATCGCGTTGATGTTGTAGGCCTGAGATGTTGCCTGGTTTTCGTCTGTGTTCATTTTGCCGACTCGAACCTTGCCGCTGTATTGCCCGGCAATGTCTTCGATTGTGGGCATCATTTGCTTGCAGGGACCGCACCAAGGAGCCCAAAAGTCAACCAATACTGGCTCAGCTGCCTCGAGTACTTCTGCCTGAAATGTGTCGTCACTAAATTCCAATAAATCCGCCATTACGCCGTCCTTCGATTGTTTGTGGTTCTAGCAGTTTCCCGAGTTTTTCGGCCACGTCAGTTCAATAGACGCCTGCCGGGGTATTCGCCTTACGAATCGGTGCAGGATTATAGGGCTCGCCGGGAACCCGTTCAAACCGCTCCATGGGTTCCGTATTGACGTAACCCCTGCGTTCATCAGAAGATTCGACGTTGCGGGCCGAGTCGAGTGGGGTGCTCGACAGCCGAAAAACCAGGCGGAGCCGGTTTCGATGAACATGAAATGGCGGATGGAAATGACTGCTAACACGATGAGAGCGTCAGCCACTTTCTTCGGATTGCTTTTCTGCACGCTGGCTTTTCCGGCCAATGCTGCCGCTCAACACAGAGGTCCGAACGACTTCCTTGAGCGCCGCATGACTCCGTGCGACTTCTTGGATCGATCAACCGCCCAGTTCGAACACGGTCGCGCACGGAACCAAAATGAACTCCGGTATCTCACTGCACTAAGGAAACACGTGCTTACGAAATCGTACAGCGTGCAAAAGGAATGCGCGTACGATTTCATGCGACTCAGACGCAAAGTTGTGCAGGCAGCGACAACATCGACTGCCGAGTTCGATCAATTGGCAGACCTTAAGGTACACCCGGCCGCGTATGTTGGTCGGCCAATGATTGTTTACGGACGAGTCACCGGTTTGCGGCCAACGGACGATGGCCAAACGTATCTGGCGCAGTTGCTTGAAATCGGTTCCAACGAACTTGTCGCAAACGTTGACGTCGTCGACGCCCGCCAGTCGCCTCGTCAAATTCCGGCTGAAGGCTATCCGGTTCGAGTCGTCGGTTTCCTGGTCAAAACACTTGAAGGCAACGTGCCGTACTTCTGTGCTCAGAAACTGGAGTGGCTAAGTGCCGAATCGGATCCCGCAACGTTCAATGTAATCCGCCATAAGACGCGCGGCATCCGACCTGAGGAAGCATCGACTTATTACGAAACACTGATGCGAGCCAGAATTCTGCCGCTGACGCAACAGCAGAACCATGCAGATCAGTTTTTGGTCAAGCGCATCAACGATCGGTTCAAGCTGGCTCAGGAAGTTCACGGACAAGAACGCGAACAGGCTGAGAGCCTTCGACGCAGCGATCTGACGAAGGCGGCGGACCTTACCAGAATCGCCGATGCGAAGCTGGCTGCCGAACAGAAACGACACACCGCCTACGCAGCCGATCCGTCCGGCTTCCCCGTATTCGCTGACGTGTTCCTTAATCCGAACGAGTACCTTGGCAAGCCTGTCACGATGCGAGGGCACGTTCGCAAAGTGATGAGCTACCCGGCTGATGTCGATCGGTTTGGTTCCGGAACCCTGCACGAACTGTGGCTGTTTACGGACGACTCTCAACAAAACCCGGCAGTCGTCGTGTGCTCTGAACTCCCGGCCAATTTTCCAACCGGAAACGAAGTGGTGGAAGGCATCACTGTTACCGGCTACTTCTTCAAGCTGTATCGCTACGCCGCCGACGATGCCAATCGCGCGGCTCCGATGTTGCTGGCGAACCAGGTGCAATGGCAGCCAACAAACTCGACCTACGCCGGTTTCGGTTCACTGGGAACACTCGCGACCGTGCTGGCAATGTTTGTCGGTGCCGCGCTGCTGATGTACATGTGGTCGAACCACGAAGGTGACAAGCGAGCTCGCGAAGCACTCGCCATGGCACGCACCGCTGACAGCGGACCAACTGAAAAACCTGTCCGGTTCCCTTCACCAGACCTGCTACCACCCAGAACAACCAACACAGCTTTGCGCGAACGCGAACCCGTCCAACAACAGCCGACGCGTTCGACGCAACAAACAACCGAGACACGACAACCAATCGTGCCGCGCGATGAAACCGGTTCGTCAACTCGGCAACGTCAAATCCTGCCGCCGCCAGCGACTGGTTCGGCACCGGTCAGAACAAGCCGAACGACTCAGCGAACACCAACACCGCTCGCCGACCAATACTCGCGAGACACAACGCAGCCGCCAATCGATGGAATTGCCAGCACCACCGGTCGCACGGCACCACTCGACCCACTCTATCGTCCAAAAGAAACAGCCGAACGCGCGGCAGATCGAGTCGGCGATTTCGTAGACAACCAAACAGGCCGCGCCAGTGACTTTGTGGCTCGTCAACGAGACAAGGCCGGTGACTATGTTGACCAACAAAAAGAACGCGTAAGTGGGTTCGTTGATCAGCAAAAGAGCAAGCTGTCTCGAGCAGCCGACAGCGTTCCGTTCATTCCGATTCCCGGCATGGGGCAGTCCAGAACCGAAGACACACGTCTGCCGGAAACGCGACACGACGAACCGCGCCAGCCGGAACCACGCAGGGAAGGTCGAGGCCAAAGTCGAGTCCCTGCAGATCACGGTCGAACGGTTCAGGTCTCTGACGTTGTCGGTTCGCAAATCCTTCGCGTTCTGCAGCAGGAGGCGTCGGACTCCGGTTCGCGAATCGAACTCTCAAACGGCAGCACGCTGACACTAAGCAACGACGTGGTGGGAATCGACAACCGCGTTCAACGAGGCGCCCGGAGCGACCGTGAGTTCTCCGCTTTAGAAGGACTGCAGATCGAACAGATCGCGACGGACCAATGGGAACGCGTCTATCTGATTGCCGGTCGCGACACGTTTATCACTGAGGACTTCGCTGAGAACGGCCAACGCTGCCTGATCTCCGGAAGCCTAAGCGCCTTGATTAGCGAAGAACCCGACCTGACACTCCGCGATTACTGGACTCGAACCACACTGCGTTAACGCTGTCACTGGGAACGTTCCTGGGTGGCCGGGGTTGGAGCGGGGGACGAGCGAAACCCCGGTAGTTCCGGGGCTTCCTTCGCAGGCTCAGTCCAGCACCGACACACGATCTGTGGTTTCACAGCGAGTAGACCACTACAGACAAAGCCTCCATGACCCGAAGACTCGTACTCCCGGCAATCGTCGTCCTGGTAGCCATTGTCATTTGGTGGTTCGACCGCCCCGAAGACAAAGACCGAAGCACCGCGCCAGCGAAACCTGAGGAAACTCAGGCACCGACCGTTGATGAGTTCATCGGCGAACCAACGATTGCTCGATGGGAGCCGATCGAAGACTTCGACAAAGATATCGCGTTGTTCGAATCCGTCTTCTGGGAGCCCGACGATACAACCAGCCTGCGAAAGTGGATCCGCGAAACGCCCATCGCCGGCCACTCGGTTCTGGAAATCGGAACCGGTTCAGGCCTGGTGTCGCTGGTGTGTTTAAAAGCCGGTGCCACAAAAGTTGTTGCCACCGACATCAACCCATCCGCCATCCGCAACGCCCTGTACAACGCACGAGAACTGGGCCTATTGGAAGGCTT
>CAZAIB010000066.1:0-36235 GCA_964485095.1 uncultured Planctomycetaceae bacterium | reverse complement strand
CAACGAAAGAGACGCGAGTCACTCAGTCGCGGACGCGACGACAAGCGACAGCCTCGGACTTCAGTCCGAGGAGGTAGATCGATGAATTCGGGAAAGCCGCAGAGTGGCGACAGGTGGCAACGAATTGATCCACCTGTCGTCGCTCTGCGACTTGGCCATCAGCTCGTATTTGATTCCTCGGACTAAAGTCCGAGGCTGTCGCATGTCGTTGCTCCGCAACTTGGCGCTCAGACATTGTGTCTTTGGAGAAAAGACGGCAGGAACGCCAGCCATTGGCCGGCAAGTTTTCATACCTCGGTCGTGTCGACTATCACGACAGTCAGCTGGAGCGTTCGGCTTCAGGCACTCCGATGAGGACACGGTTCTTTGTTGTGATGAGCGGCGAAATTTGGTCCCACCGAACGTGGTACCCGGCTTCGTGCATCTTGTAGGTTCGATCGACATCAATGGCGACGTCCGGACCAAGTACCTGCTTCAGGCACGCTGGCGATTGGTGCAACCGGTGGCTCCGGCAACACGGCAACACCGCAATTGGACCACCCAATGAGATGGCGTGGTCGATGCAATGGTCGGTTCGGGTTCCACAGGCATGTACGCCCAGGATGGCCGTGCCCGGTTCAACATGTCGAGGCGTCTGCTTTACGGGAGCTTCCACATAGTTAATCTTCTCTGCCGTCCATGGGGCAACGTCCTGAGCCGCTTCCATTACGAGATCAAAACTGGGCGGTCGGACCTTATCCAGCAGGCAAACACGTCGGACGTCGCGTTCGAACATGGCAAACAAAACGCCCACCAGGCCATGGCCACAACATAAGTCGGCCACGGATTCGGTCCGGATTCGTTTCCGAACGCACGCGTAGAACTCAAAGCTCTCAAGCACTTCTTTAAACGGCATGGCTCGCCGCTTGCACAAGGCACGCGCGAAGACGGAGGAGAGGTAGTCGCCGGGGAACCAGCGTGTGTCAGATTCGCGAAGTTTGTCACGGCATGATGCCTTCTTCGCGAATGCATCTTCATTGAACTGTTTCAGGAAGCGAAACGGTTGGTGCGTTTCGGCTTTCGGTTCACTGAGAGCAGGGCTGGGCATTGTGATTAAGAGATCCGGTAGGCGGCTGGTGGCGGATGAGTCGGCATGCGTTAGCGTGCCGGCGCTACTCGGCGAGCTTCGTGACCAGTGTTCTGAGTTCTTTGAGGCCTGCTCGGGAATCGATGTTGTAGTAGCCGGTCTTCCACATTCTGATCTTGCCTGCCTTATCGACAACAACCCACAACGGCAGCTTCTCGCCGGTTGAGCGAGGGTCACCCAGTTTCTTTAGTAGTTCACCGTCGTCGGGCAGGATCGGGTAGGAGAGGTTCATGAACTCGACTAACTTCCTGGCTGAACGATTCGCTTTGGCGACCTGCGTCTTGTCCTGGAATCGCGAATCGACGTTGATGCCGAGAACCTGCACTGGTTTGCCGGAGAATTTGTCAGCCATGAAGTCCAGGTACGCCGTCTGTCCATACGGTTCGGTAAGCGGTTCGTCTCGGTAGCTCCAAATGTGGAACACAACAACCTGCCCGGTTAGCTGTTTCGAGTCCACCAGCTTGCCGCCCAGTGCGTTCTTGCTGAACGCGGGAAACGGTTTTCCGAGTGCAGTCTTTTGCAGGTCCGCCAGTTTTCGGGTTCGATTCGTCTGATCAGACGTGTCCGATTCCATTTGCTTCAACAGCTGCTTTGACCAACGACTGTTTGCTGCGTCACGCAAAGCGGGCAGGGCACTGGCGACGAGTTTTAGCTGGCCGGATGAAAGCGCCGCATCAGGTTTCGCGGAATCTAGATTCAATGCTTCACGGACTTTCAACAGCTCGGCAAAGAACCTGACATCCGTTTCTGGCTTGGCCGACGACGACGGATCCACTTCAACAGTGATTCGAAACTCGTCGCCGCGTCCCATGAAGACTCGTTGAGTCAGTGACTGGACGTCACCGGTTTTCGGATCGACCAGAACCTTGTGGTTCCGAGCGGGTCCTTCGCTGATGAAGACTTCGCGACAGGTGGTGTCTGCCAGCTTTGTTATTCCTCCCACGCGGAACGCCTTCCGGCCATTGTTCCACGTTGCGCCTTCTTTGAGTTCGCGGTCAAATTTCAGGGCAAGCAGTTCCAATCGATAAGGAACGCCGTCGTGCACGTGTCTGATGTGGGGCGCGGAGTTGGTGCTGAGTGAGTTTGTCCAGGCGTCACGATCGACGCCGGCCTGCACCAGGATAGTGCCTTTGCCCGTTTGGTCAGAACCGACAAACCGAATCAACTGAAAGGCATCGATGGGGCTAAAACCGTCGCTGTCTCGCCGCAGCAGTTCGCCTCGAAACCGCACCGTTGTGAGTTCAGAACCTGTGGCAGTCGGCGGAGCAGGGGACTGCAACATCAAAAGCAGGCAGAACAGCATTTGAGATTCCTGATTGAGATCGGCCCCGGGGACCAGCACCGTACGATCGGCAATAGTCGCCATAGTCTTTCCGGAGGTGGCACGAATCGCTTAACCCATCCGGCAGTGTGGATTCTACGATGGAAATCGCACAGTTGATACGCCCGATCGACGCGTCTGGGAATTGTTGCGGTTTCGAAGTGGGGCTACATTCCGGGCCTCTCACCCCAACGCAGCGGTTCACCGCTGACAGCGAAAAAAGGCAAGCAGGAAATACGGAGCCGTTGCGGATGACAGACCAGGTCTCTAAGTCGGGGATCGACTATTCAGTTGTAATCGCGCCAAATCTGCTTGCAGAATTGCCGAGCAGGATTTCAACCAGGTATCCCGACTCTCATGCCGTGTTGCTCACGGACAATCGCGTTTGGGATCTCTACGGAGCCGACCTGGCGGAAGGGCTCACACGTCACGGCATCGAAGTTGATGACATCGTGATTCCCGAAGGAGAAGCCTCCAAGTCGCTCGATACCTACTCAGGCATTATCGAAGAACTGCACCATCATCGGTTCGACGAAGACTCGTTGCTGATAAACCTTGGCGGCGGCGTCATCACAGACATTGGGGGATTCGTAGCAGCCTCATACCGACAGGGCGTGCGTTCTATTCTCATCCCGACAACATTGTTCGGGCAACAGGAAGCGGCTTTCGGAACTCGGGTTGGCCTGAACACTGACTGGTCCAAGAACTTCATCGGCAGTGCCAGCAAACCGGACGTGATGTATTCCGATCCGACCTTGCTGTCCAGTCTCGGCCGACGTGATTTGGCCTCAGGACTGGCCGCGACGTTGAAGCTGGGGCTTACTCACGACTACGAACTGTTTGCGTTCCTGGAAAAAAGTGTGGGGGACGTGTTGAACGAAGGAGACGTGGACGTCCTGCACCAGCTTGTTCTGCGGGCTAGTTCAAACCAACTATCGCCCAGCATGCCGGATAAGAGCAGGGGACTGGGCGTCGCTTTGGCTCACGCCCTCGAAGCAACATCCCGGTACGGCGGCGGGATTCTGCACGGCGAAGCTCTCGCATGGGGTATGGCTGTGGCCACTGCAATTTCTGCTCGGCGACGTCTGATGAAGGAAACAACAGTCGAACGCGTGTTTGCTTTGATGGCCGCGTGCGAACTGCCTCCTGAATTGCCTGGTCATGTGCTGCGAACCGCGATCGACCGGATGGATTTGGGACGAACAGGGAAAATGGTGCTGCCGGTCACGATCGGAACTGTGACGAATGCCATCAGCCCAAGTGTCTCCGATGTTCATTCGGCTCTGGATGTGGTTCGGAACCATCCTGCGTTCGGAGACATCCGGCCGAACTACCGCAACGCGGCCTAGCTAAAGCGGTCCTCAGAGGCGTTGCTTTTTTGCAACATCCAGCAGGCTGACCGGTCGTGCTCCAGTTGACCCGGACAACCCGAGCAGCCTTTTCGCTTTGATTGCTGGCTCGAAGACCCAAACCGTGCGATCCTTCCGCTATAATTCCGCAGACATTCTCGGGCAGCCCTGACTGAACTGGTCAGGTTTCAAGGCCAGACAAGGCCCGGGTCGGAGAGGAGAACGCTGTGTCGGAATCCGACGACATTCAAATTGGCGAATATGAGCTTCGCAACTGCATCGCAACGGGCAACGTCAGCCAGATCTGGGAGGTCGTTGAACGGGGTGGATCGCAGCACTTCGCGATGAAGTTGCTGCTGCCGGAAGCCTTTTCGGAAGCGCACGAGAAAGCCACGCTGAAGCACGAGTTCAAGGTTGGTCAGGCTGTGGACCACCCGAACATCATTAGCTTCTACAAGCTTGAAGTGAATCGCGACCACGCGTACTTCATCATGGATTACTTCCGAGCTCCAAGTCTAAAGAGCCAAATCAGTTCAAGCCTCTTGGAAGTGCAAAAGCGGTTCAGGAAGCTGGTTGAATCTGTCTCGTTAGCGCTCGGCAGCGTTCACGAGAAGGGCTGGCTGCATCGGGACATTAAGCCAGACAACATTCTCATGAACCGTGGTTCAGAGATTCGCCTGATCGACTTCTCACTGTCGACAAAAAAAGCCGCCGGTCTTGGCAAGTTGCTGGGTGGCAAGATGAGGCGCGTGCAGGGCACCCGAACCTACATCGCGCCAGAGACGCTGGAGAAGAAGAAGCCGACCGAACAAACAGACATGTACAGTCTGGGTATCACGCTGTACGAAGCGCTGACCGGACTGCCACCGTTTACCGGGACAACTCCCAATGAACTCCTGAAGAAGCACATTCTGGAGAAGCCGGCGGAACCGTCGTTTCATGATCCGAACATCACACCAGAATGTGATGCGTTTATTCTTAGCCTCCTTAAGAAGAACCCGAAGGATCGTCCGAACGACATGGGCGAACTGTACGCGGCGTTCCGCAACATCAAGGTGTTTAAGGAAGATCCCGCTGAGATTGCTGAACGAGAGCGGTTGGCGGCCGAAGAAGAGCGAATCAATACGGTGGACCAGCGACTGGATAGTCGTCTGGATGCCGAACGGTCGGCTCAGGGCATCGTGGTTCCGAAGAAGAAGCGAAAGAAGAACAAGGGCATCAAGCTCAAGGACCTGAAGGCGCAGGAAGAGAAGGAAAAGGAAGCAGCCGCCGCGCCGGCACAGCCGCAACAGCCGGCTTATCAACCACCGATGCCAGGGTACATGCCACAGCAACCGATGCCGTATCCTCAGCCAGGCTACTACCAGCAACCGGCGATGCCTTACCCGCAGCAACCAATGCCGTATCCGCAACAGCCAGGAATGCCACCCGGCTATCCGCCTCAACAGATGCCGCCTGGATATCCACCACAGCAAATGCCGCCGGGTTACCCTCCGCAACAGGCACCTCCACAGCAGATGCCTCCGCAGCAACAACCAATGCCGCCCCAACAGGCTCCACCACCGCAGATGCCTCAGGCGCCGCCGCAACAGGTTCCACCACAACAAGCTCCTCCGCAGCAGCAACCAGCGCCGCCGCAGCCGGCTCCGCAGTACCCTGCTCCCGGCCAACCCGCGGCACCTCAGGCACCGGGCGAACAGCGAGTGCGTTTGCCATTGGAGCGGCCGAAGGCTCCGGAGGTTCCAAAGGACGTCCCGTCAGACCTTGAAGAGTTCACAGATCTGGACGACCTGAACATCGAGTAACCTGCGGGCCGGCGTGTCGAATCAAGTGACTTAGTCGGCTGGCCGCAGGGGCTCGGATTCGGGGCTTTCCATTGCCTCGTTCTTTGGTTATGACGTACCGCTGACAGCGACCTGCAATCAGCGAAACGACGACCATGGCCCCCGCTCCACTTGTTTTTGAAAAGCCAATCCACGAGCTCGAGAAGCAACTCGGGCAGTTGGAACAACGCCCGAACCCAACGCCAGCTGAGAAAGACATCATCCGCAACATGCGGACCGATATCGTGAAGCTGAAGCGAGAGGTTTTCGAAGGACTGGACGCCTGGCAAACCGTGCAAGTGGCTCGACACGAAGCTCGACCACAAACGGCCGACTACGTTGAACTGCTGTTCGATGAATTCGTCGAACTCCACGGTGACAAAGCCTTCGGCGACGACAGAGCCATCATCACAGGATTCGCCAAGCTGGCCGGCCGCAAGGTGATGCTGGTCGGACACCAGAAAGGCCGGAACCTCAAAGAACGCACCGAGTACTTCTACGGGTGTGCTCATCCTGAAGGCTACCGCAAAGCCATGGCCAAGATGGAAATGGCCGCCAAGTACAACATGCCGGTTATCTGTCTCATCGATACTCCGGGAGCATACCCAGGCGTTGGAGCCGAAGAACGCGGCCAGGCTTACAACATTGCCCTGAACCTTCGCGAGATGTCGCGGCTCAAAACTCCAATCATCTGCGTGGTGATAGGCGAGGGCGGTTCTGGCGGAGCGCTGGGGATCGGCGTTGGCGACCATGTCTCCGTCCTGCAGTTCGCGTACTACTCAGTCATAAGCCCCGAAGGCTGTGCCGGCATTCTGTGGAAGCACTCCAAGCATGCGGATCAGGCCGCCAAGGCACTGCGATTCACCAGCCATGACCTGTTGGAATTGGGCGTGATTGACGAAGTGGTTCCCGAACCACTTGGCGGGGCTCACCGGAACCACCGAGCCATGGGAATGACACTCAAGGGCTCGCTGGTAGCCGCGTTGGATTCACTGTCTGAACTCTCGAAAGAGGAGCTGGTAAAACGCCGCTACGAGAAGTTCAGAAGGATCGGTGTGTTCGAAGAACAAGTTGGTGTAGCCGACGGAAGTTGATCCAAAGACACCGAAAAGCGATGTACCAGCAACGTCCGATAATGTCCGTTATGTTAAATTGAACAGCTATTTTCATAGTGTTTTCAGGGGTTCCTGTTCTGCTCTGCTCTTAAGCGTCTGGCGTTGCCATGAATCCAGCAGCGGGAAGTGAATCCATACCCGTCGTCGAAAAACATCCCAGGAAAACCAAGTCAGCTGCTTCGTGACCACCTGCAGAATGGCGTGGCTGATCGTCTTCCTCTTAAACCTTCCGGTCGTGCTTTTCTGCGCCACGATCGTTGTTTCAGACACGGCGACGCTGGGTGTAACTGCTCAGTCACGGCTCTCTCTCAGCTTTTTCCCCTGCTGCAGATATTGGCCGGTTCAATCGCACTGGGGTTCTGTGGAAAGTTGGGCTTGGCCGTTCCTGGCGACACCGCCCAGAACATTCAGTCTTTCGGTGGCGGCTTCCTCGCAACCGTAGTCACAGCGGCCTGCATCTGGCTGGCTTCCTGGACTGTTGATCGGGGCATTCTTGTCGGCGAGCGGTGGGCGTCAGTCAGCCCAGTGATTTCATCGAGTAGCAGACCGTGTTTCAGCCGACGCGTGTCCGTCACGACGGGTTTTTCATCACCGGGCTGACGCCCGCCGCTCGCCGGGGGTGCGTAACGGGAATCTGGCGAATCCTGCCTTTTAATCGCCTACCCCTGACTGCTACCTTCCGCACCCGCGATTGGCTTGAGGAGTGACGTTCTCCTTCAACTCGCGTTGTTTCACGGACGAAACCAAGGACGATAATACCGGAATTTTTCAAGTTTGGCTCATGCCCCACAGTGGCCCCGCCAAACGCCCATCTGGCCATCTGATTCGGCTAAGCCGTAAATCCAGAGAGCCATTCTCAACTGCCCCGTTCAAACTGCTTCGAATTGTCGGCCGCGCCTTCGATTTTGAGCTAGGAACACATCGTGGGGCTTTGCTAAACACCCCACACGCCGGGCCCAGACACTCCAGCCCCCGGAGCGAATCATGGATTCAAACATCACCGAATCAGACATCATCAAGACTCTGTCGACCCAGACCAATAATGGGGTCTCATCTCTAACCGTACGGTTGGATGACGGGCACATGGTCATCGGTGGGCAGGCCAAGTCCTACTACGTGAAACAGGTCGTCACCCAGACCGCTCTGGCCAACGCCGGCAGCCGGCAGGTGCGGAACGAAATTCACGTCAGTCCACAGCAGACCGAAGCGGCTTTGTACAACTAAAGCTTGAGCCGCGGGCTTCCTTCTTCGTCCGCCGCCCGTGCGATTTTGGCCAACCAGCCTGCTCTGCTATTGCCGGGCTGGTGCTTCACGGCGAGTCGTCGACATCGCTTTTCGACGAGACATCGCTTCATCACGCCGCAGCGCCGCTTCGAGGATCGCTTTTGCGGCCGGAGCTGCCACGGTTCCACCATAGTGTGAACCCGCCGCTGTTGGCGAATCGACGACAACCAAAACCAATACGCGTGGATTGCTGGCGGGAGCTCCGCCCACGAACGAACACACATGCCCCTGCGGCCCATTCGCGGTCAGCTTCTGAGCCGTCCCTGTCTTGCCGAACACTTCGACGCCGTCTATCCGGACAGCTTTCGCGGTTCCGCGTTCAACGACATCCTGCATCGGGCCGGCGACCAACCAGTTTGCTGTCTTGGCATTGATCGTTTGCGAGACCACCGGAGCAGGGGCGGCGTCTCTGGAAACGGTGTCGACTGGCGTTGGCAGTGACAACGTTTCCGATTTGGTCAAACGCGGGTAAACCATCCGCCCGCCGTTGGCCAGCGCCGCATGAGCCGTAATCAACTGCATCGGCGTGATAGCGATTTCATGTCCCATGGGAACAGAACCAGTCGAGTAGTTGTTCCATTGATCCAACGGACGAACCAGTCCAATTAGCTCGCCTGGAAGTTCCAGTCCGGTTCGACGTACGAAACCAAAAGTCAGCAGCGACTGATACAGCCCCTCGTTGGTCAGTCGTTCGCCAATCTTGGCCATGCCAATGTTGCTGGACTTCACCAGCACGTCCGTGACGTCCAACTGTCCGTATGGATGATGGTCGTGCAACACGCGTCGTCCCATTTGGTACGCGCCGTGTTCGCAGTCGAAAAGTTCGTCCGGTGCCAGCAACCCTTGTTCGATTGCCCAGCCAACGATGAATGGTTTGATTGTCGAACCTGGTTCGTAGACGGCTGAGATACACAGGTTGGCCCACGCGTCGTTTTGTCCAGCCGGTCGATTCGGATTGAACGTCGGCCGCGAGGCCATTGCCAGGATGTCGCCCGAGGACGGTTCCATCACAATCGCACAGGCCCCACGCGGAACCCACCGCTTGATGATTGAATCCAGTTGCTGTTCGACCCGAACCTGAAGGACCGAATCCAAAGTTGTCACGATTGTACAACCGTGCTGCGGCGCTTCGTGAGGTCGAATGTCGATGACGGCTCCGCGAGCATCCCGAACCAGAACGCGTTTGCCTTCCTGACCACGGATCGATGTATCGAAACTTTCTTCCAAACCACCACTGCCGCGGTTGTCGATGTTCCGAATCCCCAAAGCGTGCGCGGCGAGGTTGCCCTGTGGGTAGTGGCGTTGGTACTCGTTGCGATAGCCCCAGACGTCATCCGGAAGTTGCAGTTCGCGAACCAGTTCGACCTCTTCGTCTGACAGCCGCCGCTTCACCCACATGAACCGACGGTCTGACTTCTCGGATAGTTGTTGAAACAATTCATCCGCATCCAACTTCAGCGCGGTGCCGAGTCCGAACGCGACATCCCAGGCGCTTGTGACTCGAGAAGGATCCAGAAACAGGCTGCGGCGCGTGACCGTCATCGCCAGCACGTGGCCGTTGCGATCGACGATCTCGCCTGGTCGCGACGGTATGGTCTCCATGAATGTTCGCTGACTGGCCGCTCGGGAAGCGAACGCGTCACGGCTGATACCCTGAACCTGCACCAGCCGAGCGGCCAAGATTCCCCAGACGCCAAGAATGCACACGGTCACCAGACCGGTTCGCCAACGAGGGACCGAGCGGGGATTCATCGCACGTCCTTTTGTCGCCAACGGAATGGTCGGACGGGGCGTTCCCACTTCAGAAGTGGCAAAGCGGGCTTGCCGACGTGTGGAACCGGATCAACCGAAGTTTGGGCGTCGTCATTTGTCGGACGGGTCAGCGGACGTGGTTCGAGCCGATGCTGCTGGATAGTTTCCAGCATTCGATCCGGTGACGAGAGTTCCTGCGTCTTCAGCCGCAAGGCAGTGTAGCGATCCAGCAGCACCTCGGTTCGATACCGCTGCTTGCTGACATCGCGTCGGAGGTTCAGCATTTTCTTTTCCAGCAGCACGCCGCCCATCGAAACCAGGACAACCAGGATGATGGCACTAATGAATCGAAAGAACATGGCTTGGTTCTTGGCAGGGGACTCCCCTGCCCTTGGGCGTATGGCGAAAATTGAACTGGAATCAGCAATCGTCGGCGACAATCGGCTACTTCTTAAGATCGACCTGATGCCGTGTTCCACTGCACTACCAGCAGACGCCTGCCATCTATACGGGCTGTTCTTGATTCCTTTTGTGTGTGCCGCGACAGTGCAGGCATATTGGGCCGCCGCAAAACAGGGAATTCGTCCAGGAACGGGGCTCGGACAGCGAATAGCGAAGACGTTCAACTCAATCCGATCAGGGAGAAAAGTGCGATGATGATGATGGGAGGCATAGAACTGCTGATAATGTTGTTCTTCGCCGGCGGGCCGCTTAGTGACATCATGGGGCTGCCACCAGGCGATCGAGACACCAATTTGGTTCACGCGGCGGCAGAAGACAGCCTGCTGTACTTTGAATGGGCTGCGCGAGGAGAAGGGAAACCCGGCGGAGAAGGAGTTGATGGACTGGTCGCAGACCCGGAAGTGAAAAGCTTCTTCAACAGGCTGGTCTCGGCGATTCAAACAAGCATGACAGAAACCATGCCGCCCGATGCGCCTCAAAGCGCGATGATGAAGGCACTGCCCCAGTTTGTGATTTCGTTTTCAGGCAGACCCGGTTGCATGTATGTCGGGCTCAAAGAAGATGGCCCCGCACCGGGCGAAGGCAACCCGGCGATGGCTCTGGCCATGAATGTCGAAGCCGCACTGGTAGTGAATGCTGGTGAGAAGGCTGATGAATTCTCGCAGACAATCGCTGCCTGGCTGGGGCAAGCGCTGGGTAAGGCACCGGAGAAGCTGGACCAGGTTCAGCTTCCACTGCCGGTTCCGGCCAAACTTCATCGACACGAGAACTACATCATCCTGGCCATCGGCGCCGGTGTGCTGGACAAGGTCATCGGACGGTTGAAAGAACCCGTTGGCGGGCTCGCCGCCAACAAACAGTTCGCCGCCGCATGGGACGAACTGAAGCTCGAACGCACCGGTAATCTTTCGTGGATCGATCTTGCCAGCGGTGCTGAAAACGTTGGCGAGCTCATGGGCCCTGACGGAGCGATGATCCCACAGGTCCTGGAAATGACGGGACTAAACAGCGTCGATCACATCATGACTGTGAGCGGCATTGTTGACGGACAAGTGCGGTCAAAAATCAAAGCGAAGACCGACGGCAAGCAGGAAGGCTTACTGGCGTTAATGTCCGGTCGCGCTTTAACGGCGGATGACTTTTCTTTTGTGCCTGGTGATTCCGATGTCGTTCTGGCTCTAAGCCTGGACGGTGACAAGTTCCTGAAAGCGATGCGCGGGTTGATTGAGAACATACAACCAGGTACTGGCGAGGAATTCGATGAAGGCATCGGCGAGTTCGAAGAAGAATTTGGCCTGGACGTCCAGAAGGACATTCTTGAAGCCTTCGGACATGTCATCACGTTGTCTGATTCGCCAGGTGATGGCGGATTCGTTGCCAGCATGCCCGTGCTAACCCTTGAAGTCACGAAGCCAGCCGGCGCGTTCAAGACAATCGCGAAGTTTGCTGAGTACTTCGACAAGAACGGAACATCGTTGCAAGACGACGGTTCCCGGCGACGTGGGCGTGGCGAGTACCTCGAACGCAAAGAGTTCATGGGGCAGCGAATCTACATGCTGAACTTTGTTGGCGATTCCGACTACATTGTCGCACCGACCTTCGCTGTGAATCGGAACCACTTCATGTTGGCTTTGCACCCGCAGGCGATTAAGTCTCGCATTCGCCGAATGGCCAACAAGGAAACGTGGAAGCCGTTCAAGTTTGCTCCAAAGGTCGATGGCGAGGCCATTGGCTACTCGGCGGTGAAGACCTCGGAGGTTCTCCCAACGCTTTACGGGTTTACCCCATGGTTCGCGTCGTCAGTCATGAGCATGGTTCAGCGCGACGGCATTAAAATAGATGCGTTCGACTTCCCGTCGGCCCAGGCACTGCTGCCTTACGTGGCGGATTCTGAGTCCGTTCTCTTCAGAAGCGAAGGCGGATTACGAATGGAATCAACCGCACCACCGTTTCTTGGCTCAATGACAACAATGCCGATCATGAGCTTTCCGTTCATGTTTGGAGTCAGAATGGGAGGTCCGGTACGGATAGAAGCCATGGAGGTCGAGGAAGCGGTGGCAGAACCAGTTCGTTAGCCCACCGCCCTGCTCTGGCGGTAACGGACCGCTAGGCAAGTTCGACCAGCAGACAAGGGCCTCCGGCAATCACGCTGAGGCCCTTGGTCGTGCACTCATCAATCGCAGCCGCACTTTCCGCACCGGGCTGCATCCAGATGTGAGCGATGCCCGCTGTCGCGGCTTCGCTAACAACTTTCTCCGTGACTGCCGGCGGTGTCACGATTGAGACGCCGTGCACAGGTTCTGGTAGATCCGCCAACGATTTGTAGGCCACCAGCCCTTCGACTTCATCAGCTTTGGGATTGATCGGGTAGACCGTGAAGCCGTTGTCCATGTAGCAACGGAGGATCTTGTTCCCAAATTTCTGTCGATCGGTTGAGGCTCCGACAACCGCGAATGTCTTGCCAGCCAGGAATGCGGCGACCTGTTCGTTCATCTTGTTTTCTCTATTGCTAAGTGCAGGTTGTGATTGTCGACCGTGGGTTTTGTCGGGGGCTTATAGTACGACTTGCATGGCGTTTGCAGTACCTTGCTGCTCTCTCCGGACAGAAGAGCCCGACCTTTCCCGCTCCCCACCGAAGCCCGGCATCTCAAGGCAAGGGCAACAATCGACCACCAAGAACCAACCGCCGGACCCAAACGCGGGGGCGAGGACCATTCGCGATGCCGGGCTTCTCGAGCATGGCGATAGCGGTCACGCACAGGCTTCTGCACTCACCCGTGGCATCGGGAAGTGGAGAGCGGTAAGAAGTGAAGTGGCGGGAATGTGGCGGGAACTACTTTCTGACGACGCCCGGCAGGAGACGCCAGGCTTTTATCGCGGCGTCAGTGTGCGGGTACTTGAATGCCACGACAGAGATTTTCTGCAGATCGCGTCTTCCGTCTGCCAGAGCTTCCTTCAGAAGACGTGAAGCGATCGCTTCTTCTTCAATCTGCAGTCGTTCGTACTTCTGTATGAGGATCGCTCGCCGCTTCGCGCTGACTGACGGCCGGATGTAGATGAATCGAAACGCCTTCGCGTTCTTCCCAAGTCCGACGGTTGCCTTTGTCAGTTCTGTCTTCTTCCCCACCTTCGAAACCACTTCGAATGGAATGCCCTGGTGCGGCTCGTGCCTTTTGAAAGAAATTGACTATCACCGTGTAACGCCCCGACAGGCCTCTTCCTTTGAGCCACCTGACATTTTCAACCGGTTCTCGACTCTCCGCATGGACGTTCATATCCACATCCAACTTGCCACCGCATGTTGACCCCTTGCTCTCCCATGAAATGCGTTTCCCTTTCGGAACGACGACATGAAGATCCAGGTCATTCGTGTCATACCAGGATAGCGAGAATTGAATCTCGCCGGTTTTCCCACCAGCTTGCTGAACGCGGTCCTGGATGTCAGCAATAGCCGAAGCGACTCCGGGCGGAAGACTTGCATCAACACCTGGCGCCGGTTCGACAGCATCAGCCAGCCCCTTTGGAAGCAGATCCGCCGTTTCAGCAATCGTCGGGGATAAATCGAACGACGCCGACGCATCGGAACCGTTCAAGGCTGCCTCGGTTCCAACGATGACCGGTTCGGCCTCAACGATCGTGGTGACGCCCGGCAACTGTTCGTCAACAAAACGACCGGCTGCGTCTATGCGAGCGATCTCTGGTTCGGGCTTCAGAAAGAAGAAGCTAAGGACGATCAACGCCAGCGCGTGCACGGCGGTACTGGCCAGAACGCTGGTCATTTCCCGGGGTGGCCGATTTCTTTCGAGGCCGCCCGATGAATATTGCATCTCATTCCGCCAGCGGTGGCATCGTCGCACATGCTCACGCCGCCAGTATACACCAGCGGGGCACCGAATCGCAGGCAGATCAACCTCACTCACTCTGGTGCGTCGATAGAATGCTCAGCAGTAGCCGAGAATAAAGGAAGAACGCAGCAGCCCAATGGCACTGACTTTAGATTTTTCGCCTCCGACTTTACGTCGGGGTTTAACGGATTCTGCACTACACCGCACTGTGGGCCGGTGCAAAAGCCGTGGACCCACCGATGTAAAATCGGTGGCGAAGGCTCCCTCGCCGAATGCCAGCCACACGTGACCAAGGGCACCAGCATCGCCGACCATCTGCCGACGCGGCGAACCCGCATCGGCTCCGTGGCTTACCTACTGACGAGAAACGTTCTGCATTCGTTCCTGCAGAGACCGGCTTAGTCGGTTCATTGGAACGCCCGCGGCTGCCAACTGGCGGTAGATTCGAACGTCCAGTTTGGTCTTGTAGTTGGTCGTTGGGTCAGGGTCCGTCGGCTCAGCGTTCAGGTCGGCTCGCCAATCGGTCAGCACAGAATTCACTACTCCAGCAGGCACACCGGTCAGTCGTTCGTTGACCTGTTGCCGGAAGTTGGTTCGCTGTCCTTCGTCATCTGAGAACAACTGGCTGATGGTCTGCAGAATGCTGTCGCGGTTAGCTGTCGGTGCCCGACCACCCGTCGCTGGCTTATTGAGATTACCCCAACTGTCCCGCAGTTGATTAAACCGGCTCAGGACGTTGCCTATTTCGCCTGGCATAGAAGACTGAACCTGGTTTAGCAGCTGATCGCGTTGCTCAGGCGTGGCGTTCCTGTACGCATCAACGGCCGACTGCTGGAGTTCGCGACTCATACTCACCGGAAGACTGCGTACAAAATCGTCCAGCGAACCGCCCTGCGCCGGAGTGCCGGCACCACCTGCAGTGGCGTTTGAGGAATCGTTGCCTCCGCCTGTGATGCGATCCCAAATCCCGCCGCCTTGTGATTCGCCACCGGACAAATCGGGAAGGCTACCCAGCAGTCCGGAATCTGATTCGGCGGACGTACCGTTGTCGCCGAAAAGAATGTCCTGTGGATTCGACAATGGATCAGTCTGTCCGGGGTTCAACTGCCCCTCGCCTGAGTGATTCGGATCGAGACGTAGAATGTAGGGATGCAGAATCTCAGCCAGTTCTGCAGGGAGAACAGGCTGTAGCTTGTCCATGATGATGGTGGCAGCCGTACCGCTCTTGGAAACAAGAACCGTCTCTCTCGCACTTTCGGAAAGCGTGATCAGGAAGAAGGTTCCCATCAGGCAAATCAACACACCCTTCACGAAGCCAAACAGCCCACCAAGGTGCCGGTCGTACTCAACGAACTTCGCCTTTTCAATCCAGCCGCGTAGCACGCGCGCAACGCCGAACGAAAGGAAAGAGAAGCCCATGTAGAGGACCAGCATCGCGATCCAGCGGTCAAGCGGTGGCTTGGCCTGCGGGGCAAATTGCTGGATGTGCGGAGCGAGCTTGATGGAGAATGTCTCGGCGAAACCGAAACACAGTACCATCGCGGCAATCCACGCCAATTGCCAAACGAAGCCGCGTTGAAGGCCGCGAAACGTCGTGTAGATCAAGACGCCAATAACGACGAAGTCGAACCACGTGAGTGTCATAACAAACCATCCTTGGTATTCAGCCAATCTGCCCAGGACGCAGTATAGATTGATCTCTAATCTTCGGAGAAGAGGACTTTGGGCAAGCCAGGTGTTAGTGCTTTTGCAATGTTCACCATGCACATTGCTTGCTTAAGGTTGGGAATTGGCAAATCTCCAGCTAATTTGCCTACCCAGACAATCCAGCACCTGACAACATACGCCAAGACTGTGCTGTTGCGGACTCTTGTCTGCGACGCCAGTTCGGCTCGGTAGTTTGTGCTGGCCCGCTCAAGCTACCGAGTCTTTGGGCCGATTCTTTGGTGAGAATGACGCAGCGGTCATGAGCTGTCGCCCTCCCAGTGCCCACATGTCGCGCAGATTCAAGGCCGCACGCTAGAGGGTTTCCTCAAGCCTGGCCTCACCTGTTGCATCATCGACACTCACCAGAATGGGATTTGCCTGCACGTCCCCGTCGGGTAGCACCAGGCGAAAGAACACCACCCATTCATCTCCGATTGTTGTTGGCCACGCCAAGTCGGCGCGAGAGTGGCGGCCCATACCCATAAAAGCACATTCGCCAGTGTCCAGCTTCGATATGTGCTCAATCGCTACCTGCTTGACCTGTTCTTCATTCATTGGTGCACAACCGGTTTAGAACTGCTTCGTGCTATCCAGAAGCAATGTGACCGGTCCATCGTTGACCAGAGCCACGTCCATGTGCGTTTGGAACCGCCCGGTCTGAACCTCGATGCCCTGCCCTCGCACGTCCTCGCAAAACTGTTCGTACAATTCGTTGGCCCGATCCGGCCTGGCGGCTGCGACGAAGCTCGGCCGCCTCCCCTTCCGACAATCGCCCAGCAACGTGAACTGACTGACAACCAGCATCGCTCCGTTGGCTTCGGCAAGCGAGCAGTTCATCTTCCCTTCGGCATCTTCGAAAACGCGCAGTCCGACGATCTTGTTGACCAGCCACTGAAGGTCGCTTTCCTTGTCCTCCGCGGCGACCCCCAACAGAACCACAAACCCCCGCTCAATTTGACCGGTAACTTCTCCTTCGACAGTCACCGACGCACTGGAGACTCGTTGAACCACAGCACGCACTAGACTGTTCTTTCTTCTCGGTTGTGAACCGAAACCGAGATCACATTCTCCAGCGAACCAAGTTCTGCCTGCACGGCATCCGATACAACACCGCCAACTTCGATCAGCGCAACAGCGGCTTTGGAGCCCGCGAAGATTTGGTTCTCCATCTGTTCCACATTCAGGTTCGAATTCCGAAACACATCAAACACCGACGCCAACACTCCCACCTTGTCGTAGTGTCGAACACCAACATGCGCCCGACCAAGCTTCGTCGTCTCCATATTGACGCAGTTGTTGACGACGCCGCGAGCGTAAGATTCAATGGCCTGCACTACTCCCAAAGCGATTGCATTCTGAGCCTGTGTGGTCGAAGCACCAATGTGATGCGTCCCGACCACGTTGGGATGTGTTGCCAAAGCTGATTCAAAGTCAGCCATCGATGAACCGGGCTCTTCCGCGTACGTATCCAGCCCTGCCCTGATGCCCTTCTCATCCATGGCAGCCATCAACGCATCCGCATCCACCACTTCGCCGCGAGCGGTATTAAGCAGTATGGAGTTTGGCTGCATGAGTTTCAGGAACTCACCATCAACCATGTTGCGTGTTTCATCTGTCACCGGCACATGCAGCGAAACAATGTCAGCCACACGCAACATCTCTTCCTTTGAACCAACAAGCTCAACACCCGCTGCATGAATCCGCTGCAGTGATTCATCTGAACGCCCCGGCTTCTCAAGACCCATGACCCCAATCCCAAACGCCCGCGCGCGTTCGGCAACAGCCAGGCCGATGTTGCCCAAACCGAAAACAGCCATGGATTTGCCATAGACGCCGTCCGCCTTGCCGTACTCTTTCTTCTTCCACTTGCCGGCTCGCAAATCGATGACGTTGTGCGGGATCCGTCGATCGATCGCCAGCAGCAGACCCATCGTCAGTTCAGCGACGGCGATGGCGTTCTGACCCGGCACATTGCAAACGTAGATACCGGCGTTCGCCGCGTGTTCTTTGTCAATGTTGTTGGTTCCCGCCCCGGCTCGAACAATCAGGCTTAGCTTGTCCGAAGCATCAATGGCAGCAGCGGTCACTTTGGTGCTACGAACCACCAGAACGTCGTAGCCGGCAATCTCACCAGGAATATCATCAGCGGTCAAAGTTGGCCGGGCAACACATTCGTGACCAGCTTCGTTTAGGTCCTGGGCGTATTGATCGGGCAATGCGTCAGCGAACAGAATCTTCATAAGGCACCATGAATGGGTTGAGCGTTCGCGAAGGGTATCGCAGAGTCATCAGCGAGCAAGACCAAATATCAGCCATCTTCGCAGGCAGCTGTCTCCGGAGTATCATCACTCTTGCGGGCTACTCCGCGAAGTCCCAATTTCCCAAACGAAATCGGAACTGCGGTCGCCCCGGACTACTGACCTAACGTACCAGGAATCTGCATCTGGTAGAGCAGACCTCACATGGGAGCGGCCGTGGAGCTAGAACTCCCCTCGACGTCGTTCTTTGCTTGGCAGAATCTCCAGGCACGTGGTCCACCAACCGGTTCGGACTGTTGCAACGAACTCTGGCGGTAATTTCTCAGCTTCCATTTCAGTGGCGAGGCGTTCGAAGTCATATTCGACCGGGATGAACTCAACCTCGTACTTCGATTCCGCCAGTGCGTCATCCCCCGTCTTCAGCATTGTGTACCAGACGTTGGTAGTTCCGTCGTTTTCCGGGCGGCCCAGCACGCCAACATTCACGAACTCACGCCCCTCGGAAAGTTCTCGACGCCAACGCAGACCAGTGTGCGTCGCCAAAATCAAATCTGCTTCCGCGTCCTGAATCTGGCGTTCCAGGAAACTGGTACTGGTGGCCGATTCCCAAAGGAACTCGTTGGTTCGCCGCGGACTGCCGTGACACAGCAGCAGCTTCAAACCGTCACGTTCAAGACGCAGTTCTTTCGGAAGCGATCGCAGGAACTCGCGGTTCTCAGCACTCGTATTCTTCAGCGTGTAGTCGTAGCTAATCTGCGCGAAGTAGTTGTCGTGTGGATCGGTGTAGCCGCACTGGCAGTCGTCCAACTGGTTGCCGATGCTGTCGTCGTAGTTGCCCTGAATGCAGACGACGTTGTGTTCGTGAATCAGCGGGAACACACGGTCCGGATGCGGGCCGAACGCGCCGAGATCGCCGAGACAGTAGATCTCATCGGCTCCCCTGCTCTTCGCATCAGCGATCGCTGCTTCCAGCGCGAGGTAGTTGTTATAGATTCCGCCGAAGAATGCCAATCGCACGTTTTGATTCCTACTCGTGTCGCTTCACGGAGGTCGCATTCGTGCAGATCGCTCCATACTGATAGCACGTGTAACACGCGCCGTGCGAAAGTTCGAAGTCGCCGCCAGCTTCCGCCAGTGTGTCGCCAAGCTTGGCGTCGGGCGATTCGATAAGAATCGGGCACACGTAAACGCCCTTGTCAGTGACAATCCGACTGTGACTGCACAGCAAAAGATTGCTGTCAAAGTCTTCCATGAGCTCAGGCGTAATGCGTTCGTACGACTCATAGCCGCACGTACGATTTTCTTCGGCGCCAATTTGAAGTCGAGGCAAAACCTTCAGTCGCGGCCTTGTGCAGCCGTGTTCGGCCAGAACCGCCTTGAACGCGTTCAGGATCTGCACATCATCGTTTTCAGACCACGTACGCGTCATGGTAATGATCGGCAGGAAGCCGTACTCCACCAGCAGCCCCACCCCCTTCACCGCACGATTAAACGTGCCGGCGCCGCGAATGGGATCGTTCATTTCGGCGGTCGGACCATCAATCGACACGCGAAATTCGAGTCCATAAGTGCTGGCGTCCTCTGCCGCTTGCAGACGTTCTAACCATTCGCGTTTAAGAACCGTACCGTTGGTCAGCACAGTCACGGGACCGTGCTTGAGTGTTGTTTCGATAATCGGAACCATCTCGCGGTTCAGAAACGGTTCGCCGCCAGTGAAGTAGTATTCCTTCACGCCCCATGGTTCGGCTTCCGCCAACGTGCGTTCGACCGTTTCCAAAGTCAGGTAGCCGAAGCTGTCGTTCTTGGGGCTGCAGCTAATAAAGCAGTGCGAACACTCAAGGTTGCACAGCGTGCCGGAAACCTGAAACCAGAGTTCGTCCAGCGACGTGAGTTCGACTTTCGGCGTATCTTCGATAACTGAACTCATGCGGTCGCTTCCAGTTGCTTGGCAATCAGTGGCATAACATCTTCAATCTGTCGGAGACCTGCCTGAATTAGAAAACGTGAATTGCGGCCATACGACTTCGAACCCAACACGAAGAAACCCGGTTCCGGATTCTTAAGCGTCTCCGGGCCGGTCTCAGGCTGAACCAAACAGTCGCCCGAGCCGCCCAACAGCGCGGCCGCTAACTTAATCGGCCCTTCCGAAGCGTAGCATTCGTGGACCTGAAGTTCTCGGTACAGCGAAGTATCGGGACGATATCCGGGATGAGCCGCAATTTGATCAAACGTATGAACAGTCTGGTTGCCTGAGACTGTTTCCAGTGTCACACCGTAACCGGTCCCGGTTTCGATGTTCACGATTCGCTGTTCGCGAATCCACGTAACGTGGCCGTCGGCCACCAGTTGATTCGCTGTCGATGCGATGCGGTCGCGTTCAATCAAGGGATCACCTTCGGCGCGATGCATCGGCACGCCATCGTCGCCACGCGTCAGCCACGTGACCGACGTTTTGGGTTCGACCTGCATCAATTCACCAAGGGAGACGATCGCGGTTGCGGCCGAATAGCCACCGCCGACGACCAATGTGTGTTTGCCAATGAAGTCCTGTCGATCAGAACCCATGATGTCGGCGAGCTGGTAACATTTTTCGGGCAACTTTGATTCACCCGGACACCCCTGCCCTCCGCCACCGATCAACCGATGGTTCGGATAGCTGCCGGAACAGTCCAGAACAAAGTTCGCGGTCTCAACGCGTTCGTCGTCGCCGCAGCGAACAACCAGATCAAACAAATCTGCCTGCCGCGTAGCGTGGCCGATCGCATGCCCTTTGCGCAACCACCGACGCCCAATCGAAACAACGCGAGTGTTCTCGTGAAGGCAGCCGGCAAGTTCAGGTAGTTCGCTAAGTGGCTTCAGGTACGATTCATAGAACTGTTTGCCGGTGAGCAGTTCGTCATCTTCGGGCAATGAACCGCCGGCATTGGCGATGGCGTCGCGACCCGCGCTGGACGAGTTCATCGAAAACGGGCTGAACAGTCGAATGTGGCCCCAGTTTCGCACACCGTCCGCCACTTCGCCCTGTTCGAACACGGCGACTTCGAATCCCGCCCGAGTAGCGTGCAGAGCCGCTTCCAGGCCAATTGGGCCGGAACCGATAACAACAACTCGATTTGCAGGAACAGCCGCTGGCATTAACGCGTGATTCTCCAATCCACTGACGCGGGCTCTGTGCCGCACCTTACGAACAAATCTCAGAGATTCCGGACCGTATGACCTGTCAGGACGCGGTTAGAACGTCCGACTGTACAGCGGCAGGCACAAAGTCCTGCGGGTCAAGGCATGCGGGCTGCCCAAGAATGAGTTCTCTTAGCAGCCGACCGGTTGCTGGCGAGTTTTGAAGGCCGCACCGAAAGTGCCCAGCTGCCACAAAAAGATTGGTGAAATCGCCTACAAGTCCCAGATACGGCACACCGTTTGGGCTGCCTGGCCGCAGCCCCGACCAGGTGCGTTCGACAGTCGCGTCCGCCAGCTGCGGAATCACTGAAACACCAAACTGCAATAGACCGCTTACGCCTGCGGCAGTGGTTCGCTTCTCAAAGCCGACACGTTCTTCGGTCGAACCAACCAAGGCTCGGCCGTCCGAACGCGGAACAATATACTGAGCGCCGGACTGCACGATATGACGGAAAGACAACGGGCTGCACTTCAGCATGACCATTTGGCCGCGGACCGGTTCGATCTCAAACCCAAAACCAGTTTCGTTCAAGAGTTGCCGAGTCCACGCGCCGGCACAAACGCAAACCTGGTCGGCTGTAAACGTGCCGGACTTCGCCTGCACTCCGGTCACGCGATTTTCTTCTCGAGCGAACCCCACAACGGGGTCTTCTTCTTCAAACTGCACGCCCAGTTCCTGACACGCCAGCTGTAAGGCTCGCAAATGGCGTGGGTTACGAATCTGAGACATCGCCGGCAACTGGTAACCGCCGGCAAGTTCCGGATTGATGGCTTTCTCAGCCAGAAACAAATCGCGTGCGCTTAGCGGTTCGACATCAACGCCCTCAGTTCGCCAGCGTTCGACCGCGGCGTCCAGTTGGCTAACGTTTTCTTCAAAGCAAACTTCCAGTCCGCCACAGCGTTTGAATTCGTTATCAACGCCGGTGCTGGCCAGCAGCTTCTCACTGACGCCTGACCACAGTTCGAAGCTCATGGCACGCAACCGAGCTTCCGGAGTGGCGGCCTTCAAAGAATTGCCAGGGATGATCATTCCCGCCCCGGCCCACGATGCTTCACGTCCGCAGCGCCCACGGTCGATCACGCGAACCGAGACACCTTGCTGAGCAAGTTCCCAGGCCGTCGAGAGACCAATCGCGCCGCCACCAACGACGATGACATCCGTTCCACGTTTCATTCAACTGCTTCCTGGGCTGCGATCACTTCGACCGCATAAACGCCTCACCCATCTGGGCCGGAGTTCGTCGATAGACTTTCCGAGCCGCATCTGCCAGCTTCGAACCGTTTTGGAGTTCCGTCAGGAACGCAATAAACTTAGCTGAACCGGAACGATTCATGAAGCCTGCCAAAGCATAACCAACTGCATCCGTTTCTGCTGGTGTAAACGACCCGTTGTCAAAAACTTCCTGCGACCGCGCGACGGCGACTCCTTTTAGTCGTGTCGGCAATGCCATAAACCACGGGTCAGACTTGTCTGCTGACTTAGACGCTAACAGTAGCCCAACCCCACGCCCAATCACGCGAGGAGGAATGTTTCCGCTGCGTTGGACAAAGGCATCTGCCAACTGCGCGGTCACGCTGGTTCGTAGACCAGGCGACGTGGTGGAGACTTCGTCACCAACGTCCTGCACGACAACGTAAGCTTCACTGACACCAGCTGTGATGCGAGCGTGGCTAAACATATCCGGCGGAGTTTGTCGGTTCAGAGCCTGATTGAACTCCTCGTACGCAAAACGATCTCTCGCGACGAAAATATTGAGTCGTCCGCGCCAGGGTTCGCCACTGGTGAACTTGAAGAATGCCTTGATTGCCTCAACGTCCTTTTCTGCCCAACCGCTAACCTGCTTTGCGCGCTCATCGGTCGCGGCGAACACATACACGTTTGGCGATGTCGCTGTGAACACCTCGTCACGCGGCAGAACCTGTTCCCAAAAATCCTTGCCCTGCTTCATGCGGCGTTCGCTGAATTCCTTTGAACTCATCTTCGCCAGCCGCTCTGCCTCAATCTCAGCAGGCGTGGGAACCAAATCACGCAGCGGCGCTTTCGCATCGCCGCCATCAAACTTGGCTCCTTCATTGACCCACTTCTCCAGCGCCAACGCCTGGCTCTTCTTGATGCGAGTCTGATTGCCGGCCGGCATCTTAAGCGGTTCGCCGTCCTGATCCTTCTGCCGCAACACAAGATCCACCAGCAGGCTTTCATCGGCATTCCCGGGAACCAACGAGTCACCTCGATCACCACCGCGCAACAAACTTTCGAACGTCGCCAAAGAGAACCCACTGCGCGGGTTGCGGTCGCCGTGACAGCCCAGGCAAACGCCCACCATCCATGGAGCAATATCTTTCTTAAACGAAACCGTCTCACTTCCATCCGGCCGCGCAATGACGAGTGGTTTTTCTGGTTCTTTTGGCTTGGAACCAATCTCCGCTTTCCGGTCGGCTCCATCAAACGGCGAACCCTGTGAGACCCACTTGGCGATCAGCATGATCTGGTCGTCAGGAAGCTGAGCACCATTCTTAGGCATTCGCAGCTTGTCGTCTTTGACGGTCAGTTTCGCCACCAGCAGACTGTTGCGAGGGTTCGTGCCACGAACCAGTGGCCCGTTCGCTCCACCCTTCGCCATCTGCTCGAATGTGTCCATCCGGAGTCGAGCAGACTGTCGGGCCGCTCCATGACAACGCAGGCAGTTGTCCTTCAGAATTGGCGCGATTTCTTTCTCGAAACTGACGGGTAGCTTGTCTCGCAGATTGCTGATCGCTTTGACGACTGACTTGTAGGTTCGATCGCGCTCGCCTTCCTCCAGGCCCATCTCTGCCAGTTTCGCGGTCGCCGCCGCAATCTGCCCACGCACT
Source organism: uncultured Planctomycetaceae bacterium (assembly GCA_964485095.1). Lineage (GTDB taxonomy): Bacteria > Planctomycetota > Planctomycetia > Planctomycetales > Planctomycetaceae > CAYNWT01. The sequence continues at coordinate 12,166 of CAZAIB010000066.1, read as the reverse complement.
TCATCGTACTGCTTCTTCGCCAGCAACTTCCTGGTGTCACGCAGAGATTTCGACAGTGCGACAAGTTCCTTCTTTTGTTCCGGAGTCACATCAAGTGGTTCTGCAGAGGCAGATTGTGTGACGCCAGCCAGAAGTAGACCGCAGACCAAAAACTGTTTCATGAGGGCGCCTGAGCTAAGTCCATTACCAACCGAAAAAGTATAACGCATCCGCAGACCAAAAACGCCAACCAGTCGCGTTGGTATTCAGCAAGACTACGGATGACGTTGCAGTGTGAACCGTTTCTTCCCATTGCAGTTACCTGTGAACCGCCATCTTTGTTCGACTCTTTTTACCAACGTCGGATGCGAATAGACTGATTCGTATGTCGCTTGAAACAAAACAGAAACTTCTCCTGGACACGATCCGCAACTACGGCCGCGTCGCCGTGGCGTTTTCCGCAGGCGTGGACAGCGCCGTGGTGTGCAAAGCAGCAGCATTAGTATCTGATTCCGCCTGTGCCGTGACTGCGGTTAGCCCTAGCATGGCCTCTGGTGAATTGGAGGAAGCAAAACAGCTGGCTGAACTCATCGGCATCCGACATATCATCGTGCAAACGGATGAGTTCCAGAATCCCAACTACACTAGTAATCCGTCCGACCGCTGCCGCTACTGCAAGACTGAGCTGTACTCGCAAATCGCGTCCCGGCATGACGAACTTGGCTTCGATGTAATTGCCAACGGCACCAACGCCGACGACCTGGGCGACTACCGACCCGGTCTCGAGGCTGCCGCCGAATTCAAAGTTCGTAGCCCACTGGTCGATGCCAACTGCAACAAGACCGACGTAAGAGAACTCGCAAAGTTGTGGAACCTCCCCGTCTGGGACAAGCCAGCCACACCCTGCCTTTCCAGTCGCATCGCCTACGGCACCGAAGTCACTCCAGAACGCCTGCGAAGAATCGATCAGGCTGAACAGTTCCTGAAACAAGAACTCAACCTGCGCGAGCTCCGCGTTCGGTGTGAAGCCAAAGACCACGCACGCATTGAGGTTCCTGTCGCGGCGATTCCGGGTGTTACCTCGATCCAGGAGCAAGTTTTTAGCACGCTACTTGGGTTCGGGTTCGAATCCGTCAGCATCGACCCAACCGGCTTCCGTTCAGGCAGCATGAACGAAGCGCTGCCACTAGTGACGTTGAAGCTACCCGAGTGAACCGAAGCTCCTAAGCCGTTCACAGCAGAGACCACCCAAGTCACCTCGCCCCTTTTTAGGGGAGAGGTCGGGCTCTAAGCCCGGGAGAGGGGACCGCCCAGGTTGGATCAGCCAGAACACAAATGACCGATACTTCGTTATTCCAATAAGCCCTATCCCGCTACTGAAACCGCGACCTTCCGCAAGCGAAACAGGTATCAGCACAGTGAGCAACGAGTGATGCCGGTTCATAGAAGAAGCCCGGTCTGTCTAAGCAGACCGGGCATTCTTATTGGCCCTTGCATTTGAGGATTTACAGCGGGCCCGCCCGTCACTGTTAGGTCAGTAACTCACTGACCTGATTCCTACTGTGCAACGTAGGTGCACGGGTCATCGATAATGAATCCCGTTGACCATGTTCGGCCGTCATCTTTGTTGCACACGTTGAAAAACTGAGTCGCAAACTTTTCAGCAGAGTTCCCGTAAGGTCGGCTGCTGTAGAGATAGTCGGTTGCCTTGAGATCATCAACACCTTCGCCAGCGTAGTAGTGAACCTGTCCGTCAGGAGTGACCGACATTCCAAGCGTCCACCAACCTTCGGTGATGTACTTGCTGGGAACTTCTCGTCCAAGGTGGTTGCCGCGGATGATGATCCGAGCGGCGTCTTCCTTGTACCTGGCGTCTGATTCGCTGTGGAACTCAATGAAGAAGCCGGGCCAGTATGGTTCGGTCGTTGGAACCATCGTTGAGTAAGTTCGCATGAACCCGTTGGACTGCTGAGATTCGAACTTCGTTGTCTTCAGGTCGATACGGTAACCAAAGTGTGTCCCGGTTCGATTCTCCCACTGCTTAAACGGCGGGAAGTAAATGCGAGTCACCACTTGTGGAGTTCTTGCGACCGAAAGCATGCCGATTCGCGACGCGCTGGAAAGAACCAGGTCGTCCTGCATCATCTTGTAACTCTTGAAGTTCGGTACGCCTGAGTTCACCGTCTGAATCAACAGCGAACCCTTGCTACCCACGATACCGCCCGGAGGCGTTTTCACTCGTCGCAGAATATCCGGTTGCCCACGCTTGGGGCTTTCGAACCAGCGCTTATTGGTAGAGAACCCAAGCGGCTGGCGGATCTGTTCGTCCTGTTCTTTGCTGGCCTTCTGTCCGTTAACAACCCAGTCCCACTTTTCGTCTTCGAAGTCGTCGCCAACCTGATTGATGCGTTTTCCGCTGCCAGGAATGACACCTTGAGCCGAGGCCGATTCAGCGGACCACAGAGCCACAACGCCCGCCAGAACTACCAGAGTGAATCTTTTAGAGAGAACCATTGAACGCCCTTACGTCGAAGAGGCAAGATCTGCTGATTGAAGACACCAATAACGTCTTATCTGTATATCGGTGAATTGAAATGCCTCATGTGAAGCGAATCGCCCGCTCTCCACCAAAGCACCCACTCGCCGACCGCATCGGCCCCCTGTTATTTCGCGCGCGAAGGGGTTGTGAATTACCTGACCCCAAGCAGCCGTCCCCCGGATCCGTGGATTCCCCACCGGGTTAACCCGGTGGTTTACTGGCCTTTGCGCTACCTCAAGCCTCAGAGCTGTAGCGCAAGGGCCAACAAGCCACCGGCATAAAGCCGGTGGGGTGATTTATTCACAGCCTCGATGCGACTTCGCCGCCCACAACTTCAGACTTGGAGATTCCTTGTTGGATATTGGACTGTCTGAGTTCGAACCGCAGAATGTCGAACAAGGAATGTCGAATGACGAAGTGTTGCGAGGTCGAACTGACCTTGTACTTCACCATTCGAAATTCCTTGTTCGACATTCGACATTCAAAAGAAAAGGCCCCGGAACAACACCGGGGCCTCGTCAATTACAGCACTCGTTGGCCAGCCCTAACGCGGACCTCTTCTTCCTCCTCGACGCTCAGAATCGCATCAGCTTTCACGACCAAAGTAAACCGGCGATCGGCCGCCGCCTTGCCAGGCAGGCTGCGAACTGCTGCTGTGATGTCAGCGATGCTGTGTGGCGTGACGCTTGCCGCCAGAGAACATGTTGTGAACACTGCACGTTGCTGTCCTGCCCTTTGTGAGGTTTTCCAATGCGTGTTGCTGTCTTAACGCTTCTCTCGTGTCTTGTCCCAAACGTGTGGGCTCAGGAAAAGAGAACCGAATTTGCCATCTGGCCGACGACCGCTCCCAACGAGACCGCCGAGATCGGTCCTGAAAAATCTGAAACCCGCCCGGGTGAGCGGCCTTCGACAACGCGAATCTCGAACGTCAGCAAACCGACCATCACTGTCTATCCGGCTCCCGCAGACAAAGCCACAGGCGCGGCGGTTCTTATTTGCCCGGGCGGTGCGTTGCGAATTCTGGCGTGGGACAAAGAAGGAACCGAAGTTGCCGAGTGGCTGAATTCGATTGGCGTCACGGCGTTCGTCCTGAAGTACCGCGTTCCAACTCGGCAGAAGCAACAACGTTGGCTGCACGGATTACAGGATTGTCAGCGAGCGATGAGCCTCGTGCGATCGCGGGCGGCTGAGTTCAAAGTCGATCCCAAGCGCATCGGAATTCTCGGCTTCTCTGCCGGCGGGTTCCTGTCAGCGATGACCTCGACTTCGTTCGACAAGCGTCAGTACGACGCGATTGATGATGCCGACAAAGCCAGTTCGCGTCCGGACTTCGCGGTTCTGGTGTACCCTGCTTATCTGGTCGATAAGAACGATAAGTTGGAACCTCATGTGACTGTCACGGCCGACTCGCCACCGATGTTCTTCGCGCACGCTTGGAACGATCCCGTGAAACCAGAATCCAGTATCGAACTGTTTTCCGCATTACGAAAGCACAAGATTCCTGCCGAACTGCACGTGTTCGATTCAGGCGGACACGGCTTCGGATTGCGAAAAACCGAATCGCCCGCTTCGCATTGGCCCGAGCTTTGCCATCGGTGGATGAAACGCAACGGGTGGCTGAAAAAGAACAGCGCGAACCAAAACTGATGATTCGGGTCGTTCACCTTTCATAGCTTCGGGCAAGGAACACGAATGAACTTCGTCGTGCTGCACACAACCACAGACACAGAAGAACTCGCGCGGCGAATCGCTGATGCAGCGGTAGGTCAACACCTGGCAGCGTGTGTTCAAATTGTTCCGATCCAGAGTGTTTATCGCTGGAAGGGACAGGTTGAGTCTGCTTCTGAGTTTCGATGTGAACTTAAGACGTCCACCAATCATTCCACCGCCCTGCGAGCTTTGATTCAGGAACTCCATACCTACGACGTCCCGGAGATCGTTGAATTCTCAATCCACGATGCGTCTGACGATTACCGATCGTGGCTGTCCGAACAACTGCGAGAGAACTAACGACGCGCGTCACAGAAATCGATCTGCATCCGCCATGCTTAAAGTCAACAACCGCATTCAAATCCCATTCACCGAGTTCGACTTCACGTTCTCGCGCAGTGGGGGTCCGGGCGGACAGAACGTCAACAAGGTCAACACCAAGGTGACCATCCGTTGGAGCGTCACGAAAAGCAAGACGTTGCCCGACGACGTGCGCCGTCGGTTCCAGGCAAAGTACCATCGCCGCATCACAAAGGACGGCGACCTGGTCATGCAGAGCCAGCGTTACCGCGATCAAGGCCGCAACGTCGCTGACGTTTTAGAGAAACTACGCGGCCTGCTGCTGGAAGTCGCCACCGCACCTCGGAAGCGAAAGCCAACGAAGCCATCCCGCGGTTCCAACGAACGCCGACTGGACGCAAAGCGTAAGACTTCGTCCAAAAAGCAAATGCGCCGCAAGCCGCTGGGCGACTGAGGTAGCATGGTCCCGCTGTCCCGTGAGACAGCGGGTGCCTCGCGACCTTACGAACATCGGTACCGTGCCCCTTTCATTCGTTCGAGCTGGATTTTGTTCGAAGAATACCGGTTCAGACGACAATGCGCGTTTTGTGAATGCGACGATGCGTCCAGGTCCGATATGATCCGGATATGAACGTTCTCTTGTTTTCGATCTGTTTGGTGGCTCCGACCGACGATGTCGATTTCGCTCGGGATATACTGCCGATTCTCTCGGACAATTGCTTCCATTGTCACGGGCCCGATGAAGGGGCTCGAAAAGCAGACTTGCGGCTGGACAAAGCAGAGAGCGCCCTGCGGACAGAGGATGCGATTGTTGTTCCTGGCAAGAGCAGTGAGAGCGAATTGTTGCGGCGGATCCTGAGCAATGATGCAGATGAAGTCATGCCGCCGCCGGATCTCAAACGGACGCTGACCGACAAGCAGAAAGACGTCATCAAACGCTGGATCGATAGCGGAGCGAAGTGGGGCAAGCACTGGGCGTTTGTGAAACCGAAACGCCCTGCTCTGCCGGAAGTTGGTGCTGGATGGGTTCGCAACGACATCGACAAGTTCGTTCTGAGCCAGTTGGAACTGAAGGATGTGAAACCGCTGGGGGCAGCGAACCGACGGACGTTGATTCGCCGAGTGACCTTTGATCTCACGGGTCTGCCGCCAACGCCCAGTGAGGTGGAGGCGTTTGTCGGTGATCAATCACCCGTCGCCTATGAGAAGGTTCTGGACCGTCTGCTCGCGTCGCCTTCGTTCGGCGAACGCATGGCCTGGGACTGGTTAGACATCGCGCGATATGCGGACACGAATGGTTACCAGGGCGATCAATCGCGAACCATGTGGCCGTGGCGCGATTGGGTGGTGAAGGCGTTCAATGACAACATGCCTTACGATCAGTTCACCGTTGAACAACTCGCAGGCGACATGATTCCCGATGCGACCATCGCGCAGCGGATTGCCACCGGGTTCAACCGGAACCATATGATCAATGGCGAAGGCGGACGGATCGCGGAAGAGAACCGCGTCGAGTACATCTTCGATCAAGTGGAAACGACATCCACCACGTGGCTCGGTCTGACGATGACCTGCTCCCGGTGTCACGATCACAAGTACGATCCGATTACGCTGGATGACTACTACGGACTGTTCGCCGTGTTCAATCGAACGCCGGTCAACGGCGGTGGCGGCAACGGACAGACCCCTCCGGTCGTTTCGTACACTGATGAGCCAACAAGTGGTCGGCTGCAACAGCTGAACGATCGCACTGGAGAGCTCGCAGACAAGATCAACGAATTTGAACTAACGTTCTTTCCGCGACCTGAGGGCAAGCCGGCTGGTGACTCTGAGAGAGCGAAGGGGCTCGCGAAGGATTTTCGCGCAGAACTAATGAAGCCGGTCCTGAAGCGTGACTCAAAACACTTTGGCTATTGGCAGGGAACTTTCAACGCAACGGCGCCTCAGTATGTGAAGTGGGTGAATGAACTTGGTGCCACTTTCAAAAAGCGTGACGAAATCAAGTCGCGATTGCCGCGGGTGATGGTGATGGCCGATTCAAAGAAACGCGACACATTTGTGCTGAAGACTGGCATCTACAACCAGCCCGGTCGGAAGGTGTCTTCGTCCGTTGTTCGCGGGCTGCATCAACCAGATGACGGCGACGTGAACCGCATGACGTTGGCCAAATGGATCGTCGATCCTGAGAACCCGCTGACAGCTCGCGTGACGGTGAACCGACTCTGGCAGATGTTTTTCGGAGCAGGCCTGGTTCGGACTCCGGAAGACTTCGGCGTGCAGGGGCAAAAGCCAACGCACCCTGCTCTACTGGATTGGCTGGCCGTGGACTTTGTGGAATCCGGCTGGGATGTGAAGCGCTTCATCAAACAACTCATGATGAGTGCCACCTATCGGCAGTCGTCAGAAGCTGGCGCCGAAGCATACGCGAACGATCCAGACAATCGTCTGCTAGCGCGGGGGGCTCGGTTCCGATTGCCCTCCTGGATGATTCGCGATCAGGCGTTGGCGATCAGTGGCCTGCTGAATCGTAAGTGTGGTGGGCCATCGGTGAATTCGTATCAACCGAAAGGCATCTGGGCTGAGGCGACGTTTGGGAAGATTAAGTACAAGCCGGACTCGGGCAAGAAGCTGTATCGACGGAGCTTGTATCTGTTCTGGCGACGCATCGTCGGGCCGACGACGTTCTTCGATGTCGCCAAGCGACAAACATGCGAAGTGAAACCGCCGCGAACAAACTCGCCACTGCACGCGTTGGTGACGATGAACGACGTGACGTATGTGGAAGCAGCGCGTGTGTTCGCGGAACGCATCGTCAGTGAGAACAAAGACGATGCCGAGCGGATTCGATTCGCGTTTCGACAGGTGATTGGTCGCGACGCATCCGACCGAGAAGTCGCGGTGCTGTCGCGGAAGCTGGCTGAGCTACGTGCGACCTACAAGAACAACAAAGACGACGCGACAAAACTGGCTTCCGTCGGAGCGGCTCCAAGGAACGCGGAGCTCGACGCGAGCGAAGTCGCGGCGTTTACGGCGTTGTGCAATCTGGTTTTCAATTTGGACGAAGTAATCACGCGGGAGTAAGGTCCGCTGCGCGGACCGACAGAAATGTAGCCGACTGAGGCCCTCAGTCGGCACGCACACTAAGTCGTCGCTTAGCGACGAACCGACTGAGGGCCTCAGTCGGTTACATAGGTCATCCATGAACCCAATCATCGAACATCAACGCAACATCAGCCGGCGTCAACTGCTGGGCCAGACCGGAACCGGCATCGGTGCCGCCGCGCTGGCTTCGTTGCTCGGCGAGGATGCGAAAGGGTCGGAGGATGCGAAAGGCTCCCGACCCTCTCCGGGGCTACCCGATCTGCCGCACTTCTTCCCGAAGGCGAAACGCGTCATCTATCTGTTGATGAACGGTGGTCCGCCGCATTTGGACATGTTCGACCCCAAGCCGGGGATGAAGAAGTTCGCCGGACAACAGTTGCCGGATTCGATTCTCAAAGGGCGTCGCTTCAGCACGATGACGCAGGGGCAGAAAGACAAAGCCGTTCTGCCGTCGATCACAACGTTCCGGCAATACGGCGACTGCGGAGCACCCGTGTGCAACTTCCTGCCGCATACGGCGTCGATCGTGGACGACATCACGTTCATCAAGTCGATGCATACGACTCAGGTCAACCACGCGCCGGCGATCACGTTCTTTCTGACCGGTGGCGAACAGCCCGGCCGACCAAGCATGGGTTCGTGGCTGACGTACGGGCTGGGAGCAGAAGCCAGCGACGTACCCGGCTTTGTCGTCATGACATCGCGAGACAAGGAAGCGTCGTGCGGTCAGATCTTCTACGACTTCTACTGGAGCAGCGGGTTCCTGCCGACGAAATTTCAGGGCGTGAAGTTCCGCGGCACGGGCGACCCGGTTCTGTATCTGTCTGACCCCAAGGGCATGGACCGCAAGACGCGGCGTTCGCTGCTTGATGGACTGGGCGAACTAAACGCGATGCATCACCAGCAAGTTGGCGATCCGGAGATTGCCACGCGGATCGCTCAGTACGAGATGGCGTACAAGATGCAGGCGTCGGTTCCCGAGATGACTGACCTCACCCGCGAGAGCAAAGCGACGCTCGAAATGTACGGCCCCGATGTGCATCGCCAGGGATCGTTTGCCTACAACTGTTTGATGGCTCGCAAGCTGGCGGAAAAGGGAACGCGGTTCATCCAACTGTTCCACGCCGGCTGGGATCATCACAACAACATCATGACCCAATTCGAAATCCAGTGCCGCGACACAGACCAACCCGCCGCAGCGCTGGTCAAAGACCTGAAGCAACGCGGTCTGCTGGAAGACACGCTGGTTGTCTGGTCCGGCGAATTCGGACGGACCCCGTTCAAACAGAAACGCCCCAAGAACGACCGAATCGGTCGGGACCATCACCCATACGTCTTCACCAGTTGGCTCGCCGGCGGCGGTATCAAACGCGGCCACACTTACGGTTCAAGCGACGACTTTGCCTTCAACGTGGCCGACAAACCTGTGAACCCCCACGACTTCCAGGCGACGATTCTGCATCTACTGGGAATCGACCACGAACGGCTGACGTACAAATTCCAGGGGCGGCACTTCCGCCTGACCGACGTGCATGGGCATGTCGTTGAAGACATAATCGCATAGATCGCACAAAGACACCGCGAACAAGGGATAACGTAATGCGAATTTTATTCGCCTGCTTGCTGTTGTCCGTACAGCTACCGGTCTCTGTCGCCGGGCAGGACAACAAAGACGCAGAGGCAGTCAAGTTGTTCCTCAAACGGCTGATAGGAGATGAGGACTTCTACTACGACATAAGCTTTGGCGAGAAGGGCTCCGCAGATGAAGCGACGCCGCTTTCGGCTCTTGGGCCGGATACGTGTCACGCTCTCGCACCAGAGCTACTCAAGCTGCTGAAGCACAAAGACGAAAACGTTCGAGAGAACGCGGGCGTTGCGATCACTGAGTTGCACTTTCTACCGAAGTCCCTGATTCCGCAGCTGATAGACATCCTGGAGGATCCGGAGAATTGGCATACGGCGATTGAGCTGCTTGGAGCTTTCGGCGAAGACGGAACGGCGGCCTTGCCCGCTCTGCGACCACTGCTTAGTCACGACGAGACTGGCAAAAGAGTTGCCGCGAGGAAAGCCATCCGACGTATTACGGGAAAGGAAGTTCCCTTCAGCGAAAAGGACTTTGCCCTTCTTCGCGAGTACGCAAAAGGGAACCTGGCCCAACGCATCCGTGCAGCCAGTGAACTTGGTGTGATCAGTCAGCCTGGTCGTGAACAGGATGTGCAAGTCCTTTTGCGTTTGCTTGACGACCAGGATGTTCGTGTGCAACTGGAAGCTGCGAAGAGCCTCGTAAAGCTCGACGGCCCAAAGCATGCAAAGCTCATACTGCCAGTACTGCTGAAGTGTGTGCAGTTGACGCAGTCGCAAACTTACGGCGACCAGGACGACGACTCGTGGCAGCAGGCCGAAACGGAAAGCGTGCTCGACGACCCATGGTCCAGGCCATTTCAACCGTCGTCACACCCTGTCGCAGCCTACCGCATCCTCGCAGATCTCGGCGAACCCGCGAAGTCGATGGTTCCTGTCTTACTCGGCTTGCTGGGTTCCAAAAAGACGACGGCCGCACGGGGGGAATCTCGCGGGTTCTCAATTGCGCGTTGCGCGGGTGATTCACTCCGGCGCCTTGGCCCGATCGTACCGGTCGAGAGTTTGATCAAAGCCAGCCGATCGGACGATCCACGAACGCGCGGCAATGCAGCTCTAGGTCTAGGAGGCAGCAAGGCCCCGGCAGCGGTTACTCGGCTCATCGAGATGCTTGACGACAAAGGCAACTACGACTGCATTGCGTATTGGGGCAGCATGCAGCCCGTCGGCTGGGAGCGCGTGCTCGACGACACGTTGGCCGGGCTCAGATTCAGCGGACAGCGTGCTCAAAGTGCGGTGCCCCACTTGCTAAGAAGGCTGGCGAGCGACAAGGGCGAGAAACGTCAGGCGATTGTCGCGGCGCTTGCGGCCGTTGGTGCTCCGCCCGAACAAGTTGTCCCACAGATACTGGCCATCAACGCGAAGTCGGACCTGGGTCGAGCCGAACTTCTCTATTCTGTCGCCTTGCTTGATCCGTCCAACGCAGAATTAATCGCGAGGATCGAACGCGAATGGAACCTGCCGCAGTCGGAGGAACACGATTCGGAAGCCAAGTGGCAGAGCCTTGCCTATGCCGTCGCAGAAATGGGCACACACGCTGAGCCCTTAAAACCCATGCTTCAAAGAACGGCGCTCGGCAGTCGTGTTCCATACCGAAAGCGAGTTGATGCCGCCTTTGCCCTCGCCCGGATCGCGCCGGAAAACCCTCGCTGGCTGCGCATCCTGCACCGCGCCGAACTGCAAGCTGAAGGTGGTTTGTACGCCGAGCGTTTGCTGCGAGACTGGATGGAGCCTTCGCAGTGGTAGCGACCAGGGGAGGCACTGCCGTTTGACGGGCGTGCATGGGCATATTGTGGAGGACGTGATCGCGTGAGCGAAGTGGCAACCAAACAGAGGCCGGGCTACGGCGGGCTGTTGCTAATCGTTCTGCTGAGCGTGGCCGGGCTCGTCGCTGTCGTTCAATTCGGGTTTAAACCGTTTGGTGGCGGTCCGTCGCGTAGCATCAAAGCGATCATCTTGCTGGGTAACGTCGCCGCGTATGCGTGGATCCGGAAGTACTCTCGGCTTGGGCGAAGGGGACAGGTTGTCGCGGTCGTTCTCATCCTGTTGCTCCAGCTTTCGTTTCGGGCGGCGATCCGCATTGATGGGTTCATGGGTGATGGCCGTCCCATTGTTGCCTGGAGTTGGGAACCGACCGCCGACGATCTGTTCGCATCCGGCCACCGAAAACTCGCACCCACTGCGGGGCCATCGCCCAACCAAGACTCATTGGTAAGAGCGGACTGGGTTGGGTTCCGAAACAAGGATCGGTCTGGTCGCATCGATGACGTACTGATTGCCCGCGACGTCAAAGCGAATGCTCCCGTCGAGCTATGGCGGCGGCCAGTCGGACGAGGCTGGTCTTCGTTTATCGTCGTTGGTGATCGATGTATCACGCAGGAACAACAGGGAGAGTCTGAAGTTGTCGTTTGCTACAATGTGCTTACTGGTGAGGAACTGTGGGTGCATGCCGACCAGATTGCTTTTCGCGAAGTGACCGGTGGCGACGGCCCTCGTGCAACGCCGGCCTCAGACGGCGAACGAGTGGTTGCTCTTGGAGCAACTGGAGTGCTGAACTGCCTGAACCTCGAGGATGGAACGAAGCACTGGAGCGTTCAACTCTCTATGCCACCACGGGAAGAACTCGTGTTCGGTGCCGCTGGTTCGCCTCTAATTCTGGACCAAACCGTGATTGTGACGCCGGGTGGCGAAGGCAACGCGATGGTGGCTCTCGATCTTGGAACAGGAGATGAACTTTGGGCAGTGGGTGATTCGACAATCGGCTATTCGTCGCCACACCACGCGAAGTTCAATTGCGGGCCTCAACTCCTCACGTTCGGCAGTACGGGAATCGTCGGCCATGACCCCAACACAGGCAGTGTGCTGTGGTCTGCGCCATTTGGAGAGCGATCGACTGAG
>CAZAIB010000065.1:0-36413 GCA_964485095.1 uncultured Planctomycetaceae bacterium | reverse complement strand
ACCTGTTCTACGCGATGCAATACATCCGCGGCGCGACGCTGGATGATGTGATCACGGAGCTGCGGCTCATCTGGCAACACTCGCCGACCGTGAATACCAATCTGTCCAACGTCCGACTTCGGCGTTCTGCAACTGGTGACCAACAGGCGTCCGAAGTCGCACAATCACTAGCTGGCTTTGCCCCTGTGAGCGGGCGGGCGCTAGCCCACCCGCTCACAGGGACCGGCGCGCCCGCCGTCCACGAATCTGCCGAGATCGCCCTGCCCGGTGCCTCTACGGCGGACTCACAAACCAACACGTTCCGCTACTGGGACAGCGTCGCGCGGGCAGGCGTCCAGGTTGCTGATGCTCTCGACTACGCACATGGAATGGGGACGCTGCATCGCGACATCAAGCCCTCCAACTTGATGCTCGACGCGACCGGAGCCGTGTGGGTGATGGACTTCGGTCTCGCCAAATCGATGGAAGAAGACAACCTCACGCAAACCGGTGAACTGATCGGAACCATGCGTTACATGTCGCCCGAACAATGCGTGGGCGAACCCGACCAACGCAGCGATATCTACAGCCTCGGTCTGACACTTTACGAAATGCTGGCCCTGCGACCGGCGTTCGAAGAACTTAACCGCAGCAAGCTGCTCCGAGCGATTGCCGAAACAGATCCCGTCGCGCCGCGAAAACTCAACCCGCAGATCCCACGCGATCTTGAAACCATCGTTCTCAAGTCCATCGATCGCGAACCAGCGCGGCGCTACCAGACCGCTCGCGAGTTGCACGACGATTTGGCTCGGTTCCTCCAGCGAGAACCAATCCACGCGCGGCCGATTAGTGCGACTGAACGTATCGGCAAGTGGGTACGACGTAGACCGATGGTGGCAACACTGACGGCGGCGCTTGCGGCAACGTTTTGCATTTCGTTCGCGCTCATCACGTGGAATTGGCTCGACGCGCGCGCCGCGCGTGACGAGGCGATTGCCAGCGCGGACAAGGCCACCCGACTGGCGGCGTCGGAAAAGGTCGCACGGGACAATGCGATCGCCAGCGCGAAAGAGGCAACGCGACTCGCAGCATCGGAGAAAGCGGCACGCTATCGCGGTGCGATCAACCGAGTGCACCTCCTGAGCAGCACGGACATCGGCAAAGCTGAGAGCATTCTGGCAAGCTTCGAGAACACATCGAAAGACCTCTGGGAATGGGGCTATCTGAACCAAATGGTTCACCAGGCGAAGTACACGCTGCAGGCGGGTTCGGATACCGCCCCATGGGTCCGGACACTCGCATTCAGCGACGACGAAAGATTCCTGGCAGTCGGTGCAGGACGAACGCTCTTTCCTGGCGGCTGGCAAGGCGGCGGCCGCGTAACGGTTTGGGATCTGGAGTCTGGCGACCTTGCCCGCGAGTTGCCGATCACAAACAGTGTCGGTGTTGAAGACAGCAAGAGCCCGGTCGGAGTGGGGCCTTACTCGGTCGCGCTAAGCCCCGATGGAAGTCGTATCGCGGTGAGTGAATGCACGGGAGGAAGCGACAAAGAGAGTTACTGGTCCCAACACAGACTTGGAATTTGGGAGGTCCACAGTCCCCGGGACACTCCGTTGTTTGAGCTGGCCGCACCGCTGCCCCCAAGCCCGCTCAACCGTGTGTCTGATCTTCGATTCACCGCAGATGGTTCGTACATCGTCGGAACCGTTTGGGTTTTCAATGCTACAAGCCCATTCGGGACAGCCGTGTGGAACGCGACCGGCAAGGAACGCGGTAAGCTCACCGCGCTACTCGAAGGTGACGAACTTCTCCTGTTAGACGGAGGGCACGTCGTCGTCGCACGACGCAAGGGCCCAAAGGCGCAGATTGTTCGGGGCAAGCTGGCTCTGGATTCGTCCAACAAGCTGGAAGAGGAGCAGGTTCTGTTCTCCCCGGCCACTGACCGAACGCGATACCAGGATCACGGTGCGTTTAACGTGGGCTTGGCGGGTGCCGATGAAAACAGCATCGCAAACTGGCGGGGAACGCGTGTTTGGCTCGACCAACACTACCGGCTGATGCTTCGGGATTTGGGAAGCGGAGTGAACTATCCGTTGTGGGGCCACGATCGTCACAAAGTCCGCTCGCGGTACTATCTGCGCCCGGTGAGTGATTTTCACCCCAACGCCGCCATGCTCGGAGTGGGCCTGACTGCCCCTTTGCTCGCCACCGGATCTGACGACGGAACGGTGCGAATTTGGAACACAAACATGCACGTTTTCGAACGCCGACTGGCCGGACATTCGATCAATGTGCAAAGCGTGGCGTTCAGTCATTCCGGGAACCTGCTCGCGTCGGGAGACTGGAGTGGCGAAGTGCGTGTCTGGAGCCCCGCTAAGCGAGCGCACATACTGGATACTTCACTCTCCGGCCCGGCCGCCACCAGCTCGACTGTTGAGGCCATCGCGTTCGCCGAGGATGGCTCACACATCGTCGCCTGTAAGTCCGGTGCGAACTTCGGCAGCCACCAACTGGTAACTGTCGACTACCGCGCAGGCGAAGAGACGAGAGCTGTGATGCCGCGAGCGCGGTTCTTTACCCGAGCTCGCGACGCGGCGTTCGGCAATCGCGGAGCTGTACTCGTGACGCTCGCACAAAAAGAACACTCGTTGATTTATGTCGTGGACACGAAGAGTGGTGAAAGTAAGCAGTGTCAACTCGACGCAGACATGCCTGTTCGTGAAATCGCAGTCAGTGGAAATGGCAAACGTTTCGCCGCGGCGGCGACTATCAGTCAAAGAGACTTGTCAAGAATCGCCAACCCGACGTGTTGGATCTCAGTACACAACACCGAAGGGTTCGAACCCGGCAAGCCGCTCTGGACCGACCCACGTCCAGGCTACTGTGTCACCGCGATTGGATTGAACGACGACGGTACGCATCTAGTCGTTGCGTCTTTGTCAGGCGCGCGAGCTGTCGAACTGGAAGTGATTAACATCGAAACCCGCAAGCGGATTCAGTTGCCCGGGCTCGAACAGTTTGTCTCGGCAGTCGAGTTCAGTCCCGATGGTTCTCGTCTCGCTGCCGCCACCGAACAGGGTCCGGGGGCGATCTTCGACTGCGAGACAGGAGAACTTCTCGCTCGTCTTTCCAGTCCCGGGGGCGTCGAGGATCTCGCGTGGAACCCCGACGGCACAAGACTCGCCGGCGCGAACCGAGACGTTGTCACGCTGTGGGATTCAGAGGGCCACGATCTCATCACGCTCAAATCCGACCCGCGAACCGGCGATGTCCAGTGGGACCCAAGAGTGACCTTCAGCCCGGACGGGAAGCTGATCGCAGCGACTCAGTGGAACGACAAAATCCGTGTGTGGACGTCACAGTGAGGTCCAGTTTTTAGCAACCAAGAAAGTCGCAAGATTTAGGAAAGGATATCCAAAGCTGTCCTGGGCGAAGCTACGACCCCCGCACTGTTATCAGCCATCAGGACTCGTAGCCTCGTCCACTACAGTTTTGACTAACCACGCACTCCACAGACTGTTCAACCGGAGATACACCCACCAACCCCGGTCACTTCACCCACCGGATACCCGATCCAACGGGACGTTGGTTAGCTGGCGGCCTGGAGGCGGTCTTCCAGCATTGTGACCAGGTCGCGAGCGGCCCAGACTTGCGACGCGACTCGGATTTCGGTGCCCTCTTCCATCCAGGCCTTCACCTTGCGTTCGGCAGAGATCACGGTGCTGTGATTGCGGTTGCCGAAATGGTGACCGATTTCCTGATAGGCGGCCTGAGTGTGCAAGCGAGCCAGATACATGGCCAGCATGCGGGGTCGGCTGACTCGACGGGCACGCGTTGAAGAACGCAGCTCTTTGACGGTCACGCCAAACGTCTTTGTGATGGTCGCTTCGATATCAGTGATACTGATGATCTTTTGGTAGTCGCGTTCCAGGGCGCTTAGTACGCGTCTGGCGACGGTTAGCGTGATGCGTTCGCGAGTCGCTGCGAAATGCGTCTCCAGGCAGTTCAACGCGCCTTCGATTTCTCGAAGGCTGCTGCCGAACCGGCGGGCGACGAAGGCCAGAGCGTCCGCAGTGAACTCAGCGGAGTATTGTCGAGCTTTCCGTTCGGTGAACTCGTTTCGAACCTGTTCGCCTGGTGTTTCAAGTCGGCAAACCAGACCCGCCATGAACCGCGTTGCTAGTTCCGGGCGAAGGTTGGTCAACATGCGCGGATGACAATTGGCCGACACGATGACCTGCCGCCCGTGGCTTTGCAGCTGCGTGACGGTGTGCAGGAGTTCTTCCTGAGTCCCCTTCTTGTCGTCGAAAAACCCGATGTCGTCCAGAATCAAAACGTCAACGTTTCGGAACCGTTGGCGGAAGCCCGGCATCGCTCGTTCACGCATCGCCTGCGTGAAGTAGTTCATGAAGGCTTCGGAGGTCAGGTACAGCACCTGAGCATCCGGAAACTGCCGACGGATGTCGCAGTACATGCCTTCCAGCAAGTGAGTCTTCCCGGCACCGGACGGCCCATGCACGAAAAACGGGTTGTACTTCTGGCCGGGACTGCCGGCGATTTGCTTTGCAGCGACGAACGCCAACTGATTGCATTCGCCCGTGACGAAGTCTTCCAGTTTGGAGAACTTTCGCTGAGCCTGAATGATTGGGGCGGCGTCAGCGTCTGGTTCAGGAACAACGATAATCTCGTTGCTCTTCTCGGGTCGCGGAGTCGCAATGCTGGCATCGACGTAGAGATCGAACCAGCCGGAGTTACCAAGAATTTCGGTCGCGGCTTCCTGCAGAGGCGTTCGTAACTGCTTCTGCATCCACGTCATTAAGAAGGGACTAGCCACGGCAACGCGGAGGCAGTCGTTCTCAATCGAGAACACTGTCCTATCCTCGAACCAATGCTGGAACGTACGATCGCCCACCCGCGATCTGACTACGTCAGCAATGATTTCCGGTTCCATCTCGGCGCGACCACCGTGGCGCATAGAATCCCTCACGACGAAAGGGTGCATCGTGCTTCCCTCGGCGCAAACAACGTCCGATCCTGATCCCGCGCTTCGTACGCGGGAGGTACTCCGTTACCACACAGGGTGGTGATTTGGATTTCGGAAGGTGTCAGCCGAAACTAACCCGTCGATCAAATTCAAACCGTGGTTGGAACGCCCGATTCAATCTGTCGACACTCTTGCTTCGCGAACAGTCGGAGCCACCGACCTAGCGTTCGCTTAACTCACTCACTCGGTCAGCGATACTACCGGTGAGGACCCAAGTGTCAAACCCGCCCGGCACGATTCCTTGACCAAAAAAAACTTCCCATGTTGCATTGCAAATAACCGAAATTCTCGCATGCCTGTTCGGCCATGCACAAAGCTGTGCCAGCACGCTATTCAACGCGCACGTAAGCAAAGTAAGGTGAGCCGTATCGGTTGCAACTGTTGCAGTTTTCTGCGCAGTCCCTGTTCGTAACGAGCGAACTTTCTATGTGTGGTTTTGTTGGCAGTTTTGATTCGAGTGCAAACGTTAATGCCGACGAACTTACGCGCCGCGCGACGCAAATGGCGGATGCGATCCGACATCGCGGGCCAGACGACAGTGGTGTGTGGGTCGATGCTGCTGCCGGCATCGCGCTTGGGCATCGGCGGTTATCCATCATTGATCTCTCCGCAGCCGGACATCAGCCAATGGCGTCCGCCGATGGCCGGTTCCAATTGGTCTACAACGGTGAGATTTACAACTTCGAACAGTTGCGCAAGGAACTCTCGAACACGGCCAGCCTGCGTGGGCGATCGGATACCGAAGTGCTGGTCGAAGGCATTGCCGAATGGGGATTGCGAGCGACCGTTGAGAAGTTGAATGGGATGTTCGGGTTCGCTGTGTGGGACACGAAAGAACGCACGCTGTCGCTGGTTCGTGATCGCATGGGCATTAAGCCGGTCTACTACGGCAACTGCAGCGGCACGTTTCTGTTCGGTTCTGAACTCAAAGCACTGCGGGCTCATCCGCAATTCAATGCCGACATCGACCGGAGTGCACTGGGGAGCTTTCTTGAACACAGTTACATCCCGTCCGATCGTTCTATCTACCAGGGCGTTCACAAACTGCCGCCGGCGCACATTCTGACTTTGGGCGATGGACGACCGAAGCTGGAACGCTACTGGTCGATTCCGTTCGATGCAAAACCAGACCCCGATTGGAATCAGCGCTTTCCGGAAGTTCTTCGCGATGCCGTACAATCGCGCATGCTGGCCGATGTCCCGCTGGGAGCGTTTCTTTCGGGCGGGATTGATTCGTCGTTGGTCGTTTCGTTGATGCAGTCGATTAGCCAGCGTCCCGTGAAGACGTTCACGATTGGTTTTCACGAAGCCGAATGGAACGAAGCTCCGCACGCCGCGGCAATCGCCAAACATCTCGGGACCGAACATACCGAACTCTTCGTCACGCCCGAACAAGCACGCGACGTCATTCCAATGTTGCCGGCGATGTACGACGAGCCGTTTGCAGACGTGTCGCAAATCCCGACGTTTCTGGTTTGCCAGATGGCTCGCGAACACGTCACCGTGTGCCTGTCCGGTGACGGCGGCGACGAACTGTTTGGCGGTTACGACCGTTATCACCACATCCGGGGCATCAACGACAAGCGAAAAATGGTCCCCGGTTTCGCTCGGGGACCGCTGGCCAGCATTATTACTCATCCACTACTGCGAAAGCTTCGCGGCAAGGCGCCTCGCGACTCCAGCCTGTGGCGGGGCGTGTTGAAATCCAAAGATCTGCGTGAACTGTATCTCTATCTGCACCGTCACTGGCGAGAACCAAATCAGCTTGTCGTCGGGTACGCACCGGAAAGCGGAACGCCTTTTCGCCAAAACGCTGCGTTCGACAACACACCCAGCGGCGAACTGTTCACGATGATGGCTATCGATCACGAAGCTTATCTACCGGACGACATCCTGGTGAAAGTCGATCGAGCAAGCATGGCTGTGAGCCTGGAAGCACGTGTTCCGCTGCTGGATCATCGTGTTGTCGAACAAGCGTGGCGGATGGATCCAAACCGTCGCTTTGATGGGGCGAAGAAGAAAGAACCGCTGCGGAAGATACTTAGTCAACAGGTTCCGCTGGAACTGTTTGATCGACCGAAGGCTGGATTTGGCGTTCCCATCGACTCGTGGCTCCGCGGGCCTTTGCGGGATTGGGCGGAGAGCCTGCTTAGCGAAGACAGGTTGCGCCGCGAGGGCTATCTGCAACCGAAACCGATTCGCGAGAAGTGGGAACAGCACCTGGCCGGTGACGCCGATTGGCAATACCTGATCTGGGATGTGCTGATGTTTCAGGCGTGGCTGGAGGCGAATCAGTGACGCAGAAAAAACTTCGAGTCGCCCTATCGATCGGCAGTCTGTACGGCGGCGGTTCTGAACGGCAACTGGTTCAGATACTGCAGCACCTTGACCGTGATCGGTTCGAACCATTCTTGTATCTGGTCTACAAGAAAGGCGAACTGCTGGACCAGGTTCCAGACGACGTGCCAGTCGCATCATTCGATACGCGCACGTCAGAACCCAAACTCTACTGGCCCGGCCGCATGCACAGCCGGCGCGTCGGTGACTTTGGCCGGTTCCTGAAAGAGAACCGGATCGACATCGCGTACGACCGCACGTTTCACATGACGATGATTACCGGACAGGCAACCGAAACTGCCGGTGTGCCTCGCGTGTCCACAATCGTGACCGACCCGCACCGCGACTTTCACCAAATCGCAGGTCGGTTCCAAAAGTTCAAGTGGCGACTTCTCCGCTCGGCATACATGACAGCCGATCGCGTTGTGAGTGTCTCCGATGGCGTCGGTGAAGCGTCCGCGAGGTTCTACGAACTTCCGCGTGAAAAAGTGCAGACGATTTACAACTCGCTGGATCTCTCACGCGTTGACGCGGCCGGCGGAACCAATCCATTTACTGGTGGTGATGAGAAAATGTTCCGCATTGCGGCTGCGGGGCGGCTGCATCATCAGAAAGGGTTCGATCTGCTAGTCAAAGCGACCGCAAAGTTGGTTCACGAACGCGGTTTGAATCACTTGCGCGTGCACATTCTGGGCGATGGGCCTGAAGAGTCCGCGTTGCGGCAATTGGCTCAAACAGAAAACGTCGCCGCGAACGTAAGCTTCGAGGGATATCAAACCAGCGCGGCTGACTGGTTCCGGAACGCTCAGGTGTTCTGCCTGTCGTCGCGGTATGAGGGCATGCCGAACGCGTTGATGGAAGCGATGGCGTGCCGCGTTCCGGTGGTTTCGTTCGATTGTCCATCCGGTCCACGCGAGGTGCTGCGAGAAGGCGCGTTTGGAGCGTTGGTTCCGACTGAGGATGTGAATGCGTTAGCTGCCGCGATTGGTGGTGTTCATGATCACTACGAGCCGATGAAGGGAAGAACTGACAAAGCGCGGCAGTTTATTGAGGACAACTTCGCGCTGCCGAAAGGTGTGCGGAAGTTGGAAGAGTTGTTTGAATCGATTGTGGAACGCTCGTAGTGGAGCCCGGGTTGAATATCCAATATCCAACAAGGAATCTCCAAGGCAGACGTATGCAGGCTTTCCACTACAGCAGCGATAGAAAGTCGTAAACCTCCGCGTGGAACAACAGCCCAAACCCATCTCAGAACGTTCGCGTCTTCGGCGGTTTATTAACCGCTACGAAGTCGATCAGGCTGTGTTCTTCGCCATCATCTCACGTGCGTGGAGCTTTCTTTCCGGGCCGGTCACGATCCTGCTGATCTCGGCGTACTTCACAGAAGAACTGCACGACTATTACCAGGTGTTTTGGTTCCTGTTGGGTATGCAGAAGTTCTTTGAACTCAGCATGGACGTGGTCATTGTCAACGTCGCCAGCCACGAATGGGTCAGTCTTAAATTCGCGTCCGATGGTTCCATCACCGGTGAAGACCTCGCGCGGCAGCGGTTGTCTTCGTTGCGGCAAATCACGCGGCGATGGTATCGCATTGCGTCGGTAATTTTTCTGGTAGTCATCGCGGTGGTTGGCGTTTGGTTCTTGGGTCGCGGAGAACTCGCCGAAAGCGAGTGGCTGGCGGCATGGTTGGCGTTGGTGGTTCTTGCGAGCTTCCAACTGAACCTCTTACCCGCGCTCGGGTTATTGGAAGGTTGTGGCCAGATTGGGTTCATCAATCGCGTGCGCACGGTTCAGGCTGTGATTGGTAGCCTGGTGATGTGGGGCTCGATCGTTTCGGGTATTGGCCTGTGGGCGCTGGTGGGTGTCGCAGTGGTTCGGCTAAGCATGGATCTGTGGCTGGTATTCGGTCGTTACGCCGGGTTCTTTGGTTCGCTTAACGACCCGGCCGATGTTGGGAAGCTCACGTGGCGAGACGAAATCTGGCCACTGCAGTGGCGACTGGGAATTCAATCAATCCTCATCTACTTCTCGTTGAACATGTTTTCTGCCGTCATGTTCGAATACCACCCTGAAGGTGTGGCCGGCCGCATGGGCATGACCTGGACAATCATGACGACTATTCAGCGGTCGGCGTTCGCGTGGGTTGAAACTCGGCGACCGATGTTCGGTGGGCTGATTGCCGAAAAGCGATTCGAACGTCTGGATGAAGTCTGGTGGCGGCTTACGAAAATTACGCTGTGTGTTCTGGCCGCTGGTTGCACGGTCTTTGTGATTGGAGTGGTGGCGATTAACAACCTGGACTTTGAGTTCACTCGGAAACTGTCCAATTACATGCTTGGCGTCGGACCGACCGTCGCGTTTTGCATCGCGACCATGGTGTTCCAAATCTCGAAGTGTCAAACACTTTATGTTCGAGCTCACAAGAAGGATCCGTTCCTTGTGCCGTTTACGATTGCGCACGGAACCAACATTTTGCTGATCTGGCAACTTGGGAAACATTTTGGGCCAATGGGCGCCGCGTGCGGGTTCCTTATAACCGTCGTTGTTCTGTTCCTCCCAATTTGCTGGCGTATTTGGTCGAGCTCTCGAGAGAATTGGCACGTCTGAGTTGCATTCGGTGGCATGATTAGCGAAACAATAAGTGTCTAGTTGGGCCGAATCGGACCCCTAGTAATTTGGAATTCCCCAAAACGCGGGAATAACGCGGGATCATCTCGGTCTCTACTCTTTTGTGCACACGCGGGAATGTCCTGCGAACAAAGAAGAGACGCTAGCTAAAGAAAGCGAATCACGATGAAGAAGTTTGGAAGTTTGATTGTCTGTGTTGCTTTGACCATGTTCAGCATCGGCTGCGGTGCAGCTGAAGACGCTGCTAACTCAGCAGCTGATGCCGCTGGCGACGCAGTGGGCGACATGAAAGACAAAGCCGGCGACGCCATGGGCGACATGAAGGACAAAGCCGACGGCGCAATGGGCGAAATGAAGGACAAAGCCGGCAGTGCCATGAAGGATGGTGTTGATAAGGCTGCTGGAATGGCCAAGGATGCGACTCCAGATGGTGCCGATGGCGCAATCGACTCAGCTGCCGACGCTGTAAAAGAGAAGATGGGCAACTAGTTGCCACTTCGATTTGCATGAAGCAAACAAAGGCGGTGGAGAGATTTCTCTCCACCGCTTTCTTTATGCGCTGATATATCGTGAAGCGGGCATCCAGACACTTATGACGTCCAAGGTCGTATTTGCCGGAACGTTTGGTATTTTGGTTTGTTCACCTGTGCGAGCCCACCATGTGCCTGTTCTCAACTGTTCTCAATTCGCAGCCAAGCCTTGCCGCAGTGTTCCAGCGGTTCGACGAAGAAGGCTTCCCGATTGATGAACTCCCGATGGAACCCGGCTGGTTCATGGATGCGGTGGGGATCGGCTCCTACGTTTTTTGGTTCGTCACCACGGCATTCTGGATCTGGATGATCGTTGAATGCCTGCGGAAAGACCCGGATCGCTACTTCTGGATGTTCGTGATTGTGTTCCTGCTCACCATTGGTGCGGCGATCTATTTCTTCCTGCGGTGGTTACCCAGCAATCAAATCAGGCTACCCAAGTCGCTGGGCAACATGGCTCGCGGTAAAGAGCTGCGCAGGCTGGAGATTGCGACGCAACAAATCGGGAACGCACATCAGTTTGTCCAATACGGCGACGCTTTGCGCGAGACGCGGCAACAGGAAAAGGGAATCGCTGCGTATCGCGAGGCGATTGCAAAGGAACCAGACAACCTGCCAGCCCAGTGGGGCCTGTCTCAGTTGCTGGCGCAGACTGGTGAGTTCGATCAGGCGGTGCCCATACTGAAGCAGATTCTGAAGCAGGACCCCCAGTACAAATTCGGCGACGTTTCGCTGGCGTTGGGCAGAGCTTTGTGTGAATCAAAACAAACTGACGCGGCATTAGAACACCTGCGTGAACACGTCGTGCGTTGGCGGCATCCCGAGGGTGTTTACCGGCTGGCCGTGGCGGAAGTCGAAGCTGGAAACACAGAAGCCGCCGAACGTCAACTGGTGGAACTCATCATGGACGTGGACGGAAGTCCGAAAAACATCGCTCGCAAACACGGCATGTGGAAAAGCCGCGCTCGGAAATTGCTGAAGCGACTGTAAGATGCCCGGCTGCTAAATGTCCTGGACACCCGGGAAATGGTCTATCATCTCCTGACACTGTTTCTGTTCTGGTTAATTTTCTCATGCATGTCGCAATCATCACTGCCGGCGGGGCCGGGATGTTCTGTGGTTCGTGCATGCTGGACAACACGCTGGCTCGAGCCATGCAGGCCAATGGCGTGGAAGTCACGCTGATTCCGACCTACACGCCAACTCGCACCGACGAAAAAAACGCCAGCATGTCGCGCGTGTTTTTCGGTGGAATCAATGTGTACCTGGATTCCAAAGTTGGGTTCTGGAAGAAGCTGCCGTCCGGCTTAGTGAAGTGGCTGAACAACCCAAAGCTTATTGGCCTCGCCACAAAGCTATCGGTCAGCAACGACGCGAAGGAACTGGGCGAATTGACCGTGCAGATGCTGGACGGACCGCAGGGGCCACAAAAACGCGAAGTGCACGAACTGGTTCAGTTCCTTACCGAACAGCTGAAACCTGACGCGGTCTTGTTTAGCAACGCGTTGCTGTCTGGCGTCATGCCGACACTACGCGAACGCTTCAAAGGCAAAGTGTTTTGCATGCTGCAGGGCGACGACATTTTCCTTGACGATCTTGTCGAACCTTGGGCAACTCGGGCCATGGACCGCATCAAACAACACGCGCAGTTGTTCGATGGCATGATCGCCCACAGCGAATTTTATCGTGATCGCATGAGTGGCTACGTTGGTGTTCCGGAAGAACGGTTCCACATCGTGGCACCCGGTATCGACCTCACCGGCCACGATGGTTCGCCTCGAGACACAAACCAACCGTTTACCGTTGGTTACTTTGCGAGAGTCTGTCCGGAAAAGGGTTTCGAGAAAGCGGTCGCGGGGTTCCAGGCGTTCCACAAGCGGCATCCAAATAGTCGATTCCTGGCCGCCGGTTACCTGGGCAAACGCGACGACAAGTTCTTCAAACGCGTCACCAAATCTGCGAAGAACCTTGGCGACGCATTCGAATTCTGTGGCAGCCCGGACGAGCGCGAAGGCAAAATCGCGTTCCTCAAACGACTGGATGTGCTAACCGTTCCCACTGTCTATGAGGAACCAAAAGGCCTCTATGTTTTGGAAGCACTGGCCAACGGCGTCCCCGTCGTCCAACCGGCGCATGGCGCGTTTCCCGAGCTGATCAAGCGGACCGGTGGCGGGCTGTTGTGTGAACCAAACAACGCAGAGTCGTTGGCCGATAGCCTGGAACAACTGATGCAGGATTCGGATCTCCGCCGCCAACTGGCTGAAGCCGGCCACCGGGCAGTTCACGACCTCTGCGGTGCTCAGGCAATGGCAGAACGTATCGTGCAGGTACTGTCCAGTTAGAAAACTTCCTCCGCGCGGAATGGACGAGTTGGCGTAAGGTGCTTTGTCACTTCGGGATAGTGCGTTGTAAAAACGCCAGGAACCGATCGCTTGCCGTTTGGGCCGGCGGTTGGCTAATATTCTGCCACGCAAGCCAGCAAGGATGTTGGAACCACTTGCAACATTTTCATCCACAGCATGGAAGCGAATAGGATGAGCGATCTACGAATTTTCCGGCCCACCGAAGACGAGGCCGAAGAGAACCAAGTCCCCACCGCAACAGCACATGTGGACTCAGAGATTCTGCCTTTCGACCGCCGCACTCAGATTATCAGCGGCCGAGTTTCCCCGCGCCGCATGCGATCGCTAAACCGCGCTCGAATTCTATTCGAGAACCAAAAGTGCGCGTTCTGCAACAAGGCGACTGTCGAACCGCTGGAACTGGACGACGCCTTAGTCAGCCGCAAAAACAATCGCGCGGTGCCCGGCACAGCTTCGATTGTCGGCTTCCACTGCCACAGCTGCGAAAAAGAATGGCCCGTCTACGAAACCCGCGCCATCTAAGCAACGTTCCGTTGCATCGGTATCCGGTGGGTGGGGTGCATGGAGTTGTGGACCGTTGGCCCGGTTGAACGTGCGCACTGAAGCCCGGCATCTCCGATAAACGAAGCATGTCCGTAGCCGCAAGTCGGTTCAACCAAACACACAGATCCCGGCAGCAGTTCAGATGCCGGGCTTCTCGATCACCGTGCACCCCGAACGCCCCGACGGAAATTCGGGGCCATCGGGGTTTAGCACGCGGACGCTGCCGTCTGTAAACGCGAAGCTCGCTCCGTCACCCTCGACACAAAATCATGGCAGCGGGCGCGTTCAGCCCCTTTCCGAGCCATTTCTCAGTTTTTTGGTGTAACGTTTAGGAACTTCTTCCTGTTCCTTATGTGGACACACAAAACTGGGCACATATGGCCGCATTTCCCACAACTCGCTGGACGCTGATTCGCCGGGCGGCAACGCAGACTGACGAATCAAGACAGGCTTTGGAAAGCCTTTGCGAGCAGTATGCGGCTCCTGTTCTTGGTTTTGTGCGGCATCGCGTCTCTTCGCCAGAGAAGGCAGAAGACATCGCCCAGGGGTTCTTCATTCAGGTCATCGAACGCGATCTCCTGAATCGAGCTAACGAAGACCGTGGGCGATTCCGAACCTTCCTTCTTCACGCGCTTCGGGACTACATGGCCGACGTCCACGACTTCGACAACGCGCAGAAGCGTGGTGGCGGTAAGCAAATCGTTTCGCTGGATGCCGTCGGCAAGGTGGAACCTCGACACGGACTCACGCCGGATCGTGAGTTCGAACTGCAATGGGTGACCACACTGCTGACTCATGCGATGGGACGACTGGAACGCGAGTATCGTGATTCACAGAAACTGGAACTCTACAACGCGCTTCGGGTGTCGCTGGACACTGATTCGAAGCTGGCTGTGAGTGACGTTGCCGCCACATTGCGTATGTCGGAAACCGCCGTCCGAGTTGCCTGCCATCGAATGCGCAAGCGGCTGGGGCAGATCATTCGACTGGAGATCGCGGAAACGGTTCCCAACAGCGCCGACGTCGATGACGAACTCAAACGACTCATGCAAATCGTGGAGAATAGGACATGACACTTTCGTCTTCGCACCAACCAACAGATATCGTCGGCGACATGGATCAGAAGGCCTTGCTTGGTCTTGCCGTAGATCAGGTCGAAACCGAACCGCCGCGGACGTATCGGCTGCCGACGATTGCCGAACTGTCGCCCCTGTTTCCGGATCTTGAGATATTGGAACTGGTCGGAACCGGTGGCATGGGTTGCGTGTTCAAAGCGCGACAGAAGAAGCTTGACCGAATCGTGGCAATCAAAATCCTGCCGCGAGAACTTGCCAGCGATGAACTGTTTGCCGAACGCTTCGGCCGAGAAGCCCGCGCGATGGCTCGTCTGAATCATCCCAACATTGTGGCAATCCACGACTTTGGTCAGGTCGGCGACATGTACTTCCTCACGATGGAATATATGGACGGCATGAACCTGCGGGAACTGATTGAGGCCGACCTGCTGACTCCACAAAAGTCCCTGGCCGTGTTCAGTCAGGTCAGCAACGCACTGGCTTTCGCGCACAGCGAAGGTGTTGTCCACCGCGATATCAAGCCTGAGAACATCCTGTTCAACAAACAAGGTCACGTCGCGTTGGCCGACTTCGGGTTGGCTCGGCTGGCGATGGATTCGCACTGTGAGATTTCGATCACACAGACTCGCCAGGCAATGGGCACACTTAATTACATGGCTCCCGAACAGTACGAGAACCCCAAGTCTGTCGATCACCGCGCCGACATTTATGCGATGGGAATCCTGCTGTACGAAATGATGACTGGTAAAGTTCCGCGTGGAAGTTTCCCGCCGGTTTCATCGCTATGCCCGAATGCACCGGACGTCGACCATGTCATCAACAAGTCGCTGCAGGTTTCGCCCGACGATCGGTATCAGGATTTGAACTCACTGATGTCTGAGTTGGGCGACCAACCGGTTCCTTCGCTCGCGCTAAACGATAATGGAACGCTAACCAATTTTCGAAACCTGGCAGCCACTCCTTTCCGAGTGGCTCGCAGCATTCGTGATGATCGACCAAAAGAGAAAGGTCGCTACTGGCGTCCGCCACTTGACTTCCTGTGTTACGGAGCGGCCTTAATCACTCTGGCGACACTCATGTCTCCCTGGCAGTCCAGGGATGCCTATCCCCCTCGCCCGGCCGCGCTGTTCGACGAAGGCCTTGGCGACATCCCCCTAATGGTTCTGGTGCCACTGTTGATTTTGCTGGGGTGCGTAAATCGATACCGCAAACTCATGCACCCGTTCCGTTGGTTCGTGGTCGCAGCTGGGATACTTTTCACATGCTGGATCCTGCCGATGGACGTGGGCAGAGGTGGGAATGGGTTCTGGGCAGTCTACATGTGGACGATCGCGTTGCTGACTCTCGAACACATCCTGATGATGTACTCTGAAGGGTGGTTCCGGCTCACCCGGCCGGTTGAGCCGGAATGACATTTCCGCCGGTCTCGACCAGCGGTCACTTTGTCAGAAACAAGTCTGAACCGAACCTTCGCAGCTGCGTTGTCAAACTGACCGGGTTCGAGGTACGCCCGGATTTGCGGATTTCCTGCCAAAGCTTGCCCGGAATACGCGAACCACTTGCTGAGTCGGTTCATCTGGCTCAATGAGCCACTTCAATGGCCCACGCACCCGCGTATAATCCAGCAATGACGCTCCAGCCGCTCAGTCCGGACTGACTTATGTCGAATCTCTCATCTTTTCTTCTGACAGCCACCATTCTCGCCGCCCTGGTTCCAGCCGTCACCGCGCAGGAACCGCAGGAAGCTCCGGGCCAGTTCATCACGATCACCAGCCCGATCGACGACGGCATGTCCAGTCGAATTACCAATCTGGCGCTGGAACTTCAGAACCGAGCCGTCCAGGAAAAACGTGATGCGATACTGGTCCTGGAGATTACTGGTGGCGCCAGCCGATTCGGTCAGGTTCGAGACCTTGCCAAGTTTCTAACATCCAGCAAGCTGTCGAAAGTGAGAACCGTTGCGTGGGTTCCCGGCACCGTTACCGGCCACAACGTCATCGTCGCGCTGGCGTGCAACGAGATTATCATGCACCCGGATGCTGAGATTGGCGACATTGGCCGTGGCGAACCGGTTGACGATGACGAGCAACAGTTCGTGATGAACCTGGTTAACCGGAGGCACAATCGGTTGGTGTCGCCAGGACTTGCCAAAGGCATGATGAATAGCAGCGTGGCTCTCAAACGCGTTGTCACGCAGACGGAGGGTGGAGCGAAAGAAACCAGAATCCTCACGCTTGAGGATCTCAAGCTTCAACAGAACACCAACATCGCGATCCTGAGTGTTGACTCAGTCAAAGAAGCTGGCGTCCGCGGAGTCTTTTCCGGTCGTCAGGCAAGTGAAGGCGGTTACCTGGCTGTGCAGGCCAGAGAAACACGCCGCGACATCGCCGACATCTACAACTTGCCACTGGAAGCGATGCGAGAGAAAACAGCAGTCGCAACCGGCGACAAGGTTCGTCTGATCAAGGTTGATGACGAGATCAATCCAATTCTCGAAACCTTCGTCCAGCGCCAAATCGATCGCGCTGTGGCCGCTGGTGCGACGATGATTATTTTTGAGATCGATTCGCCCGGCGGGTGGGTGACATCCGGTGAGAACCTGGCTAACGCCATTGCCGACTTGGAAGATAGGGATGTCCGCACAATCGCGTACGTACCCGACGACGCGCTTAGTATGGCAGCCGTTATCGCCATGTCGTGCGACGAAATCTACATGCACCCCAACGCGCGAATTGGGGATGCGGAACTCATCTGGGAACAGCAAGCTGGCTGGGACAAGGTTCCGGAAAAGCTGTACAGCCCGTTCAGAACATGGCTGCGATCGCTGGCCAAACGGAAAGGTCGATCTGAAGCGCTGTTTGTTGCGATGAACGATCCGGACCTGGAAGTTTACAAGGCGACCAACGTCAAGACTGGTCGCGTGGCCTGGATGTCAAAGGAAGAAATCGACGAAGCCGCTGGCGAGTGGACTCAGGGAGCCAAACTCAAAGAGACCGGCAACAACCAGCTCCTCACAGTAGACGGCGACCGCGCGCATGAGCTGGATCTGGCCATGGCTCCGGTTGAAAGTCTGGATGAGCTAAAGGATCGCGTGGGTCTGCCGCCGGAAATAAAGCTGGTTCCCCTCGGTCGGACGTGGGTCGATACCCTGGTGTTTGTTCTCAACACAGACGTGGCGATGTTTTTCCTGGTCGTGTTTGGCATCGCGTTCATTTACCTGGAACTGCACTTCATGACCGGGTTCCTGGGCATCATGTCGGCCGTGTGCTTTGGGTTGTTTTTCTGGAGCCGCTTTCTTGGCGGGACGGCCGGTTACCTGGAAGTCGTCCTGTTTCTGCTGGGTATCGGCTGTATCCTGATGGAGATCTTCGTGATACCCGGCTTCGGCGTGTTCGGAGTTTCCGGCGGACTGCTAATTGTGTCGTCGCTGGTTCTCGCGGCGAACACATTCAACGCGGACCTAAGCGCGTCTCAAAACGTGTTGAACCTATCGCCTGCGATTGGAACACTGGCGGGTGCCTTAATCTGCGTCATCGCTGCAGCAGTCGCCCTGAACCGGTTCCTGCCCAGCATCCCGTTCCTGAACAAGATGATTCTCACCCCGCCCGGCTTCGAAGACGACGCAGACTCGCCGCGACTCAGCCCTGAGTTCACTCTGGCCAGTTCAACGCCTGGCACGTCCGAGCTTTTGAAACTGGTCGGCGATCAAGGCGTAGCCGCCTCAAAACTGCGACCAGCAGGGAAGGCACAGATAGGCGACCACTTCCTGGACGTCGTCAGCGATGGCCCGTTTATCAACTCGGGCGTGAAGGTTGAGGTCATCAGCGTCCAGGGCAACAAGGTCACCGTGAAGAGAATCGAAGACGCGTAGAACTTTCGCCTGAACGATCTGTCAACGGCGAGCACTACGAATTCAGCGTTGTGCCACGCCGACTCAACGGACAGTGGCTTAGTACCCGTAGTTGTAAATCGTCTGCGGTCGGTAGAAGCTGCTGAAGCCGCGGTTGCGATAGTTTCGGTATGGGAAGTAGATGGAGAAGTTCGAACTGCGTCGACCGTAGCGGTAGTAATTCAGCCCACCGTAGCCGCCGTAACCAGCCCCGCCGTAGTCGTCATATTGGGTTCTGACGTGACGCACTTCCTGCACCTCTCGGATCACAACTTCGTGTGTCACTTTACTCGCGTGTGTTTCCGCTTCCGCCGGGTTGATGGTAACTGTCCAGTCGCCGAACTTGGTGTCGTCAGCGGCTTGAAGGCTGCAGGCACAGCAGACGCCGCAGATGGCGATACTTTTGAGGATCGTTTTGAAGTTCATGATCGGTTGCTCATCGTGGGTATTTGGAAGCCGTGGCGCCGGTCGTTTGGCTCTCCATCAAAGCTAGAAACCGGCCAGGGGCAGTGTCAACGACTTAGTCGTGCAGAGCTTCCCGGAGGCCTCTCGTTGACCGCATAACCGGGCACTTCTATCCTGCGCGGGCACTTTTAAAGGGAAAAGACGTGGCAAAAGCATGGGGTGGCCGGTTTCAGGGCGATAGCGATCCACGGGTGGAGGCGTTTACAGAGTCGATTAGTTTCGACCAACGCCTGGCGGCCGTCGACATTCGCGGTTCGCAGGCGCACGCGAAGATGCTGGCGAAAGTGGGTCTGGTTACGGACGAGGAAGCTCAGCAAATCGTGGACGGCCTGAACCAGATTGGTTCAGAAATCGAAGCGGGTGAGTTCGAGTTCAAAGCGGAACTCGAAGACATCCACATGCACATCGAAAGCAAGCTGGTCGAACGCCTGGGCGATGTCGCCAGGAAACTGCACACCGCGCGAAGCCGCAACGATCAGGTTTCGACCGACCTGCGGTTGTATGTTCGAGACGCTATCGATCACGTTAGCAAACTGCTGAAAGGTGTGCAGTCCGCGTTCCTGCATCGCGCGGAGGTTGATGCTGGTGTCATCATGGCCGGCTACACACACCTGCAACGCGCGCAGCCGGTTCAGTTGGCTCACTACTGGATGGCGTACTGTGAGAAGTTCCAGCGCGATCGTGACCGGCTGGCTGATTGCCGCAAACGTGTGAATGTCTCGCCGCTGGGCTGCGCGGCGCTGGCCGGAACGTCGCTGCCGATCGATCGTGAGTTCACCGCGAAGGAACTGGGGTTCGAATCGATTGCGGCGAACAGTCTTGATGTGTCCAGTGACCGTGACTACCTGACTGAGTTCTTGTTCTCAATGTCGCTGATTTCGGCTCACTTAAGCACGTTGTGCGAAGAGTGGATCCTGTGGTATTCGACGGAATTCGGTTACATCAATCTGCCGGAGACGTACACAACGGGTTCGTCCATCATGCCTCAGAAGCGGAACCCGGATGTGTTGGAACTCATTCGCGGCAAGACTGCTCGCGTGATGGCGGCCGTTCCGCAGCTGCTGATTCTGATCAAGAGTTTGCCGATGGCGTACAACCGTGATCTGCAGGAAGACAAAATTGCGTTGTTTGATTCTTACGACACGGTCGCTGCGTGCCTTGAACTGACGGCCGACATCGTTGGGCTGGCAGAGATCAATCGCGACGCTATCGCTGCTCGACTTGAAGACGGTTTTCTGGACGCAACAGCGTTGATGGAATACCTCATCAAACAAGGTGTCCCGATGCGAACGGGTCACGAAACTGTTGGCAAGCTGGTCGCTCATTGTGAGAGTCGAAATTGCCGGCTGGCGGATCTGTCGCTGGAAGAGCTTCAAAGTGCGTGTGAGCTCATCGACGAGAAAGTCTTCACAGTGCTGGGCGCGGAGAACGCGATGAGCGTGCTACAGAGTTACGGCTCTGGCGGTATTGACGCTGTGGCTCAACAGGTTGCGAACTGGAAGCAGCGCTTGGCTTAGCGCGCATTCCGGGCACTGATAGTGCACGGTTCCCCAGATACTTTCGCAAGGCATATGCCGATAACCACCGGGGTCTTGTCGGCAATGTCGGCACAACCCGTAGCACCAGGCGGCTGATTGTGCGTGTTAGGTGGATGGCGGGTTCGCGGTGACCTTTCGCGACCTAGGGTTTGGCGTTCACCACATCCTCGTGGTGATATTCCCCTCTCCTCGGGTCACCGGCATGCTCAATCAAGATGCCAATTCGACAACTGCGCCACAGGTCAGTGGCGATCCGGAACCTAATGCCGTCGCGCAGTGGAAGTCTTCCGTGCAGGAATTCTTCTCACGTGAGTGGGACAGCCTTCGCGATTTAATCCGGAAGCTCGAAGAACACGACTGGGATGGAGCCACTCTGTCTGTCCCCAGCGGCAAGTCTGAATCGGTTCGTCCATTCCACGAACGGGTCGTCAGCGAGATTGCCGCCGAAGCTCAGGCCAACGCGCAACTTCAGGCTCAAGCTCAGGCCCGGGAACAAACCATGCCGGAACTTCCCGCAGCTCCCGATACAAGTCGACTTGCCGATTTGGCCAAGCGAATTGAAAGCCAATTAAAGAGGAAAGCCAGTGATGTCTAACCTCGCTACCTATTGCGACACAACGTACTGCGTTTTTCGACGGGGCTCGACATGGTTCGCGTTCCCGGCGGAAAACGTTCGTGAAGTGTGCGAGCGACCAACATTGGTTGCCGTCCCAGGCAGCACCAACGTGCTGGCCGGGCTTTGCCACTTCCGCAGTGAGTTTACTCCGGTCATTCGACTGGACCATCTGCTGACCGAAGACGGAGCCCGTCTTGGTGAAGAACCGCAAATGCTGGTTGTTCAAAGTGGCGATGGTGCCTGGGGAGTTCTGGCTGACGAAGTGCGAGCACTCGTGAGTCTGGAACCATCCGCCGGGGAAGAAGTGACCGACATGCTTTGCTGGACGTCGGCCATTACTGGCTGGGCGGCCTGGGAAGCGGAAAGCGTTCGCGTTCTCCACGCCAGCAACCTTCGCGATCTCATCGAGAGCGAACTGACCCGGTCATGGAGCGACAAACAACACGGCGGCCGCGGTGCGGCTAGTGATTCAACTGCCGACTTAGTGGGAAACAAATCATGAAGCTGCAACTTCGCATTGTGCTTGGATATGTAGCCGTCGCGGCGGGTTCGGTTCTGGCTGGAACACAGCTGGCTGGCTCAACCGCCAACGGCGCGGCTTTGGCCTGGGTTGCTGCTGGCGTTCTGGCTGCCGTTGGCGCCGGTGTCACACTGCTGTGGCTGAAGTCGGCTGCGACTGCGGTTCGACACTGCATCGAAGTGCCCGAAGGCGTTCAGCAGGTACACATGGCGGGCACAGAATCGGTGACAGGCTTTGTCAGCCAATGGCGGAAGAAGGCGGAAGCCCGGATGCAAATGGAAGCGGACCGGTGGCAGGACGCCAACGATTTGGTTGTTCGACTGACACCGGTCAATGGCCACAACGCCATCTCACACG
The DNA here is from genome assembly GCA_964485095.1 of uncultured Planctomycetaceae bacterium. Taxonomy (GTDB): domain Bacteria; phylum Planctomycetota; class Planctomycetia; order Planctomycetales; family Planctomycetaceae; genus CAYNWT01. Next base: position 14,528 of record CAZAIB010000065.1, on the reverse strand, counting down.
ACATCGCGCCTGGGACACAACTACGCAACCACCTGGTCACAATGGCTGGTGGAGCGCGAACCGGAATTCAACAGATCATCGATCTTAGTAACGAGATCGCTCGCGGGATTCGCGAAACCGCAGACGGAACGAATCGACAAAACGAAGCTGTTGTCCAAACAACATCCGCCGTTGAAGTCATGGCGGCCAACATTGACAACGTGACCCAAACCGCTGACGCAGCCAGCAAGACGGGAATGTCGGCAATCGAATCAGCTGGTGAGGCTCACGGTGTCATCAAGAATCTGATTCTCGGCATGGACAGTATCCGACTGCACGTTGAAGCCGCTGAGAAGAAGCTGCTGGCGCTGGGCGAACGATCTCAGGAAATCGGTTCCATTGTCGAGACAATCAGTGCGATCTCTGACAAGACAGACTTGCTGGCTTTGAACGCTTCGATTGAATCCGTTCGAGCGGGCGAGAACGGTCGCGGGTTCGCAGTTGTTGCCGAAGAGGTTCGAAAACTGGCCGAGCAAACTGCCGCGGCAGCAAGCGAAGTCACAACGCTTATCAATTCAATGCAGTCTGAAACTCAGGAATCGATCGCCACCATGGTCGAAGAACGAGCACAGGTTGACGAAGAAGTTCGCCGAGTCAACGACGCGGGCGACGCTCTGGAATCGATTAGCCAGTCGCTGGCTCAATCAGCAAAACTGGTGACGAACATCTCACAGACAGCCAGTGGCCAGCTTGAAGGTGCTCACACTGTCGTGCAGGGAATGCAGCAGGTTACCGCGGTCACCGACACAATTCGCGATCAGGCAGAACAAGTCCGCGAAACAACAATGGCTCTGGCCGCTGCCGCTCGCGACCTGGACGATTCAATCGCACCGCTTTATGGCTGTGCAACCAATGGCGGATACGTGGCACCGGTTCAAGCGGTACAGAAACGTCCGATGATTCGCGACGAGGAATCACAACAGTCTGCCGGCAAACAATTGCTGAATGATCTTGCGGCAGAGGTGGCCCAGTGAGCAAGTCCAAAGGTTCTATCACCGCGATTCGCAAGTCGCTTAAGAAGCCTGATCTCAGCGCCGCGCAAGCGGGGTTGGAGAAAGTGCAGGCTTCTGCAGCCGACGCCGGTTCAAGAGATGCAGCACAGCTTTCGGCAATGCTACTTAGCTTGCTGGAAATCGTAAGCTGCTTCGGCAAATCGAAAGACGACAAGGCTCGTACAAGCGAAATCGTATCGTTCGTCGATGACAGTTTGAACACGCTTCAGGCGTGTCTAAACGGAACCACCGGCAGCGGCGCGCAAGAGACGATTAACGTTGCCAACAGAGAATGGGGCGAGTACCTCGAACTACTACCGGCTTCGAGCAACGACGCATGGACGAACAGTTGGGGCGGAGCAGACGCTGATTCCGAATCGGAAACGTTCGACGCCAGCAGCGTCGATATGTCAGCACTCCTGGCCGGTCTGGGCGAACCGGTTCTCTCCGAACCAACGAAGCCCCGCAAGGAAAAAAAGAAGGCTGCTCCTTCCAGGTCAAAGGCCAAGCAGGCGGAACCAAAATCGGTAGCGATTCCCGATCCACCGGCTCCTGAGAAGCCGGAGATGGATGCGGACATCGTTGAAGCGTACGCAGACGATGCCACAGGCTGTCTGGCTTCCATGGAACAGTGCCTGCTGACAATCGAGTCAGACCCCAGCGACGTTGCATCAATGCAGCAGTTCTGCCGAGAACTACACACACTAAAAGGTGCATCCGGCAGTGTTGGCCTGAGCAACCTGGCTGGCTATCTGCACAAGCTGGAAGACTACATTGAGGCGACTCATAAGTCTGGCGGCGTTTTGGATGTCGATCCGGTTTTGCGAGGTGTTGACGCGGTTCGCGACCAGCTAACAATCGTGACCGGTGGCAGTTTGCCAGACGTCGCGCCCGTTCCTGCTGCGGTTGCCACGCCGACGACCGATTCCATAGTGCCAGCAGTTACACCTGCAAACAGCAACGATACGGAGACCAACTTCGTACGAGTGGAAGCCGGCCGACTAAGCACTTTGCTGGACCTGTTGGCAGAACTGGTCAGCCTGCGAAACCGACGTGACACGTATGTCAGCGGTCTCCGCGATCTGCACACAGGAGTCAGCGGCTGTGTTTCACGAATGCGTACTCTGACAGAGCGATTGTCTGATGGAGCCAGCATTGCGGGTGACGAGTCTCAGGACTTTGCTCGCAGTGCATCGCGGCACGCAACCTACCGAGCTCGCGAACTGGCTGAACTGTGCAGCGACGTCGCCGAACTTAACCGATCGCTAAGAGAAGTGTTCGATCCGCTGGGCAACGACAACGTCGCTGTTTCGCGTTTGATCGGTGAGTTCCGTCGAGAACTCATGGACCTGCAGCGGGTTCCCGTCGAAGGTCTGTTCCGACGTTTGCACCGACCGGCTCGCGATGCGGCTCGCCTGGAAGGCAAACAGGTTGAAGTCGAATTCATTGGCGGCGAGGTTCGATTAGAACGCTCATTGCAGGAACGATTGTTCGAACCTCTGATGCACATTGTTCGCAATGCTGTCAGCCATGGTATCGAACACCCAATTGGCCGCGAACAAGTCAGTAAGGCCAAAGTTGGTCGCGTCACTCTGTCGGCGCACTCCAATGCGACCAGTCTCGTGTTCGAAGTTCGAGACGATGGTCGGGGGCTTGACTACGAAAAGCTGGAACAGAAAGGCCGCGAACGTGGCCTGATCCCGGCCGGTGCAGCTCCATCACGCGACCGTCTGGCTAGGTTAATTTTCCACCCTGGCTTCTCAACACGTAGCGAAGTGAGCGAAGTTTCCGGTCGCGGTGTTGGGATGGATGTCGTCGCGACACAGGTTCACAGAATGCGTGGCCGTGTTGAGATTGATTCAGACACCGGACACGGAACCTGTATTCGGCTACAGATTCCGCTGCGTTCAGCAATCGAACACGCGATGGTCATGCGGTGCGGCGGTCAGCTGTTCGCTGTGCCAATGCAATTCGTACAAGCCGCTCGGCCTGAGGCCAGCGATCTGCCGCAGGATCTGCCAACCGCCTCACTGGGGCGGATGCTTGGTTTGCCTGACAAGGTAACCAGCGACCGACGCCAACTGCTGGTTCTCGGTCATCATACCGGCGGTTCAGCGACTGCCGCAAACAGAGTGGCTATTGAAGTCGACAGCGTTGTTGGAGCAGAAGAAGTTGTGGTCCGAGGGGTTCCGCCACTGTTGGTCGGGCACCCACTTCTGGCCGGACTTACGCTTTCTGGTCACGGCGAAACCGTACAGATTCTTGACGTGTATCGCTTGATGAAACTGGCAACCAGCGACGTCACCAGGGTCGACCAGCCGCAACAGGAAACGGCCACCGATTCGGTTCGACAACGAGCACACATTCTGGTGGTTGACGATTCGTTAAGCACACGCAGAACGCACGTGCGAATCGCTCGCCAGGCCGGATATGAAACATCAGAAGCCAGTGACGGTCTTGAAGCACTCAACATGCTCAAGACCGGTGACTACGACGCTGTTCTAACTGACCTCGAAATGCCACGACTGGGTGGGTTCGAACTCGTGTCAGAAATCAAGCAGCGTAGTCGAATCAAAGACATGCCCGTTTTCGTCATCACAAGTCGTGGTGATGAAGACACACACCGCCGCCTGCTTTCACTTGGAGCAGATCAGGTGGTCGTCAAGCCACTCACAAATGTCATCTTTGACGAGCTGGATGGAATGCTCGCCGGGACGGCTGAACCGGTAGCAATTAGCTAACCAAGAACCTCGGAGTTCAAAATGTCAGAAACAACAATTCTCGTCATCGACGATAGCGCGACCATTCGAAAGATGGTCGACAGCAACCTTAGCCGCGAAGGCTACCGGGTCATCCTCGCACCAACTGCCGAGGAAGGTATCGAACTCGCGCAGCAGATTGTTCCTCAGGTCATTCTGCTGGATCATCAGTTGCCGGGCACATTGGGTATCGAGGTTGCAAAACAACTCTCTGAGATTCCGGAAGTTGCTTTGATTCCTGTGGTCGTTTCTTCGACGCTGCGAAAGCAGGCGTATATGGAATACACCGAACAGGCCAACGTTGTTGACTCGTTGCCGAAGCCGTACACGCCGGAGTTGCTTAAGACGACCGTTGCCAACGCGGTCGAAAACGGAGCGATGATTGTCGCGTCACAATCGGGTGGAACCGCGGTTCCTGAAGTGATTGATGCGAACGCCAACACATCTTTGTCAGGCAGTCTCGCCAACTTCGGTCTGCGTGAAGTCCTGGACTTCTTAAACAACTCACAACACACCGGCATGCTGGAAGTCGAAACCGCGTTGGATCGCGTTTACTTCTATCTGCGTGGTGGTCGCATCCAGGCTGTTGTTTCGACGTCAGTCGGTGCCGATCAAATTGCAGCCACGCTGCCAGAGAACATGAAAGAACTCGCTCCACTGCTGAAGTTCACAGCAGGAACCGGGTTCTCATCGCAGGTTGATGGGCTGGTAGAACTGCTGGACCGCAAGGTTCTGGATCCACGAATGCTGAAGGCCCTGCTCCGCCATCAGGCAGCCGTGCTGACACGACACTGCTTTGATGCTCAGGACGCTCGAACATTCGCGTTCGAATCTGGTCGCGAAGTTCCCGGCTTGTTTATCAAATCACCGCTGGAAGCCAGCCTCGCATCACTGTGTGTTGATTCATCTGTAACGGCTCTGACTGCACCTGAATGTGACGAGTACACCGCTTTCGTTCGCAAGGCACTGCGTGGCCAGAACCTCGACCGAGGTGGCTTGGACGCGCGGCACATGAAGCTCTTGTCTTACCTGGAAGATCCCGCCACACCTCAGCAACTTGCTGATAAAACTGGCATGGAACGCGAAGAAGTTTGCCGTGTTCTTGTCGGCCTCGAAATGGTCGATTGGGTCGAACGGAGAGCTCACAAGCAGACCCGCCAGTTGATCGCCATGGAAAGTGATCGCGACGCCGCGAACCTGCTTCGCGACATGCTTAACGACGAAGGCAACGATCTGGCTGGCCGCGTTGTTCGCGACCGCCTCGGATTGCAACTGTTGCTGAAGCGCAACTGTCCGGATGCTGTTTTGCTTCCAATGGACGCTCCTGAATCTGCTGAGGTCGCTCGAACACTACGCGAGTCGACTGAACACGAAGGAGTTTGCGTCATCGGCGTTTCGTCAGGCGACGAAACCGAAACAGACCTCGGAGCCGATGCCGTTCTGACACGGCCCTATACGCTGCAAGACGTCATGAACATCGTCAACCAGACGCTGGAAAGTGACACCTGCGTCGCCGAAGTGACGGTCTAGCTCGCGCACCCAGCAACATTCAAGTCGAACAGACAAACAAGTAATGGAACAAGGTCATGGCCTTTACACTCGACGAACTCTACAACATGCGAGAGCACGGCAACGAAGCACCGCAGCCGGAGCAAAACGACGCACACTTCGAATCGACGGAAGCCGACGAAGCAACCGCAACCGAAACGCAGTCAGCGGCCGAACCTGCTGTAACGACTGTTGCGCAAGAGCCATCTTCGGCAACGGGTGCAGAGTTGCTTCGCGTTCGAGAACTCGAAGCGAGTCTGCAGGAAGCAAACGCTGAACTGGATGTGTTGCGCGATCGACTGGACGCAGCCCGCGCCGCCAGTAGCGAGTCGGATCCATTTCAGGACGAAATGATCGAGTTGCTTCGAACCGAAATGACACAGCTGCAAACGGAAGTCGCCGAACGCGACATCCTGATACAACAACTCCAGAGCGGCGATACCTGTTCCCCAGCCGACGACGATGACACATCGGGTGTCTCAGCTGACGAACTGCAAAAGCTGTGCACACGCCTGGAAGAACTGCTAGGCGAACTTGATCAGAAGGACGATCAGCTTACGGTTCTTCAAAACCACCTGCAGGTTTCTGAAGACGCGACACACGCAGAACGAGACGAACGCCGCCAGCTGGAAAACTGGGTCGAAGAGATTGAGTCGCGCATTACGGCTCGCGATCGTGACTGGGAACTCAAGCTGTCAGAAATGTCAGTCCGCCTGACCCAGGCCCGCAGCGAACGCCGCGCCGCAGAACAGTCGGCCAGCAGTGATAGTAACGACACACGCATCGAAGCACTGCAGCGCGTTGTCACCGAATTGCGGGACGAAAAGGACGACCTGCTAAGCCAGTTGGACAAAGAACGCGAAACGGTTCGGGACCTCGAGCGAGCCGTTGAAAACGCAGCCGAAGATGCCGAACGCCTGGAAAGTGTTCAGCTTTGCCAGGAACGCGCAGACGTTGCTCGTCAGCGATTCGAACTTGAGAAGCTGAAGCAGGAAATCGAAGACCAGAAAGCGGTTGAAGGTTCAGACCTTCGCATTCGAGCGTTGCGTGATCATCTCAAAGAAGTTCAGGCGACCGAAGAAGAAGAACGCCAGGAAGCATACGAGAAGTCTCTCGCCGGTCGCGTTTCGCGACTGTGGAAACGTCTTGATAAGCGATAAACAAGCAAGCCATGTCTACGAATCTCCAGACAGACGACGAATACAGCGTCGACCATAATGACCTGCTGGAACTGGCGCGCGACCTTGATCGGTTCTCGCGGCGGTTCGAACGGTTCTTTCTTGTTCAACTTGAGCAACTGGATACGTACGCGCTGCAGTTGGAACGCGACAAGCAGCAGTGGGAACGGCAGCGCGCTCGCGATCTGCAACAGATCCAGCAAAACCGCCGAGCCTTGCAGGAAGCCTGGACCGAACTCCAGGAAGGCAATGCTGCTGCAGCCGATATCGCAGCACCAGACTTTGGACCGACCGATGACGAAGACGAAGAACGCTTCTGTCTGAAGTCGGCCAGCGATCCGCTGCGATTGCTGATGCGACCAGGTGCCGGAGGCGAGATGCTGATCGGCCAGTTGTTGCTGACTTTGACCAGACTGAACCGGGCGCATGGCGGTTCAGGAACTCGGTTCGAACTGTCTCAGTGCTACACCAAGTCAAACGGCGACGTGGTCCTGGAACTGGACCTGTTCCCAACACGGCCATTGAAATCGATGGAAGACGGCGAAGTCTCAGAAGACGTTGTCCGCTGGCAGCGATTCAAGTCAGCGTTGGCCCTGTTGCCGCTGGGCCGTGGCCTGGACAAGGTTATCGAAACGTCGGCCGTCGCCCCGCGCGATCATGAGGTCGCTCAGACCTTCCTGTCGGCCGCTCGTCGAGCGCAGGATGGCGACACTCGAACAGCTAGTTCAGTCAAACGTGGTTCCAAGTCTCGCAAACAGTACGCGGACCAGCTTGTTGATATCGTCGAACGCCACACGGATGATGGCTTATCAATTCAGACAATCACGTCGTAGTTGCGTAAAGACGGCAGCACTCGGTTTGAGTAGAACGAACAGGTATTTCGTCCTAATCGAGAGAGACCTGGACCTGCGAGCCGATTGGTACGATTGGCCAAAGGGCACCCATCGGTTCGATACGAATCTCGAGCATTGATTCGCCGTGTTCGCCGACCTCGGTTGTCCTCACTGGCAGGCTGTTGATGCGACCGCGGCGGTGGTGTTTGCCGGGGAAGTACAAAGACACCTTCATGCCGGGCGTAATTGAATCGACGTGCCTCGAAGGAATTAAAGCAGACACGTGCTGGTTCCGGCTGTCGATGAGTTCCAGAACCGGCTGACCGCTTTGAATTTTCTCACCGGCACTGCAAAGGACTTTGCTGCACACACCGAACCCGGCCGTCGTTAGCACAATTTCGTACCGTGTATCTTCCAGAGCTTTCAGTTCGCCAATTGCGTTTTGCAGAGCGGTTTGAGCCGTCACCAATCCGCTGGCTTGTTGGACACTGTCACGAAGTGATGCTTTGAGCCGATTCAGTTCGTTGATACGTTCTTCTGACAGCCGAATTTTCTCAGCCTTACTTAACGCCACAGGCATCGACTGCAGTTGCTCCATCGAAATCTGTTTCAGAACCGGTGGTCTGGTCGCGGTACGCAGCCCGTTGAAATCGTCGGCAAACGGATCTTCTTCCGCCGCTGGTGGTGCGGCCTCAATGGGTTCCGCGAACGTCTCTGATGACTGAGTCGCACGCATGACGGGTGGTGCCTGGCTACGGTTCCCGCTACGTCCGCTCAACCAGATGTTAGAACCATGCCGCTTCCTTTTGGTCGCAGCTGGTTTCGCTACTGAAGCAATTTTCGTTGGCAACGTGGCTTCCACGATAGGTGCAGGAAATTTTGTTTCCGGAACCGATGGAGCTTCAATCACTGGTTCTTCGGCTGATGCAATCGCCTGGCGGTGTTCGAGGATCTCACGATCCAGTTCATAGACCCGCCACTTGAGATCCAGTTCTGCTTTCGCTTTGGCAGCGACGACGTTTTGGCGAAGTGTTTCAACTCGCGCGATTTGACTTCGGCGACTGGAGTCCAGGTCGCTGTCGTACAGCGCCGCGATTTGCTGTCCTTCGAGAACCTGTTCGCCTTCGGCAACCATGATCTTGGAAAGCGTGCCGGTTCTGGTCGCCGTCACATGAAACGTCCTGGCTTTCAGGTTGCCGGCGTACATCTTTGGTGTTCCACCGTCGAGCCATTGCACAAACAACAGACCAACCAGCAAAGCGATTGCCATTATCATCACAGTTTGAATCAGGCCTGCGGGGAACCCGGCAACAGCCGCTCCGGCCGGCGCCGACGTACGGCGGCGTTCGATGATTCGCTGAGCCTGCAGGATCCAGTAATTGCGTTCGATGCGATCCTGAAAGCAGGGCATCATGTTGCTGAACGCATCAATGTTTGTCTGGTTCCAGGAAGCAATCTGTTCAAGGCGATAGACGCCATTCAGATTTAGCTGAGCCTCCAGCACTTCTCCAATGCCATGGATCTGTGTGAGGTCGTCCTGAGCGTCAGGCGCCGCCGCATAGACGGGACCGCGTTCCGGATCGTCAATGAAACCGTGCGGTAGCAGATTGATGTAGTCCATGCTCATGACTTTCCGTCCTTCAATTCGCTGACAACTCCCTAAGCCCAGGGAACCCTTCACGGCATCGGCATTGGTTTCGTAACCGGTGTAGGTGTTTCAGCTATGTTTGAACGGCATCATCGTTATGGTCGTCACTGACCGTTCCGACCGTCAATCTTCCACCATCTACCGCCATTTGCGTAGAATGCCAACGCGCAGTTTCTGCCGGACCAAGGCGTCGTGAGCGAGCAAATAGGTAAGCCTGGAGTTTTCGGTTCTGATTTCAGGAGGCGTTTCGCCAAGTCTGTGAACTGTAGATTTCGCTACGGGCGCGTTTTCCAAATTCTGGTAGAACCCCGCACCCCGTGAGACACCGATGTCACTTAGGGGACGCGTTTTGTAGCGAGCCATCTCCCTCCGGTTCGTTCTCAAAAAGCGTGCGAAGTAATGAGAGCCGGTCTGTGGAGGCCATAAACATGCGACTGATTTCGATCCTGATTGCCGCAACGACTTTTTCCGGCGCCGTCGCTGTTTCACAGGAAACCGCCCACAAAGATCAACACAAGAAGCACAAGGCGAATCGGCTGGCGGGTGAATCCAGCCCCTACCTGCTGATGCACGCCCACAACCCGGTGGATTGGTACCCGTGGGGTGAGGAAGCGTTTGCGAAAGCGAAGAAAGAGAACAAGCCTGTCTTCCTCTCAATTGGATACTCAAGCTGCTACTGGTGTCACGTCATGGAACGCGGCGTCTTCACGAATGAGAAGATCGCTAAGTACATGAACGAGCACTTCGTGAACATCAAACTCGATCGCGAAGAACGCCCGGACCTCGACGACATCTACATGACCTCGCTGATCATCTACAACCGTGGCAGCGGCGGCGGCTGGCCAATGTCCATGTTCCTGATGCCGGACGGTCGCCCGTTTGGAGGTGGAACCTACTTCCCGGCTGAGACGGGTCCGCGTGGAGTCGGCTTCCAGTCGGTTGCTGAACGCGTTGTCGAATTGTTTACCGATGAGAAAGAACGCGTTGAACACAACGCGGACGTTCTGACCAAACAGGTTCAACAAGCGATGAAGCCTAAGCCTTCTACATCGTCTGTTGTTCTGGACAAGAAGCTCGCAACCAGAATTGTGGCATCTCTTGAACGGTCGTATGACGCCAAATTGGGTGGAGTGAACTTCAACCCGCGACGTCCGGACGGACCGAAATTTCCAGTTCCACCTCGTATCGAATATCTGCTGTATCAGTCGGCTCAAAGCAACAAGCAGGCCACGACAATGGCTGGGCTGACGCTGGACAAAATGCTGGCGGGCGGAATTCGTGATCACCTGGCCGGCGGCTTCCATCGCTACAGCACAGATCGCGAATGGCTGGTGCCACACTTTGAGAAGATGCTTTACGATCAGGCTCAACTTGCAACAACCTACACGCAGGCGTGGCTGCAGAATCAGGATCCCGCTTACAAGCGAACGGCGACAGAGATTCTGGACTACGTGCTTAGCGATCTGACTGACAAGTCAGGCGGTTTCTATTCTGCTCTGGATGCAGAAACGAATGCGATCGAAGGCGAATACTATGTCTGGAGCCGCAAAGAGATTGACGACATCCTGGGCAAAGAAGACTCCGCCATCTTCAGCAAAGTCTACGGCCTGGAAGCTCCAAACGCTTTCGAACACGGCTTCGTGTTGCACTTCCCATCAGCAGTCGCCGGTGTTGCAAAGTCACTCGGCACAACAGAAGAAGCTCTACGACCTCGCCTGACCGCAATGCGAGCCAAAGTGCTTGCCAGGCGTAAAACCCGCGAAGCCCCATTGTTGGACGACAAAGTCCTCACCAGTTGGAACGGCCTGATGATTCGCGCGTTTGCGGACGCGTCTGTGGCGTTCAAATCGGATGTGTATCAGAACGCAGCCAGCAAAGCAGCCGATTTCATCCTGACGACAATGTCAGACGACAATGGGCGCTTGTGGCGAACATCGCGTGAAGGCAAAGCGAAGCTCAACGCGTACCTGGACGACTACGCATTTGTCATCAGCGGACTGCTGGCTCTACACGACGCCACCAAAGAAGCGCGCTGGTTGACGGAAGCAGAACGACTGCAGGCCAAACAAGACGAAATGTTTGAAGCCAAAGAAACTGGCGGCTACTACTTCACATCGCACGATCACGAAGAACTGATTGTTCGAACCCGAAACGCCAACGATGGTGTCATTCCATCGGGCAACAGCGTGAGTGTTCGGAACCTTGTGAAGCTGGCAAAGCTAACCGGCAAGAAGGCCTACCGAGAACGCGCGGCCAGCACGCTGGGTGTGTTCGCAGAACAACTGCGTTCAAGCAACGGAGAAATGGCCAACATGGGCCTTGCTCTGTCTGAATACCTTGATGCCGGACAGACATCACCGTCTAAGCTTTCACGAGAGGGACTGCAGCCGACCAGCTATCAGGCTCCGGTACAACAGTCTCGGCAGAAGAGCCAGACGCCGCCGAAGAAGCCAGCAAAGAAGAAGCCGGTAGAAGCCAAGGCGTTCATGTCAGTCGATAAGCTGCCAGCGGGCAACAAAGCCAAGGTCGCAATCTATGTGCGGATCAAAAAGGGCTGGCACATCAACGCCGACAAGCCCAGCCCCTCGTACCTGTATCCGACGACGTTTGAAGTGAAGTCGAAGTACGGCACCAAACTCACTCAGGTGAAGTATCCGGCGTTCAAGAAGAAACGCGTTGAGGGCGAAAAAGATCCATTCCATCTGCTCGAAGGCACGGTCGTCATCTACGGACTGATTGACATCCCCAAGGCCGCCGTTGGCAAGACTGAAGAACTTCAACTGATCCTCAAATACCAGAGCTGCGACGACAAAACCGGCATGTGCATGCGGCCCGACAAGATTGTCCTCGGCGGCAAAGTGCCCGTCGTTGACATCGCCAGTGTCAAGCAGATCAACAAAGAGAAGTTCATCGTTTCAAAGCCAAAGACAGGCACCAGGAAGCGATAGATCCGAAAGAACTGGTTTGGCTTCGTCCGTCCGTTCGTTCGTCTAACGCGATCGCGTCCCGTCGCTGGGAACCGCGATTGCCAGCTTTGCGGATGTTGTGAACAAAGCCAACTCGTTACGGTCTAAATAGCAGTGGGGACATACCCTTTGCTGACCAACCGTAGCGGGAGCATCCGATGCTGGCCGAGACACTATCGCAGACCGTCCAGGACAACCTGCTGCCAGCCAGGCTGCAGATGGCGTTCACGCTTGGCTTCCACATCATTCTGGCCTGCCTTGGTGTTGGTCTTCCGGTATTGATGCTGGCAGCCGAATGGCGGTTCCTCAAAACAGGCGATGAACTCTGGCGCACGCTGGCGAAACGCTGGTCGAAAGCATTCGCCGTCATGTTTGCCGTTGGTGCCGTGTCGGGAACCGTGCTTTCGTTCGAACTCGGGTTGCTGTGGCCCGAATTCATGGGGCAGTGGGGCGCCGTCATCGGAATGCCGTTCACGATGGAAGGTTTCGCGTTCTTCATCGAAGCGATCTTCGCTGGCATCTACTTGTACGGCTGGAACAAACTACCGCCGAAAGTCCATTGGTTTACAGGCTTCCCCGTTGCAATCTCCGGATTCTTTTCCGCGTTCTTTGTGGTCACAGCCAATTCATGGATGAACGCGCCGACCGGGTTCGACCTGGTCGATGGCAAGCCGGTCAACATCGATCCGCTGGCAGCAATGTTCAACGTCGCCACCGGCGCGCAGACCGCGCATATGTTGGTCGCGGCTTACATCGTGACAGGGTTTGTGGTCGCCGCGTTCTACGCAATTCCTGTGATGAAGCGCAAACGCGACTACGAAAAGCGCGCGTTTGGACTGGCGCTGATGTTGGCGTTACCGATGGTACCGATTCAGATGGCAGTCGGTGACTGGTCAGCCAAAGTGGTTGCCAAGTCGCAGCCGGTCAAATTGGCGGCAATGGAAGGTCAGTTCAAAACAGAAAAGGGTGCACCGCTGCGGATTGGTGGTGTCCCCGATGAGGTCGCTCGTGAAACCAAATACGCAATTGAAATCCCCGGCGCGCTTTCGTTTCTGAGTTATTCGGATTTCGATGCAGAAGTCAAAGGTCTGGACGACTTCCCGCGTGAAGATACGCCGCCGGTTGCGGTGGTTCACTTTGCGTTTCAGGTGATGGTGGGAATTGGTGGATTCATGATGGCTGTTGCGCTGTGGACACTGGTCTCGTTCATCAAGACCAGGACGTGGCCGCAATCGACGCGGTACTACTTCGCAATATTTTCACTGGGACCGTTGTCGGTGATGGCAATGGAAGCCGGCTGGATTGTCACCGAAGTGGGTCGCCAACCGTGGATTGTTCAGGGCTACATGCGAACCACCGAAGCAGTGACGTCCGCACCAGGGTTGTGGAACGTGTTCGGAATCACGCTGGCCATTTACGCCGTCATTGGAACCGCCACAGTGGTGGTTCTACGGCAGCTTGCTCGAGTTCCTCTGGAAGAAGGAGCATCGTGATGGGACCGCATGATCTTCTGCTATGCGTGATGCTGTTGGCACTCACGCTGTACGCGATCCTGGGTGGAGCAGACTTTGGTGCCGGCGTTTGGGAATTCACAACCGCATTGCAATCGACGGACAAAGAACGCCGCCACATCTACAAGGCAATCGGTCCGGTCTGGGAAGCCAATCATGTCTGGCTGATTTTCGTGCTTGTTATTCTGATGAACGGTTTCCCAACCGCGTTCGCAGCGCTTGGCAAAGCGCTTTGGTTCCCGCTGTTGTTGGCTTTGGCAGGCATCGTGTTCCGTGGAGCCAGCTATGTATTTCGATCGTACGGTCGAGGAACCGAGACCGAACGCACGCTGTGGGAAGTTGTCTTTGCGGTGGCATCGACGGCAACACCGCTGTTCCTCGGCGCGGCAGCCGGAACCGTCGCCGCGGGCAGACTGGCTGAAACCACGACACTCACTGGCTGGATGACAGCACTATCGGTCTTCACTGGTTTCTACGCCGTCGGAATGTGCGCGTATCTTGCGGCCATTTACCTGACTCGGGAGGCACACCTGACGGGCGATGCAGAGCTGCTAACGCTCTGGCGGAAGCGATCACTATCGACCGGGCTGTGGGTGGGAGTGCTCTCGTTTGCCGGTCTGGCAATGGTTTGGATCGAAGCACCCGTTCTAGCCGCCGGGTTCATCAACCGCGGCTGGCCACTCATCCTGATTTCGCTGACATGCGGAATCGGTTCGCTAATCGAAACATCACGCGGCAACACAACCCGCGCTGTTCTGGCCGCATCCGGAGCCGTCGCGGCCGTCATCTGGGGCTGGGGCGTTTCACAATACCCCGTGCTGCTGCCACCTGGCATGAGCGCCCTCGATGCAAAAGCTCCCGACAACGTTCTCTGGATGATGCTGGCCGTGATTACGCTTGGAACCGTGCTGTTATTCCCGGCGCTCGCCTATCTGTTCGTGCTGTTCAAAAGCGAAAGTGAAACACAGAATTGAGAGCCGCTCCGTTCGCGTAGCTCACTTAATTCCTCTTGTAAACGTTGCCCACAAGTCGGTGTTGGGGTCGATATTCTCAC
>CAZAIB010000064.1:0-37197 GCA_964485095.1 uncultured Planctomycetaceae bacterium | reverse complement strand
ATGTCCCGGCACATGTGTTACCCATGTCCTGACACTATTCACTAAAGCCGGTACTACAAACTGGGTCTTTGTGTCGGGCTGCTCCAGAGAAATGTGGATGCATTTGGTGTTCCGACGGTATCATCTTGATACTGGCACGCGCCGTGGCGATGGGCCGGTAAGACCATGGGCCTGCAAATCAGTCGAGGGCTATTCGCCCGGTTGAAAGGAGTACGCAATGGTCGCAGGAAGATTCATCAGGATGTCGCTGCTGTTGGGATTAGCTGTGATTCTCTCGGCAGGCTGGTCAGATGTGTTGGCTCAGTCGGCGGGACGCGTTCTGGATCTGCCGGAGACGCCGTTCAACTATGCCAATCCCGAATTGCCAGATCACTTTGACTCGCGGCACGTCCGCCGACTGGACAACACGCCGGATGATAACCCGGTGACAGATCACGGCGCGACTCTGGGGCGCGTTTTGTTCTACGACACGAAGCTCTCTGCGAATAACAAGACGGCATGTGCTTCGTGCCATTTGCAGGAGCATGCTTTTGCGGAACCGAAAAAAGTTAGCGTTGGGTTCGAAGGGAAGAAGGTCGATCGCAACGCGATGGGTCTTGTGAACGCTCGCTATTACAGGAGCGGTCGCTTTTTCTGGGACGAGCGGGCTCGGACGTTGGAAGATCAGGTGCTGATGCCGATTGAGAACCGTATCGAGATGGGGCATAAGCTTGACGATCTTGTCGCGGCACTGGGCAACGATCCGATGTACGGTCCTTTGTTCGAGAAAGCGTTCGGCGACAACAAGGTCACGCAGGATCGCATGTCTAAAGCGTTGGCTCAGTTTGTTCGATCGTTGGTTTCCTACCGGTCGAGGTATGACGATGGCATCGCTCAGGCAGAGTCGATCTCGGAAGACTTCCACAACTTCACCGACCTGGAGAACGAGGGGAAGCGAATTTTCCTCGGACGCGGTACGCGAGCCGAATGTGCTTCTTGTCATATGCCCAACCGGCGCGGTCGTGACGGTCAGCAGCGCGCGGTGTTCTTTCTGGATGACACCCGGAACAATGGTCTGGATGGCGATTTCAAGGTGAAGGACGGCGGAGTTGGCGACATCACCATGCGGGCATCCGAAATTGGCGACTTCAAATCGCCGTCGTTACGGAATGTCGAACTGACCGGGCCGTACATGCACGATGGTCGTCTGGCGACTTTGGAAGACGTGGTCAATCACTACGATAGTGGTGTCCAACCGCATCAGAATCTTAGTCGGCGTCTACGCGGTCGGGGCCGAGGTCGCGGGCGCGATCGTGATCGTGATCGTGGAGAACGCGGGGGGACTCGGTTGAACCTCAGTGAGCGGCAGAAGTCGGCTCTGGTCGCGTTCCTTAAGACTTTGACTGATCGTAAGTTTGTAACGGACAAGAAGTTCTCGAATCCGTTTACGCAGGGCGATTCAACGCAGGTGACTAGCTCGGCTTCGGAATGAGGAAGCCCGGTGATGACACCGGGTACACCCGCGCCAAGGCCGGCTCACTCGTTAGCGTTTGCGCGAGCTAGGACTTGTATACCTTGTGGGAAGGACGGCCAGCGAGGATCTGTTCCTTGCCCCAGTTAGTGACAGCACGAAACGCATCGCTTCGAATAAAGTCTGTAAATGCCTGTTCTTCGGACCACTCACTTGTGATCAGATAGGACGCACCGTCGGCGACGTCCTTCCACAGTGTCGAACTCTCATGCCCATCAGCAGCTTCCAAAGCACCAATGACTCCAGCGAATTTGTCTTCGAAGTCCTTCTGTTTGCCCTCAATCACTTTGTAGTTCATTCCAACGGTAATCATTTCTGATCCTTAGTCTCTGGGTTCTCTGATTGTGTTTACGATGTTGTGGGGGACTATAGCCGATTGTTCTTCAAACTGTTTCTGGCAGTGTCGCGTTGAAAAGCAACACAGTCAACAGGCTCACTTCGCCTTGCGAACAACCGCTAACCAGTCCTTATTCATGTCGCCAGGCGGATTGCCGAGTTCGATTGATTGACCGCCAGTCACAGTCGCCGTTTCGTTGAGCTTCCCACCTTGTCGTGGGTTGAACCAGGACACGGTGAAGCCGCCTGACTGGCCTTCGAGGTTCAGTTTCTGGTTGCCGCCGGTCGGGAGGTACACCAGGTACACGTCGCCGGGTTTGGCCAGGCAGTAGGCTTTGTTGGTGTGATCGGGGTTGCCGACCAATTGATCCATGCACTTCATTTCGGGTAGGGGTAGATCGTTGTTGGCGAAGAAGTTGATGGCGAACCGGCAGTAGTCCCAGCTTTTGTCTCGACTACGCAGGTCTTCGCATATCAAATCGTTCTGCGGCAGCTTGTACCCGAAGTAGTACTCAACACCGGCGCCGCCGGCCATGAGTGTTCCCCACAATGTGTTCTTGCGAATGTCGTGGAGGTCGTACTGCTTCTTCTCGCCTTTGCCGGCGATGCCATCGAAGCCCTTGTAGCCGGGGTCAGGAGGAACTCCCATCGACGCGGAGTTTTGTTCGTCGTTGCAGACGATCCATGGACGGCCGGCTTCTGTGGAAGCATTGATCCATTTCAGCGTGCGTTTGTGAGCCGCATCCCATCCATTTTGCAGAGAGGCTCCCGTGAGTGCCGACTTGTCGCCCAACAGTGGCGGGTAAACTTTGTCCTGCTGATTTGGGTAGGTGTGAACAACAATGTTGTGATGGTATGGGTCGGTGTCTGCAATGAACTTCGCCATCGCAATCTGTTCTTCAGGCGTCTGGGTGTTCTCTTCGCCAAGGTTCCAGTTGAGAGCCAAAGCATGCCCGAACCTGGCGATCAGTTCGCGTAGGTACAACTTACGTTCCGGGCCAAGCTTGCCTCCGTCCAGCGATGTCGGGACGTTCGCCGGGTTTGGCTTCGAACCTTTGCGGTTGTCGTCCATCTCCGTTTCCTGCAACTTGAAGTGCAGGTACAGGCCGCGTGACTGAGCGTGATTGAACACGATGCCCCACTGATCGAGCTTCGAACAGTCGTAGTGCATCTTGTTGTTGCGGCGAATGAATGGCCAGACGTTGTCGCCGTCGCCACCCGCGTTGTAGGTGAGAAACGAAAACGAGTTGCATCCCTTTTGCGCGAGGTAGTTTAAGGCTCCGATTAAGCCCTTGCCTTTTCCGCTTTGCCAGGTTGGGTTGCCTTGTTTCCAATCGGACATGTGCGGCTGCCAGGTCTTGAGTGGAACATTTTTCTTACGACCGACGGTTCCGTCGAAGTCTGCGTATCCCAACATTGTTTCCGGAGCGTCGGGACCGGCTTTGATGAAGTACTCGCCTGTTCCTGCGAACTGCAGGTATCGCTTGCCGACGTACTGCAGTCGACCTTTCGTTCGGAAGTCCCGGTTGGCGTTTCTCGCGTTCTTTCTGCGAGGCGTCCGGGTGGCCCGTACGATGAACTGCCCGGTGCGACCGTCGTACAGTTCGACGGGGCTTTTGTCGGCCTGGTCGTCGATGGCTGCGTTCTTGCCACGGTGGAACGTGATTTTGTACTTCCAGTTACCGGGTTTGTCCGGAGTCAGGTGAGCTCGCCATTTCGTTCCGGATTCGGCGGACGTGTTTGCCGCGTTCCCGTCGGCGGCGAAGTAGCCGGGCACGACGTAGTTGGGTGATCCGGATTCGTGAGTGAACCGGACTTCGAACCGATAGTCCGTAAACGGATTCGGGCTGTTGTCTTTTTCGTGAGCGTAAGGACCGTTCAAGGTTACGACGACATTGTTCCACTGCCTTGGGCCATTGATGGCTACAGTTCCGTTGCCGTCTGCTTGTCGGGGTTGGACAAGTGGTTCTTGCGGAGCCTTAGCTTTGGCTTCGGCGACTTGCATGGGTTTTGCTTTGACGAACGAGAACGGCGCGGGCAGCGTTCCTGACTTTACAACTGTGGCCGGACCAATGCTTTTCGGCCGCTTGAAGTCTTTGTTGTTGGTCATCAACCAGCGATCGAACTCGAACCCGTCTTCTCGCATGGAAAACGAAATGATGTGTTCGCCGGCTTTGTCGATGTCCAGGAACAGTTTGCCGGGGACTCCGGTGTGAACCTTTTGGGTTCGCTGTTTGCTGTCCCAGAACCATTGCCGTTTTGCGGTCCACTGCATGCGTTGACCGGACGCTGGCCAGGTTCCATCGATACCGACATGCAGGCCGTTGTCTTCGGTACCGGTCGAATGTGTTCGAGCCCAAACGTAGTACCGACCGGGCGTGTTGATGTGCACTTTGTAGTGCAGGACCGCCATGAGCCCCGGCTTGTTTTGGAAGTTCTGGCCGCCTATCAACTTGTCGTCGTGAGTTCGCCGCGTGTCCGGCAGTGCTTCGATGTAGGCTCCGCCACTGGCTCCGGCCACATGCGGCGGATCGCCATCGGGTTTGATGTCCGCGACAGATTCAGACGACATCAGATGCCACGCCCGTGGTTCGGTTTTCTCTTGTTTGAAGAAGTGTTCTGCCTCAACGGCCAGGATGCCGTTTTGTTCTTCGAAGACAACGGCATCGTCAACAAGTGGTGACGTTGAATCGGCTGGCAGAACCGAAGACAGAAGACAAAGTGAGAGCGTCAGGTAGTGCATATGGAACTCGATCAGGCAGATCTCGGTTGAGTCAAAGCTGAACGTGGATGTTATCGACCAACCACCCCTGCAAGGTACTCTCGCATGGCCCAGGTCGTGTTGTTGAGTGCTTCAGCGTTGGGAATGATAGACAGCATGATACTGCCAGTGGTCCACGGACGCTGCTCACCCGACTTGAATCCTCCGGGAAGCGGATGAACGCTGAAGTTGTTGGCCTTCGCAAGTCTGAGTGCGCGCCGCATGTGCCAGGCTGATGTGATGAGGCCGACTCGTTGCTGGTTGTTGAACCGTTCGCCGAGTTTCTTCAATTCTTCTGAAGTGTTGATGCCACCCATTTTTTCGATTGAGGCAGCTGGCACATCCAGTTGCGTCAGAATGATTTCGCTGCGGTCTGCCGGGTCGGTTCCGTCTGGGTCGAGTTCTTTGATGCGTTTGCCGGTGCAGATAATTTTCTTCACCAGTCCTTTGTGATACATCCTCGCGGCGAGCACCACGCGTTCGCCGGCGGAATTTGTTTGTGTCTCACCATTGATTGCCCCGGAACAACCGCCGCCAAGCACGACGATGGCTTCGAACGGTTCCTTCTCGTCCAACGGTCGGTTGTCAGCGAATTCAAACTCTAACCGTTCGACGAGGAAGCTTTTCAGGTGACCGCTGCCGAAGGCGGTCAACGCGATCCAGGACAAAGCGGCGACAGCGAATAATGGTGAGGTTTTGCAGTCTCGCAATTGGATGCAAAAGAACGTCAGGAGAATCCAGATGATGCCCGCCGGCATTGCCATGTGCAGCAGTGCCTTTTCAACCACGACTTGTCCGGCAGCCACGTACATGCCACCCAGGTACATCGCCGCGACGATGCCCAGCACCACCAGGCTAGTGAAGAATCGGCCCCATTGGTGTGATCGGTCAGTGTAGCTCATGGAATTGCTCAGCGTTCAGTGTGTCCGGATCCCACTGTAGCCAGGGGTCGAGGTCGTTCCCAAGCCATGACCAAAACACAGCCGCAAGACGCCCTCGAAAACTCACACGCCACGCACACCAGCCGCCCCCTGAACCATCCAACCGGCTCCGCACCATCCAACTCGTGTCACACCCCCAACCGGATACCGATCGAACGGAACGTTCGCGCGTTCGCGTTAGATTTCGCCGTCGAGGCCGCGCTGGTAGTACTTGTGGGTGATTTTGTCCTGGTTCTCGAGCAGCCAGTCGATTGATGGTTCGTTGTGCATGGCCTTGTGGATTGCTTTGGCCATAGCCTCACGGTGGATCTCGAAGAGAGCCTTGTGGTCCAGGTCGTCGCAGGTGATGACTCCAGGGTTTAGCCAGACACTGCAGATGATGCCCAGGTCGTTGGCCTTATCTTTCGGAAGATCGCCCGCGCGGACGGCGTCAAGGACTCCGTTGGCGATGGCGGCTTGCACGGTTCCCATGAGGATATTGGTGTAGCGTGTGTGCTTGACTGTGACTTTACTGACGCAAAGTGTGACCGGTCGAACCTGAATGTCTGTGTTCAGAATCGCAAAGACCTTGGAGTGCCCCATTGACTGGTCACCGGTGAGTGTGGCGAGTGCGGTTCCGACCGGTCCGTCCAGTTCGCCGATAACGACCTCCGGTTCGGCGGCCGTGAAGGGTGGACCGCCGGCAACGAGAGCTTCGCCGGTTCGGAAGATGATGCGATCAGACATGCGGATGACTTTCAAAGTAGCGTGAGGATGAATCGGGACTGTGGCAGAGCCAAGCTACTGCGGAGCGTCGGTCGGCACAAACGCCTGGCAGCAAACAGGCTGATTTGTGCAGATATTTGCATCGCGGGGCGTTCTGAGCGGTTGTTGGAGCGTGGAACCGTCTGGCCATCCCGGTACACTGCTGAGAGGCCGGTGGACCGGCGTTTGATCCCGAAACGATGAGATGACATCAGGAGTAGAAATGAGCACAGCTTCTTCGGACCACAGTGGCCTGCCGTCCAGCGCGGCGATACTGGGTCACAAGCCCGGTTTGTTCGTGCTGTTCTTTACCGAGATGTGGGAACGCTTTTCCTACTACGGCATGCGAGCGTTGCTGGTTCTGTTTCTGACAGCCAGCTTCTTCAACGATGGTTGGGGATGGAGCCGATCTGAAGCGCTCGCGCTTTACGGCTGGTATACCGGCCTGGTTTACATCACACCGATTATCGGTGGCTTCCTTGCGGACAAGCTGTTTGGCTATCGATTGGCCGTCGTTCTTGGCGCTCTGGTGATGACGATTGGTCACGCAAGTATGGCTTTCGAAACGGCGACGTCATTCTACATTGGTTTGATTTGCCTGATTCTTGGCAACGGTTTGTTCAAGCCGAACATTTCGTCCATCGTGGGTCAGTTGTACGACGACGAAGTCGAGAAGCGTGACGCGGCGTACACGATTTTCTACATGGGCATCAACGCTGGAGCGTTCCTGGGAATTCTGCTGTGCGGTTACATTGGAGAGAAGGTTGGTTGGAGCTACGGCTTTGGACTGGCTGGTATCTTCATGTTGCTGGGCATGATCCAGTTTTACTTTGCTCAGAACATTTTCGGTGAACTCGGTAAGAAGCCGCAGGCGAAAGTGCAGAAGGCAGTCGATGCGGCTCCGGACGCCGACGCAGTTCCAGCCAACGTCGAAAGAGACCGGATCATCGTGATCGGAATCTTCGCGTTCTTCACGATCTTCTTCTGGTGGGCGTTCGAGCAAGCTGGCGGATCGATGACGATCTTTGCGGGCGACTACACCGACCGAGTACTGAAAGGCGGCGCAGCGACGGCGTTCAATGTCATCAACTTACTACTGACCATTGTGCCGCTGATTGTTGTGACGTGGGTGCTGGCCAAACTGTGCAAAGCCACCTTCGGCAAATACGCAATCTCGAACCTCTGCCTGATCGCAAGCTTTGTGGTCATTTGGGGGATCGCGTTGTGGCTGATTCAAAACGACTTTACTACCAAGGCGTATGAAGTCTCATACACCGACATCAACGGAACCGAACAATCGGGACGAGTAAGAACCACCGCTGATCTCGAAGCCGGTTCAACGGTGAAACTGAGCTACAACAAAGACTACACGCTTTATGACCCGACCGACGAAGGCAACAAAGAGAACACCGTCGCCGATAATGTCGTGAAGAATAAAGACGGCAAAGCCATTGGTTCTCACTTCATGACCAAGGTTGCTCCGGTGACCAAAGAGAGCCTGGTCGGTTTGTTTTGGAAGGAAAAAGCTTACAGCGAACTGAGCTTCACCACGAAGAACGGCACTGACGTAACACACAAGATGCCGCTGCCCGACAACTACGAAGAAAAGTACGCTGAGGGCAACGACATTCAGTTGTTGGTTAAGGATAAGATCAGTATCGCTGGCGAAGACGCGAAGGACACAATCGATGCCAAAGTCGTCGAGCTGAAAGATCAGGAAGTTGAAGTCGCTGCGTCCTGGTTCGGCATTTTGAACTCGTTCTTCATCATCGCATTCGCGCCTTTGTTCTCGAAGTTCTGGG
Source organism: uncultured Planctomycetaceae bacterium (assembly GCA_964485095.1). Lineage (GTDB taxonomy): Bacteria > Planctomycetota > Planctomycetia > Planctomycetales > Planctomycetaceae > CAYNWT01. The sequence continues at coordinate 29,103 of CAZAIB010000064.1, read as the reverse complement.
AAAAGAACATCATCCGTTCGGGAGCTGTGAAGTTCGCTCTGGGGCTAATCCTGCTCGGCACTGGCTTCGGGGCGTTGGCTTACGGATCCATGGGAATCCCACTGGGGGCAAAGACAGCTTCGGTCAGCATGATGTGGTTGGTTCTGGCTTACTTGCTTCACACACTGGGCGAGTTGTGCCTGTCACCTGTCGGCCTTTCGTACGTCAGTAAGCTGGCTCCTGCTCGACTGGTGGGACTCATGTTTGGCCTTTGGTTCATCGCGAACTTCATTGCCAACACGGCGGCCGGGCTGACTGGTAGCTTCATTGACCCGATTGTCGAGGAATACGGGATGGCAGTGTTCTTTCTCATCTTCACAGTCATCCCAATCGGTGCGGGGATTGTCCTGATTCTGATCAAGGGCAAGATGAAGGCAATGATGCACGGGATTGAGTAGTCCTGACCGGCTCCAATCAGACGTTCGTTGAAGGCGTCTCGCAATCGCGAGACGCTTTCTGCATTTGATAGTGTCCCTATGTGCTTCTTTGGGCGGCTCTCAGTGTGTGGAACTTCGGTTGCCGTGCAGTACACTGATTCCCTGACAGTCCACGTCATGGACGGCGGGGATGACACGTTTTGATCATTTTTCGCGACGAAACCAAAAGGCACCAGCGGGTTTCTTCGGTCGGGAGCAACGACTAGATGGCCACCATTGATCACTCGAAACAGCAAGAGCTGTTCGGACATCCGACAGGGCTTTACACCCTGTTCTTCGCAGAGATGTGGGAACGCTTTAGCTATTACGGAATGAGAGCCCTGTTGATCCTGTACATGATCAAGGGCTTTCTTGGTTTCGGAGACCAGGACGCGAACGCGGTCTACGGAGCGTACACGGCTTTGGTCTATATGACGCCATTCTTCGGCGGCATGATCGCCGACAAACTTCTGGGCTCGCGCGTTTGTGTGGTGATTGGTGGGGTGCTGATGGCGGGTGGTCACCTGCTGATGACCATCGAACAGGAATTCTGGTTCTTCACCGCGCTTGGGTTCCTGATCGTTGGGAACGGATTCTTCAAACCGAATATCTCAACCATCGTTGGAAACCTGTACCCGGAAGGCAGCCCCAAACGTGACGGCGGCTTTACGATTTTCTACATCGGTATCAATCTGGGTGCCGCGTTGGCTCCACTGCTTTGCGGTTACATCGGTGAGACCTACGGTTGGCACTGGGGCTTTGGATTGGCAACCATCGGCATGCTGGTTGGCGTCGCTGTTTTCGTGGCTCCGACTCTGCTGACTCAGATTCTCATCATGGGTGCTGCGATTGCGAGTGCCTACGGTTTGTTTACAGAGAACGCAGGTGACGCGGTTTCTGTTATCTCGGTTCCAATTGTTGCGATTGCCTTGCTGGTTTCCGGCGGCGTCGCAGTGATGGCTCTTCAGCGTGGTGGACTACCAAAGGAAGCCGGCGGAATTCCGGACAAGGAGAAGTTTGGCGGCTACCTGACCAAGGTCATCATCGGCACTCTGATTCTGATTCCGGTTTTTGTCCTGCTGGTTTCCGGCATGACGGTTATTCCCGGCGTCGATGAGCAGATGAAGCTGATTCCCGAATCGGCGGTTGAAGGTCTTGAGAGTAGTGACTCTGCTGTCATGAAGGGCCTGGCTGAATTCGTAAAAGAAGTCAGTCGTCCTGCTGGATTGGTTCTGACTCTGGCTGGTCTGGGTGCGTTGATTTACCTGCTGAAGTCGGCGTTTGCGATGAACAAGATTGACCGCGAACGAATGTACGTCGTGTTCATCCTGACGTTCTTTATCTTCGTGTTCTGGGCGTTCTTTGAGCAGTCTGGCAGTTCGGTAAACAACTTTACGGATAGAAACATTGACCGAGTATCCCAGGAAAGCATGGTCGAAGCCGGCGATGTTGGGAACACAGCGACATTTGCACTGTTGGCTGCTGAAGCGGAAGGCGACACGCAATTCTTCTCACAGGAATTCCTTGGTCGTGAAAACGGAGCTCCCGGTTTCGCCGACAAGCTGGTCAGGGCGATTAATGCTGTCGAGGCCGATCGCGAAGAAGCCAAACGGATGAAGCCGGAAATCCTGGAAGCCACGTTGGCTAAGGTTCGGGAGAAACCGATTCTTACCATGACCGGACTTACTGCGTTGCGAGAGTTCGCGAAGCAGGAAAAAGTGGCTGACGCTGACAAGCAAATTCAGTGGACGTTTACTGAAGAAAACGTTGGTAAGCTTGGCCTGGGCGGTAGCGAAGTGCCTGCGTCGGTGTTCCAGGCGGTGAACGCGATTTACATCATGATCTTCGGGCTGGTCTTCACTGCCGGTTGGTCGTGGCTGGCGGCGAAGGGCCTTGAACCAAGTACGCCGGTGAAGTTCGCGCTGGGACTGCTGCAGCTTGGCGGCGGCTTTGCTTGCCTGTACTTCGGAGCTCAGGCGGCGGTCAACGGGATGGTTGCATCCTGGTGGTTACTGCTGATGTATCTGCTACTGACCACCGGCGAACTTTGCGCGTCACCGGTTGGTTTGTCGATGGTCACCAAGCTTACACCGGCACGGCTGGTGAACACGGTGATGGGAGCGTGGTTCCTGGCAACAGCATTCTCGCAGTTCCTGGCAGCGATTATCGCTCAGTTCGCGGCTGTGAAGAACGAAGGCGGAAGCAACTTCATTCCGGCACCAATCGAAACTGTCAACCTGTACGGCGACGTTTACAAGCTGGTTGCCATCATGGCGGTGCTTACTGGTATCTTCGCTTTGTTGATCTCGCCGATCCTCAAGAAGTGGATGCACGAGGGCGTCGTCTCGACTGACGATGCTGCGAAGACTGAGTAGTGGATAGAACCCGACTGCGTTGGGTGTAAATGACAAAGCCCCCCGTTGACTGATCAACGGGGGGCTTTTTACGTCGTTCTACTTTGCTGCCGATCACATACGCTTAGCGACCTGCACCAACCTTGGTTCCTGAACCGGCTTTCGCACCCGATCCGGCTTTGCTGCCGCTGCCAGCCATTGCCTTGGCTTGTTCGTTGAGCTGCCAGTTGTAATCAAGGTAACTGATGCTCACACGTCCGCTGCGGGCGGCGTTTTGTGCCGCTGCTGTCGGTAGCCATTGGCTAATCGTGTTTAGCTGAGCCGTCTGGTTGGCACCGAAGTCGCCTTTGAACCAATCCATGATGGACGACATCTGAAACTGGTTCCCCGCGTGGCGGAAGTTCTGAGGACGGCTGAAGAAGTCTTTTGCGTTGATGTCCAACTGCTGCTTGACCTTTTGCGGCACGTAAGCTTCGTTAAGCAAGCGTGGGCAACCGATGGACGCACAGACAATTGCGAAGTGGATGCGAGGATCGTTCATCTTTCGCAGGACCTTGTGTTCCATGTCGTCCAGAGAAATTGGTCGGCCACCAACAATGAGCTGAAGGTCCTTCCAGATGTTGTACCCAATCGCTTTTGCGGTGTGATTGCGAATGCTGGTCGTGGGGTACTTCTGCAAGATCCCCTTGACTGTCACAGCGTTGTAGGCGTTGATCCAGAACGCCAGCTGGCCTTCTCGAGTGGCTTGACCGCGTGGATTGGCTGTGGAGAGCGTTCCGAGGTACTGATCTACGACCTGCATGTCAGATGCGGAAGCTTTGAGGGCTCGGTAGTTCACCATTCCGTTCTTATCGACGTACTTCTTCATCAACCTGTCCCACGTGGTGTGGTTGATCTTGTCCATCGAGACTTGCTGTGCGGCAGCGATGTTTTTGCCTACGTAGACAGGCTTACCTGCCGAAGCAGTTCCACTGAGTGCCAGTCCGACCAATGCGGCCAGAAGTGTGGTTTTGGTGTGGTTTTTGATGTTCATCGTCATCTCCATATCTGTTTTGTGTGCCTGCTTACCGGTCCGACAACATCAGGCACCGGTCCCTTACATTTAGAGATTAAGTTTATTCCAGACCAAGCAAGATTGGCTGCGAATCTACGCACACACCGAGGGGCAACCTGGTTCAGCTGGATCTGGGATTGTGACGATACGTGAATCTGGGTAGGCACTCGGGACGGCTGTCGTGGATGATGGCCGAATTGGTCTGCGCGCGGGTTTTCCTACTTGTAAAAGTGCCGCTCCGTGCGAGTATGTTGCGTTGGTTGGTTCCACCACTTTTCCTAACCGGACTCAAAAGGTCCGTAATCAGAAAAGTCTGCCTTGGAGCTCCCGCCAAGCCCCCTTCGCCCTCAACTGGTACGCGATTTTCGCCGAACTTAACAATGTTGCGGGCGCAACAAGTATTGGCACCCTGAGTTACGGAAGACGCCCTTTGTCAGAGAAGTTAAATAAGGCGCTGCGCGTCAGGCAGCGGGTCGGCAAGTACCGGATCGAGAAACGCCTCGGTGAAGGCGGCTTCGCGCGAGTGTACCAGGCGATGGATACCATTCAGGGTATTCGGGTCGCTCTGAAGATCCCCCACGCACCGTTCGTTACCGATGAAGTGCTGGAAGACTTCCGAAAGGAAGCTCGCACGACTTCGAAGCTTGAGCATCAGAACATTCTGCCCATCAAAGATGCCAGCATTATCGACGAGCGATTTGTCATCGTGTTCCCTTTAGGTGAACGGACGTTGGATGACAGAATGAAGAGACGGATGAGCGTCGAGATGTCACTGAACATCATTGAACAGATTCTGGAAGCAGTCGCTTACGCTCACCGACGTCGCATCATTCACTGCGACATCAAGCCGGAAAACGTCATCTTGTTTCCGGACGGCCGCGTGCGGTTAACTGACTTCGGCATCGCCAAGGTAGCCCAAAAGACAATCAGGGGTTCCGGAACCGGCACCGTTGGCTTTATGGCTCCTGAACAGGCGATGGGAAAGCCATCGATGAAGTCAGACGTGTTCTCCAGCGGGCTGTTGATGTACCGCATGCTGGCAGGTAAGTGGCCGGAATGGCCGTTCGAATGGCCTGGGCCGGCCTACCGCCGACTAAAAAGTCAGGCTCACCCCGATCTCATGGCTCTCATTCGAAAAGCGACCGAACTGGCGCCTCGAAAGCGGTTCAGAGACGGCAATCAACTGTTGAACGCGTTCCAACGCGTGAAGCCGCGATCAATGCAGTTCGTTCGCAAAAAGAAACGACGAGCCGCATAACGTTACTACTTTTCCGTAAACCCTAGCGAGGAGACAGGATGGCTCTACTAGATGCCGATTTGCCATCATCTCCCGCAATCTGCTCTAATTCCGGAGGGTCAACGGGGCGATCACGCATTGGTCGCATAGAGCAACGGATGCCAGGCACTGAAAAGGACCGAAGACCGCAGCGGCCACGGCTGTTGCTGAAGGCAGTCATGGATGAAGCGGAAGCTATTCCATGTGCTGGCGGAACCGCTCTCGCCTTCTCGCGACCCAGCCCGGCCAAAGACACCCCCAACGAAGACGCGGCCGCTGTTTTCCCGCTGTGGGACGGAACCGCCGTTCTGGTTGTCGCCGACGGAGTTGGCGGTATGAAGGCCGGCCACAAGGCCTCCGCGTCCGCCGTTCGAGCCATGGGCAAATCGCTTAGTGGCGCTCAGAAGGGCGATGATCTCCGGACCTTCATCCTGGACGGGATCGAACGCGCGAACCAAAACATCATGAAGTACTGCGGAGGTTCCGCAACGACCTTGGCTGCCGTAGAAGTTTCGGACGGTTACATGCGACCGTACCACGTGGGCGATTCCATCATCCTGCAGATCTCCAGCCGCGGTGACATAAAATGGTCGGCGTTGTCACACGCACCGGTCAGCTATGCGGTCGAAGCGGGTGTGATGAGCGAAGAGGATGCGATGCTGCACCCTGAACGCAACATCATTTCCAATGCTGTTGGCGATCGAGACATGCGGATCTCCATCGGACCGCGCAGAAAGCTGGCTCAACAGGATACCATCGTTGTTGCATCGGACGGCTTGTGTGACAACCTGAGTTCACATGAAATCGCTGACTACACTCGCCGCAGCCCGCTATCTGAACGAACACAGCAGATGATCGCGGCAACCCGGGAACGCATGTACCTGGCAATCGAGGGCCTAAGCGAACGCGAGAACCTGCCGGGCAAACCAGACGACCTCACAGTCCTGGTCTACCGCCGCGAACGCCGCAAGAAATCGCGAAAGAAGAAGGCCCCGCCCGCCGCGCCGCCAGTCACTTTTGTTGAGCCCATTGAACCGGTCGTTGAGGCACCACCTGCTGCTGTACCGCCGACTTCACTGGTCTACCGCTAAGGCAGCACCGTTCCGTTGCATCGGATTCCGGTTGGTACGGGGAACGTGTTCGTTGAACCAGTGACCCCCGGTTCCGGTTTTCTGGCTCCGTTGGCCGCCAGCAGCGGTTCCACTGCTGGTGTGTTGCCTCGTCCACTACGGTTTGAACGCCAGCCACTATTCGTTTGGCACTGAACCCGACCCGAATCCACCGCCACCGCCTGACGAAGCGGCTCCTGCTGAACCCACTTGTGAGTTCAAAGACCAGTCGTAGTTGCTGTACTTGACATCCAGTTCACCCGCGATTGCAGCGGCGATCTTCGCCTGGCAATCCTTATCGGTCGACTTCCCCGATAGCCACTTAAGCACACCACCAGCGGCATCCCAGTCTTCGGCGTACCAGCTAAGAATGGGACTTAGCAGCAGAGCCTTTCGTTCTGGATCGAAGTCCACGTAACGGCTGTCATTGGCAAACTGAATCGCCTGATCTTCCAGCTGCTTCTCAATTCGATCGCCAACGTATGCTTCAGGTCGAATTGCGGGGCAGCTTCTGGCGGCACAGACCAACGCAACATGAATACGAGGCTCGTTGAACACGGGCCGGATGAGTTCCTGTTCAAGATGATCCAGCGAGACTGTTTGGTTCGCAAACAGATGTTCGGTCAGCTTGAAGAACTGCGAGTCCGCGCGAAGCTTGTCGGCTTTTCCTGTCAGATATTCGATCTTCGCAGGATCCGACTGGGGTTCGCGTTTCAGAGCTTCAATCTCGTCATCCAATTTGCTTAGTTCATCAGCAACATCCTTGGGTGTGTAGTTGAGGACGTTCTTCTCATTCCGATGAATCTTGTGCGTAATGACGCCGTTCATCACCAAGGCGTTGTAGGCGTTGCAGTGCAGGGCGAGTCGTTCTTCGCGACTGGCGAGCTTTGTTGGGTCGGCCCCTGCGATTTGCCGGAGGTATTCGGCAAACAGATAATCCTTCGACAACCCGTCGTAGTCGACAAGTCCGTTCTCGACGTAGGTTCGAAGCAGGTAATCCCAGACGTTGTGATCGACACCTGACGCGTCAAGAACCGGAGTCGGTTTGGTGGTCGGGCGGACTTTGTCGAACGCCGCGTTCGCCACAAACAGCGGTACAACAAACGCAGCCAGCGCAAGCCAGTAGAATCCGCCGTAGTAGGTCTGGCCCGTCTCGTTCTTTGAAGTCATTGCACGTTTACTCACAAAATCGCGACTATGTAAGCGTGTGACGAGTGGTGGTTTTCGTTAGAGATTCCGAAGCGAACTATCGGGAACTCCAACAGCCTCCACTACACGAACAGCGCTCTGGTTGATCTAGCTATTGATTGGCAGTTGAATCTGGAACAGCTTCTTTGCATCCGGGGCATCGCCCAGATGCAGGATTTCCATCGGGCACCGCATCACACACTCAGCACAGCCAACGCACGGTGTGTCCTGAAGCGTCACCGGAACGCCCTGCAGTGCGCGGCTGCGGATGTCGATTCCCATCTGGCAGTACTGATTGCAAACGTTGCAGTCGATGCACTTGCCTTTCTCCGGAGAGATTTTGAACTTCGACCAACGGCCCCAGAAGTTCATCCAAAACGCCAACGGGCACCACATGCGGCACCAAATACGCTGGCCAAGGAACGGGTAGAACCCAATGGCGACGGCTCCCGCCAGGAAGCTGCCAACCCAGATGTTGTACAGCCGCATTGGGCCATCGAAGCCCATCATCGAAAGAATAGTTGCCGCTGCAGCCAGTGCAATGAAGCCGAATCCCCAGCGTTCGAGCTTGCGCGGAGTGTCACCTTTTGGGCCACGGTGTCGGAACCCGTTGCCGACCGTTTCCGCGAGTGCACCGCACGAACAAATGTACGAGCAGTAGATCTTTCCGAACTTGATCGTGAACAGCGGAATGATGATGAAGGTCAGCACGACTGCCCACACAACTCCCACTACAGCGACCGTGTACCACCACTGCGGATCGCCTGGACGCACAATGCTGGCATCGACGGTGAACGCATCAATCTTCAACGGCCACGCGTTGATGGATCGCGAGATGAGCGGAGTCCATGGGTTGGTTCCAATGAACACGACCAGGAATGTTGGGATACCCCACCACAACGTCCATTGAACGCCGATGATGGTCAGGTTCCGTCGCCACAAAATCGGATGGTCGATCTTGCGTGCCCAATACAGTCCGAACCCGGTGATCGCAGAAAAGTACAGCAGATAGTAGAAACCGCTCATCCCGGCGAAGTAGTCAGGAATCACTGCAAACAGCCACGAGAACCCCGGCACGTAGTACGGCCCCGGCCCGGCCATTGCAGGGTCGATGGTGAACGTCGTCGGAGCCATGTAGTTCAGATAATAAACGGCGGCTCCAATACCCAGCATCCACTTCGCGCCGGGAATGCGCAGGAGCGGTGGCTTGCGTTTGTTCGCGAGGCTTTGGTTCATCGCAACAAGGGCAAGCAGTACCAACCACGGAATCGGCAGGAAGTGGCGGATGAACATTCCGACGGAAGCAAGGTATCCGTTCACCTTATCGACGTGCATTTCCGGGTGGTCGAGCCACGAGAGCAGTGGCACCAGCCACTTTCCTTCGCCCGCTTTGCCGGACAGCAGTACGAAATTTTTCGTGATGAAGTAAATGAACACGCCAACCGCGAGTCCAATGGCCGCCCACGCGACGCGTTTTTTTGTCCAGATGCCGTCGAGTTCCAAGCCCATGTCGTGCAGGAAGTCAATCGGTGGCAGACTGCCAATCTGAATCACGACATTGTCGTTGGGCAAAGTTGCCACTTCGCCGGCGACTTCAATATCGACGCTGTCTTCGCGAATTTCGGTGACGTTGCTTTCGAACAGAACCTTAATGCTGCCATCCGCGATCGCAGCATCAACCAGTTCTCGATTCTCTTCCTTTGCCCGATAAAAGTTGTCGCCTCGGTATGACAGCGTAACCTCGTTCGCGTCCCGCAACATCAGCGCGGCTTCGATGGCTGAGTTACCTCCGCCGACAACCAGAACCTTCTTGTCCTTGTAGTCTTCGACGGTGTGGAATCGGTACGTGACTTTGTGAGCCTTGTCAGCGCCGGGTGCAGCCAGCAGCCGCGGTTGTCCCTGACGGCCAACGGCTACCAAAACGTTGCGACACGGAAAGGGCTGACCGTCCTTAATTTCTATCTGGAACGTATCGTCTTCGAGTTTGCGAACCCGGCTGACTTCGGTTCCTTCTTTGATGTTGAGTTCGTACTTCTCAACAGACTCCTGAATCATCTTCAGGAACTCATCTTTGTCGCGATCCTCATCGACCTGCAGTTCACTACTGCTTTCCATCGAACGAGGTTCTGCGTAGACCTTCTTCCCTGGCGGAAAGCTACGAACCGTACTGGCTACGTTTGAGCGTTCCAGTACGACATATTTCCAGCCGCGTTTGGATGCTTCGATGGCTGCCGCGATACCAGCCGGACCGCCGCCGATAATGACAAGGTCCAGGCCATCAGCATTGGACTCAGCCCGGATTACACCGGACTTCTCCATCCCTTCGATGACTTCTCGTCCCTGATTCGCCGCCACTTTGACCAGCGGCAGGCCCGTGACATCGCCCACCAGGAAGATGCCTCGAACATTCGATTCATAGCGACCATCGACAATGGGAAGGATTTCCTGAGCCGGTACGGTCGCGAAGTATTTGCCCCGTTTGACTTTCGCCGCAGGTGTGGGATTGCTGGCGATCATTGAAGATCCATGTCCGTGAGAGAAAGCTGGTCAGAATCAGGCCCGTCGATCTGGCCTCTTGGGGCTGATCTTATGAAGAGAAGCATCCACCGAGAATACCGAACACGACAATATGAGCAACCGCACAGTCGCCAACGCATCGTCACTGGTAGCTCGTGGATACAGCAGGGCACCCTGGTTGACAGGGTGACCCCAGTGCCGTCTGCTTTGGTATCACACACTGAGAGTTCGCCACTTTTATTCCAGAAACTCTCACCGACTCATCCGCAGCTTCTGTCTATAGGCTTGGGCCATGTCTTTAGAACACAAACGCGGAGGGCTAAGAGAGTGACAGACGTCAATCACAGTGAAACATTCGGACCTTACACAGAACCAGTATGGCTGCAGTTCAGGAAACACAACAATAAAGGGGTGCAGTCCGTCACACTGCATGCCTCAACAGAACTCACAGACGAGCATCTCAATGATGCTGATCTGACTCTGTTTCGCTTAAACGCGGGCGAGAAGGCTGAAGCTCAGATTACGGCCCACGCCAACAGTACATACTCTGTCAACTTTGCGCAGATGCCCGGACCGGGCCCCGGCCCCGGCGCTGGTACGACTGACGGCGACAAAGACAAACCTACGCAGTTCCCACGCCTGGCAAACGGAAGTTGTCTGGGCCCGTGTGGGGGGACGCCCCAGCTTATCACGGACTGCCCTGAGGGGAAGGTCGGAGAGTGCAATGGCGATAAGCTTGAATGTGTCGATCCAGAGCGGCCGGGCAGCGACTAAAGATGTCCAACGGCGACACCCCATCGGAGCGTGAGTCTCGCGTTGACGAAATCGTCGATGAGTACGTCCGCGCTCTGCAAACGGGAGACGCTGGCACGAGCGTCGATCGCGAAGAACTCGCGAAGCAATATCCGGAACTGGAACCGGAACTCTCTAAGCGCCTCCGATTCGCGGAGGCGCTTGCGAGGGTGATTCAGAAATCCGATCTCGAGCAAATGACCGTCGTTTTTCGTCAGCAGGCAGAACGACACCGTTGCCCGCACTGTGGCAACGCGATTCAGATTGTTGAGACCAATACCGAAGCTTCATGCGACTCGTGTGGAAGCAACTTCGCGCTTGGCCACCCAACACTGACTGAAGATGGGCCCAGGCAGACAATTGGGCACTTCGCCATTCTCGAAGAAGTCGGGCACGGTGGGTTTGGAGTTGTCTACCGTGCAGTGGACACACGGCTGGACCGCACCGTCGCCATCAAGATCCCGCGGCGGGGTTACTTTGGTTCAAGAGAAGAAGAACTCCGGTTTCTGCGAGAGGCACGCAGCGCTGCGTCACTACTGCACCCGGGCATCGTCAGGGTCTATGAAGTTGGTAGCGCGGACGATTCTCACTTTATCGTCTCGGAGTTTGTTGAAGGGCAAACGCTCGGCGATTTGATCAAACACGAGCAGCTCTCGTTCAGAGAAACGGCGAATCTGATTCTGCAGATCGCGGATGCACTCAGCTACGCGCATGAGCAGCACATTATCCATCGTGACGTGAAGCCTGCAAACATCCTCGTGGACGCACAAAGACGAACACATCTCACGGACTTTGGCCTGGCTCGGGGAATCGAGCCCGCCATTACCATGACACGCGAAGGCGAACTGATCGGGACCCCCGCGTACATGTCGCCCGAGCAGGCCGCTGCTGAACATCACAAAGTCGATCATCGGAGTGATGTATACAGCCTGGGAGTCACACTGTTTCGAATGTTGTGTGGCGAACTGCCTTTCCGTGGCAGCCGCCGAATGCTGCTCAGCCAGGTCATGAACGATGATCCGCCATTCCCAAGGCGAATCAACGAATACGTGCCAAAAGACCTTGAGACAATCGCGCTGAAAGCGATGGAAAAGGAACAGGCAAAGCGATATCAGACCGCTGGAGAGTTTGCCGCTGAAGTGCGCCGCTGGCTGGCTGGCGATCCGATTCACGCGAGGCCAATAAGTCCTGCCGAACAGATGTGGCGATGGTGCCGGAAGAGACCGATCATCAGTTCGCTGCTCGCTCTGGTCACCGGATTGCTATTGGCAATAGCAGTTGGCGCTGGACTTTGGGGCGCCAGCGAAGCACGGCTTAAGGGACTCGCGCAGGCCAGCGATATTGAAGGCCGATATCAACTGGCCTCTGCGTACTCTCAGCGGGCCTCTGAACGATTGGACTCAAACGATCCGGCTGGGTCGTTGCCGCATGCCGTCGAGGCGTTGGCAACTTTGGAGCGACTTGGAGACGAAAAGGCATGTCAGCTCAAGCGGGTTCAGGTCGCCACGGCAATTCGAGCGCTGCCCCGGTTGGTCCATGTCGAAGACCTTGAGGAAACGATTAGTCAGGTCGAGTTGTCATTGGGGGGAACCCGTCTCCTTGTGGCCGCAGGTTCCAGTATACGGCTCTTGAACACAGCCAACTGGCAAAGTGTTGGCCAGGCAATGCAATCCCCAAACCAACATGGACGTTCTCGCTTTGACTCGACCGGTTCCCGAGTTGCGGCAACGTATGTGGATGGTCCGGCGTTGCTGTGGGATGCGACAACGCAACGCCTGATTGGGAAACTAGCCCATGAAGAACCCACCAACGCCGTCGACGCGGTATTCAGTCCAGACGGTCAATTGGTAGCAACGTTCGGATTTGATGGAACCGTCCGACTGTGGGACGCAAGCAGCGGCGCAGCGATCGCTTCTCTCACTCAGCCACAAAAGTACGCTCAACGGGGAGCGTTCTCGCCCGACGGGGAGTTGCTGGTCGTCGCATCCAACGACTCATACACGACCAGCCACTTGAGCATTTGGTCCGTGGCTGAGCGGAAGCTTATCACTGAATCAGCCAGCAATGAACGACGAATAGGCAATGTCGTGTTCGCCGATTCAGGCGAGCACTTCTTTATCACTGCCAACGATGGGGATGTGGAAAAATGGAACAGGAACGGTCAAAAGGATGATTCCTACACTGTGTCTGAGGTGCGCCACGCATCACCGATCCACCGGATTCTGGTGCCAGTCGAACCAGGTCGTCTACTAATCGCTGACGCCAACGGCCAGACCAATATCGTCGACATGACCACAAAGAACGTGCTCATCGGTCCGCTTGACCATGGCGGGGGTCTCGGCACGGTCAGAGGGTCCGGCGTGGCTGTCTCGCCTGATCGGACTTTGTTCGCAACGGGCGGATTCCACGAACGTGTTCATGTGAGATGGACCGGGAATGGGGCCGCCGCCGTTCCCCCTCTACAACATGGCGCGGCCGTGTCTGCTGTTGGGTTCGCAAGCACCGGGGGAGAAGTACTTGCGACCGGAACCACCGCCGGCATGTTGAAAATATGGGACCTTGCCAGCACGACGCGCGGCACGGTGCTCTTGCAGCACGAGGGACCGGTTACAAGTGCGAGTTTTAGCGGAGACTCGCGGCGTGTGGTGACAACAGACCGTGCGGATGTCGGAACCTCAGTCGTTTGGAACGCGAAAACCGGCGAGATGATTGGCTCTCCGGTAAGTCATACGGACAGTGCGTTTGACGCGGGCTTCACTTCCGACGGCCGCAATGCAATCAGCGTTGGACGCGGCGGCGACATCATTGTTCAGAACGCCAGTGGTGCTGACACAGGACCCATTATTCGAAAGGATGACGCTCCGGTTGACGAACTTGCGCTGAGTCCCACCGATCCGGCTATCTACGCCACTGGCAACTATGACGGAGCCATTCGTCTGTGGCGGATTTCCGAAGAAGAACCGCTGGCGACTTTTCATCACTCCAAACGTACAACCAGCCTTGTATTTCATCCAGACGGGAAGCACCTGGCATCATCCAGCCAGGATGGCACTGCCCGCGTATGGAACATTGATCTAGCGAAGTCTGTTACCGAACCGCTTGTCAGCGATGCGGCTATCAAGTGGTCAGTATTTTCGCCCGATGGAACGATCCTCGCGACCGCGAACCTGGACGGCACCGTGGTGTTTTGGGACTGGAAATCCGGAACGACAGTCCGGACCATCACTCGGTCGACTCAACAGTCCTACCTGGCGTTTGATGCGACCGGCCAGCACTTGATCGTTGCTGAAGCCAGGGCAGGTATCGCCAACATCTGGGAGGTTTCACAGACCACGGCTCCCCTGTGGACCCTGTCGCATCCAGGAATTCGGCGAGTGGACTACCACCCAAAACAATCCATGGCGTTGTCAGCCGGGGGGCGCGGAGCAGTTCAGAAAGCAAGCTACGCGAGGCTCTGGGACACATCGGCCGGCCTACCACTAACGGCGCCGCTGATTCACTCCGCACCAGTTGACTACGCAACGTTCTCACCAGACGGAACCGCTGCAGTAACGGCCGCCGAGGATGGAACAGCGCGAATCTGGTCACTGGAACCGACACCACATGGTATTGAAACCCTGCGAGATTTTGTTGCCCTGCTCACCGGAACTCGCTTTCGAAACGATCGCACTCTGTCCGTCTCGCCTGCCGAGCAGCAAAAGGTCTTTGGCCAACTACGTGACCAATCTGGTGACGACTCCGTACCTGAAGCTGCCCTGAAGAATCGTTGGGCGACACTAAGGGAACTCTCCAAAGGTAGTTAACTATGCCACTCGCCGACTATCACGAAGGCGCCTTCTCTCTACATGCCTGCTTCACGTTCTTCGATTCAGACAACAAACCGGTTGCCCCGACGCAGGAAGCCGTTGAGCAATGGAAACAATCGTGGGGATACGCGTCGGCGCTTCTCCACAAGGCGACACACGGCCAAATGAGGATCGGGACCATCCGAGTTGGCTATGCAGACTGCCCTCACGCGGATGCGTACATGTGCCAGGATCATGGCGACTCGAAGACACCATATGTGAGCAAGGATCGGAGCTACATTCATCTTGCCGACGATGCCCGTACCCATCCTTTTGTCATCATCCACGAATTTGGGCACTACGGACTCGGGATTGAAGACGAATACCGCGGTGGTTCGGACTACGTACACGACAGAACATGCACTGGTGATCCCCGCACACACGCCTGCATCATGGAATTCAGCAGGGACGAGGGTGACAAAATATTGGATTTTAGAACCGGGAAACTAAGGGAAGGGCAGGTGTTCGAGTTCTGCAGTCCTGCCGACCACAACCTTGCGACTAAGAAAAAATCCAGTCTGCCGCCCGACAACGCTCAGGAAGAACTGCATCACCAGTCGTGTTGGGAGACCATCAAGAAGAACTATCCACGGGGTGCTTTCGGTGAATTGCGGATCCCTAAGACGCCTTTCCCCGAAGCCGGAATCGCCGCACCTGAGCCAATCAAGTGGGTGGATGTCACTTGCCCGGATGGCTGTAAGTAGAGTTCGCGAATTGCAGTCCTTACGCCTCTGAAAGACGGTTGGCATCCTGTGTCAGCTGTCGGAATTCGCTGGCCAGTTGATCGTTAAATGCAGCGGCCGAACAACGCCAGAGCCAGTTGCCATCGGCTTCGCCAGGTGTGTTGGTTCTGGCTTCGGTGCCCAGCCCCAGCAGGTCCTGCATGGGAATGATTGCTGTCTCTGCGGCCGAATGCATGACGGCCGCAATTAGTTCGGTGTGAACTTTGGCCGGATCGCCGGACAGGAACCGGCCAAGAATGTGCTGCTGTGCTTCGTTGTCGTGGCCCGCATTGTGCCATCCGACAATCGTGTCGTTGTCGTGGGTTCCCGTGTACGCCACGCTGTGTTCAGGATACGCCTCAGGCCGATGGTAGTTGTCGTGTTCGTGAGCGAACCCAAACTGCAGCACACGCATGCCCGGCAACCCAAGCTCATCGCGCAGACCGTGGACTTCGTCGGTAATCAGGCCCAGGTCTTCCGCCACGATGGGCAATTCACCCAACGACTCGCGAGCCGCATCAAACACGCCGCGCCGCGGGCCCGGCTGCCATTGACCACTGATCGCGTTTGGAGCGTCGGCAGGAATCTCCCAATAGGATTCGAAGCCGCGGAAGTGATCGATCCGCAGCAGGTCGAAGTTTTGGAACGCGTAGCGAATGCGAAGTGTCCACCACTCGTAGTTCGTCGCGGCCAACTGTTCCCAGTTGTAAAGCGGGTTGCCCCACATCTGCCCGGTCTCACTGAAGTAATCCGGGGGGACTCCGGCAACAACCGTCGGCCGTCCGGCTTCGTTCAGACTAAACAGGTTTTGATTCGTCCAGACGTCAACACTTTCGTAGGCAACAAATATCGGCATGTCGCCGTAGATCCGGATGTTGCGTTCGTTGGCGTACTGTTTGAGTTCCCGCCACTGGATGTCGAACACAAACTGCTGGAACTTCGCAAAATGGATCTCATCAGCAAGGCGCGAGTCCAGTTCTGACAAAGCGGTAGCATCACGACGAACCAGCGCCTCGTCCCACCGAGCCCAATCTTTGTGGCCGCAACTTAACGCATGCGCTTCAAACCGCGCGAAGTCGGTCAGCCAGAAACGGTTTGCTCCGAGGAACTCCATAAAGCGCGATGCGAGTGCTGCGTCTGAGCTGTTGCGAAAATTTGCAAACGCAGTTCTTAGCAGCGGTTCCTTGTACTCCCTCGCGGCGTTGTAGTCGGCGGTGTTGGTGTTGGGCGGTGTGTTCTCGCTGACCTGATCGGTAGTCAGCAGGCCCAGTTCAACCAGCTTGTCCATGCTGATGAGTAGCTGGTTTCCGGCGAACGCCGAGTAGCTGCTGTAGGGCGAGTTGCCCAGCGATGTGGGAACCAGAGGCAGCAGTTGCCAAATGGTTTGACCGGCTGCCTGTAGGAAATCCACAAAGCGAAAGGCAGCAGGACCAAAGTCGCCAACGCCGTGCCCACCTGGCAGGCTGAAAACGGGCATCAGAATCCCGGATGATCGCGGAAGTCGCATGAGAGTCAGTCAGAGTTACGAGTTGAAGAGAACACACTGACCCTTTGCCCTGGCCGCGTCAAACCAGCGGCCAACGTTGTCAATCACTTAACGGGTTTGACGTTCCAGATTTCATCAGCGTATTGCTGAATCGTCCGGTCGCTGGAGAACCAACCGCTGCATGCGGTATTCAGGATACTCATCCGCTGCCAGCTTGCCTGGTCTTTGTAAGCTTCGTTGACGCGTTGCTGAGCCTCAATGTAGCTGCGGAAGTCTGCGATCGTCAGCCAAAGGTCGTGTGGGTTCCGCAATCCGTTGGTGATTACGCTGAAAATCCCCGGTTCGGTCGAGTTAAAGTGCCCACCTTCCACAAGGCTCATTACGCGACGAATGTCCTCGTCACCTTCAATGATCTCGCTGGGATTGTACGCCTTTCGAGCCTCAACAGCTTCCGCGGCTGTCATGCCAAACAGGAAGAAGTTGTCTTCCCCGACCTCTTCGCGAATCTCAATGTTCGCTCCGTCCAGGGTCCCGATTGTCATGGCTCCATTCATCATGAACTTCATGTTGCCAGTGCCGGATGCTTCTTTTCCTGCCGTTGATATCTGTTCAGAAAGATCCGTCGCCGGGCAAATGACCTCCATCGCCGACACGCGGTAGTTGGGTAAGAACACAAGTTTAAGCAGTTTGTCTGCTTTGGGTTCTGAGTTCACAACCGCGGCCACATCGTTAATCAATTTCACAATGACCTTCGCAAGGTAGTAGCCTGGAGCCGCCTTGCCGCCAATCAAAACACACCGCGGAGTCATACCGTCCGCGTCACCGCGGCAGATGCGGTCGTACAGATGAACCACATGCAGCACGTTCAACAGCTGGCGTTTGTATTCGTGAATTCGCTTCACCTGCACATCAAACAGCGAGTTCTCATCGAACACGATCCCGGTGCTCTTCGCAACGTACTCACTTAGCGCGCGCTTGTTGGCCTGTTTGACGGCGGCCCAGTCTTTTTGGAAAGCGGCGTTTTCGGCGTGCGGGACCAGGTCTTTTAGCTTCGTGAGATCTTTCTGCCAGCCGTCGCCAATGATCTTCGTGACAAGGCCGCGCAGACCCGGATTGCAATGGCTCAACCAGCGCCGCTGGGTGACGCCGTTGGTTTTGTTGTTGAACCGCTCCGGCCACAACTTGTTGAAGTCAGAAAACAACCCGGCCTTCAGAAGATCGGTGTGCAGTCCGGCGACTCCGTTCACTGAGAAGCTACCAACGATAGCCAGGTACGCCATGCGAACATGAGGGTGCTCGCCATGTTCGATCAGCGACATACGGTGCCGTCGATCCGGGTCGTCCGCATCATCGCCTGATTCCGCCAGCTTCTGAGTGAACTGCAAATCGATTTCGTAAATGATGTCCATCAACCGCGGCAACAATCGACTGAACAACGAAACCGACCAGCGTTCCAACGCTTCCGGAAGCAATGTGTGATTCGTATACGCCATGCTGCGCTGCGTGACTTCCCAGGCGTCGGCCCATTCCATGCCGTGGTCGTCCATCAGGATTCGCATCAATTCAGGCACCGCGCACGCCGGGTGCGTATCGTTTAACTGGAAACAATTCTTCGCGCTGAACTGACTGAAGTCGGTTCCGTGTTCGGAGACCCACTCATCGACAACGTCCTGCAAACTTGCTGACACAAGGAAATACTGCTGCTTCAGGCGCAGTTCTTTTCCGTTCTCGCTGGAATCGTTCGGGTACAGCACCATCGTGATCTGTTCAGCCAGGTTCTTCTGGGCGACTGCTTCTGAGTAGCCCCCGGCGTTGAATTCGTCCAGGTTGAACTCATCCGTCGCAGCGGAACGCCATAGTCGCAGCGTGTTGACGGTCCCGTTTCGATCACCCGGGATTGGCATGTCGTAGGGAACCGCAAGCACGTCCTGCGTATTCGCCCACCGCGCGCGGGGCTTGCCGGTGTCGTCGACGAAGTGTTCTGAATGTCCGTAGAACCGCACATGCTTCGTATCTTCGGGACGTTCGAGCTCCCACGGGTTTCCATCGCGAAGCCAATGGTCCGGGTCTTCGATCTGCCGACCGTTTTCGATCCGTTGATGGAACATGCCGTACTCGTAGCGGATGCCATAGCCCGTCACCGGCAGCTGAAGGTTCGCGCAGCTGTCCAGGAAGCATGCGGCCAACCGGCCCAGGCCGCCGTTGCCCAGTCCGGCGTCGAGTTCCATCTCAACGGCTTCTTCCAGCCCGACGCCGTACTCTTTTAGTGCTGCGCGGATGTCGTCTTCGATGTCGAGATTCAGAATCGCGTTTGTCAGCGATCGTCCGACCAGGAATTCCAGCGACAGGTAGTAGACTCGTTTCTGACCGCTGCTCGCAATCCGGCTGTGAGTTCTTTTCCAATCGGACACTAGTTGGTCACGAATCGCAATCGCCAGCGCGCGGTATAGGTAGCCGGGATCGACGTTGTCGTCATGATGTCCCAGCGTGTAGTTCAGATGCCGGTGAATCTCTTCTTTGATGCTCAGTAAAGTGACTGAGGCAGTCTGTGGTTGATCGCTATTCGTCATAGATTCGGAATCGTCTTTTGACAGTTCAGGAATAGTGTTGTTGCGCAGCAATCTGAAAGACTTAGCGGGTTCGCGCGGTGGCTGTAGTATTTCAGCTCACGTCCAACTCACAAACCGGGCATCGGACTGCGATTTGCTTTTCTGCAGAATCGCATAGAAGTCCTTGCTGCCTGGATGTCTCTGGACGAACCCGGCAATTGTCGCTCCTGCCTCGCCCTCAGCCCGCAAAGCGAGCAGCAACCACAAGCGTGGTTGCTGCTCACCGGTTTGACCCTGCCAGGTTCTCTTAGAACCCGTTTCCACCGGCACCGACAATCCATCGTTGTGTCGCGAATCGCCACGGCAACGAGAAGATCTCCGGAGCAACCTGGTCGAACAATCGACGTCGCCACCAGGCTCCGTCTGGGTTCAGATACACAATGTCACCCGGCCGCAGCAAAACTGTCGCCAGCCGATCTGTTCGAGCTTCGATGAGATCAACGCGAATCAGCAGCGAGCGGCCGTCTTCTAAGCGACGATGCACCGTTGCCGTTGTTGGTGAGTTGATCGGATCAATGTACCCGGCCATGGCGACACCCGTGATCACGTCGATATCGCGATCGCGTGGCAGAATAAATCCGCCACCAATCTGCCGCAGGTCGCGTGTTCCCACGTTGAAGCTGGTTCGGTTCGTGTCACTAAGTGGCCCCACCACATAGAACAGCTCGTCTTTCTGCTTAGGAACCGTGACTACATCGCCATCACGCAATCGGACTTCTTCCGGTGCCAGGCTGCGAACATCCGGCCCCGACAATGGAATGCAGGTATGAACTGGCTCAGCGTCCATCATTCCTACATCGGCACCGCCGAACCCGTTGTGGCCCATCGCCATCGCGTTGTGTTCCATCATGTAGTCAGGTTCCGGCGCGATCGCGGGCGGGCTTCCAACTGTGAGTGGGTCAAGTTGTTTGATGAGTGGTGTGGCGACCGCCGCTGGGGTTGCGCGGGTGACAAGTTTGGCAGGTGCGGTGGGCAGAGAGTGTCCAAAGCTAAGTTGACTGGTCTCTTCAAAGCTGGCCTGAACAATTCCCGAATCCCGCTTCCTGCGACTCGCCTGTGGGATAGTTAAGCCCGATGGGCCGTCCGGAATTGGTGGCATCGCTGCATCGCCGTTGTCTGCGCCGAATTCTTCAGCGTCATCCAGTTCCGGTATTTCCAATTCTGGTTCGTCCAGTTCCATCTCGGTCCCGGTTTCGGGCGATGGTGGAGCCGGCGGTTCGGCAACCTCATTCTTCTGGCTGGACGAACTTTTTGAGGCACGGGATTGCTGGCTCTCAAGTGTGTAGGCCTGAACCGACTGAGCCTGAGCCTGAAACAGTGCCTGCGAGTTGCCGTGCACTTCGATAGAGTCGCCCGCGAGTTCCGTCATTCCACCGGCCAACGCCACCGCCCGGCCGACATCGGCCGCATTGCGCCGCATCGTGTAGACGCCTGGGTTTCTGACTTCGCCCATGACGACAACTTCAACGGTCGCCGCTTCGACAAGCTGAACGCTAACCTGCGCGGAATTCAGAAACTTCCCGGCTTCATACTCGCGGACAAGTTCGTCGCGGATCATTGGCAGTGTGCGACCACCAACGCTCACGCTACCGACCAGCGGCAGGTCGATTGTTCCGTCTTCAAGCACACGAACCTGAATTGGGGTGTTGGTTGGGTCTTCAGACAGCCCGTGCACTAGCACAGACAGCAAATCACCAGGCCCAATCTGGCCGGTGGCGTTGGGAATCGTAAGCTCGGCCAGGTTCAGCCGGTTCCGATTCGTCCGGACCGGGACCCGGAATGCTTCCGGTAGATTTCGAGCCTCAATACCCGGAGACATGAGCGGCGCGTAACAGCCCGCTGAGCCCAGAGTGAGAAGACTTCCCAGAACCATAAGCAGTGAACTGGGTTTATTTTTGCTTGCGAAACGCATCTGTCGTCCTTCACCACCTGATTCAGTGGCTGGAATGTTCCATACAGAAGTATCTATCCGATCATTCGTTCGGCTCAGCAGAATCGTTGGTTCCCCCAAAAATGGTTCCCCCGAAACAACCAATACAACCCGCAAAGTCACCCCTTCCGGAACAGAGGGAGGCAAATGGCTGAACAAATACATACAATTGGCGGAAGCTGGGGAGTTTGTTCCGGTTGTACGGCCGGATGCTTCGACCAATCGCTGATAGTCAACGCAAAACGTTCGCTGAACTACGGTGTTTGTTTCGATTCGATGCTTAAGTTCGATTGATTCTGCGGTTCTCTACACAACCAAGGTCACTCCAATGAGATCACTCTGTGTCTGCCTGGCACTGATGACATCAGCTAGTTGTCCTGCCCAGGAACCAACGCCCGACAAACAACTCTCGTCGCGAGCGCTTGCGAACGAGTTCGACCAGGTCTGGCAGCGCTTCGTGAAAGCGTTCCAGGGCGAACGCGAAACCGAACAACGACTGAAGATCATCAAAGACTACAGCCAGGAAGCGAACCAATTGTTGGCTCCTTACCTGGGCAAGGAGACCATTCGGCGAGTCCTGCCGGTCATGGCCAGCGCGAAGATTATCGATTTGGAACCATCGTTCCTGGGCGCGGTTCGGGAACAATCAGAACCGCGCGTCAAAGCCACGGCGCTGCTGCACTTTGTTGAGTACCTTGGCAACAACCGCCGGACGGAAGAGTGTCTGGTGACGTTGGATCACCTGAAGAAGAACTACGGCAAGCTGAAGTACAAGCGAACCACGTTTGCTGCCGCGGCCGACGAAGCGAGCTACTACTTTAAGAACCTTGCCGTTGGCTGTGAGGCTCCGTCCACGACGGGGCAGGATGCAGATGGCCAGATTTTCAGCCTCTCAGATTATGAGGGCAAGGTTGTCATGCTGCGGTTCTGGGGCGATTGGTGTCCCGCTTGCCGAGCCATGTATCCCTACGAACGCGAACTCACGCAGCGATACCGCAATCGAAAGTTCGCTTTGATTGGCGTCAACAGCGACCCACAAAAACGCTGCCGGTCGGCTCAGGAAAAAAGCAGGCTGACGTGGCGATCGTTTTGGGATGGCGGAGCCGTAGGCGGACCCATCGCGCAGTTGTACCAGGTCGAAGACTGGCCACGGATCATCATCATCGACGCCAGCGGCGTCATTCGAATGAATGCCAAAGGTGTCGATGAAGACTACGTTTCTAACCTGCTGGATCGTCTGATTCAGGAAGCTGAACAGCTGGAAGTAAGCGAATGATGCATAAGTTGGTTCTGGCTCTAAGTCTGACAGTTGCTGTTGCGGTCGCGGACGACAAAGACGGAAAGCCTCCGGAACTTCCGAAGGATACACTGCCCGCCGCGCTGGACATCAAACACATTCCGGCCGGACTTCCGGAAAAACGCAACGCGCCGAAAGACAACCCGCTTGCCGACGCGCGCGTGGCGCTGGGACGGCGGTTGTTTTTCGATCCGGTGATGTCGGCAGACGGAACCGTTTCCTGCGCGACTTGTCATCGTCCCGACCACGGCTTTGCATCGTCCGAACCCATCGCCATCGGCATCGCCGGGCGGAAGGGAACTCGCAACGCACCATCACTTCTGAACCGCGCGTTTGGGAAGACGTTTTTCTGGGACGGTCGCGTCGCCAGTCTGGAAGAGCAGGCTATCAAACCGATCGTGAATGAAGTTGAGCTCGGCAACAGCTACGCCGTGTTGTTGAAGAAACTGAGTTCCGACGAGGCAATCGTCAAGCAGTTTGCCACGGCCTTTGACGGCGACGTAAAAAGTGCTGACAAGGTTGTTACCAAAGAAAACATCGGCCGCGCGTTGGCAGCGTTCCAGCGAACCTTGTTGATTGGAAACTCGCCAATCGACGCGTTTCAAATGGGCGACCACAGCGCGATGACGACGAAAGAACGGCAGGGGTTCTGGCTCTTTGAAAGCCGCGCGGGTTGCTGGAAATGTCACTCGGGTGTGAACTACGCCGACGAGAAATTTCACAACACGGGCGTGTCGTTTGGAACAAAGAACCGCGACACCGGGCGCTTCCAGGCGACGGAAAAAGACGCAGACAAATTCGCGTTCAAGACTCCAACTCTGCGCGGCGTTTTGCATACGGCTCCCTACATGCACGACGGTAGTTTGAAGACACTGAAAGAAGTCGTCGAGTTCTACAACAAAGGCGGCGCGCCGGATGATCAGCGACTTGATTCGCGGATGTCTGCACTGGGGCTGGATGACGAGGAGATTGAACACTTGGTTCTGTTCCTCAAAGCTCTCTCACGCGATGTCAGTACTGACACTGATGGGAAGACGGCTCAGAAGTAATGCGAATTGGGCCCACGCGGACGCAGCAGGTTGCCACTGTCGCAACGATGTACGTTGGGTACGCGGCGTTTATGGTTCTGAGGACGATTCCTGGAACTGTTGCCACGTCGCTGCAGAGTGATCCGAGTACCGGCGTTGATGTCGAAATCTGGGGCCGCATCATGGCGGCCGGAACCTGCGGTGGGATTGTCGGAAAACTTGCAGGCGGTTTCCTGGCAGACAAACTTGGCGGCAAGATAACGTTTGCCGGCGGGTTGTTGCTGACGTCTGTGTTCATCGGTCTGTTTGCCTTGGCGGGCAGTCCATGGTTCTTCGCCGGCGCGTTTTTCTTTGCGTTGATGGCGAAGTCGTCGGGCTGGCCGGCGATGGCGAAAATTATCACTCGCTGGTTCCCGTCTCACGAATACGGGAGTGTGTGGGGAATCATCTCAACCAGTTCGCGAGTCGGAACCATCATCGCCAGCTTAGCGCTCGGGGCGTTGCTGACGGACACTGTCGGTTCATGGCGAATGGTAATGGGCGTTGCCTCTGCTATCGGTGTCGTTTGCACTCTGATCTTCGTGTTCACTCTGCGCGAAGCTCCGGATGTGGAACCGGTTGAACGGGCAACGGACGATGCATTGCAAGAGCCGAACGCTGCACATGCATTGGACGGTACGACGCTGGGGGCAGGTGTGCTGACGTTCTTTAAGAGTCGTCAGTTCTGGCTGATCACCGCCAGCATGATGGGCCTTTCGATTCTGTGGGACTTTCTTGGGTTCCTGCCAAACTTCCTGAAAGAATCGTTTGGTTTTGATGATGCAAAAGCCGCGATGGCTCCGTCTGCGTTCCCGATGGGCAGCTTGATTTCCGTTTTGTGTGGTGGTTTCATCTTCGACAAAATCAGTCGCGCGAAGATGGCGGTGGTGATGGGCTTGTTGTTGGCTGTCGCCGGCGGTTGTTTGGGCGCGTTCTACTTCATGTCGACACAGGACCTGACACCGGATGCCGCACTGCCGTACTGCGTGGGGTTGTTGCTTGTTTTTGGTTTGTGTGTGTCCCCGTGCTACTACATTCCGATGAGCGTTTTCAGCATTGAGTTTGGCGGTCCGCACTCCGGCTTTCTTATTTCGCTGCTGGATGTCTTTGGGTTCGCAGCGTTCGCCGTCTTCTCGTTCTATGGTGGAACGATTGCGAAGAACTACGGCTGGAGCACGTTCATGATTGTGCTAATTGGTATCAGCGTTTGGTCGCTGTTAGCCACGGTTCTGTTTTTGCTTGGTGAGGCTCGACGGCAACACAAAGCGGGCGAAGTCGCGTGATATGCCGCGCGTGTTTCTGAGCAATTTCGACTTCGAACACCGCCTTGCCGGCGTGAACCGCAGCAAGGCCGGTGACATAGCCGCAGACCTTTCGGCAACGTGGCTGGCGATTGCAAATCCTGACGATGCGATCCCGGGTTTGGAAGACGTTGATGACCAGTTCGAATCAGAACTTGCTTCCATCGGACGGACACTGCCAAAGCGCATCGCACTGCCGGAATACACCGCCGCTCCGTGGGGCTGGGACAGCGAATCGCGAGCGGAAGCAAAGCGAAAAGGGTGGCATTCAGTCAGCCCCAAACCGGACGCTGTTGCACGAGTGAACTCGCGATCGTTTTCGTTCGCACTGGAACAACAACTCGCGTGCGGTTTGCCTGGTGCAAAGCGAATTGACTCAGTCGATGCGTTCCAGAAAATCTCAGAGACTGCCTGTCAGTGGGTTGTGAAAGCGGAGTTCAGCATGTCCAGCCGAGAACGCTTTCTCGGTAACGGTCGCGCCAACCAGTCACACGCTAACTGGGTCACCAAACGGCTCGCAGAAAACGGAGTCGTTTACTTTGAACCCTGGGTAAACGTAATCGAAGAAGCCGGCGCGCAATTTGAAGTTGAGGAGTGTGGTACGGTGAAGTTTGTTGGTGTGACGGGCTTACTGACGACTCACGATGGCCGGTTCGCAGGGTGCAGGATTACTGAAACCGATAGTGCCTGGAAAAACGAAATCGCGATTGCCCAACGCGCAGCAGAGGCCGCTCGCGATGCGGGTTACTTTGGCCCGCTGGGAATCGACATGGCGCGATACGAATCGGGGCAGGGCGTTGGTTCTCGACCGATCCAGGACTTGAATGGCCGTTACACGATGGGGCGTTTGTCGCTTGGCTTTCGTAGTTGCCTGGCTGCAGAAGAACATGCGGCGTGGTTGTTCCTTCCATGGTCGCGCAAGAGACCAGCGCGTGAGACGTTTGCTTGCATTCGCGGACGTCTTCCGGATGGGGTCCGTGTGGTTCGGACTTCGCCGTTTTGTTTGGGACAACATGAGGTTCGGCTTGGGACGGTTTTGTTGATTGCTGGTGATGAGTTGTTGCTTGGTGAGGCTTGTCGAGTTGCGTGGGGTGAGTGTGGGTAGTGGTGGTGGACTTCAGACTTCAGACTTCAGACTTGAGATTTGAGATTTGAGATTTGAGATTTGAGATTGAATGTGGGTTCGGCGGGTGTTCGCCGCGGGTGACGTTCAGCCTTCGCGCAGGTTTGGCGGGTTCCTGGCGGCTTTGAAACGCTTTGGTTTCGTGTGCTAACGGCACATTGCTGCGTCTTTTCTGACCCGTTCGGCAGCGAATGCCGGATGGTTACGTCGGTTTGAAAACTCGAAAAAAAGATGCGACGAAACCCGCCAGGGCATGTTGACGCTTTTCCGCGGCCTCCTGTATCTACCCGTCACGTTTCGCTCTTTCGCGGAACAACGACTCATTTCCTGTTCGCCGAGTTTGGAACGAAGCGAGCAATTGTGTTCAGGAACAAAAGTCTGGTTGACTTGCGACTCCTGAAGATGGCCGTGCATCGCAAGAGCTATCCAGCTCTTCATGCCAGGAGGATTTACCTTGCGTAAACCAATCGGATTAATCGCTTGTGTAGCAGTGGTTGCGGGATCACTGTGGATGCTTGGCGGGGGCCGCCCCTCGCAGACAGCCACCGCGCAGACAGATGATGTTGGCAGCTATGAATCTGCCGCTCGTCGATTTCTGCGTCAGGCCCAGACTCTGGCTGAACAGGGTGACATGCGGGGTGCAAAACGCCTCGCAGAAACCGCTGCCAGCTTTGATGTCTCCTGGGGCTCAGGCGAACAGAACCCTAAGCAGTTTCTGGACTCACTAAGCGGATCAGCTTCGCGAGCTCTCAGCAATGGCTTCAATCCGGGCGATGCCTGGTCGCAGCCACCAGCTGACGCGAAGGTGAATCCCTTCTCTGAGCAGCCAGCCGAAACGGCTCGCTCGCGATCTCAACAAGGGCAAGCAGTTGCACTGCTTCGTAAAGCTCGTGTTGCGATGTCTCGCGGCGAGTACGAAGAAGCTCGTGCAAGAGCCCTTCAGGCTCGTCAACTGGGCGTCACCTACGGATTGTGGGATGACCGACCAGAACACGTGCTGGCTGAGATTGAACGCCTGACTGGCCAGGCCACTATGGTCGGAACGCAGGCACCACAGCGACAAAACGTTGTGCACCCGGATCAGAACCATGACACGGCCGTCGCATTGGTTCAATCCGCTCGACTTGATCTCGAAGCAGGTAAAATTCAATCTGCTCGCGCCAAAGCGACTCAGGCAATGAAATACAAAGTGGTCTTCGGACCACAGGAAGACAGCCCCGCGCTGATTCTTCGTGATGCTGACCGACTGGATGCAAACACAGCCCGGACGACTCCGACTCAGGCGAATCCACAGCGAGATCAGGCTATGGCTTTGGTCAAGCAGGCTCGCACCGCCTTGTCTGAAGGACGTCTGAGTGTTGCTCGCGAGCAAGCTCTGGCTGCCAGCAAGATGAACGTTAACTACAACCTTTGGGACGATCGTCCTGAGCTTGTGATGGCTGACATTCAAGCAGCCCTCAAGGGAAACACAGTTACTCAGGTATCTCATCAGGAGATGTCAGCATCGGACTTCGCTCCGGCTGATCCTGGTAAGTCTGCCAGCGTTGCTGTTCCTCTGCCGGAAGTGTCTGCTTCAGACTTTGAAGTGATTGATACCGATGGCGAAACCGCGGTTCAGGCTTTTGAACGCGGGGTTGTTTTGCTTCGACAAAACGATCGCACAGCTGCTGAAGCGGCATTCCAAAAGGCTTATCGGTCTGGCGAAAAGCTGGATGACTTCCGACAGGAAGAACTTGATCGCTACCTGGCCGAAATGCAGGCTGGTTCGGCAATTCAGCAGACTGCAGCTCAGGAGACTCCTGCGACTACGATTTCTGACACCGAAGGTTTCGGAGATCCAATTCTGTTTGACGAACCTGCTCCAGCTGTCCCGTTGGTTCAGGAAACTCCAGACCTGACAACTCCAGCTCCAGCCGCGGTTGTTGTTGAGAAGGCCCCTGACGATTCACGTGTCTTCGACGATGTGACTCAAAAAGATGCGGTTCGATACGATCGACTGCGTACTGAAGTATTGAACTCAGTGTTCCGAGCCGAAAAGCTTCGCGACACAAACCCGGACGGTGCTATTGAGATTCTTGACCGCTCTGTTGCGAATGTGGAAGCATCGCAGTTGGGTGATGAAGCGAAGCA
The DNA here is from genome assembly GCA_964485095.1 of uncultured Planctomycetaceae bacterium. Taxonomy (GTDB): domain Bacteria; phylum Planctomycetota; class Planctomycetia; order Planctomycetales; family Planctomycetaceae; genus CAYNWT01. The sequence continues at coordinate 848 of CAZAIB010000064.1, read as the reverse complement.
GACGTTGTTGGGTTATCTGAAGCGGAGCCAGGAATCTGTTAAGGCTTACGCCCAGGAACGTGCTCCACTTATCGAACTGGCACAACGCAACGCCGAGGTCAAAGAAGCTCTCAAGGCTGATATGAAGACCAAGGTTCGAATTGAACAGGACTATGCGAAACTGGTTGAGAAGTTCAACGAGTTTATGAATGAAAGGCGATACGCAGAAGCCGAGATTATTGGCAAGCAGGCACGCGAACTGGAGCCTGAATTGGCTCAGAGCGTCGTCATGGTCGAGAAGGCCAAGCTGGCTCGCCAGATTGACTTCAATAACCGCCTGAAAGAAGACAAGGCCGATGGTTTTATTGATGCACTGAACGATGTTGAACGTTCTGCAATTGCCAGTAGTGCGGAAATCACTTACTCCAAAGACTGGGGTGAGATGACAGAACGTCGTAAGAAGTACAATCGAACTGACGGTCGCCTGCGAACTGGCCGTGAGCTGGAAATTGAGAAGGCTCTTGTCAGCCCAATCTCACTCAGCTTCATGGATCGTCCTTTGACTGAAGTGCTCCGCCACATCGCGGATACAGCAGCAATCGACATCATGATTGACTACCGAGCTCTTGAAGAGGAGGACGTCGCGACTGACGAGCCTGTTTCCATCGAAGTGGACGGTATTAAGCTTGAGTCCGCACTGAATCTGGTGCTTGACAACTACGGCCTTACCTATGGCATTGAAAACGAAGTGCTGAAGGTCACAAGTAAGCTTCGTCAGGAAGTGGATTACGTCACTGTACCTTACCCGGTTGCAGACCTTGTCATTCCTCTGAACCTGAAAAGTCAGGTATCGGATCCATTCTCTGCAG
>CAZAIB010000063.1:0-38074 GCA_964485095.1 uncultured Planctomycetaceae bacterium | reverse complement strand
AAATCGGCAATTGCTGCCGTTCAGGACCGTCATGGAAAAACAGGGCGTTTTGATCAAAGAGTCCGGTTGTGTCGGTCGATATGGTTAGTGCGGCTGTGATGAATCGTCAGTCGTTTCGTATTCACCGTATGGACGAAGGATACTATCCATGCGACCTCAGGCATTAACTCGGCTGGCACTTGCGGGACTTGCGCTCGCGGCACCGTTATTTTCAACGGGCTGCCAGGCCACAGTTGGCGGACAAACTTTGCCGTCAGCGTGGTATCTCGATGATGACGTCCAATACTTCCCAGCTGGCCCGGAGTTCAAACTCCCTAACGCTGAAGAACGGTACGAACAGTACCGTCTGCAGCAGCAAGGTCTGGCCGACGACGTACAGGATGGTTTCTAGAGCCGACCGCACCAATACAATTTGATCTCCCCCTTCCCCGGCATGACGAGTCATGCGTACGTTGCCTGAAAGGGCAACGTTGGGGGGGACGCACTCCCTTCGTGCCCGCCGAATTCACTGTGTTCATGACACAGTTTGAGTCCAGCGGGTTGCGAAGGGAGTCCTATGCGCGCCCTCTACGCGGTTCGCAAATTGTCAGGGCAAACGCCGTCGCGCCTATCTGAGAGCCCACAAATGCAGGGATCTTCGGGCGCATCCGACCTGTGCCGGATGCTTGATGTCACGCACGGTCTGCTATAGTTCCGGCTCAAACTTCCCTGACGCGTTTGCTGCTATTGCCATGGAACCTCTGCAGAAGCTCTTTTCGAGCCTGATTGATTACGCCGGTTTGTTCCCGCCCGCCGGGCTGGACATGCCAGTCGTCGCCGACAACTACGCCCAATACATGCAGGACACTCACAGCTGGATGTTGGCGCGGCTGGTTGTGCCTTTGGCACGGCTGGACGAATTTGAGTCTGCCTGGTCTGGCCCGGATGGTTTGAACACGCGCATCAGCCTGCTGACCCCGCCTTTGGATGCTCCGGAGTTTTCCGATGCAGTGAACCGGATCGCTGAGTTCAACAATCAAGCCACCCCTCACACCATTGACGCGATTGAAGTTCGCGTGACCGATCCGGCTGCAGTCAGCAATGCACTGAAGCTGCCGGCCGGAGTTGCCTGTTTTGTTGAAGTTCCCGCTGACAACATGCGTGCGGTCGTTGCTGCCATTGCCCAGCTAAACCAACCAACCAGGGTCTTCGCCAAGATTCGGACCGGCGGGATCAAGCCTGAGATGATTCCCGTCGCAGCCTACGTTGCCGAATTCATGTGTGCCTGTGCGGAAGCCGGAATTGGATTCAAAGCCACCGCGGGACTGCATCACCCATTCCGAGCCGAATACCCACTCACCTACGAAGCCGGTTGTGACGTCGGGCGGATGCACGGATTCATAAACGTCTTTCTTGGTGCGTGCCTGTTGAATGCGAACGGCTTGAGCGCAGTTGAACTGGCTGAGTTCCTGGATACTGCCTGCCCGGACGATTTGGAAATCACACCTGGAACCATCGCGTGGCGAGAACACAAAATTGACGCGAACGCAATTGCCGCCGCGAGAGAGAAGTTCATTATCTCGTTTGGCAGTTGTTCGTTTGCCGAACCCATTGAAGATCTAACAAGCTTGTCGCTGTTGCCGGAGAACCCCAATGCGACCGATTGACCACACTCACAATGCTTCCGCCAGCAGTTGGATCAAATCCGCCGACGGCAGCGATTTCCCAATTCAGAACCTGCCGTTTTGCAGCTTCAGTACCGAGTTCCGCGAACGCCGAATCGGTGTTGGCATTGGGGACTGTATTCTGGACCTCAACGCCTGCGCGGAAGCCGGTCTTTTCGAAGCCGGCCTGGCGTTCATGCTGGGTTCAGAAACGCTGAACCTTGTGATGTCTTTAAACGCTGAACAGCGACTGGCTTTACGGCATCGTATTTTCGAGTTGCTGTCCAGCGATTGTGCTGACCTGCGTGACAATGAGTCGTTGCGGTCTGAGGCTATTGTGAGTCTGGCTGATGCGACATTCCACATGCCGTGTGATGTCGGTGACTACACCGACTTTTACGCGTCAGTGTTCCACGCGACCAACGTGGGTAGCATGTTCCGTCCGAACAACCCGCTGCTGCCCAACTACAAACACATTCCGATTGGGTATCACGGCCGAGCATCCAGCGTTTGCGTGAGTGGAACTCCTGTTCGGCGACCGGTCGGTCAGCAGGCTCCAACCACCGAGGGCGGCGACCCTGGGTTCGGAGCGGCGAAGCTATTGGACTACGAACTGGAAGTCGGGTTCTACATCGCTGAAGGCAACGAACTCGGTTCCAGCATCGGAATGGACAACGCTGAGGACGCAATTTTTGGGATGACGCTGGTCAACGACTGGTCGGCTCGCGATTTGCAAAAGTGGGAGTACCAACCGCTGGGCCCGTTTTTGGCGAAGTCATTCATCACAACCGTCTCACCGTGGGTCATCACGATGGAGGCACTGGCTCCATTCCGCTGCAGTGCGTTCGAACGCCCCGAAGGTGACCCACAACCGATGAGCCACATCAGTAGTGAAAGTAACTCGGCGCACGGCGGAGTCGATCTGAACCTGGCAGTCGCGCTGTCGTCAGAAAAAATGCGAACCGACGGAACAGATCCGATGCCGCTCACGACCGGCACCTTCCGCAACATGTACTGGACTTCCGCGCAAATGGTCGCGCACCACAGCAGCAATGGTTGCAACATGCAGCCTGGCGATTTGCTGGCCAGCGGAACCGTTTCCGGTCCCGAACGATCATCCCGAGGATGCCTGTTGGAACTCACCTGGGACGGCGAATTCGGCGCGCCAGTGCCTGGCACTCAGCGGACACCGCTGGAACTGCCGACTGGCGAGGAACGAAAATTCCTGGCCGACGGCGATGAAGTCATCATTTCGGGCCACTGCGAAGCTGAGGGCTACAATCGAATCGGATTCGGTACCTGCCGAGGAACCATCCTGCCCGCCAACCAGTAGCCGTCACCGATCATGCCGCGTCGCCGATAAGTGAACGGCGTGGCGACTTGAGAACGACAACAATGCGAATCCTCATCACCAACGACGATGGCCACGACGCTCCAGGCCTGGTCGCGCTGTACAAAGCCGCCAGAGAATTCGGCGACGTCACACTCGCGCCGCCGGCTGAGTGTCACAGTTCCAAAGGGCACGCGGTGTGTACTCGTTCGGTTCATCAAGTGACCAAACATCAGCACGCTGAAATGGGCGATGTCTTCGCAGTTCATTCGACACCCGCAGACTGCGTTCGGATCGCGGTCCAGCAACTCATGTCGGAACCACCCGATCTTGTCCTGGCCGGAATCAACCCCGGAGCGAACCTGGGGGTCGATGTTTACTACAGCGGGACCGTCGCGGCGGCTCGCGAAGCAGCCATCATGGGTTTGCCGGCCATTGCCGTTTCAACGTACATGAAGATGGGCGTGGAACTGTGTTGGGATGACAAGACGGAACTAACCAAGCAAGCTATCAAGCGGCTGATCGATCGGAAGATTCAGCCGGGACAGTTTTGGAATGTGAATTTCCCGGCTGTCGAACCCGGCGGCGAAGCGGGCGAGTTTAAGTTCACCAGACACAGTACCGAACCGCAGGGCGTGGCGTTCGAAGCGTCAGACGAACAGCCAGACGCTTATCGCTTCACTGGCAACTACTCACAGCGACCAGCGAATCAGGACGCTGATGTTCGGGCAATCTTCGAAGGTTATATTTCGGCCACGCTGCTGCAACTGGACACCTCAGCCGAAGTTCCCACGGACTAACCAACGTTCCGTTGGATCGGTATCCGGTTGTTGTCGTGACTGGAGTTGTCGTGTGCGGGGCCGGTGGGATGTGGAGCCTCGCCGCTTGCCGCTCGCGTGGGTTCATCTCTTCTGTTGGTGATAGGTCGGTGAAGAAGTGTCGGAATCTCCGTTAAAGTCTGTGCGGGATCACTGTTTAGAGGGTGAGGTGTTTGTGCGCACCTACCCGGGCGAGCATGGTCAGGTAGCCTGCCTGTATGGTGACCCGGAGGGGTTGCGCAGTCTGGCGGCATTCCTGGTAGCTGTGGCGGATCTTGATCAGGAAAAGCTTCACGATTCTCAACTACCGAAAGGTGAGGGGTTTCACGCCCATCTGAAGCCAGGAGTGGTCTTGTGCGATGAATCATTGCAGTTAGACGTGGGTCGTCTGGACGCGCGAGCAACGGGTGACACGTCGTGGTATAAATCAGGTTAGTAGAAGAAGCCTGAAGTCAGGCCTGTTTCATCAAAGACAAAGTGCAATGGAAGTTGTTCTCGCGAACCCACGCGGCTTTTGTGCCGGCGTCAACATGGCCATCGAATGTCTGGAAGAGTGCATCCGGATGTTCGGTTCGGACATCTACGTCTATCACGAAATTGTGCACAACAAGCATGTGGTTGATCGCTTCACCGCGGAAGGCGTCACATTTGTTGACGAACTGGTTGAAGTGCCAAAGGGATCGATTCTCCTGTTCAGCGCGCATGGTGTTTCACCTGAGATCCGCGCGATTGCTCGGGAACGTGATTTGCGAACCGTCGATGCGACCTGTCCTTTAGTGACGAAGGTGCACCTGGAAGCGATCAAGTTTGCCAAAGAGGGTTACAATATCATCCTCATCGGTCACGAAGGCCACGACGAGGTCCTTGGCACGATGGGTGAGGCTCCCGAGAGTATCACGCTGGTCGAAACGCCCGAAGACGTCGGGCGGTTGGCATTCACGCAGACAGACAAGCTGGCCTACCTGACTCAGACAACGCTAAGTGTCGATGAAGCCGGAGCAGTAATCGATGCACTGCTGGCGCGGTTCCCGCAGATTGAAGCTCCGGCGAAGGAAGACATTTGCTACGCCACAACCAACCGCCAGGACGCCGTGAAAGAGTACGTCACCGGCGCGGATGTGTTGATTGTGCTGGGAAGCCAAAACAGTTCGAACAGTAAACGGCTAATGGAAATCGGAAAGACCGAGGGCATTCCATCGTTTCTGGTGGACGGCATTGCCGATCTGAACGCCGAATGGTTCACGGATGCGAAGAAGGTCGTCGTCACCGCCGGAGCCAGCGCGCCGGAGGTTGTGGTTCAGGAATGTGTCAATTACCTGGTCACCGAATTCGACGCGACTTTGAATGAGAAGACACTGCGAGAAGAACACGTTAACTTCCCGTTACCAAAAGAACTGCGAGTGATGCAAATTTCGACGGGAGAGTAGCTTCCTTCCAAATTTGCCAGACGCGCAGAGCCGATACGCCGGACACCAGGAAAAAAGATCATGACCAATTTCGCATACTTCGAAGGCAACATCGTCCCCATTGAGGACGCCAAAGTCAGCATCATGTGCAATACGTTGCACTACGGTACCGGTTGTTTTGGCGGCCTGCGTGGCTACTGGAACGAAGACAAGAACCAGATGTACGCGTTCCGTCTGCATGATCACTTCGTGCGTTTGCTAAACAGCGCGAAGCTGCTGCGGTGCCAGCTGGATTACACGCCGGAGAAACTGGTCGACATCACGCTCGAACTGTTGGCCCGCGAAGGTTGGACCGAAAACTGCTACGTCCGCCCGATGGTTTACAAAGACGATGGCGTGTTCCGCGTTTGGGTTCACGATGCGACTGACAAGGTCTGCATCTTCAGTCAGGCCGTGGGTAGCTACATCAAGGGCGACGCTGCTGCCAAGGTGTGCGTGAGTGGCTGGCGCCGGATCGACGACACAATGATTCCGGCTCGCGGAAAGCTAAACGGAGCCTACGTTAACAGCGCGATCATTAAAAGCGACGCCATGTTGAGCGGCTTTGATGACGCACTGGTCCTGAACCAGGACGGCCACGTCTCCGAAGGCAGCGCAGCGAACTTCATGATGTTTCGCAACGGTCAGCTGGTGACGTCACCGATCACGGACAACATCCTGGAAGGCATCACACGACGATCGCTCATGCATCTGGCTCAGGAAGAACTGGGCTACGAAGTTGTCGAACGCAGCATCGACCGCAGCGAACTATACCTGGCTGACGAAGCGTTCTACTGCGGGACGGGAGCTCAGGTGAAAGCAATCGGTTCAGTCGATCATCACCAAATCGGAACCGGCGAAATGGGTCCGATGACTTCAAAGCTGCATGACCTGTTCTTCAACGTCGTGACTGGCCGTGAAGAAAAGTACATGGACTGGCTGTCAGTCGTCCCCGCCATGAAAACGGCGACGTAAGGAAGAAAGACCAGAGTGGCACGGGCGTGTTGTACTCGGCACGCGCCTGCCGTCGCATCAACCCCAGTCACGCCAGCCACCGGATACCGATCGAACGGAACGTTCGCCTACCACCAAGTGTACTTGTGGTAGAACTCGACCACGTCGCCAAACCATTTGTAGCCCAGGCTCCTGGTGCCGCAGTTCAGTTTAACGCGAACCTCGGCGCCGATGCGTTTGTGTTCCTCCGGGACATCACTGGTTGGTTCGATGTAGAGTTGGACAATGGTTCCGCTCTCGCCATGCACACTGGTTCGGCTTGAGACCAGATACAGCTTGCATGGGTGTTGCGTCTCGGGCGCGCTGGCCAATGCGTATTCGCCTTCAACCCCATCCTTGCCTACCTCGGCTTGTGCCCGCATCAAGTGGCCCATGCGTTTGTCAGGCAACTGAACCTCCAGGTGCCAGGCCCCTTTGTGATCCATCAGGTCAAACAAGTGTTGGCCCGCTTCCACCGGGCGATTTTGTCCGAGGGTTTGACGTAGGTTGATACTGGGAATCAAACCGCCAAAGTCAGCCGTAACTTTCAACCGACTCGCTCGCTTTTGAGCATTGGCAAGCCGCTTTTCGGCTCCCTCGGCTCGGATTTTGGCAGTTGCTTTTTCTCCTTCGTACCTCTCTGCTTCGTCAAATTTACGCGCTGCTTGGGCGTCCTCAATCAGCACCGTCAGCTTCGCTATTTCCGCCACAGCCACGTTGTATTCCGCTTCAGCAGCCAGGACCATGTCATCAAGATCGTTGCTGGTGAAGGTCAGTAGTGTTTGCCCTTCTTCAACTTCTTCCCCCCCTTTAATCAGTAGCTGATCGACGTTGCCTTTTTCGGGTGAAAAGATTGCGATCTGCTTCTTGGGCATGAGCTTGCCTTCGGCTTCGATCTTGAAATCGGCCGGAACGAACACCAACGCCAGTGACGCTAAAACGATGGCTGCTGCGATAGCTGCGGCGATGGCCAATCGACGACCATGGAACCATTCCAGTGTGCGACCAATACGGCGCCAGACACTGATTCCAAAGATTCGCTCGTGCGATCGAGCGTTGTGCATCGACGCGCCAATATGGTCAGCCAGTAGCTCGGCCCGCTGAACCAGCGCGGGGCCCGGTTCGCTTTCGGCGACTTGTTCGACAACCAGACATCCGATTGCCTGGCGGCGTTTGTTTGACTTGCGACCGGTTTCGACTTCTTTATCCGCTTTGACAACGCGAAGGTTCTCAAAGTACGGAACCATGTAGACCATTCGCGATGTACTTTCCTGGATGAAGTTCGCGAGTGGTTTCTCAATTTGCGGTGCCAGATCATCAATGCGGCCGGAGTACATGAGCGGCTCGCCCATGGCGATGACCTGCTTGCCGAGTTCCGCCATCGATCGGATCAGGTTTGCGCGCGGGTTGACTGAGGTCTGACCAGACACGGACTTCACTTCAACCTTGGCGCCTTTCTTGGTCACGATGCTAAGACGGTCACATTCCAGCAACAGTCGGCCGTCACTGGCAGCGATTTCAGCGACTTCTTCTGAATTCAAAGTTTGGGTCAGTCGCAATGTAAACGGTTCCAGATCCTGCCAGAATCCTTTCGGTGCTTCTTCCGTTTCCTGGTTCTTTCGAGTCTTACCTTCGATGTACCGGGACGCGTAGCCCGACATCTGTTCCAGAAACTGCAGATAGCCGGCTCGCGCTTCTTCGGGAGCATCGGGGCGTTGGAACAGCTGGACTACGCCAACACACTTCTTCTCCTTGTGCACAGCGCACAGAACCAGCATGTGGTGAGTTGGAAGTTTGGTGTCGGTTCCGTCGTCCTGGCTCAGTGTGCAGGCTTCGCCAGTCGAAAGCACATTGCCCAGTACCTGATCGTTGATCTGGCGAACGCCGGGTTCGTTGAGTCCGACCTCGGCCAATCGCACTTCCGCAGCCAGGGCGATGGACTGTTCGTGAAGCAGCCAAACGGCACCAGCCTGGGCTCCCACAGCCGCCACAACGCGATCAAGGAACTGTGGAAAGAACTCGTTTGGCGGAATGGGCTCGCGCGAAAGCCCTTCGATTTCCCGCGCGAGCTGCATGACTCGCTCACGCGCCTTTTTTAGGTTTTCGTCAGTCGGTCCCTGTGACATGGCATTTTCCCGCATTGCACCCAATTGTGCTGTGGTTCGCTTTGAGCGATTGCGACCTCGTGACCGGCCCGGCCGATCTGTTTCTTGAGCTATTGATTCACCCGCAAATGCGGCCGATTTCAGCGGTTTTTGACCATTGATAGTCTATCAGGTCGATGAATTAGCGCTCCATGCCGAATAGAAGACGTACGTGAACTATTTGACCAACGAGCCTTCGGGGCCGCGTAGCCAATTTGTTCGGTTCGGCCGACAGATTCCATCAAGTGCCTCATACTCGCGACAATTGTCAGATTGAGCAAAGATACTCGTCAAGTTTGGTATCAGCAGAATAACTGTACATTGATTAGAATCATTGGGCGGTTGGGCAGGTTAACCTGACGGGTTTCTGTCCGTCAGGGGCAGCGGGCTTCTCAAGGCACGCCGACCTGCGCTTTTGGCCGAAACTCCCGTTTCCCGGGACATGATCCCACCGAGCAAGTTTGCACGAGGTCTCAAATGAAAAGTCTTGTCGTAACTCTATTCCTGGCTGTCTCAGCCGCGGTACTGGTTCAGGACGCGCGATTTGAGCCGCCTGCAGAACAACCACGTCAGGGTGCCCTTGGTCGAGGCCAGTTGGACCTGGACGAATGCCGCCTCGAGTTGTCGAAAGAGAAGATCATCATGATTGGGGCTTCGCAGACTGGAGTCCTGGAGTCTGTGGAACCTGGCGAGATCGGGCTGGAAGTTCAAGCCGGCAATACCGTTGCAAGGATCCGAAGCGGTGTGATGCAGGCGAAGTTGGAGGCAGCGAAGGAGCGGGCCAAAAGCGATATTGAAATCCGCTACGCAAAAGCTTCCAACGCGGCTGCCAAACAACGCTACCGCGCGGCGCTTGCGAAGCGGAAATCTTACAGCGATGCCGAACTCATGAACCTCCAACTGGAGTGGAAAAAGACAGAGCTTCAGGTTGAGAAGGCCCAGGTTGACCGAGACATGCAGGCCCTCGAACAGAAAGAGATCATCGAAGAACTTAAGAACTACGTTATGACGACACCGGTAAGTGGCGAAGTTGCTCAGGTGATTAAGAAGACCGGTGAATCGGTTCGCCAGGGCGAAGACATTATGCAGATCATCGACGTCTCAGAGGTCATGGCCATCGGAAAACTGCCAGTGTCAGAACTGCGGAATGTCCCGAAGGGTACGGAGGTTCTGGTTCATCTGCTCGCCAACAGCCCGGCAGAAGAACCTCCGTCTGATATCGTGTTCAAAGGCAAGATCACTTTCATTGAGAAGGTCGTTAGTCGGGTCTCTCAGACCTGCGACATCAGTGCGAAGATAAGAAACGAAAAGGATAAGAACGGCAACTTCATCCTGAAGCAGGGTATGAAATGCCGAATGGTCGTGAAGCTAAACACGGCCAGGCTGGGACTTCGATAAATGGCGACGGGCGGTACAACGGATGGAATGCACGATGCGGCCGGGATGGTCGCATCGAACCAACGAGCCATACCGCTCAAGGTGCGCCCGGATCTTGTCACTGCTGAAATTGAATACCTTGGTGTCGGTTACCGTGTGGTCAAAGACCCTGTCGGACTGAAGTACCACCGGTTGCAGGTCGAACAGTATCACGTTCTGGAACTACTGGACGGCGAGCGCAGTCTGGAACAGGTTCGTGACGAACTAAAGATCACTTACCCGACCGTCCAATTGCAGCTAAGCGACATCCAGCAACTCATTACTGACCTGCACAAGAAGGGTCTGCTGCAAACGGATCGTCAGGGTCAGGCGGGTGCGTTGATTCGTGAACGACGCAAGGAAGCCGCCGACAAGCTGAAGCAGAAGCTGATGAGTCTCATGTATTTCCGGCTTCCTGGCTGGGATCCTGAGAAGACGCTGCAATGGCTGCACCCGTTGGTGAAATGGTTGTGGCACCCGGTAGTCATCTTCCTGTGTGCAATTTACGTTGCATCAGCCTGGCTGTTGCTGGCAGTCAACTTCGACGTATTCCGCAGCAAATTGCCTGAGTTCGAACAGTTCTTTGGCTGGCCCAACTTACTTTACATGTGGGCTACGCTGGGTATCGCAAAGATTATCCATGAATTTGGGCACGGAGTAAGCTGTAAGCACTACAAGGGGGAATGCCATGAAATGGGCGTCATGCTGTTGGTGTTTAGTCCGTGTCTGTACTGCGATGTGACTGACTCCTGGATGTTGAAGAGCAAGTGGCAGCGAATCATCATCGCCGCGGCGGGCATGTATATCGAAGTCATCATCTCAGCGTGCGCGATTTACGTTTGGTGGTTTACCAAGCCGGGACTGATCAACTACCTGGCACTCAACACCTTCTTCGTGACCACCATCACCACAGTGATCTTCAACGCGAACCCGCTGATGCGGTTCGATGGTTACTACATGATGAGCGACTTTCTGGAGATTCCAAATCTCCGGGCCAAGTCTGACAAGTTGTTGCGTGAATCGTTTGGGTGGTATTGCCTGGGCATTGAGGCCAAGCCGGATCCGTTTATGCCCGAAACCGGCAAGGCGTGGTTCGTGGCTTACGCCATTGCTGCGTGGTCGTATCGCTGGGTCATTTTGTTTTCGATTAGCTTCTTTCTCTACACCGTTCTGAAGCCGTACGATCTTCAGAGCCTGGGCGTGGTCTTGTGTATTGTTTCCATGAGTGGGATTTTCATCTCCATGGGCAAGAACCTGTACCAGATGCTCTCAGCACCGAGGTTGGAACCATTGAGCAAGCCAAAAATTGCAATCACTTGCACCATTGCCGCTCTTGTTCTGCTGGCGGGACTCAGTATCCCGATCCCATGGCACGTTAGCGGTCCGTTTACCATTGAACCGCAGGAACTGGCTGACCACACAACCAGACACGCCGGACAGTTGATGACGCCGGAAGGCATCAGGAAGAAAATCCAAACACTGGGTGTGGATGACCCGGTTTCAAGGATCCTGCAGCAAGCCTCCAGTTATACGAAGCGGGTCAAAGCCGGGGACAGAGTTGAGAAAGGCCAGATCCTGGCAGTGCTCGAGAATCCAATGCTCGAAGACGCCCTGCGGAATAAAATTGTCCAGGCAGAGTCAAAGGCCAAAGAAGCTGACGCTTACGACCAGCTGGACGATGAAGCTAAGCAGGGAAAAGCGGAGGCCGAACTCAGGGAGCAGGAGGCAGGAATCGAGTTGCTAGTCAGGCAGTTGAGTGAACGTATCCTTAGGGCTTCTGCCAGTGGCTACGTGATTGCTCCACCAGCACGGCCGGAACCTGGTTTCGACGATACCAACAAGTACCAACTTGGTAGCTGGCATGGGACTCCGCTGGACGACCGAAACGCCACTTGCCTGCTGGACAAGGGCGAGCATTTCTGCAGCATCGCTCCGCGAGACGACTACGAGCTGTTCCTCTACATGGGCCAGTCAGACCTGGCCGATGTGAGTGTCGGTGCCGAGGTTGAACTGAAGCTGGAGCACTTGCCCGCAATTACTTACGTCGGCAAAGTCGCCCGAATTTCAAGCCAGGGTGATGTGTTCGCTCCACAACCGCTGACCAACAAGTATGGCGGATCGTTGACAACCGTGACCGATAAGGAGGGCCGCGAACGATTGACCAGTGCTGCCTACCGCGTGATGGTTCGCCTGGACAATGACCTGGACATGCTAAAACCTGGCATGCGCGGCAAGGGCCGGTTCCTGGTCGACCAACGAACTTCCTGGCAGTGGATCAAACGCTACTTCTACGAAACCTTCCGCTTCCGCCTCTAACCGACGAACATTCCATCCGATCGGTATCCGGTGGGTGAGGTGTCTGGAGTTTGCAGCTGCTTACTCGGTTGGATGGTTTGGGCGAAGCAATTGCATACACTGGGCTCGCTACGTGCCGTTTCTTGTCTGGCATGGGCGGTGATTGCTGATCGGCTGTTGGAGTTCGCATGCGAGATCCACATCAAGTTCTGGGTGTTCCGTGGAACGCGGACCCGCGACACATTCGCGCGGCGTACAGGAAGCGTGCGGCTGAACTCCATCCGGATCGCAACTCCGCGCCGGATGCAGCTGAGCGGCTAAAGGAAGTGGTTGAGGCTTACCGGTTTCTTTCTAACCCATCGCGGTACGTTCAGGACCAGGAAGACTATCAGGCTCCTGCAAACGGCGGTGCCGCGTCAGTCAGTACCGCCGAGTTCCGGCGCCAACAGACATTTTGGCACCACTTCCAAAAGCTCATCGCCCCGCGCGAAAGCCGCTGGCTGCCGACACACGAAACCAGGTCCAAGCTGGCGATTGTTGTCTCTACCGGGCTGACTTGCCTGTTTCTGTTCGCGCCGGCTTGTGCTCAGATGCGAATCCCGGACACCAGCTTCGATGACGTCATGATTGTTGGACTGCTGCTGGCATCCACTATTGTCATCGTATTCCCATACCCGTTTGCGGATATCCCCCTCTACACAAACAGGCGTGGTCTGGAACCATCAGTGCCGGAGTGGTTGGTGGAAAGCTATGGTTGGATCGGGTTGCTTTCGACCTCGGTGATGATCGCTTTAGGCACCCGCTTCTTTGGAGCCGTGTGATGCCCAAAGTTCCGAATGACTTACCAGTTATCAAGCTGCGGAACATTGGCCCCACTTGCGAAAAAGACCTGCATTCCGCTGGGATTCGTACAGCAGGCGACATTCGAAAGCTTGGTGCGAAAGAGGCGTTTCTCCGGTTGATGGTCGCCAGGGAAAAGTCGGGCCGTGGTGGAACCTGCTACAACGCCGCCTACCTCTACGCACTTTATGGCGCGATTCATGATTTGGATTGGCGTGAGATTCCTGAAAAGAAACGGGATGAGTTCAAAGCGTTTACTGCCGAGCTTCGAGAGGGCTAGTCGTGTCTGTTGATCCGCGATACGTACGAGGGATCGAATTGTTTAATGAACAGGAATTCTTCGCGTGCCACGACGAGCTCGAGGAAGTCTGGACGGAAACACTTGGCCCCGATCGTGAGTTCTACCAGGGCTTGATTCACACTGCGGTTTCACTGTTCCACTTCGAAGGCGGCAACCTTGGCGGCGCGCGGAAGATGTATGAATCTTCGCGGCGCTATCTTGAACCGTACGGGGCCGATCACCTGGGCGTGAACCTGATGAAGCTGCAGTCAGAAATGGACCACTGCTTTCGAGAACTGCGGGGGGCTCACAGCGGATATCCGACTGGCGTGGAGCTTTCGATTGAGGACATTCCGAGAATCGAGTTTCGGCTCGGAACCGATTGCGGCTGATTAACAGCCACCGCGCGGGGTTCTGAGCATTCCCCGGAGCTCTGAGTCCCCGGAAAGTGGCTCAATTGCCTGCGAAACACGCAAGTTGAATCTCGCCATACGCACTTCTAGAATCCTGAAACTTCACAGTTGGTGCGATGCGTTGTGAACATGTGATTCGAACGCTGATGCCTTGAGATGGCGACAATGGCGAAAACGAACGCAGATAAAAACGCAGAAGCAGAAGCGAAATACTCCGACGTGGACTTTCCCCGCCTGCGAGCTGCGGTGAAAGAAATCCTGGCGGCAGTCGGCGAAGATCCTGAACGTGAAGGGCTGCTGGAAACACCATCCCGCGTTTCCCGAATGTACGCCGAACTATTTTGCGGATTGCACACCGACCCCAGCGATCACTTGAAGAAGGTGTTCCACGAAACGTACGACGAACTGGTTCTGGTTCGTGACATTACGTTTAACAGCATGTGCGAACACCACTTGTTGCCGTTCATGGGCAAGGCACACATCGGCTACATCCCCAAAGGCAAGATCACCGGGCTTAGCAAGTTGGCTCGCGTCGTCGAAGACATTTCGCACCGACCACAGGTGCAGGAACGCATGACGCACGCGATTGCCGATTTGATTTCCGAGGAACTGGATGCCAAGGGCGTGATTGTCGTGGTTGAAGCGGTTCACACCTGCATGACAATTCGCGGTGTCCGGAAGCCCGGAGCATTGACCGTCACCAGCGCCGTTCGCGGGCTGTTGAAGGACAATCTCTCCAGCCGCGCTGAAGCCATGGCGCTGATAAACAACAACTAATGATCGCCCAATTCGCGCTGCGACTAACATTCGGTATGGGTTTCATGTGGTTGCTCATGCCACGACGTGAAGTCACGGCCGGCTTCTTCAAGATTCAAATGCGCGTTGTGATGGGGCTTTGCATCCTGGCGGCTTTGTCTATCACGACCGTGTTCATGGGCGATGCCGCGGGTTCCGAATTCTTCTCGCCGACAACATCGCGCGTCCTTTGTGGTCTTGCGGCCGGCGCGGCGTATTTTGGTTCTGTGTTCTGGCTGTACGATTGGCGCAGGGCCGGCACGTGGGTCATGGTTCCAGTTGCCCTGCTGGCCGGTGCCGTATTGTGGGCCGGCTATGCGATTGAATCAGCGGCGCCGGCGAATGACATTTACGCTGGCGAACCAAACCTGACCGGCATGGCGCTATCCAACTGGCTTAGTGGTCTGCGACCTGACCTCTGGTTGCTGCCGCTGTCGGAGTTCTCTTCGGCTGCTTTGCTGGGCAGCACGGTTGTGGGCATGCTGTTAGGGCACTGGTACCTGACGTCACCCACGATGACCATCAAGCCGCTTAGTTTTCTGAACAACTGTGTTCTGGCTTCGGTGATTCTGCGGCTGCTTGTTTCACTGGTGGGGCTCGGGCTTGTCTTTCCGTTCGTTCAGTCGGACACGCATCTGATCTGGCTTTCGCTAAGATGGATCGCCGGTATCGCCGCACCGTTTCTGATCTGGTTCCTTACCTGGCGAATCCTTAAGTACAAGAACACGCAATCAGCGACCGGAGTTCTGTTCTCCGGCGTAATCGTGACGTTCATCGGCGAGATGACGGCATCGCTGCTGCTGACCGAACTTCCCTACCCCGTTTGACTCTTTGACCAAAGCGGCTTCAAACCATGCGACTTCGCTACGCCTGTCCAAGCTGCGAAAGCCAGCGCGAAACTGATGTCGTTGCACCGGCAGCCATTCAGTGCGATTGCTCATGGCAACGCGGGGTAACCGGCGAACAGTTTGATGGTGACACGCCAAACCAGTGCCTGGTTTGCAGCTGTGACGACCTTTGGCGGCAAAAAGATTTCCCCCAGTGGCTGGGACTGTTGATGGTCGGGTTGGGCATCATCCTAAGCACAATCGCCTGGTCTCAGCACATGCCGGCGACCGCTCTTGGCATTCTGATGTTCTTCGCGCTGGTCGATATGCTGCTTTACTGGTTCATGGGTGATATGCTGGTGTGCTACCGCTGTCGTGCTCGGCACAGGAAGATGCCGATTGGTGAAGATCATCCAAACTTTGATCTGGAGATCTCTGAACGTTATCGACAGCAAGAACTCCGCATGAAGCAGGCCGGGAAGTAGGCGTTCTCTCCGGCTCGTAGAACTTTGGAACCGTGGAACAGACGCCCAATCTGCTAATAGAAGACCTGGCCGATTCGATTGACGGAGAAATCCGCAACGACCGAGCCACTCTGGCGATGTATTCCACAGACGCCAGTCTGTACCAGATTGTCCCGCAGGCTGTTGCCTTCCCGCGGTCACGCGACGATGTCGTGACGCTGGCGAAGTACGCGACGGAAACCGAAACAGCCCTCATCCCGCGCGGCGCCGGCAGCGGGGTGACCGGTGGGGCGCTGGGCGATGGAATCGTTGTCGATTTCTCGAAGTACATGAACCAGATTATCGGGATGGACGGCGAGACGGTTCGTGTTCAACCTGGCGTTGTCAGAGATCGTTTGAACGCACAGCTGCGCGAAGTTGGAAGGTACTTTCCACCAGATCCATCAAATTCTGATGTGACGACGATCGGTAGCATGCTGGCGACCGACGCCGCCGGTTCACATGCGGTGCGAGTCGGTTCAACTCGCGACCATGTGCGTGCTATTGAACTTGTGCTTGCGGACGGGCAGGTGTTTGAAGCTGGTGTCGAATCAACGACGTTCGGTCAGACCAGTTCGACGTCGCGGATTTCTCCCACTGACGCGGAAGTGCTCCGCGTCGCGCAGGTCGATCGCCAGCGAACCATTGTCAGCCGGCTCATTAAGCTGCTTCGAGACAACACCGAACTCATTCGAGAGCATCAGCCACCGCTGCCCCGCAACTGTTCCGGCTATCACCTGCGTAGCGTGCTTAACGGTGAGCTACTGAACCTGCCGCGTCTGTTGGTTGGCTCAGAAGGAACCCTGGGGCTGTTCACAGAAGCGTCACTGCATACGGCTCCACTACCGAAACACCGCGGCGTCGTCATCCTGCTGTTCGGCGATCTTGAGGGCGCCGTGTCCGCGGTTCAGAAAATCGCGCCGCAGCAGCCCAGCGCCTGCGACCTGATGGATCGCCGTCTGCTAAGCCTCGCGCGGGATGCGGACCCTCGGTTTGCGGAGATGATTCCCGCGATGGCGGAAGCTGCGTTGTTGGTCGAACAGATTGGCTTTAGTGACGAACAAGTCCGGGACCGCGTCGAAGAGATTGTGCGTTTGGTGCGATCGATAAATCCCCGAGCGCGTGTCGCCCGTAAAGGGTTTACGCACGAGGAAGTTGCGTTCCTGTGGTCGCTGCCAACAAGGGTGGTTCCGCGACTGAACGGTATCGAAGGCGAATCGCGACCGTTGCCGTTTATTGAAGGCATTGCGGTTCCACCTGAAGCAGTGGCGAAGTTTTTGCGTGAGGCGCAGCGCGTGTTCCAGCGGCACCAGGTAACGGCGTCTTTGTACGCTCATGCTGCTTCCGGTCAATTGCATTTGCGTCCGTTCATGCCGTTCCCGCGCGAAACCGACGGGCCGCAGTTTGAAGCGTTGGCTGCCGAAATCTATCAGCAAGTCTTTGCGTTTGGTGGAACCATTAGCGGAGAACATGGTGACGGGCTGTCTCGAACATCATTCGTCCGCGAACAGTACGGGCCGATGTATCGGCTGTTTCAGGAAGTGAAGGAGATTTTTGATCCGCATCACCTGCTGAACCCTAACAAGATCGTCACCGAAGTTAAGAACCTGACCAGTCGCAACTTTCGCCAGCGACCGCCGGAAACGCCTGTCATTTCCGATCTACAGCTGGCGTGGACTCCGGCACAGATTGGCCAAACGCTTCTCAGTTGCAACGGCTGCGCGGTTTGCCGCACACAGGAACAGGGAACGCGGATGTGCCCGTTCTTCCGTTCGGCTCCTGATGAACTTGCTTCGCCGCGTGCACGAGCGAATGTGATTCGTGGTCTGCTAAACCAGGGCGATCCCGAGGCATTCGCATCCACCGAAGTTAAAGCGCTGACTGATTTGTGTTTCAACTGCAAGCAGTGCGAAGATGAATGCCCTTCTGGTGTTGATATCCCGAGTCTCATGACTGAAGCCCGTGGTGCGTATGTTGCGGCTCATGGGCTGGACCGCGTTTCGTGGTTGCTGTCGCGGCTGCATGATGTCGGACGCATTGCTTCGTTCGTCTCGCCGGTTTCGAACGGGCTTTTGTCCAGCCGCGTTGGTCGTTGGTTCCTTGAAAAACTTGTCGGCATCACGCGTCAGAGACGATTGCCGCAGTTCGCGTCGCAACCGTTTCTATCCAGCCGGACCGTGAGCCGTCCGCAAGAGAAGAAGCACGATCGGGAAGTGCTGTACTTCGTTGACTACTACCCGAACTACCACGATCCGGAACTCGGCGAGGCGTTTGTTAAAGTCCTGAATCACAACAAGGTGCATGTGCACATACCGACATCGCAAACCGCGTCGGGTATGGCGCTGATTGCTGTCGGCGACATTCGAGGCGCCCGTCGGGTTGCGAGAGAGAACCTGCGATCGCTTGTCGAACCCGCGCGTGAGGGAATCCCGATTGTTTGTACTGAACCGTCCGCGGCTGTGTGCCTGAAACAGGAATACCCAAAGCTGCTGGATACCGAAGATGCCAAAATCGTTGCGGCTCAAACAATCGAAGCCGGGCAGTACCTGCAAACTCTGAGAGACGAAGGCTCATTCCGAACCGACCTGATGCCACTTGATCTGGACATTGCCTATCACACCCCGTGCCATCTGCGTTCTCTGGACAAGGGCACGCCGCTACAACAGCTGATGCGGCTGATCCCGGAACTTCGCGTTCATTCGATCGAACGCGGCTGTTCTGGAATGGCCGGCATTTATGGCCTGCAAAAACGCAACTTCGATGCGTCCATGGAAATGGGGAAGGAGTTGCTGGAGACAATCGACACGGGTAACTTCGTCACGGCGACAAGTGAATGTAGTACGTGCCGGATGCAGATTGCTCAGGGAACAAGTAAGGCAACCCTTCACCCGATCAAGCTTCTGGCCTATGCCTACGGCCTTATGCCGAATATCAAAGACATCATAGAATCAGAACACAAGGGGCTGATTTCCACATGAACGTCCATGTTCAACTTTTCGCCGCTGCCAAAGACCGCGCCGGTACTGATATCGCTGAACTCCAGGTCTCTGATGACTGCACCGTCGGCGACATCCGCAGTGCGTTGTTGGCGAAGTATTCGGAGCTGGAACCCATTGCGGCTCATTTGCTGTTCGCCGTCGATGACGCCTACGGCACGGATGAAACTGCTGTTCCGTCCGGAGCCCGGCTAGCGTGCTTCCCCCCCGTCAGCGGCGGCTAGGTAGCGTCCACTTGCAGCGGTGTGCGACAGCAACGTTGGAATGGTGCTGTTTGGGTAGTTCGTCGCATGGACACGTTCAGATTTTCCGGGATGCAATCTTGTGGCTAAGCCTCGGCCTGAAATTGAAATTGACACCTACGGCATTTACCGCGACTGGGATGCGGACTCAAAAGAACTTCCGCGCATCGCCGAGTTCACCACACGCGTTCCGGCGGTGGTTGGGATCGAGTTTGGCTTCGTCGTAAAGATTAAACGTGCGAAGAACAGCAAGTTGACGTACTGCATCGATCATCCAGGAATTCTGGACGACGCCGGAGTCGTCCGAGCCCCATTTGACGGAACCGTCTACGTGAAGACGAACGACTGGTCGTTTTATCTGGGCGACACGATCTGGGAGCCGATTGACGACAAGCTTGGCAACTGGCACATGTGGCTCAAGCTGGGCGATAAAACGATCGCCGAAAAGACGTTCGAACTGTTTCGAGAGTCGGACGAGACTTGAGTGGTGGTTCGGAGTCTCTGCGAACCAGGAGAGGAGTCGGCTCATTGAAACACCGCATGGGAAAGCCGGAGACGCGAGTCCCCGTTGCAACTCGGGGGTTTGCAATGGGGAACATCAGCGCCTCCGGCAATTGCGGCAAGTGCAACACGATGGCCGGCCTTAGCGGCTCGCCAGCGATTCGGCTCGCATCAGCAGCCGGCAGAACTCGGTTCTCCACCCGCGCGCATCTTTTCCAACACCGCTTTCGGCGAGTTCCTTGATCTGCGGCAGGGTGATTGAGCCGGAGTTCTCTGACTTTCGCAAGTGCATGCCGAACGCGGCCACTGCCGACGCGAACCGGAAGTCGTTTGATGTCTCAGTCAATTCCGAATGCGGATCGCGATCGACCGGCACGTGGAACTCGGTGCTGTCGTCGGTGTCCGGTTCTTTGTAACGAAGTCGAACCGTCATGAGTTCGTCGGAACTGGACTGAACCGACAAGTCTGGAGTGTCCTGGTACTTCGATGGTTCGACAGAACCGGTGGGAACCACATGACCTGCCGGAACAATTTCATACAGCGCGGTGACGGTGTGGCCGGCTCCGATTTCACCCGCGTCCTTTTGGTCGTCTCGGAAGTCTTCTTTGCTAAGCATGCGGTTCTCATAGCCGACCAAACGGTAGCCGGCGATGCGAGCAGGATTGAAGTCCACCTGAATCTTCACATCGCGAGCGATAGTGACCAGCGTTCCGGACATTTGTTCGACCAGAACCTTGCGGGCTTCGCTTTCGCGATCGATGTAGGCATAGTTGCCGTTGCCGCAATCGGCCAGCTGTTCCATGGTTGCGTCTTTGTAGTTGCCGGTCCCGAAACCCAGCACGCTTAGGAACACGTCAGACTTCGCCTGCGTTTCAATCAAGTCAATCAAGTCGCTGCGGTTCGCCACGCCGACGTTGAAATCGCCATCGGTGCACAGGATGACTCGATTGATTCCGTTCGGAACAAAGTTATCAACCGCGGTCCGGTAGGCGAGTTCAATGCCCTGGCCGCCGTTAGTCGAACCGCCTGCTTCCAGGCGTTCGATGGCCTGCAGTATCTGGCCGGTGTTGTCGCCGGATGTTGAAGGTAAAGCCAGACCGGCGCTGCCAGCGTAAACGGCGATCGCAATGCGGTCGTCGCCGTTCATCTGGTTCACCAGCATCCGCATGGCAGCTTTAACCAGCGGCAGCTTCCGGGCGTCCGACATGGAACCGGAAACGTCCAGCAGAAATACAAGGTTCGCTGCGGGGCGTCCCTGTAGCTCGCGGCCCTTGAGCCCAATGCGAGCCAACTGGTGCGACTGGTCCCACGGACACGGGCCGGTTTCTACGTGCACGGCGAAGGGATGATTGTCTGTTGGTGGATCGTAGTTGTAATTGAAATAGTTGATCATCTCTTCGATCCGAACCGCACCTGCTGGCGGCGTTTGGTTCTGACTGAGGAACCGGCGCACGTTGGCGTAAGAGGCGGTGTCGACGTCAATGGAGAAGGTAGACAGCGGGTCCTGCCTGGAGACCTTGAAACCGTTCTCGACGATATGGTCGTACTCTTCTGCCGCAGGTAGTTCTTCCGTCAGACGCGACGGCAGTGGCATTGTCATCGGTGTCGAGAGATCGTAGTCGGAATAGCGGCTGGCCGCAGATCTCTGTGAAGGGGCTGGCTCGTATGACTCTTCTGTGTAGGTCGCCCCACCGCTGTCTTGTGGAATGGTAATTGAGGCTTCTTCGCCTCCGCCGCACCCAAGGATTGTTAGTGAAACCAATGCCAAACCAAGTATGAAACAACGCATCAAGAACCTCCGGTTCAAAAACAGAACAACTGATGTTCAACAGGGCAGGCGCGGCCTACGCAACCTTTGAAGTAAAGTGGGTGGCCTTGTGAAGAAGGCCACCCCGACAGGTATCTACCCGACTACCTGCGGCTTGCTTGCCGGAGCCGTGTCGGCAGGCGGTGAATCGACAGCGGGTTCCTGCGGCGATTCGTTAGAACAACCAACAAACGCAAAGCATGTCAGTAACATCAGGGCGCAAAGGTAGCGTGTCATTTGGAGTGGTCCTTTCGCGAAGCGCGAACTGGTCGTGTACCTGGCGATTGCGATAGACGCGTTCGAACTGCTCGAAACGGTCGGTGGCAACGGAGGCTCACGGCGAATGAAAGCCAGGCCGAAATAGCAGCCTGTAATAAAACGTTACGCAGTCTTAGATCGCAGCGACTGGCAAATGATTCCCGAAAATGTCAGAGATTTCGAATTCTCTGTTAGACACTTCGTGGAGATGCCGCCGGATTCCAAGTCCGTGCTGTCGGCAATGTCGCCGGACTCGCCGAGTCCGTGCTTCTAGCCGAACACGGAGTGTTCGGCGACTATGACTACGCCAGAAGTTTCGATGGCACGTTCACTCAGGTGTGAACACTGCGCGCAAAAAAAGGCCGGATCCCGCGATCCGGCCTTTAGGACACGACTCGAGCAGTCGTCTCGTTAGAAGATACCCGCGTTAGCGAATAACAGTTCCACCAGTGATAGGCACACGAACAGTTTCGGTCACTCGACTTGGAGTATCCCGGTAGACCTGAACAGTGACTTCTCGTTCGATCTCTTCAGGAACCGATGCCGTGTATGTCTCACGCTTTTTGACAGGCACTGATTCGTACTCAGTCACGCGGACATTTTCGATTTTAGTCTTCGGAACCATCGCGGTGTACTCGATCGTTCGCTGGCGCTTTTCAGCGACCATGCGTTCGACCTTTTCGGTCCGTAGTTCCTTCTTATCTCGATACACAACTTCGGTGTATTCGTAAGGAACACGAACTTGTCGCATCCGTGTCTGACGCACGGTTCGCTGACGCCTGGCCGGCACCATGGTGACCTGATCGTATTCGTATGGAACTTCGACGGTCTGTTGTTGGTAGGCCGTGTACTGCTGCTGTCGTTGGACTGTTTGAGGAACATAAACCTGTCGGGTCATGTACTCGGTTTGGCAACCACAGCTGACTGGCACGCATGGGCAGCAACCGCCGATACCTGATGCGGCTCCAACTGAAGTTGCAGCAACCATCTGCGTAATCGGACGTTGGACCGGCACCTGCTGAGTCGCCCAGTAGCCAGCTTCCTGGTTCACCGTTTGAGTGCGTGTGACCGGGACACTGCGGGTTTCGGTTCTTGTGGCGGTCCTGCGGACACGCTGAGGGACCATGACGGTGTATTCTTCGATCGCGTTCCTGTACTCCGGACGAAGCTCGGTCCGGAAGGCCGTCTTGCGAATCCGTTCAGGAACAGACACGAACACTTCACGCTGTCGTTCTACGGTGACCGGCTTCATGACCGTGTAGTTCTCGGTGCGTCGCTTGATTTCCGGTTCCAACACTTCCCGACGCTGTTCGACGGTTCGAACTCTTGGTCGAGTTTCGTAGACGGTGACTTCGCGTTCGCGTTGCACGTTCTTGTACCGCACTTCGCGAACCTTGCGTTTCTCGTCAACGAGTTTCGGAACCATGACGGTGCGTTCGACAGTACGTTCTTCGTACCGAGGTCGAGCGACGGCGACTGGCCCACATTGGATCGGCACAGTGACGTACTGCGTCGCCGCCATCGGCACACAGCCAATCGCGCCTGCGGACATCATCGGTGCAGAGGCAAAATTTGCCGCATAGCGAGGTGCATACGCGGATGCCGACGCGCTTGCGAACGACGGGCGATAGCTGCCGCCAGTGTTGCAATCGCAATCAGATTGGGCAAACGCTGGCAAAGCAGCGAAAGCCAGGACAAAGGAAAATCTTGTAAGGTTCAGCATGACTACTCCGGCCACTAGGGGGAAAGGTGGACAGACCCGATTCACAACCCGCTCAGTATCCATCGCTCCGGTGAAGGAGCGGTGTTATCTCGGACGATCGTCACTTCAGCCAGAGTGAAAGAAGCCAAAGCGCCGAATTCGGTTGCGACTCATTCACCGCCCGTTGGTCACTCCGGCAGATCCTGCTTGGTGAGTCCGGCAATGGTTGAAGTTCAGGCAAGATCTGCCACAAAGCTCCCGACAATTTTGCAAATTCGACTCCACGGACGTGACGATTCGGTTGCCCGAAGACCAAAGGCCACACGGTCCGCTGGTGTACGAGCCTCCCTGGCTACCGTATCATTGGACCAATCCGTATCTCTTATCTCGGCTTGCAAAAATGGGCAACTTAAAGCGATCACACGCGGTCTACTGCGGAAGCTTCGATCCGCTAACACTCGGGCACCTGGACATCATCCGTCGTGGAGCCAGCCTGTTTGAACAATTGACAGTGGGAATCGGTATCAACCCTGACAAACAGCCACTATTCACTCCGCCAGAACGAGTCGCCCTCACCCGTGAGGTAACACAGGAATTCGACAACGTTAGAGTCGAGTCCTTCGAGGGTCTGGCTGTCGACTTCGTAACCGCTCAGGAAGCGGGCGTCATGTTGCGTGGGGTGCGATCGCTGTCCGATACCGAAGCTGAGTTCACCATGTCTTTGGCGAACTCGGTTCTTGCGCCAGATCTTGAGTCTGTCTTCCTGATGGCGAACGAGAAGTTCTCACACATCTCCAGCACGCTCATCAAGCAGATCGCCAGGATGAGCCGTGGTAACACGGCCGACAAGTTACAGGCGTTTGTCCCAGCAGCCATCATCAAACCGCTACTGGAGCGCGTCGCCAACTAATATCGGTCTTCGACTGACGCCAATGACATGGTTCATCATCGAATAGGCGGTCTCTGCTTCGCCCCAACCGCGCATAAAGAAAGCCAGTCTTGCGACTGGCTTTCTTCGCGTCTGAACGCCAGACCCACACTAACGTGACATGAACGCCACGACCTGACCAACGTCAACCGGAAGGCTAACGTCATCGAAGGCAGGCACAGCTGTTACAACAGCCTGGAGAGCTTTTTCATCGAAAGTGATCCAATCGCAGGTCGGCATTGTCGCCCCGGCGATAATCGCTTCGTAAACCTTCTTTAGGTTTGGACGATTGCGAAGAGTAATCACGTCGCCAGCGCGGACTCGCATTGACGGCTTGTCGACAGTCTTACCGTTCACCTGGAAGTGTCGGTGGACGATGCCCTGTCGAGCTTGTGGTCGTGTTGCTGTGAACCCAGCACGTCGGATGACGTTGTCCAACCGACGTTCGCAGAGAATGAGCAAACCTTCACCGGTGTTGCCCTTCATGCGGCGTGCCTGATCGAAGTACTTGCGCAGGTGCTTGTCGCGAAGACCGTAGTAGAACTTGATCTTCTGCTTCTCAAGCAGGCCTGAACCGTATGTCGAGGACTTTCGGCGACGGCGCGTTCTTGGGCCTGGAGGACCTTCGCGGTTCTCCAGAGCCTTAACAGCTCCGTTTGATTCAAATACCTGAAGGCCGAGACGGCGGTTAATTCGGCCTTTTGGACCGGTGTAACGCCCCATTGATAGCTCCGCAGCGGTTCGCAGTGTTTTCGACGGCAAATTTAGATCGGGCACTTTATTGCTCCAGCGCCAGAGTTGCAAGTGATTGCCCAGCCAAACATGCCGTCTTTTGGCTGAAAGACGGCCATTCGCCGAGCGAAGTGGTGACATCGGCAGGCAGAGCCCCTTCACGTGCGGGTTAGGCCGATTTTACACAATCTGGGGCAATTGAGCCTCCTCAGGCCGCCTGATTCTAACGGTTGTTCTGCCGGTGCGACCCGAAGTGTGGTCATTCTCCAACGTATCCCCCCCATTTACCGCTCTCGGAAAGTCGTCGAGCTAGGGTTCAGCTGAAGACAACACGTCTTGGTAGGAAGCCAAAAGACGGGCTTTCGTTTGATTGCGATGACAAGATGACTCAGCAACAACAAGAACAAAACGTACCAGTGAAGCTGGTGCTGTCTGACAAAAAGTCAGCAGTGTCGCCGCCCACGGTACACCAATATCGATCGCTGCAATCAGCGGGCGTGAACCTGGACGACAATCGGTACGTCCTGGCGACAGATGATGACGGCAAGGTGGTCGGCGTCGTTTCACGCGAGAGAATTCTGAACCGCCTCGGAGCCGCCAACGATCAGGAACGCGACCGTTGGGCCGCAATGCCTGTCGGAGCTCTGATGAACGTCGTGTTCACTGACACGCCGGTCGCGAGAACACAACTCAAGGACAGCCTTGACTGCGTCGCGATTACCGAGGC
Source organism: uncultured Planctomycetaceae bacterium (assembly GCA_964485095.1). Classification (GTDB taxonomy): domain Bacteria; phylum Planctomycetota; class Planctomycetia; order Planctomycetales; family Planctomycetaceae; genus CAYNWT01. The sequence goes on along the minus strand of CAZAIB010000063.1, from coordinate 12,439 downwards.
CGGTGGTCTTATTGGCCTGGCAGTTGAGAACGACGTATTCCTGAGCTGGGAACGCCTGGAACCGCTGCTGACCGTAGCAATAACAGACCCACTGACCGGTCTCATGAACCGCCTTGCTTACGAGCGGCGTCTGAATGAGGAATGGTACAGAGCAATGCGAACGGGAACATCGGTGGGTGTTCTGGTTGCAGATCTGGATGGGCTCAAACCAATCAACGACGTCTATGGCCATCAGGCCGGGGACCTGGTACTTCAACGCACGGCAGGCCTGCTGGAGCAGAGTCTTCGTTCGTACGACATTCTGGCCCGCTACGGAGGGGACGAGTTTGTTGCCCTGTGTGTCGGTTGTCGCCCAGGGGAAATCGCCATCCCTATCCAAAGAATTCAGGAACGACTCGCAGGCGCCGATTTCACCTTTGATGGCCACGAACTGGATGTGTCGCTGTCAATCGGCGCAGCAGTAAGGCATGACGATTTTGCAACCGCCACTCCCCTGGAACTGTTCAGGGCAGCTGACGAATGCATGTATATGGCGAAGGGCTCTTCTGAGCACGCTTATGTGGTGGAGTTTTCTGACTCTTCCTGCGGCACACCTACCCCGGTGAGCCAACTTGACACCAACCAATTGCACGACCAAGACGAGTATCCCTCCGTACGGATCGGACAGACGAGATGAATAACCCAACTCAGGACTTTGAACTACCAGTTCCGGATGTCTTCGCACCTTTGGCACCGGCAACCAAACAGTGGATGTTGGAAGGACGGCCTCACGAAGCCGCGTCCGTACAGCGAGTTTCTTTGGCTCGGCATCCGTTCACGGTTGGCCGGAACGCAGAGAACAGCCTGACTCTGGCCAACTCAACTGTGTCCGGATACCACGCCGAACTAGTTCTCGTGGACAACGACATCTTCGTTCGCGATCTGGACAGCACTAATGGCACGCTGCTCAACGGCCGCCCACTGCAGGGTATCGCCGGACTGTGCAACGGCGACATTCTGCACTTCGGAAACGCCATGTACACGCTCTGTGTACAGTCATCTGATGACTCTGTCACAGCGACAGTCGCCACAGACACGGCCGACGACGCGCTTGGTCAGATTCAGTTTGACAAGCTCATCAACAACCCGGCTATCCGCCCGGACTTCCAACCGATTGTTCGATTGGAAGACGGTCTGCTGGTTGCGTATGAAGCCCTGTCTCGAAGCCAACTGGTCGGATTGGAAACACCAGCCAAGATGTTCCGAGTCGCTGCCCAACGCGCTTCGACTTCTCGCTTGAGTGAAGTGTGCCGGTTTGAAGCACTGAGGGTCGCAAGCCTTCTGGGCCATGACAAGCAGTACTATCTCAACACACATCCTTCGGAACTCAACTCGGAGCAGTTGGTGAAGTCGCTGGAACACCTGCGCTCCAGTTTCCCAACCTTGCCGGTTGTGCTTGAAGTGCATGAGTCTGCCGTGACTTCGGCTCAGTATCTCAAAGAACTCCGACACGCGTTAACCGAACTCAACATCGGTTTGGCCTACGACGACTTTGGTTCTGGTCAGGCTCGTCTCATGGAACTTGCCGAAGTTCCACCGGACGTTTTGAAGTTTGACATAAACATCATTCAAGGTCTCCCGTCAGCGTCCGATCAGCGAAAGTCGACGATCCAGTCACTACTGAAGATTGCTGGCGACCTTGATGTGATCCCGTTGGCAGAAGGCGTTGAAACAGAAGCAGAAGCCGCTGCGTGTTTCGAACTTGGGTTCGAACTGGCTCAAGGCTACCTGTTCGGTCGTCCTGAACGCGTGACTCACTGGCTGCCGGAGTAAACCAGCTTCTCTGCCGGCTGACTGAGTTCCCTTCTCCCACAGAATGCCACGCAATGACCACTTCCCCACCCGCGATCAACCAAAGCTACAGCGACCCATCGTTGCTGAACGCACTTCTTTCCGGTCAACACTTTTGGCCGACAGAACCGCGTTCGTTGCACGAAATCGGTCTCACAGAACCGTTCATCGACGGCCTGGTATGCAAGTACCTGCTGGCTGGTGGCAATTCCACCGGCCGACAAACCGCAAGCGACCTGTGCCTGCCATTCCCGGTTGTCGAAGCGTCACTGGAACGCATCAGGCAACGACGACTGGTGACACATGTTGGTGCGGGTCGATTCAACGACTACGTCTACGGGCTGTCCAAAGAGGGACGTTCTCAGGCGCGTGTTTATCACGCTGAGTGTTCTTACGTTGGCCCGGCTCCGGTGCCGCTGGATGACTACATCATTTCAGTAGAAGCCCAGGCGATTGGTGACGAACCGGTCCGCCGCAGTGAACTACTGGATGCGTTCCACGATGTCTCCGTCTCCGCGAGGATGCTGGACGTGTTGGGCCCTGCGGTGAACTCGGCCAGCGGAATGTTCCTGTACGGTTCCCCCGGAAACGGAAAGTCCACGCTGGCCAATCGAATCACGGGCTGCTTCGGTCAGGAAATCTGGTTGCCACATGCGGTTATCGAAGGCCGTGAAATCATCACGCTGTTCGATCCCGCCTACCACCACCAGACCAGCGACGACTCCGGCGCGCATGACAAGCGATGGTTGTTGGTCAAACGACCTACCGTTGTCGTCGGTGGCGAACTCACAATGGACTCGCTTGAGATCAGTCACGACCAGGTGTCCAACATCAGCGAAGCGCCGCTGCAAATGAAAAGTAACTGTGGTTGCCTGCTGATCGACGACTTTGGTCGTCAGCGAATTTCACCAGCCGACCTGCTAAACCGCTGGATTATTCCACTGGAGAATCGGCACGACTTCCTGACACTCTCGACAGGAAAGAAGATCCAGGTTCCATTCGAACAGCTGATCATCTTCTCAACCAACCTGGACCCTTCCGAACTTGTTGACGAAGCGTTTCTGCGCCGGATCCCGTACCGAATCGAAATTGACGATCCGGACGAAGACGAATTTCACAACCTGTTTCAGCTTGCCGCCGGAAAGGTTGGATGCGCATACGACCCGGATGCCGTCGATCATCTGCTGAAGAAGTACTACTCGACGGCCAACCGACCACTGCGTCGGTGCCACGCGCGAGACCTGCTGCAACAGGTTCGAAACTACTGCACGTACAACGATTTGCCATTCGAAATGGTGCCCGACTACTTCGACAAAGTCGCAGGAACCTTCTTCACTCGCATGCGAACAAAACAGCTCACCCCAAGCGGTGCTGCATCGGAATAGGCGGAGGCCTGGAGTACAATCATGTCCGAAATACAATCAACGCAGGTCCTGGACCGGGACGACCAGCAACCGATCCAAAAACCACTCGAGATCCCTGGCTACACCCTGGAATCCCGCCTGGGCGTTGGTGGCTACGGCGAAGTTTGGAAAGCCATTGGCCCTGGTGGGTTGGCTAAGGCCGTCAAGATCCTCTTCGGGAAAATGGACGGGCCTCAGGCCGACGCGGAACTGAAGTCGCTTGAACGCATGCGCGATCTACGGCACCCGTTCCTGCTTAGCATTGAACGAATTCAGGTTGTCGAAGGACGCCTGGTCGTCGTGACAGAACTGGCCGACAGCTGTCTCGACAAGCGGTTTCGAGCAGTCAGAGCAGAAGGACAGCGCGGAGTTCCTCGCGAAGAACTGTTGGGCTACCTGCGAGATTCTGCAGACGCTTTGGACTTCATGCTGGAAGAACACGGCTTGCAGCACTTGGATATCAAGCCTGAGAATCTCTTGCTGCAGGGTAAGCACGTCAAGGTTGGAGACTTTGGCCTGGCTAAGGATGTCAGTGTCACCAACATGTCGTTGGTGGGTGGGTTCACCCCGCTTTACGCACCGCCGGAAATTTTTGAAGGCCAGCCAAGTCGAACCAGCGACCAGTACAGTCTGGCAATCGTCTATCAAACGATGCTGACCGGGGTTCCTCCGTTCTCAGGACGAACCGCCGCGCAACTGACGGCTCAACATCTGCGCAGCACGCCGGATCTTTCATCGCTGCAGCCAATCGATCGTCCCGTTATCGCTCGGGCGCTTTCAAAGAACCCGAACGCGAGGTTCCCAAACTGCCGTCAGTTCGTTGACGAACTGACAAAACGCCGCAACTCACGAGTCCGATCCAAGGCACGATCAGCAGCGATTGAACCCGGAGCGACCAAGCGAGTTAGTATCGGATCGATGGCTGCTCCGGACGAGCTGCAGCTGGTCGAAACAAAACCGCTTCCACCATCACCGCCAACACAGGCAGTGATGTACCGACCGACGCTGTACGTCGGCGTTGGTGGGCTTGGCGGCGTGACCCTGCAGGGTATTCGGGAACGATTCATTGATAATCACGGTGACTGCCCGGCGACTGCATTCCCAATGCTGTACCTGGACACCGATCGCAAAGCGATTGCATCTCGAATTGGTGATCAGCAAACAGTTGGCCTAAGCGAATCAGAACTACTTGGTATTCCACTTCGAACGTCCAATGCTTACCGCTCTGACGAAAGTCTGAAACTGAAATGGCTCAGCCGCAGGTGGCTGTTCAACCTTCCTCGTTCTGGTGAAGTTGAAGGCATTCGACCGCTGGGTCGCCTGGCTTTGATGGATCATGAGGCCGACATTCGGAAGCGTTTGCATGCAACCATCAAGGACGCGCTGACCGACGAGTCCATTATGGCGACAAGCCAGGATGTCGACTTGCCACTTCAATCCGGCTGCCTTGATGTCGTCGTTGTCGGTTCCACTTCCGGTGGAACCAGTAGCGGAGCGATTCTGGACGTCGGTGGAATTATCCGTGACATCCTCCAGGATCTTGATATCGGAATGACAAACATTATTGGCTTCCTGGTACACGCGACCAGTTCGCAACGAGAAGTCGGTGATATTCAGGAAGCGAACACGATTAGCTGCCTGAAAGAACTTCGCCACTACCGCACTCCGGGGCTGGAAGAATCTAACCCGTTTGATCACACGTACGTGATTCAACTGGGGGACAGCCTGACCAGCCCTGAGTTCGCAACACGCAGCGATCAGGTCGCGGAATATATCTACCGCGCAAGTGCATCTACTGAGCGAACACACATCGATCACTGGCGAGACATGGACACGGCTAAGGCTGTCGGAGCCAACGGGCTTCGTACGCTTGGGTACTCGGCGGTCGAAGGTTCACTGTACGACACCGTCAGTGAAGCGGCTGGCAGTCTGTGTTACGCACTGGCTCAAAAGTGGAGCGGTCACGGTGAAACACTTCCGGCCGAATTAAGCGAATCACGAGCACTACTGCAAAGGCTGTCACTGTCGGAAGCTCGCCTGTCCGGGCGAATCATGAGCATCCTGCGTGGCGACCAGGGCAAGCAGATTGAAGCCTGGTCCAAAGCGAAATGGACCAGCATGACAGCAAGCTGCGGAGACAATAATCTGCCATCGTGCGAAGAACTGGCCGCCATGGTCGATTCTGATTTCGAGAACCAGGCGGACAGCGTGGTCGGGATCCTGAATTCCGTGGCCGGAACTATGCCGCAAAGCCCGGCCCAGGCATCCGAAATGGTTCGCGATTTCCTGGAATCCCTGCTGGATCAGCCAAGCCGACTCGTCGGAGCATCTGCGGGAGCGCTTGAAATCGTGACGCAATTGGAATCCGCAACGAATGCGTCTGAGCGATTGCTGACAGAGATCGATCGCAGTTTCCATGACCTGAAACTGGCGATCAAACGTACTGACCAGTCCGTAGAGGAAATCAAGACTCGCTGCCACCAATACTGTGTGGTTCGGTTCTATCGGGCAATCTACAACTACTTCCTGGAATACGTTCGGGACACCCTTAAGACTGCTCGAAGCACCAGTGTGAGACTGACCGAGTTGCGAGCCTCGATGCGTGGATTCGCGACAGGCTTCATCAAACCAGGCACAGTTCCGGCTTCGCAGCCAGACCTTCTGGTTGAAGCATTCGACCACCACGTGATGACAAACAACGGTTTCTGTTTGGCAGGACTACTGGACGAAGACGCTTCCATTCAGGACGCGACAACTGTTTTGCTGCGAGACGCTGAAGCCTACCTACTGGCTAGCGCCAACGGCGACGGCTCGGGTTCTTCGGACAGCCGTGCGAATAAAGGCTTCCCTGAATCCGCAAAGCCGGGTTTGTTTAATGTTGGCGGGGGACGACGCGTCGTCGCCGTTCTGCCAGCAGAAACTCCTGTTGAACCGTGGAAGAAGAAGCTTGAAGCAATCTTCGGTGACTGCGTGATCGTCGAATCCGTCGACACGCAAACGAAACTTTCAGTGACATGTGAGATCGAAGGTATCTCTATCGAAACGCTCCTGAACAACTTCCAACACAAGAACCCACGGTTGATGGAAGTCGCCGGTCGTGTGCACACTCGAGTCGATATCGACTGGTAGCCTGCCTGGTCGGTAGTTGCTGGTTCGGACGGAACCCGCCTGGACGCGCCTGGCATGGCGCTACAGCAAACTGCTGGCCAGTTCGGAAAGTTCAGATCGCACGCCGCGTTCAAGCGTGACATGAGCGTAAAGCGGTTCGCCCTTCATGCGGTTGATGACGTACGTCAGTCCGTTTGAGAGCGAATCCAGGTACGGATGATCGATCTGTTGGAAGTCACCCGTTAAGACAATCTTCGTGCCCTCACCCGCGCGGGTGATGATTGTTTTCACTTCGTGCGGCGTCAGGTTCTGCGCCTCGTCAACGATGAAGAAGATTCGCTGAAGACTGCGGCCTCTGATATACGCCAGCGGCGAAATTTCCAGATCGCGTGACTCCAGCATCTCCTTGATAATCTCGCCAGAACCTGAGTTCTCATGGCTAATCACGCTCAGGTTGTCGTACAGCGGCTGCATGTAAGGATCAATTTTTGCCTTCACATCACCCGGCAGGAAACCAAGATCCCGGTTGCTTAGCGGAATGACCGGCCTGGCCAACAGCACCTGCCGATAGTTCTCTCGCTGCTGCAGCGCCGCAGCAAGCGACAGCAAAGTCTTTCCGGATCCGGCTCGCCCCGCCAACGTCACTAACCGCACTGAATCGTCCATCAACGCATTCAGAGCGAAGTACTGTTCGGCGTTCTTGGGGGTGATGCCAAAGCACGAACGGCGATTGAGCTTCCGATACGCACCGTCTGAATCGTACGTGGCGAGTACTGACTTCGAACCATTCTTGATGACGAAGTTTTCGTTCGGCAGCGGATCGTCAATCAACTCCGTCACAGCCGGTGGAGCTTCGCCGGACCGTTCCGTCTCATAGAACCAGTCCACAACCTCGCTGGGAACATCAACAAGTTCGCGCTTGCCGGAATACAGCCCGCTGATATTTTTCAGTTTGTCTTTCGTGTAGTCCTGCGACTTCAGCCCAAACGCCTTCGCCTTCATGCGCAGGTTCGTGTCCTTCGTGACCAGGACAACAGTCCGGTCCGGATACAGCTCACGGTACATCAACGCGATATTAAGAATCCGATGGTCCGCGCTGTCCTTCATGAACGTCTTCCGCAGACGATCGCAGTCGCTGCCAAACACCACATGCACGCTACCAAAACCTTCACCAAGCGGCGCGCCGCCGGGCGAGAGAATATCGCCGGTTAGCTCGTCCAGGTTCCGCAGAAAATCGCGAGCCTGAAAGTGGATGTTGTCGTCGCCCTTCTTGAATCGATCCAGTTCTTCCAGAACCGTGATCGGCAGGACCACGTCGTGTTCTTCGAAACTGAAGATTGACCGAGCGTCGTGCAAAATGACGTTGGTATCGAGGACGAATAGCTTCGTCTGGCCGTCGAGTCTATCTGGCATCCCTGCCTCTCACGGACTGTGTTCACGGTTATGTGGCCGGCAAAGGGGTGATATCAGTTCACGTCCCAAACCAGCAAGACCTGTTTCTTCCAGGGGAGGACAGAAGGCCCGAGAAACGTTCGGCAGGGTTTGGCACCTCTTGTAGCAATCTGGGGCGGTCGCCGGTGGCGGGAATTCCCGTAGGAACCCGCTTCATTGGCTTGCCGAGGGACGAATTTGCGCCAGGTACGAACAGAATCTGATGCTCGCGATTCTGTTTTCATCTTCACCTGGTACCGCCTCTTCATCGCACCTGCAGGCGCTGCTTCTTCACAGTCCGCAGAACCGGCCCCTTCCGCCTAAGCGTCACAGCCGAACCCTTCGAGTCGTTCGGGTCAAGCAGGTTGCACAAAGTGGGCGGCAGTGGTGGTTTTTGGCGTCACTCCCGAAACCGCGACCTAGAGTTCGACATCGTGTTCCGCACCCCGCGGTCACGCCAAGTCCCCCCTTGGAGCTCCCCGCGAAATGGATCCTAAGCACCTCGACGAATTGGTCGAACTCGAAGACTCGTACTGGTGGCACGTCGCCAAGCGAGATCTCGTCATGTCTCTCCTCGACAAGCACTTCGCGCCTCCGGGCCGGATCGTTGAAGGTGGAATCGGTTCCGCTCGCAACCTGCTTGAGTTCCAGGAAGCCGGCTACCACGTCACCGGTTACGACGTGATGCAGGAATCGGTCGATCACGCTCGCCAGCGTGGCCTGGAAGACTGTCATGTCCACGACTTGCACCAACCATGGCCGCTGGAAAAAGAATCAACCCGCGCTGTTGTGCTGCTGGATGTTTTGGAACACCTAGCCGATCCCGTGGCCGTTCTGAAGAACGCGTACGAAATTCTTGAACCGGGCGGCGGCGTTGTCGCAACGGTTCCGGCCTACAAGTGGCTGTTCGGAAAATGGGACGAACAACTCGGCCACTACCGACGCTACACAGCCAATGAACTCCGCGAACACGCCGAAGCCGCCGGCTTCACCGTGACGTGGCAGAACCGATGGAACAGCTTCACCCTGCCAGCAGCACTTGCTGTTCGCACATGGAGCAAAGTGTTCCCGAAGGAAGCAGAATCGACTCCTGAGTTCCCTCGCGTTTCCACCGGCATGAACCAGGCACTGCTGACCGCAGCCAGTGTCGAACGCAGCGTCATGAAACGGTTCGGCGTTCCCGTCGGACTCTCGCTTGTCGGAGTCTTCACCAAATGATCGCCCCGACTCGCACAGCACGAGGCAAAGACTGTTTGATCTCCGTTGTACTGCCGCAGTACAACGAAGGCGCGATTCTTACGCGCCTGGTCGAACTGGTCGAAGCCGCAATCGTGAGGTGCACCGATCGGTACGAGATTGTGTTCGTCAATGACGGATCGACCGACGGTTCGGGCGAACTGCTGGACAAGATCGCCGCAGCCAACGGGCACGTGAAGGTTCTTCACTTCTCGCGCAACTTCGGCCATCAAGCTGCCGTACAGGCGGGACTTGAGTACGCTCGCGGCGACGCTGTGATCGTCATGGACTCAGATCTGCAGGACGACCCGCAGGCGATTGTCGATTTCGTGAAACAGTGGCGTGACGGAGCCGACGTTGTCTACGCCGAACGAACCAAACGCAAAGAGTCGTTGCCGAAGCGAGTTTTGTTCTACAGCTTCTATCGACTGCTAAACGCGATCTCAGACACACCGATTCCAAACGACGCCGGAAACTTCGGCCTCCTGGACCGCCGCGCCGTCGACTCCATCGTCGCGCTCAAAGACACCGATCGCTACTTCCCTGGCCTTCGTCGCTGGATTGGCTTCAAGCAAGTCGGCGTCATTGTGGAACGTCTGGAACGCCACGACGAAAACCCGCGAGTCTCGCTGAAAGGCCTATTCCGCCTGGCCAAGTCCGCGATCTTTTCATTCTCGCGGTTCCCACTGACCATGTTCTACGGCATCGCTGGATTGTCGGCAGCCGTATTCATCGTGTTTGCCGGATTCTGCCTGTATCACAAAGTGCTCACCGGCCTGGCTGTCCCCGGCTGGACATCAGTGATTATGAGTGCGTCCTTCTTCGGCTCACTGAACGCCCTGGGAATCGGAATCCTGGGTGAGTATGTCGTCCGGATCTACGATCAGGTCCGAGACCGCCCGGGCTACATTGTCCAACGCTGCACCGACGACCAGGCAGTCGATCATCACGGTCGAAAGATGCTGGACTGGCTCTCAAACGGTGTCGAACCAGCAGTTGACCCCGCAAAACCTGCGATTGATAGCCCCCGGTAAACCCAGCCGGAACAAAGCGCTCAGCCCCAAAACCAGGCGGAATAGCCACAATCTAAGCCTCTCAAACGAGTTAGCCGATTCTGGGGCACAGGTTTATTGTTTCCGGTCGTCGAGGCTGCTACATTCTCCGGCTTAATCTTTTTCCCTCTGGACGTATTGCTGCGCTTTCTCTGCGCTCGCGTCCCCCATCCGAGTTTCCTCTCCACAAGGGAATTGCACTGTGACAGTTGCTGAAATTCTGGAAGCGGCACCACCACTCACAAACACCCAAATCGAGTTCCTTCGCGAAGCGATCTGCGGCCCGCAGGTCATCGAATTCCGCGCGGAAACCCGCAAGAACGAAATCGAACCGTCTGAAACCGCTCCTGAAGGTGTGATGATTAAGGTTGGCATCTGCCACTACCTTCTGGCAGAACACCAGGAAGCCGACGAGTTTCTTAAGTACGTGAAGTCTGACGGTGTCGGTATCTACTACCACGCCCTGGTCCTGACCGCTTTGGATCGCCACGAAGACGCCGCCGCTCGGTTCGAACAAGCCGCCGCCGCCGGCCACGACAACATCGATTGCACCCTGCTCCGCGCGGGTTCAATCCGAGCAACAGGTCGAATTGACGACGCAGAAGGCGTGCTCCGCAGCATCGCTTCATCGGCCGCATCTCGAGCAGAATACTCATTCCAGATGGGATGTATTTGGGCCGACCGCGGTGACGCTTTGACAGCCGTCGAATACTTCGAACGCGCCGTCGACATGGATCCGCATCACTCGCGAGCTCTCTTCTGGCTGGCTGCCGAAAACGCATTGCGTGGCAACGATGACGAAGCGATTCGCTTGTACGAACAGTCGCTGTCCAAGCCACCGCACTACACCGGTGCGATTTTGAACCTCGGCCTGCTGTACGAAGACAGAGAAAACTACAAAGCAGCCGCTTACTGCTTCAAGAAAGTCCTGGACGTCGATCCGCTTAACGAGCGAGCTCGACTGTACCTTCGAGACATCGAAGCCACGCAGGACATGTACTACGACGAAGACTCTGCTCGCCAGGAAGCGAGAATGAAGCAGTTGCTGGGCCGACCAGTAACGGACTTCGAATTGTCTGTGCGTAGCCGCAACTGCCTTGAGACCATGAACATCATGACTCTGGGCGATCTGACAGAGATCAGCGAACAGGAACTGCTGGCAGGCAAGAACTTCGGTGAGACATCACTTACCGAAATTCGCGAACTGCTATCGGCACACAACCTGTCCATCGGCCAGCACATGCACAAGGTTCACGCTCGCGAACCTGTGTTCGAAGCGAACCTGTCACCAGAAGAACAGGCCTTGATGAACACATCGGTTGCCGAACTGAACCTGTCAGTCCGAGCCCGCAAGTGTATGACCCGTTTGGGCATCTCAACGATTGGTGCTTTGATCCAGCGAACGCCGGACGAACTGCTTTCCAGCCGAAACTTCGGCGTGACAAGCTTGAACGAAATTCGAGCTCGCCTGGCCGACATGAGCCTCAAGCTCCGCAACGACTAACGCTTAATTGCGAACCTGCGACAACGGATCTTGTCCATTGTTTTGGGTTCATCTAGACTCCGTCCCACGGAAGTCTGGTACCCGGTGGTGTAATTGGTAGCACAGCAGGTTTTGGTCCTGTCAGTCGGGGTTCAAGTCCCTGCCGGGTAATTTAGAGGCAGCTAAACGCCGGGAATCATCGCGATTCCCGGCGTTTTTTTACGTTGATGCGGTGCAGCATGCCGGTGCATCGCGAGGCCGACGGGACGGGTATCGCAACCATTCTACACCGCCTCCTCGAAATGCCGGCTGGTTGCTAGTCACATTTCACATACATGACTGGATTCTGCGCCCCTGGCTTTTGGTAGCGGGCCACTGAACGATCTTTGTATTTCGATCGGATTTTCTCGGGAGCAATGGTGCCAACGAACTCCCATCTCTTCGGGTCTGCTTCGCCAGCTCGTTCGAAGCTGTGCATCGTTGAGCGAGCGGGAACCCAGACAGTGATCTCGTAGACTTCCCGAACGACGCCTTTGTAGACGGCCATCGCGTATTTGGCTCGATCTCGTTTAGGACCAACTCGCCAGGAGCTACGAGTCTGGTCATAGAGTTCGATAGGTTTCAGGCCGTAGCGGTAACCGCGTTTGATGTTGATGAGGATCGTCGGTTCGGTGATCTCGACGGGTTCAGCCGCCAGAGTCGCAATGACTTCTTCGACAGGTGCTCGGGCACCATGTTTCGAACCGTGGCCACGAGATTGGTTTGTGAGGTTGCCAATGTCCAGCAGATCGATCGCGGTGGCCTCAACCAGCAATGCGTCCTTCTCAGTCAATCCATACTTCAGAAGTTCGATCTTTGGTTCGTAGCCAGAGTCCCGTATCTCTTTGATGAGCCGA
>CAZAIB010000062.1:25538-38391 GCA_964485095.1 uncultured Planctomycetaceae bacterium | reverse complement strand
GTACGTGAACCAACGCGCCGGCAAAGAGATTATCCCGAACAACATTATCGACAAGCCGCCGAGTGCCGAGTTGGCTCCGGATCAGTTTGACCAGGACGCCTTACCGCCGTATCCGGTTCTGGATGCCATTCTTGAGGGGCTCATCGAACAGGACGCATCTGTCGCAAGCTTGTGCGAACAGTTCCCACGCGACGTTGTTGAGTGGGTCGCCAAGCGCGTCGATAGGAACGAGTTCAAACGTCGCCAAATGCCGCCCGGGATCAAGCTGTCGCCCAGAGCTTTTGGAACCGGCCGCCGCATGCCGATGGCCGCGCGGATTGACTACTCGTAGTCGCACGAGGCGTCAGTCGGTAGGAAGAATCGCTGAACCGCAGGTGTCACCGCAGCAGCAGAATCAACGCGTCCTGGTTCATGCCTTCCATGTTGACCAGGCCCATGCCGACCAACGCTACGAGAAACAGTCCGCCGCACAAAACGGCCGCGATCGTCGGCCCCAGCGGCATTTCGGGGTAGTGCCGATGTGTCTCGATGTGTCGCGGTGTCTCAGTGGATTCGTAACCCGGATCCCAGTCGGTTCCGTCGGTCTTCAGTAGGCGCGTGCGGGTGACAGACAGCAGGTAGTACCAGGCACCTACGCTAAGAGCACAGGCCAATATCATCCACCATGGAAACACGGGGGCTTCTGCAATCTGGACTGGTTGTCCCTGTTGCTGCTTCAAAGCCAATGTTGCACCAACGACAGCGAATGCGTTGTTACAAAAGTGGAACAGCACCGGAGCCCAGAAGCTGCGTGTGGCGACATACAGCACGTGCATCGTGATGCCCAGCGGGATCACAGAAGCTGCGTGAGCCGGATGCAAGTGTGCAATTCCGAATAGGATGGATGTCATGATGATCCCGCTGACTAATCCGTAGCGAGCTTTTAACCCACGTCCGATGATGCCTCGGAAGAAGATTTCTTCGGCCAATGCGGGAACGACGGCAACGGAGAATAGCAACAGGCCAAACGGAACGTTGGTGATGAAGTCTTCCATTTGTTTCATCGTGTTCATGTTGTCCATGAACTTCAGAGCCGGAAACGCATCGGTCACGTGAGACCAGCCCATGAAGGCAACGTCGTAGCAGGATCGAGCCAGCAGAGTGGTTGGGAGAACCAATGCTACTAACGCGACGAGATGGAGTATTCGGATTGGAGCCAGGGAAAAGACGCGGTGCTTCGCAATCCAAGTACACGCCGCAGCGGCGAACAGTGCACACACCAGGACGCCGCACTGTGAGCCACTAATCAGTGCCGTCTGCTGGGCTGCCGCGTCAGCGGCATCGACAAAAACACTGGCAAGGATGACAACGGGGATCGCAGCGAACAGCCCGGTTAGCGGAAACGCAGCTGTGACTGCGACAGCCCCGATCAGGCCCGGATGAGGTTTCGGATCGTGTTCGGTTCCAGCCAAATCGTGTTCAAACGGCGCTAAGCTGGGCGAACTGTCAACGCTGTACGGACCCTGCGCCCCCGTTGAGGAGCTCTGAGGTTCGCTGATTTCGCTGAAAAGATCAGTCACGGGCTGCTCGTACCAAATGTTTGGGGTTGATTAGCGGTTCGGTTGGTTTTTTGTTGCCAGGAACACCAATGTGCCACCGAATAGCCTTATGATTGAAGTGTACACGGCGAGGTCGCGTCGAACAGGTATGAGCTCCCTAAACCGCTACGGTTGGGGAACGTTGTTCGAGCCTCTCCGGATCAGTCCACCGCGTTGCCCCAAAGGAACATGTTCGCGCGGTGACACTAGTTTTGAGAGCCCCGGTTAAGTGCAGCAAGCAGCGAAAGAAGATTCCAAAGAGCGGATGTATTGTGCGGGCTGTAACGAGCTGTTCGCCGGAGCCCACGTGTGCCCTCGCTGTGGCAATGAACCGGTGTCGACGTCGCAGCTGCAGCTGGCCGACACGCTGCTGATGACCCGCATCGGGAATATCGAAAGCGAAACGGCTCTCACCAACAAAGACTCGGCAACGTTGGATCTGGCCGGCAAGGAACTTGGCGTTTACGAATGTCAAACGCTGCTGGGTGCCGGCGGCATGGGTCTGGTTTATCTGGCTCGACACAAACGGCTAGAACGCGAATGCGCGTTGAAGGTTCTCTCACCGCAATCGGTGTCTCGCGACATCAACTACGTGCAGCGGTTCATGCAGGAAGGCCAGTCCGCCGCGGCGATGATTCACCCGAACATCGTGACCATCCACGCGATCGGCGAAGAGGATGGCTTGCACTTTCTGGAAATGGAATACGTACCGGGTCGGTCGCTTCAGCATCTGATTGACGATGAAGGCAAGCTTGCCGCAGACCGCGCGACGTCGTTGGTTGCCAGTATCGCAGACGGTCTGGCGTCGGCTCACCAACGCGGTATCGTGCATCGCGACCTAAAGCCCGACAACGTTTTGATGACGGCCAACGGCATCCCAAAGATTGCGGACTTCGGTTTGGCCAAACAAGTCGTGGCCGACAAGGGAAAGCGGTATCTTGCCGGAACACCTAACTTCATGGCCCCTGAGGTCTATCAGGGAGAACCAGCAACACCCGCGTCAGATGTTTACTCACTGGGAGTTTGCTACTTCCTGTTGCTCACGGGAAAACTTCCGTACCACGGGAATTCGTTCCCGGATCTTATGCACGCTGTGCTAACCGATCCAATCCCAAGCGCTCGTCGGTACAACAGAGCCGTCACGCTGGAAATGGCCGAGGCCTTGAACCTGCTGTTGGCCAAAGGCCCATCGACGCGGCCCCGTGACGCGTTCGCCGCCGCGCACCTGCTTCGCGCGGTTCTTGGTTCGGTTCGCGATGTTGAATCGCTTTTGTACGAGGCGTTCGAACACGAAAAACAAATCTCATGGCAGCGAGACGGCGAAGCCTACACCGTGAACCTGAAGTTCCCGAACGGTCGTGGCCAGAAGGTGTTTGTTGAAACCAGCGGGCATAGTGCCAGCGAGCGTTTACTGATGATTTACAGCGTGTGTTGTCCGGCTGAAGCCGGCTACTACGAAGCCGCACTGCGAGTGAACTCAGGAATGTTGCACGGCGCGGTTGCGATCCGCGATATTGATGGTGTTCCGCACTTTGTCACGGTCGACACCTACCCACGCGGAACAGTCAATTCAGAAGAAGTTCGCCGCAGTGTTTGGGAAGTTGGTATCCACGCCGACGACATCGAACGACAACTGACGGGCCTGGACATCAATTAGAACCAACGAAGTATGTCTTCAAAAGCTCTTGATCGCTCGGAACACATTGAGCAGGCGTATTTCTTTCGCGTCTACCGTGAACGTTTGGATGCGAAGATCCCGTCGCAGGAAATCCTGCAGACGATCCATGAAGAGATCCTGGCCACCACGCGGTTGCCGATGGCAATCGACTTCCTGCGCGGCGAGATCATGCTTAGCGGCCGCATTAGTGATGCGATGGGGAAGCTGGACCATTACTTCAGCCCGTTTCAGACATTCGTTCTGTCTCGGGCCGAGGATGATCGTTCGAAGTTTGACCAGCGGGTGGCTTTGCAGGTTCTGGAACGCGAAGCAGAGTACCTGGCCGGCGAAGCAACCATGCCGGGGCTGTTTGTTTACCAGTTTGAATCGATCGCTCGAAACCGACTGGGGTACAAAGACGGCATGAAGGCGATGGCCGAAGATCGGTTCTACGACGAACACTGGAAACGCTGGATTGTTCTGCTTGAGAAGCAATTGGGAACGCGCGACCTGGCGGGGTTCATCTACGGAGCGTCAGAACAGTTTCGCATCGACCAGAAGATCACCGATCGCGAAGACCCGCCCCTGTTTGGTGCTCAGGAAGGGCGGATCGCAAAAGCCAACATTGGTCGCGAGTTGCTGTACATGTTCGCGGCGCTGCAGCGGCAGTTGGACTACCCAACGGTTCCTGAGCCAGATCGTAAGATGGAAGAAGAAGTCTTCCATCCGCTTCTGGAACAGCGCCTGCATGAAATCGAAAAGCGTCTGAAACTGATCGAGGCCGATCAAAAAGGCGGCATCGACCTGACGGAGTTCATTACGAAGCCGCCGGATTTCACCAACGGCAGTCAAAACTAGCCGAGTGTCGCAGGACTCTCCGAGTCCGGCTTTAACCGAACACGGAGTGTTCGGCGACGATGACACACCTACTGCTGAGCGAACTCAAGCCGCGCGCAGCCTGCGGCGCCGATGAAGCCCGCGTCTCCGCCTAGGGTGGCGTAGTCGATAATCGTGTTCTGTGCCGGTACGTTGAACGCGCGTTTCTGAACTTCTTCGCGGATCCGCCCCAGGAACCGCCGGCCCAATTCGGTATCGTGTCGACCGAACGTCATGGCTCCACCGATTAACACCATCGCTGGGTTGATGATGTGGATCACCGTTGTTGTGGCCACGCCCAGGTAGCGTGCTGTTTCCATGATGAGTTGGTCGGCAAGGTCGTCGCCGGATTTGGCTTCGGCAGCGATCAGGATTGGTGTGAGTTCTTCTCCGGCTTCGAGTCTTGCTCGGACCGAAGTCTTGCAGCCAGCGTCAAGCGCCTCATTGCACCGCTTTATCAGAGCCGTCGCGCTGGCGTAGGCTTCAAGTGTGCCCCATTGTTTGGTTCCTTCACAAAGTCGCCCACCTTCCATCTCCAGAATCAGGTGTCCGCATTCGGAACCGTGTGAGTGCTGCCCTTCGATAATGGTGTCGCCAATAATGATGCCGCCACCGACCCCGGTTCCCAACGTCCAGAACGCCAGACTGCTGGCGTCTTTCGCTGCGCCGGCCCAGTACTCCCCATAGGCAGCCGCGTTGGCGTCGTTTTGAAGTGTGGTCGGCTTCTTGAAGTGATCGCCGATTTGGGTCCGAACCGGGACGTCGTTCCAGCCGGGTAGGTTTGGTGGAGCCAACAACATTCCGCCTGGGATGTCCATGGTTCCGGGCGTGGCGACACCGACCGCACTAATGTCCGAGAGGTCGAGTCCTGCGTCGCGAATGGCATCGGCACCAACCTCGCACATCCGTCTGACTCCCGGCACGGGGCCTTCGGCCGCATTCGTTCGGGTTGTGCATTTGGACATGGGGGTACCGCATTCGGCTACGACCCCCGCTTTCACGTTTGTGCCACCGAGGTCAATACCCAGAAAAAATGGGCCATCCTTGATGGGTGGTGCTGACGAATCTTGTTTCTTAGTGGTCATGGCTTGCGGGGTTTATCGAGTCCTGGGGCCATTCAAATGTCCGGCGAATCTCGCCGGCAGTCTATAAAACTGTATGAATACTAGATTTACGTCGATCAGTGAAATATCAAATCGCTCCGGAGAGCGGTTAGGAAGGCTGTTTGGCGGCGTCTATTAGGTGAGAAGCATGCTTCTCTTTGAAACGGTTGGCTCAACATGACGGAAGGGCGTACTGAACCGGACAAGATTGAGCAGTTGTACAATGATCAGGGCCGAGAACTTTGGGCCCTGTTCTATGCTCACTGTTCCGATCCTGAACGCGCCTATGATGCCTTACAGGAATCGTTCCTGAGGTTGCAGGCTCACACAGGTGAGCCGATTCGTGATGTGAGAGCGTGGTTACTGCGGGTAGGCCGAAACTGGCTGCGAGACGTTGCTCGTCGCAAGAGTAGCTCTACCCGATTGACAGATAAATTGGACGAGCAGTCCGCAAAGGCGGTTCAGGAACCTTCTTCATTGATGGAAGGTCAGGAACTGCGAGCTGAAGTGCGGAAGGCTTTGACTGAACTTAAGGCCGAGGATCGTGAAGTCCTGGTGCTTCGATATGCACTGGGATGGTCTTCCAACCGGATCGCTCAGACGATGGATTCATCGGCTGCAGCGGTCGATATGCGACTGTCGCGGGCTCGCCGGCGGCTGGCCGCAATACTTGAAGAAGCGGGAGTAGGCCATGAAGTCTGACAAGAAGAAGTGGAGTGATAAGAACATGGACGAAATCCTCACATCATTTTTCCAGGCAGAAGTCCCATCGCGTTTAGAGCGACCTTTGCGTTTGGCTACCCCAGCAGTGCGGAGTCACGTTCCGGCTTCGGCTGTTGTTGGTGCTCAGGCACCTTCGAGATGGATGAAAGTGGCTTTGGCTGGCTGCGTTGCCGCACTTTTGTTGGCGACAGTGGCATTCCAATTGGGCGGCGCGTCCGGATCGAGTGACTCGCCCAGCAATGGTGGACTCGCGGTGCAGCCCGGTGATACGGACAACGAACCGATCAACGTCGGTGAAGGTGTTCAGGACGATAGCGATATTTCTGTACCGGAGCAGGGTATTGAACTGGTCGATTGAACCGGATTGACCATGACGAAAACAAGAAGCCATGAGGCCCCAGAGGTCTCATGGCTTTTCTTGTTGAACCACGCTGGCTGGCTTACCTGTCGGTATCGAAGAGTTGCTCCAGTCGATCCAGATCTGTGGTCGAGTCGCTTTGCAGACTGGCAAAGAACAGATCCAGGCCATCACCGCCAAGTACCGAGTCTGTGTCAGTGGACGTATCGCTGACGATGTCTGTCCGCAGCAGCCCGTTCTGAGAATCGGTCAACGCATCGGCGCGTTCGTTGTAGGTGAGTCCTTCGCTATTCCAAAGTCTCCTTACTTCTCGCATTCGCTCAGAGTCGTGATCGAACGCAGTTGCTTTGCTCACGATAAGGTCATCGCCCCGACCACCAGCAATGTCATCACTGCCGTTGCCCCCGACGATGAGATCGCCAGACGAACCGCCACGGATGTTATCGCTTCCAGCGTTGCCCAGCAGGATGTCTCGTCCCTGACCGCCGTAAATGACATCTTGCCCTGACCCACCTTCGACTACGTCATTACCTCCGTTGCCCAAAATCAGGTCGGCACCGGCATCTCCGCGAATCACATCATGGTATTCGCCACCGCTGATCGTATCGTGGCCATCTCCGCCCGAGATGACACTGCGGACCTGGCCCAGCACGGTGACTTCGTCATCGCCCGCCTCAGCCTGAATGTCGACGCGTGATTCCAGAGAACCTGTAACGACAATGCTGTCATTGCCATTGCCAGATCGCACCTCCGCTGAAAGGTCCGACACACTGATTGTGTCGTTGCCATCACCTGACTGGATAAGAATCCCACCATGCAGATGATCTGTCTGCCCGGTGCCCGTGACCACGATTGAGTCACGACCCGTATCGCTTTGCACATCAATCATGTGGAACATGTGCTCGCTGGAATCGAATACCGATTCTTCACCGTTGACGACAACCCGCACAGTGGATTCTCCGACTTCGACTTCAATCTCATCAGCAGAATCAGTACCGCGGACCCTAAGAATGTGCCCGCTGACGTAGGCCGACCCACTTACCTGACTATCGTCCTGCTGGCCACCGCCGCCGCCGGAACCGCTGGAACCAATCTCAACGGGCTGGACGTTACTCAACGTTGGTGTCGGTGTTGATTCAACGGTTTGCAGGTACCATGTTTGCCCGGCTGCATTTGCTGGCACGTTCCAAATCGCTTCAATCGTGTCGGCATCACAAAGGAAGCCGGTTCCGATGAGCTGAGCGTTTTCCAGCCCGAGTGTCAGGTCAGTGCCTGGTACCGGCGTCGAACCAAGACGTGTGCTCACATAGAAGTTAACCAGTGATGCGTCATTCGTATGACCGCGTGAGGACAGCGTTTCAGGATTGCCGGCTTCCAGAGTGTCCAACGGACGAACATTCATGTCGGCGATGACGGTCAGGTCTTCCGCGATGTTGTCGTCCGGGTTTGTGTCAACCTGATCGCCGTTGGTCTTGATGCGGGCTTCGTTCCGCACGTTGCCTGTAAAGTCTGACTCGGTCGTTACAGTGATGGTGTAGGTAATCTGTCCGTCTTTCGGGATGATGACTGTTTCCACAATGTCACCAGTACCAGACGAATTGAACTTCGTGCCTCTTGTTCCCTTAGCTTTCCATTCCGCTGAAACGATCTTGTTGGGGAACCTATCCACGACTCTTGCGTTGTGAGCCGTACCCGGGCCGTTGTTGGTCACAACAATTTCGTAGGTGAACTCTTCGCCTGGCAGCGCGAGGTCGTTTGGATGGGTGTTGTCTTTCGTAATTGTAAGATCGATTGCCTCAAGGAACCCAAAGTCCTCACCACGTTTCAATCGCCTGTTCAGTGTAACGCTGGATTCGAGGTCCTTGCCGCCGTCCGGATCAAACGCTGCGACGTAGGTGGCAGGCACGGTGTCCGGATTGATGCGGACGATGTAGGTTTCGTCTCGAGGCAACCCTGTGAACTCGTACTGCCCATCCGGTCCCGTGGTCGTAGTGACGGTGTCGGGAATGCCGTCGTTGTCAAAGTCGCCAGTCAGAGTCACTTCGACCCCGCTGATTCCTTCACCAGAATCCCACTTGCCGTCGCCATCGACATCAAGGAAGACTCGGTCCCCGACTTCTCCTTTCGCGCGGTAGCCGAAGTCCTGTTCGTCGTTTGTCGGCCTTGCTGATGTCAGCGTGATCTCTGAGATGCTGTTCTTACCTCTGTGTGGATCGACGGTATTCTTCACATCGGCTGGCAGCGTATCTCCGACGGCTCCCAGAACTTTATCGACCTTGACCGTGTAGTCGATCCCGCCACCACCCGGTGCCTCGACGGGGAGACCGATGAATGAGTAGTTTCCGTTGGAGTCAGTCGTTGTGACGACTTTTTCGGTGTTTCCATCTCCGTCAATGTCACCGACCAGTTCGACGGATACTCCCGCGAGTTCTTCGCCAGGGTCAGGGACACCGTTGTCGTTAATGTCCAGGAAGATCGTGTCGCCGATGCTGCCTTCACCCTGGTACCCAAAGTCCTGAGCTCCATTGCTGGAACCAGCACCTGGAGTCAGCGTGATTTCTGAGGTGCTGTTCCTGCCGCCATCCGGATCGAATGTGTTCTCCAGGCCAGGTGGCAGCGTATCTCTGTCGACCTTGATCTCGTAATCGATACCGTTTCCGTTTCCGTCGTCAACCGGCAGGCACTCAAACAGGTACATGCCGTTTGCGTCTGTGACCGTACTGAATGTTTCAAGCTGACCGTCCCCATCGATGTCAGCCGTGATTTCCACAGTCACTCCGCTGAGGCCCTCGCCGGCATCAGCGGCGCCATTGCCGTTTATGTCTGCGAATAGAACATCGCCAATAGAACCCGGGCCTGCGTAGCCAAAGTCCTGATGGAGATCGTCGCGGTTATTTGCATCCAGTGTTACCTCTGACCGACTGTTCCGTCCGCCATCCGGATCAATGGTGTTTGTCAGTCCGGCTGGCAACGTGGTCTTATCGATCTTGACTTTGTACAGCATCGGAGCATTGTTGAGGCTGTCTTTGAACGGCAGTCCCGAGAACAGATAGTGTCCATTCGCGTCAGTGACGGTCGAAATCGTGTCGATGTTTCCATTGCCGTTGAGGTCATATTTTAGCTCGACGACAACGCCGGCAATTCCTTCATCCGGATCTGGCTGCCCGTTGTGGTTGTGGTCGAGGAAGATTGTGTCGCCAATTTCTCCCGGTCCGCGATATCCAAAGTCTTGCCTGTTGTTTTCAGGCCGAGTGTGAGTTAACCGGAATTCTGACCGGTTTGGGTCGTTGCCGTCCGGGTCGACCGTGTTCTGCATGTTTGGGGGCAGAGTGGCGGGGATGACTTTGACAAGATAATCGAGCCCGGTTGGCAGGCATTCGAATTCGTAGTTGCCGTTTGCGTCAGTCACCGTGGTGAAAGTTTCAAGCTGACCATCGCCATCGAAGTCGACTTTGATTTCGACTGTGACGCCGGCAAGGCCTTCGCCCGGATCAGCAACTCCATTGTTGTTAAGGTCGGCGAAGATAGTGTCGCCAATAACGCCGGCTCCCGCGTAGCCGAAGTCCTGCTCAAGGTTGCTCGGGTTGATGTTGTTGATACGAAGTTCTGACCGACTGTTTCGGCCGCCGTCTGGATCAACGGTGTTGGTCACGCCAACGGGCAGTGTGGTCTGATCGACTTTGACGATGTAGTCCAGTCTGGTTGGCAGTCCGTCAAACAGGTAGTTCCCGTTCCCATTCGTTACCGTGGTGATGGTCTCGTTGAATCCGTCACCGTTCAGGTCGACTTTCAGTTCGACGGTGACCCCACCGATTCCCTCATCCGTATCGAACTCACCGTTGTGGTTGATATCCATGAAGATGGTGTCACCGATCGTGCCCCCGCCGACGAAACCAAAGTCCTGTCCCAGATTGTTGCGCCCCGCGGCAAGAATTACCGTGCTGTCCGTGTCAGGGTTGCCATCGCCGTCTTGGTCAGACGTCTCGTTCAAGCTAAGCGGTGGGTTGACGGTGACGTCGTAGGTGCCTTTTGGCAGTTTGTCGAACAGGTAGCTGCCATTTTGGTCCGTGGTCGTCGTGACGGTCAGGTCGGTGCTTCCGTCGCCATCAATATCGATGTCCAGTGACACGGTGACCCCGGGGATTCCGATGTCGTTCGCGTTCTGGACTCCGTTGCCGTTCAGGTCCAGGAACACAGTGTCGCCGATAGAACCGTCGCCGGTCAGACCAAAGTCCTGGTCATGGCGAACGAAGTTCGTGTCAACCAATTCAACGGTTGATTCTCCATCCTCACCACCGTCGTCGTCGAACGTGTTGCTGGTTCCTGCCGGATTCGTGACGCAGACGGTCCATTCGATAAGCGGCAACCCTTCAAACAGGTACATGCCATTTGCATCGGTTGTGGTTGTGAACGTCTCGTCGATACTATCGCCGTCGATATCACCTTTGATTGTGATCTCGACACCAGGGTACGGAATTTCCGTGGCAGGGTCGTAGGTTCCGTCACCATCCAGGTCGAACCAGACAAAGTCACCGATTTCGCCGAAGCCAACTTCTGTTGGGTCATCCGGGTCGTTGTTGCCGTTGGTATCAACGTTGGTTGGGTCAGTTGGATCGTCCGAAACATCGGAGGCTGGATCGCCATCGGAATCGACTCCTGAGACATCCGCACTGTTGATGAACTTGCCGCCCGGCAGAATTGCTCCAGGAGCACTCGGGTTCACTGTGACAACGACGTCCAGTGTCACTACTTCTCCAACACCCAAAGTGCTGCCGGCTGCGAACAGGTTCTCAGAACCACCACCGGTGTAGTTGGTGTCACCAGTCGCAGTCGCGCTGCCGGTTACGTCGTTGCTGAGATCTGTGTCAGCAATCGTGATGTAGCCTGGTCCAAAGTGTGCTGCCCAGTCGTCAGTCAGAGTCAGATTGTTGACGACATCGTTACCAGTGCTGGTGATGACGAACGTGTATGTCAGGTCGAAGTGGCCTGGCACTCCGCTGGCCGCAACCCGTGGAGCACTGACAGTCTTTTCGAGTTCAAGCGAACCAATCAGCAGTTCGGTTGGATCGTCACCGTCGTTGTCAGGATCAGATGGATCCTGGGCATCGGTTGGGTCATTGGTGTCATCGGAGATATCCGTAACCGTTCCGCTGTCACCGTCGCCTGCCGCCTCGGCACTGTTTTCGAGTGCCCCGGCCCCGTTGTAAATCGCGTCTGGATTGTCCGGATCAATTTCTACTTCCAGGATGACTCGGAACGACTGCGAAGGTTCAAGCACATCGCCCGAGGAACCGTTCAGCATGTCAGATGTTCCGATTCCGCTGTAACCGTTGTTGCGGTTCGGCACCGACGTTGCGTCGATGTTCACGACAGAGATACTCAGAACATCAATGAACGCTCCACCAAGTTGTCCGGCCAGGTCATCAGTCAGGCTGATGTTGGATAGTGTTTCGGTTCCTGTATTCGAAACAAGGAATTCATAGGTCACATCAAAGTTGCCAATGGTTCCACTGGCCGCCGGGACCGGTCGATTTGTCGGACTGATGACTTTCTCAACGTCGATCTCCGGGATAGTGACGTTGGTCGGTGAGTCCGGTTCGTTGTCACCGTCAGTTTCAGTGTTGTCACCGTCCGTTGGATCGTTTGAATCGTCGCTTACCGGGTTCAGATCGCTATCAAGCCCATCGATCTCCGCGCTATTCTGTAGCGTTCCGTTGACGAGGAACGTTGGATCCGCGTCCGTATCAACTTCGACCGTTAGTGTGACGGTCACGCTGTCGCCGGCCTGGAGTGTGCCTACACCATTTAGCATGTTGCCCGCTGCGGCACCAAGGTAGTTGTTGTTACCACCAATGCCGGAGCCACCAGGAGCCACCACGTTGCCGTCGGAGAGATCCGTATCAACGATACCCACAAACATCGCGCCAAACTGTGATACCCAGTCGTCCGTGAGCGTCAGGTTGGTCAGTGGGTCGTTGCCTGTGTTGGTGAGAACGAATTCGTACGTGATGTCGTAGTTGCCGGGCGTTCCACTTGTGGCCGGTACTGTACCGATCGCCTGCTTCTCAAGTTCGATGTCACTGATGATCAGCGTTGTCGGATCGTCACCATCGTTGTCCGGGTCGGACGGATCCTGTGCGTCGGTGCCGTCGTTGGTGTCATCGGAAACGTCGGTCGCTGTTCCGCCGTTCTCTCCGTCACCCTCGACATCGGCTGAGTTCTCCAGTTCGCCAGCCGCGTTGTAGACAGCGTTCGCATTGTCCGGGTCAATCTCGACAACAAGAATCACGCGGAACTGTTCGGTCGGCCGGAAGTCGTCCGACGCCGCTCCGATAAGGATGTCAGAACCGGCTGTGCCGTCGTACCCGCCGTTGTTCGCCGTCGGTGGATTCGTGGCATCAATGTTGATCACTGTGACACTGACGACATCGACAAACGCCTGGCCGAACTGAGTAGCCAAATCGTCCGTCAGGCTCAGGTTGGACAATACGTCGGTTCCCGTATTCTCAACCAGGAATTCGTACGTGACGTCGAAGTTACCAGCGGCCCCGCTTGTGGC
>CAZAIB010000062.1:0-25438 GCA_964485095.1 uncultured Planctomycetaceae bacterium | reverse complement strand
GCGACGTCCGCGCTGTTCTCAAGTTGTCCGGCCGCGTTGTAAACCCCCGTCGCGCTGTCTGGATCGAGTTCGACGACAAGGATGACGCGGAACTGTTCGGCAGGCCGAAGATCGTCACTGGCTGCCCCGAGCAGCATGTCGCTGCCGGCGGTTCCGTTATAGCCACCATTGTTTGCGGTTGGAGCGTTCGTTGCATCAATGTTAATCACTGTGACGCTCACGACGTCTTCGAACGCGGTTCCGAACTGTGTTGCCAGATCGTCCATCAGGCTCAGGTTCGAAAGTGTCTCAGTCCCTGTGTTTGTCACAAGGAATTCGTATGTGACATCAAAATTGCCGGATGTTCCGCTTGTGGCGGGAACCGGAGGACTGGTCGTGCTGACGATCTTCTCAACATTAATATCCGCGAGTGACACGTTCGTTGGTGAGTCCGGATCGTTGTCGCCCTCGGTCTCAGAGTCGTCCATGTCGCTCGGGTCATCGGAGATGTCGGAAACGACATTGCTATCCGGATCGGTGCCCGTCACGGTTGCCGTGTTCTCAATCGTTCCATTGACGAGGAACGTTGGTGCTGCATCCGGATCGACTTCTACAACGACTGTGACCGTGACTGTCTCGCTGGACGCCAGCGTACCGGCTCCGTTGAGCATGTTTTCCAGAGCACCGCCTGTGTAGGCATTGTTTCCATTGATTCCCGAACCGCCTGGCGCGACGACGTTGCCGTTAGACAGGTTGGTGTCGACGATCCCCACGAACATGGCGTCGAACTGACCGACCCAGTCGTCTGTCAGTGTCAGATTGGTCAGGTCTTCGTTGCCAGTATTAGTGAAGACCAGCTCGTATGTAATGTCGTAGTTGCCCGGTGCTCCGCTGGAAGCAGGAACGAAGGCGGTCGCTGTCTTCTCAAGTTCGATATTCGGCACACTAAACGCGGTCGGATCATCCCCGTCGTTGTCTGGATCGGTTGGGTCCTGCGTGTTGGTGCCATCGGTGGTGTCATCGGACACGTCAGTTGCCATACCACCGTTTTCGCCGTCAGCCGAGACATTAGCACTGTTCTCAAGTTCTCCCGCCGCGTTGAAAACGCCCATCGCGCTGTCTGGGTCAAGTTCGACAACAAGGATGACCCGGAACTGTTCAGCCGGGCGGAAATCATCCGTCGGCGCGCCGCTTAGCATGTCTGTTGTGTTGGTGCCGTCATACCCGCCATTGTTGTCGGCCGGAGGTGCTGTTGCGTCGATGTTGACAACCTGCACGCTCACGACATCGACGAAAGCAGTTCCAAATTGTGTCGTGAGGTCGTCAGTCAGGCTCAGGTTGGAAAGAGTCTCCGTGCCCGTGTTGGTAATCAGCATTTCGTAGGTGACATCGAAGTTGCCCTGGGTCCCACTTGTTGCCGGAACCGGCGGGCTGGTAGTGCTGACAATCTTCTGAATGTCGATGTCCGCGATCGAAACGTTTGTTGGTGAATCCGGATCGTTGTCGCCTTCCGTTTCTGTATCGTCGCCGTCCGTTGGATCGTCAGAGATGTCGCTCACAACAGTGCTGCCTGGATCGGTACCTGAAACAGAGGCACTGTTTTCAAGTGTTCCGTTTACCAGGAACGTCGTGTCGGCGTCCGGGTCGACTTCGACAATTACGGTAACGGTTACGGAAAGTCCTGGATTCAGCGTCCCGGCCCCGTCCATGATGTTTTGAGTCGCACCGCCTGTATATGCTGCGTTCCCGCCGATTCCGGAACCGAACGGAGCCACAACGTCGTTTGACAGATCGGTATCGACAATCTGCACGAACATCGAACCGAAGTGCCCGACCCAGTCATCCGTGAGTGTTAGGTTCGTCAGATCTTCGTTGCCGCTGTTGGTAAAGGTGAACTCATAGGTCACGTCGTAGTTCCCAGCCATTCCGCTGGAAGCTGGAGCCACCGAAGTCGCGGACTTCTCAAGTTCAATACTGCTGAGGATCAACGTCGTCGGGTCATCCGGCTCGTTGTCGCCATCTGTCTCGGCATTCGTTGGATCGTTTGTATCGTCCGAAACGTCCGTCGCAGAACCACCTTGTTCACCGTCGCCAGCAGTCGTGGCCGTGTTCTCCAGGTCACCCGATGCATTGTA
Organism: uncultured Planctomycetaceae bacterium; assembly: GCA_964485095.1. Taxonomy (GTDB): domain Bacteria; phylum Planctomycetota; class Planctomycetia; order Planctomycetales; family Planctomycetaceae; genus CAYNWT01. The sequence goes on along the minus strand of CAZAIB010000062.1, from coordinate 23,324 downwards.
GGTGGCTGCTGCATGGTCCGGATCAATCTCAACTCTCAAAATGACCTGATACGACTCGCCGGATCTCAGATTGTCCGCAGGGCTGCCCAGCAGCATGTCGCTGCCCATGGTTCCGTCGTATTCGCCACCCGGGTTGTTGGCTGTGTTGTTGGCGACTGGAGCGACCGTGGCGGTGCCAGGGACAACCTGCACCTCAAGCACGCCAACGAACGCACCGCCAAACTGCGTGGCGAAGTCATCCGTAATACTCAGGTTGGACAGTGCTTCACTTCCCGTATTTGTAACGGTGAACGTGTAAGTCACGTCGAAGTTGCCAACGGTTCCACTAGCCGCCGGTGTGGCTCCGGAGACAACTTTTGTCAATTCGACATCAGCAACAGACAGCGTTGTTGGATCGTCTGGCTCGCCGTCAGCTTCGGTATCGTTGTCTGTTGCGTCATCCGGATCGTCTGAATCATCGCCGACTGTGATCTCATCACCTGCAGTTCCAGGATCGGGATCGTATGTCCCTTCCGCTTCGGCCTGATTCACTAGTTCGCCGTCGATCAACAACGCAGGTTCTGCGTCGGGATCGACTTCGATCGTGACTCGTACCGTCACGATTTCGCCCGGCAACAATTGCCCAGCGCCGTCCAGCAGATTGTCGGCAGCGGCGCCCGTGTATGCGGCGTTTCCACCAACTCCCGACGCACCGGGAGCTGTCGTGTCGTCGGACAGATCCATGTCCACGACGCCAACAAACATCGTCCCGAACTGTGTGTTCCAGTCGTCGGTAATTGTTGGTGTCTGCAACGTGACCGTACCGGTGTTCTCGTAGACGAACTCGTAGACGGCGTCCAGATTGCCAGCGGTTCCGCTGCTGGCGATCGTTGATGAAATCAACCGTTTAGTAAGGATGACTTCCGGGATGATCAACGGCGTCGGTTCATCATTGTCGACACCTTCATCAATGCTCGACTCGTTTCCAGACTCGTCACTAACCGTGACCATGGTGCCGTCGTGGTTCTCGCCGTCCCCCGACGCGTCGGCCTGATTGCTGAGGAACTCAGAAGTGCTATCAACTGCATCCGGATCGACCAAAGCATCAAAGGTGAACTCAAAAGCTTCGTTTGGTAGCAGTACCGCAGCGGCCCCGTTAATCATGTCCACAGTTGTATTTGTCGTATTCCAGGCCGGATTCACCAACGGCAGTGTTCCAGTGAATGGTGCCACCGGATTGACGCTTTGGTTCGAGATGCCAATGTACGCATTGCCCCATTCCGTAGCGACATCGTCAAACAACGTCAGGTTTGTCAGATCAACGTTGCCTGTGTTCTCAACGCGAATCGTGACCGGAATGGTGTAGGTTCCATCCGCATTCTGCACTGCAGTCCCATGAGTTTTCGCGCTGCGGATCTGCGAAGTCATGAATGGAGTTGGGGTATCTTCGTCGCCGTCACCGCCATCGCTGTTCGGATTTGTGCCGTCATCAGAATCGTCAGCCGCCGGCTGGCCGTTGGCTCCATCCGCCGTCGCACGAACCGTGTTTGTGTATAGCGGTGCCCCAGTGTCGTCACCGGGGTCGGTGTCCAGATCGACTGTAAATACCAGCACGAAGCTGTCGCCTGGTTGCATCAAATCGGTACCGTCGCCATCGACCAATAGTGAATTGGCTGATGTACCATCCCATCCGGCTGTGTTGATGGTCGGTATGACCGAACCGGCAGCGAAGTTTCTCAGGAGAACCACTTCAGTCGGTCCAGCAAACACTGAATCGAAGGCCGCGCCGAGTTCTGCGTTGATGTCTTCTGTGACATCGATGTTTGACAGATTGACTGTACCTGTGTTTTCAACCACGACCACGTATTCAACGCGGAACTGATTGGTGCCAAGCTCAATAACATCATTAACCTGCTTTGAGACGCCAATGTCGGCGATCTCGATTGCAGTTGGGTCGTCTGGATTGTTGTCGTTGTTTGGGTCGTCGTCTGTGGCATCGACTGGGTCGTCCGAGGGATCGCTAACCGTCGTGTCAGAGGGATCATCAGCTTCAGCGATCGCCTGATTCAGCAGCGGCGACGACGAAGCTCCGCTCACGTCCGGATCGATCGTGACTGTAAAGGTGACTCCAATCGTGTCACCAACATTCATCGCCCCGGCACCGGTCAGGATATTCTGCGACGGATCTGTTTCCCAACCGGAATTCAGTACAGCGTTGTTGCCCGTGGTGACTCCACTGTTGTCGATCGTGACGGCATCGGTTGAGATCCACGTCGTCCCAAGGTTGCCAATGGCCATCAGGTTGTCGTAGATCTGCAAGTTGTCCAGAACCGTCGAGCCGGTGTTTGTCATCTCAAGTTCGAACACGACCGACCAGGTGCCATCAGCGTTGATCGATGGTGGCGTCGTGGTCGAGACCTGCTTGGTAAGTGTCACGTCTGGGATGACAAACTGGTTTGGGTCATCGGGATCGTTGTCTGCATCGCCGTCGTTGTCGGTTATGTTGGTCGGGTCGTCAGACTCGTCGTCAACTGTGGCTCCGGAGATAGCCCCGGTCCCTTCGACTGCCGCCTGGTTCTCGAAAATACCACCTGGCAGAGTCGCTGTAGGGTCATCGGGGTCGACTTCGATAATGATCCTGACGGTGACTGTTTCGCCAATCTCCAGCAGATTGGTGTTGGCACCCGAGTTGTCAAATAACTGAGAGGCTCCCGTCATCCCCGCGTATGCAGCGTTGATCTCAGGGTCGTTTGTGGCAGTTGAAGCCTGAATTGTTGCTGGGAGCCCACCGGACTGCGCTACGAGGCCAACGAACGCGCCGCCGTAGTGGGCTTGCAGATCTTCCACCAATGACAGCGAATTCAGTGCTTCGCCACCGCTATTGATGATCTCCAGATCGTAGGTCACTTCCCAGTTTCCAGCTGTGCCGCTGGTTGCTGGTACGACGTTTCCAATCTGGGTCTTTGTCAGTGTGACGTTTGGCAGAATGACCGTGGTTGGGTCATCAGGATCATTGTCTGCGTCGTCATCGTTGTCGTTAGCGTCCGTTGGATCGTCCGAGTTGTCGTCAACGACGGTTCCGTCCGACGGATCTTCAGCAGTAATCTCAGCCTGGTTCTCGAAGTCACCAGACCCATCACTTGTCACACTGTCAAAAATCGCCCCGGCAGCATCGGGGTCGAGTTCAACGATGATCTCAACTTCGACCATCTGGTTTGGTTCCAGCAAAGCGGCGCTGGCGTCGAAGATGTTTGGATTCGCTGCAGTTGCGTCGAAGTTGCCATTGATCCCTGGATCGTCTGTTGCCGACGACGAAGTGATCATAGCCGGCGCCGACGCACCACCCTGTGGCACGATTCGCACGAACGCCGTGCCAAACGACGTAACCAGGTTCTCGTTAAGGATCAGTGTGTCGAGATCCGTGGAACCGGTATTGGTAATCGTGAAGCGGTAGCGGATGTCGAAGTTGCCCGCGGTTCCGCTGGAAGCCACGGCAGGAGGGCCAACCGTTTCTTTCTGCAGGGAGATGTTTGGGAATCGAATGGTGTTGGGATCGTCAGGGTTGCCGTCGTCATCGGCAGGGTCCCCCGGATTACCGTCTGCATCCGTAGGGTTGTCTGGATCGTCGGAAAGGTCACTGACAACCACGCCAGTGTCCTCGCCTGTTGCCGTCACTGTGGCCTGATTGACCAGATCGCCATTGTTAAGAATGGCAGTGGCATCGTTCGGGTCGACCTCGAAGATGACGCGGATCGTGACTGCCTGCCCCTGGGCAATCGAATTCACGTTCGCTCCCGAGTTGTCGAACAACTCGTCATCCAGCATTCCGCCATCGTACGCCGGATTGATCTCCGGATCGTTGGTGGCCGTACTCGTCGTGATTGTCGCCGGAGCACCAGACTGCAGAACAATCCCACGGAACGCTCCGCCATACTGCGTCGCAACGTCTTCCAGCAAAGACACCTGTGTCAGCGGGTCGTTGCCAGTACTGGTAATCGTAAAGTCGTAGGTGACATCGAAGTTGCCCGCCACTCCACTGGACGCAGGGACCGCGCTGACAAAGTCCTTCTCAAGTTCAAGCTGAGGGTGGGTAAGAACCGCAGTCTCATTGACATTGTCAGTGTAGTCGTCTTCGCCACCGTTTCCGCCGTCACCATCTCGCTCACTGGTCGCACCGGATGTTGTTCCGTCCGGTAGCGATGTCCAGGTCGTATCCGCAGTGTTGTTGAGGTTGGCGCCGATTTGTGTCGCATCTGTGGTAATGGTCGCATCGTAGGTAATCGTAATCGTGCTGCCAGCGGCCAGTTCATCCAGTTCCAGGTCGATGTTGTTGCCAGCGGAAGTGTTTGCGACCACCGCTGCACCAACAACAGTGATACTGCCAACATCCAATGTCATTCCTGAGGGCAACGCGTCTCCAACGACAATGTCATGCGCATCGGCGTCGCTGGCGGCGGTGTGCTGAATGGTCAATGTGTACGTGACTGTCTGGCCGAGGTGCGGTGTGTCGTCACTGATCGACTTCAGGATTTCGAGTTCAGGTTCAATGATCTCGACAGGGTCAGCGCTGTCCGTATTTGTGTTCGCCGGACTCCCGCCAGCCGTATATTCCAGCGTGGCTGCGTTGTTCAGCAACTGACCCGCTGCGGCACCGTTACTCGTGTTGCCAGGCACATTCAGGACCCTGACCGTGTAGGTCAGAACCAATGTCTCGACGTCGGCGTTGGAACTGTTGGCGTTTGTCAGAGTCCCAAAATCGAACACCAATTCCTGCGCGGCACCGATACCGTCGCCGGTTGCGGTTGGATTGAAGCTGGATGTATTCGCGAACGAATCAACGGACGACGTTAGATCGGCAGTGGCGGCACCCGCACTGAGGGCTTCCACAGAATCCAGGCTGACAAACTCCAGCCCAGGATCCAGATTGTCCACCAATTGCGAATCCGTGATCACTGCTTCGGGAACAGTCACTGTCACGCGATACTGAATCGTTTCACCAATCACCGCCTCACTATTGGCGTTGTTGAGTGTGACAATGCTGGTACCGATCAGATCCTTGGCGACCGACGGTTCGGCCACAACTGATACGGCCGCAGTGGATGATTCTTCGTAGTCGTCAAGAGTCCCGCCAGCGCCGTCGTCCCCATCACGCTCATTGGGATCGGCTCCGTCGATACTCGTCCAATCGACTGTTCCCGTATTGCTGATGGACTGCCCAGGGAATACACCGCCACCAATGGTTCCAGTGATCTCGATCGTGACAGTCTCGCCCTCCAGCAGATCGAAGGTGCTGCCAGGGATCGTGCGCAACTCATTGCTGGAAGTCAGTTCGAACAGGGCCTTAATGTCGCCACTGGCCGAGTGCGTGGCAGTAACACCCGTTGCGAATCCGACGCTGACGATAGACGGAATGACGTCAGAAAATGTCAGGTCGAACGCATCTGTATCGCTAAGTGTGTTGTGGTCAATTGTGATCGTATACGTGATCTGGTCACCCGCATCGATTGCCCCGGCCGACACAACTTTTGCGATGTCAACATTTGGTTCGATGACCTCAACCTCCGGCGCGGAGGCGGCTGGGGTGTCTTTGGCAGTGCCACTTTCTGTCCATGCGAATGCCGCTGAGTTGTTCAGCATATCGCCCGGGTTAGCATCGCCCTGGTTCGCGACGATGTCCTGCACCAAAACGGTATAGGTCAGAACAATCGTCTCCGGAGCGGCAGAACTATTGCTGTTGACGATGTTGCCCAGATCGAACGTCACGTCCTGCCCCGCAACAGATGGAGTAATCGTCGTAGAATCATTTAGGTCGACCAAATCCGACGCCACGCCTGCTGATGTCGTAATACTGTCCAGGCTGACAAACGACAGCCCTGCGTCCAGCGCGTCAATAATTTCCGCGCCGTTGACGGTTCCCTCCGGCAAGGTCACCGTGACTCGGTACTGGACTGTCTCACCAATAACCGCCTCATTGTTGGCGTTGTTGGCGCTAACGACACTCGTGCCGACAAGCGTCTTCGCGATGAGTGGCGAGGCTACGCGCACTTGTGCGGAGTCCTGGTCGCAGTAGTCGTTGTGAGCTCCACTGCCATCACGCTCGCCAGTATCGGCTCCGGACACATCCGGAGTTGACGAACCAGTCGTGTTGGTGCCACCAACAGTTCCGGCGCCCGGCAGACTGCTGTAGCTGACCTTTGCGGTGTTGATAATCAGTTCGTCTGGCTGAACTGATGTGTTCAAGGTAGCGTCGAACTCCACCGTCACAGAGCCGCCGAGAGGTATCTCGGTGATATCGATATCCAGCGTGTTGCCAGCCGAGTTGTTTGTAATTCCGTTTGTTCCGCCGGCCGGAGTCACAGTGATGCTGGTCAGGTCTAATGTCACATCAGCCGGCAATGTGTCCAGCAGATTCACATCCCACGCCGTCGAACGGGTCGTGGCGGTACTATTGCTAAATGTCACTCTGTAGCTGACCGTGTCACCAGCGTCACCTGTTGCCGGTGTGACCGTCTTGTTCACATTGTTGATCAGCGGCTCAGCGATTCTAACCTGCACTGAGTTGCTTGAGTCCTCGACAACATTATCCACGCGAGCCTGCGCTGAGTTGCTGCGAGTCTCGTTGTTATCGTTGCTGGCGCTTGCCTGGTTCAGAACCAACGCGTTGAACTCAACGACAATGAACTCGGAGTCAGCGTCGTTGTCTGAGTTGAGAATTTGCCCAAATTTGAAATACGGATCGGTACTGTTTCCGTAGCTGTCCGGGTCGGCCGCAGTGCTGGAAGTGCTGCCCACATTGGCGTCGGGCAGAACGAACGTCGGTGCGACTGGTGCGCTGCCAACTATGCTGGGTGCGGTACCAAGGCCAAGATTCAGAGCACCAGCGATGTCGTTGGAGACTATGCCGCCGCCATTGGCGATGAATGCAGCCGTTGCGGTTCCGTCGTCAAGGAACTGCAAACCTGCCGGCAGGAGATCCCGCAATTCGATGTCTGTCATCGTGCCTTCAGGGATCTCAGCTGACAGGCGGTACCGCACAATTTCACCAATAGTCACACGCTCGATACCGCCAACGATTCCCGTATGAATCTCCGACGTTGTCACCAGTGATTTCGCGACATCCAGGTTCAGTGTTTCGACGGTCGCGTCGTCAGTCCAGTCAGGGTTTGAACTGCCGAGCGTGTGGTCGTTACCGCCGTCGATTGCTCCGAACTGCAGCAGTTCGGCGTTGTTGGTGTAGACCTGATCTGGTTCAACCGAAACAGCAAGTTCAAGGTCATACGTAATGATGACAATGTTGGAACCGTCGCCAGCCATATCCGCTGCGTCAAACGACGCGATGGAACCATTGCTGATGCCGCCGTCCGTCAATTCAATGCCTGTCGTGAACAAATTGCCCGTGAACGGTATCGCGTTCCCGTCGCCATCGGTTACCTGTAGGTTCAGGCCCGCAGCAGTTGTCGGGACGATGTACTCCGCCGGAACCACGTCCTGGATCACCAGATTGAATCCCTGCGCCCCGCCGTTGTTCTCAACCGCGATCGCAAACTTGACCAGGTCACCCGCGTCAGCATCGACAAGGTTGCTGTCGATCGGATCGGCGTTCAAATTCGTACTTGTGATCCCGCCACCGAATGCAGGCCCAGCAGCGCCTGGAGCAGCGAAGGCCACCGGTCCGACGGTCGAACCATCGAATGTCGGTGAGACGGCGTCGGTTGCAACAACCCCCTTCGAAAGGACCAACTCGGGGGCCGCGATTGTCACGGGTGCAAGCGCGGACGAGTTTACTTCACCGCTGTTTGTCGATCCATATTCAGCCAGCACCTGGTTTTGCAGGACCAGCCCGTCGGCCATCAACACGTCCTGCCCTGTCAGCGTAAACAGGATGTCGATGGTCGAAGGCGCACTGGGATCGACGTCGAACGAACCAAAGTCGAATTGAACGGTGTTGGCAACACCGTCTGTAGGAAGTGGTGTGGCCGGGCCCGAACCGGGTACAACGGTATCCAGGGTATGTAGCGGTCCGTAGGTTGCAGTTCCGGAGGGCGGGACGGTTCCCGCGATTCCAGGATTCCAGGTCGTGATTGTCGTCGCGTCGTAGAAGGGCAACGGGATGTAGTCAGTTAGGACCAGATCCTCGGCGTCCGATGTGGGGAGTTGCAAAGTGATCCGATAAGTGACCTCTCGGCCGGCTGTTGTTTCTTCGCCCGGTCCAACAAGAATCCCGTCGATCGCATAAACTGCCTTCGAAACGCTGGGCCCATCAATCTGTACGCTCGCAGCGCCGCTATCGCTTTCAAACAAGCCGCTTGGTAGTTCGCCAGTGACTGTGTCCGTGTTTGACAGCACGTCACCAATATCAACGCTTGGGTCTCCAGAAGGAAACGTGTCGCTAAACTCATCCTGAATGACCGTTCGAAACTTCACAGTGACGGTCGTTGAGCCATCCTGGGCCATGTCGGCAAACAAATCGCCCGTCAGGACGCCGTCTGGAACTTCGGCGGAGACATCGAACTCGATATCAGTCGTCCCATCACCCGGTGAATTCAACGTGACGTTGAAGTTGCTGGCAGCAAAACTACCTGAGGTCGTTGTACCACCTTCCGTTATCACAAACGTCGGCGTGAACGTCGTATCGAATCGATGGCCATCAGTGAATGTGTCATCGAGCACAATGTTGCTGAACTCGAAGTAGTCTGAGACCTGAATGTCAATCGTCCATTCCAGCGTATCGCCGGGCGTTGGCCCTGCTCCGCCAACATCGTTGACGATGGCGACGGATTTCTGCGTCGCGAGCGAGCTTTGCTCAACATTAGTGTCAGTGAAACTGTCGTTGTCACCAACTGGTCCAGTCGGATAGGTGCCGGTCACCTCAGACTCATTTGTCGCGACGGTTTGATCGCCGCTGGCCGGATCGATGACAGGATTTCCATCTGCATCGAAGTTGCTGATCCACACCGAGTAAGTCACAACGATGTCGCGTTCTGAAGTCGTTCCCGTGGCCGTTGCGAATTCGATCAACAGATCATTGTCCGGAGCGTTTTGCGGGCTCCCAGCTACCGGTGTCTCAGTGATGCTTTGCCCGGTCACGCCTCCCGAATTCGATGAGTCGATGTTTACTGAGCCGGCAACGTAGACAAACGAGTTTGGTAGAAAGTCGGTGAGGTCGATGTTAGTGACTGTTTCACCGTCCGCGATGTTAATCGCAAGTTCGTATTGATATTCATAGCTGGGCCCGGTTGCCCGCTCGATCCCATCATCGATGAAACCAGTCTTGACTAGATCAATGACCTGCGGCGTGATGGTATCCGTGTCAGTCACGCCGATAATCGGCGGATCCGCGGCCGCGTTGTCCAGGGGATCGCAGCCCAAAGCGAAGCCGCCTGTGGCATCGATATCAATCGGAGTTCCAACCACGGCTCCATCAACTGCGTCCGTGGCTGCAACAATTGTGATCTCCGCAGGTGGCTGGTCGGGTACAAAACTGCCAAAGGGAAGTTCAACGATAAAAAGCGTCTCGCCCGACGTGCCCGTCACAGCCAGACCCGTCAGCGGGTGTAGTATTGGTGCCCCACCTGAATCGACCAGGTTCCCGCCAGTATCGAATTCACCAACTGGCGTCAGCGCCACCGGACTTCCGAGATAGTTCGCGCTGTTCAGATCGATGCCGTCAGGAACGGACAAATCGACGTAGGGTACGTACCCAACGTCCGCCGGATTTGCAGACGTGTTGTCAAACGTGACGGTGAAGTCAAATGACTCGTTGATCATCTCTTCCGGCGGGATGTCCAGCGTCGCGGTCGGAACCGGAGCGCCAGCCAGCAAGGCGCGCAACTCCAGAGCCTCAGTAGCCTGGACCGATTTATGAAGGTGGCGTTTCTTACGCCGTCTAGCGCCGCGAGTGAGCGCCCCAAGAAGAGAGAAACCAGGAACGCGCAGCGTCGAAGAGAAAGACATCTCGGGCTCGATATGTGAGGGACTGGCTCGCAAGGGCTGACCCGCCATTTGAGAACGTCCTGTCCAAACCCAATCGGCAGATGTTGCGGGAGCTGCTAGCGGATTCTTGATATCACAGCCGCTAAAAGTAGATGTACGTCACTGCTCCTGACTACCAGACTCCGAAGGGTGGTGCCGATTACCTCACGAATTACTGTTGCGCGGGCTGCAAGAACGCTCTGCGGTTAGCTGACCGTCAACTACTTGCGCAAAGTCAGATCGCGTAGTCGAATCGATTGCTCGAAGCGGACCTCGGCAGATTCATCGATGATCTGCAGGGTGACGGACGGTTGTGGCTTCCAGTCGATCAGGACCGCACCGAAGTTGGGTTTGTGGTAGGTCGTGTTTGAGACTCGGAACCGATTCTCGGTTGGTGTTCCCCGTCCATGGACCTGGTTCAGACTGCTGGAAGTCAGGTCGAACAGTGGATACGGCGTCTCGGGGCCCGTCGATGACAGTTCTGACCAATGCCGGTCGCCACTGACAAAGACCACGCCATTTGCGCCGGTATCGTCTATCAGCTTGAACAACCTCGCTCGTTCGGCAGGGAAGTTCGACCATGTTTCCTGGCCAGCATCCTGAGCCACGGCCTGAATACTGCTGACAACAATTCGCAATTCGGCCGGCTTGCGGAGTTCCGCCTCCAGCCATTCCCACTGCGCTGCCCCGAGCATCGTTTTCTTCGGATCCTGATCCGGAACCCAATGCCCGCCCACGCGTTTCTTGCCTCGCTTTAATTCTGACCGAAAGTACCGCGTGTCCAACAGAATGATCTGAACACGCTTTCCTTCCGGGCCGAAGATCTGCGACGTGTAGATACCGGGCCGTCTCCAAAGCGGCGAGTCCTTCGGTTCGTTCCAAAACCTGAGGAACTCCTGCTGCGACTCCACCTTCTGCGGATACTCAACGCCCGCGTCGTTTCGTCCGTAGTCGTGATCGTCCCATGTCGCCAACACGGGCATTGATTCTCGCAAACGTCGGAAGTCTGCCAGTGAATTCAGCCGGGCATACTTTCTCTGCATGACCTTCCGGTCGTTTGTATCTGCGTAGATGTTGTCACCGAGAAACAGAAACAGATCCGGTTTCTGTTCGACGATCGTCTTGAATATCGGAACCGGGTTCTGCTGCTTGATGCACGAACCAAACATGATGCGCGACAGTGCCGCGTTGCTGTTCGAACCGGCTTGTTGCTGCTTCTTCTTAACAGGCTTACGTTTCTTCCTTGGCGGAGTGGGAACGGGCACCGTTTGGTAAAGCAGGTTGGCTTGGCTGGATTCGTACAGAATCCCGACGGTCTCATCATTAAGCATCACCAGACTTGAGTACGCCCCGCCCCGTTCATCCAAAAGCACGTGGTGCTCTCTCGGCCATGTCGCGCCGTCATCGAAACTAAATTGCACAGTCATACGCTTGCGACTGGTTTTCGAGTTTGGGTTTGAGAACACAAGAACGTGCTGACCATTTCGACGCGTATGCGAAATCAATGACGCCATGCAGACCGGTTCACGCAGCGACCGATGATCTGTTTTATGGGTGGTCCAGGTCTTGCCGAAGTCGTCTGTCACGCTGACAGCTCGACCGTTTTTCCTGCTCTTGTCGTTCCGGTTTCGGTTGTCGCGCATGTTGAGCATCAAAGAACCGTCAGAGAGTTCTGCGACGGAACACTCGGTGGTGTTGTCGCGGGCGGGGGGACTTAGCGTCCACGTATTGCCGTGATCACGGCTGTGCATCAGGTTCGAGAACGGGTACCCGTTCTCATCGCGCCCCTGAGTCGGCATGACCAACGTGCCATCCTTAAGCGTGATGCCATTTCCGGGCGCCGGAGCGAACAGCCACCAGGATTCGTCTTTGAGCTGCCTTGTCACGTTGGTGGGCTTTGACCATGTCTTCCCATCGTCAGTCGATCGCACGATCATGAACTGCGAACTCTTGTCCAACCCGAACCCCGGTTCCGACCCGCGACCAACCCACTGATGTGTATTCGGCTTGCCATGAGTCCAAACAGCGGACACGAAGATTTCACCTGTGTTGGCATCAACAAGGATATTCGGATCTGAGCAGCCGTTTTCCTTCTGCGGTTTCCCGCCGAACTCACCCATATCCATGATTGGCCGTGGCTTCTCCCACGTCTCCCCGTTGTCAGTTGAGCGCGAAAGCCCGATGTCGATGTCTTCCTGCAGGTCCTTCCGACTGTTGTATCGCATGTCATAAACAGCCAGCAGCGTTCCCTGCGGCGTTCGCGCGATTCCCGGGATGCGGGTGGTGTGGCAATCGTGGTCACCCTGTCGATGGATCGGCGCAGCCAGACGTAAGAGCGGAGCTTCATGGCCTTCGTCTGGCCTGATGATCGACTCCTCGCCTTGCTCATTGACAAGGACAAGACTGGTCAGCTGAATTCGTATCTTTGCCTTGAGTGGGAACGCCCATATGGAGAATGATTTCTTTGGCTTCACAACCAATTCAAGTCGGTGCATTCCTGCAGGTAACTGAATCCGTTGCTTGGGCTTCCGAGGCATCAGTTCGAGCCGCTGTCCGTCCGAGTTAATGAGGAAGACTGACTCGAAAATCTCCCAGCCCACCGTTCCACGACTATCATACGCGGTGCGTAGTAGCCGCAGCGGTTCGGTCGTATTGAGTGTCAAGTACGCCACAGTAGTTTCTTCACCAATCAACACTGGGACGACCGGTGACTCGATAGCCAACTGGACTGGTGGAACCGTGAGGTCCCCTGTCAGGGAGAGGTTTGCGACAGACATCGTGTCCCGATGTGGCCTGAACCGAAACATCATCGGCATCCCTGCCAGTTTGTCGGTTTTGAACACCGGTTTCTGGTTCAACGAAACTGTCAGTTCTCCACTCTCGCCACGGCTGGCTGAGAATTTGAACTTCTGCCCTGCACTGATGAAATCCTGGGTGTTCGCAAGTTGTTTTGGCGACTTCCCGACAGCGGGCCCTTCCACAAACAGCTTCCCGCTACGGCTATCAAACCCGAAGTTCAACTGATTCCCAAACCACACAGACGCGGCGGTTCCCTCAAGCTTCTCCAGCATAAGGTCTGCACTAAGTTCGAACTGCCCCGACTGAACACCGCGCGGTACCGAATATGTGCTGCTTAATGTTTGTGAGCCCGTCGCCAGAAACGGAACCACGGGGCTCGACAAACGCTCGATCGCCCTCGCATACCGACGCCCCAGTTCGCGCTGCGCCTCTGCATCGAAGTGTGCCTGATCGATCTTCCACAAGCCAGCGGTTCGCACACACAAGGTATGTGGAATGTTCTGTGGCTGCTGAATGATCATCTGATTAAACGCTCGGTACTCGAGTCGCCATGTACCCAACTGCGAGAACACAAAAGGGACTTTCGGCGACTGAAGATCCGCTCGGAAGTTTGCGATCAATTCCTTCAGCTTTGCTGGATAGAAATCCCAGCGGCTCGAATTGCCTTCGCCCTGATGCCAGAGGATGCCCTTGAGTTCTGCGTTGCCTCCGGCCAGCGCGTCGCGTGTGGCTTTGACCGCGGTGTCATACAGCGGCCATGGTTCTGTGCGCCCCTTCTTCCATTCCTCGATACTGGTTCCACCTCGAGCCGCACAGACGATCCCAACTTTCACGCCCGGGTGTGTGCGGAGATACTCGCGGACAAATGCCGGACCACAATTCAATCGCTGCATGCTGACCGACTTGCGATGCGGTGAATGCAGATTGAACGGAGCAACCGCCGGCTTCCAGGTCTTCTCACCAATGTCCCAAAGGCTCGCGCCATCGATGGCCGGCTTGTCCGCTTCCTCAATCGCAGCACGGCCCGCCATGTTGGACTGACCGACAAGCAGGAACACATGAGTTGGTTCCTCGGCTTGCACACAGGTGGCTGCGATTAGAACGATCAGAAAGATGCGGGCCAGCGATTGAGCGGTCATGTTCTTGTGTCTCGGCGATTGCCTATCTGATTGTGGGGCAGTGTGTACGTACGGTGGGAACTACTCTGCGGCTTTCTTGCCACGTTTGCGCTTCCGATTTTGTTTGGGGCGAATCCAACGATCGCCGCGACCAAGTTTGCTGGTCAAGTAATCCAGTCGACGTTTGACGTCGGTCGCATTGCGAATGCTTTGATGAACATGTTCGCGTTTAATCGGAAGGTCGTAGCGGTGCTGACCGTCCCGCAGCATGACGACTGTGTTCAGAATCTCGTTTGCTTCGACAGCGTTGCGGGTCTTGCCCAGCACATCGACCAGCACAGACATTGGGTTCGTTTTCTCGTGCAGCGCGAGGAACTCTGCGGCTCGAGTTCGAACCAATGCGTTGCCGTCCTCCGCGGCCAGCTTGCGGAACTTGTCAGACAAGGCGCGAGCTGGTTCGCCAAACACGCTGCATGAGACGGCGGCCCAGTAGCGTTTCATCGCGTCCGGTGAATCCAGCGCCGGTTCAATCCACTTGCGAGCGACCTCGAATGAATCCGTCCCCGGCATGGCGATTTGTTGCAGTTCCCAAAGTCGGTCGGCATTCTGTTCTCCCCAGGCAACCGGATTCTTGAACGCTTCGGCAATCATGACGCTTTCAGGCAGCATGCTAAGGTCGTGTGTGTCGCGGATGTGTTGAGCCAGGCCACGGCGAAGATCCTGAAGCGTTTCCAGCGGAGCAGACGCGATGAGGTTGTTCGTTTCGTACGGATCGGCTTCGACGTCGTACAGTTCTTCCATCGGTCGCGGTTCAAAGAACATCTTCTGAGCGGCGTTTAGCTTGCCATCGTCGTACAGCTGCCGCCACTCAGCGTAGGCTGCCTGAATGTAGCGGTAGTTGTTTTGAAGCCCGTCGTAGTTGAACGGGGTGAAGTTGCGGATGTACTTGTATTTGCCTTTACGCATCGTGCGGACGAAGTCGATTTTCTCATCGAACCGGTCGGCGTACCCAAACGTTTCGTCGCGAGCGTTTACTTCAGCGGCTGTGATCCCAGCGCCAAGGAACGGTTTTCCGTCCATGGCGTCCGGCACTCTTAGCCCTGCAAGTTGCAACAGAGTCGGTGCAAAATCGACGAAGCTCACGAAGCCATCTACATGGCTGCCAATTTCGAAATCGGCGAGATGCTTCCATTTGTCCGGAACTCGAACAACAAGCGGAACGTGCAAACCGGTTTCGTATGCGTAGCCCTTACTGCCGGGAAGAACGCCGCCGTGGTCGCCGAAGTAGAAGATGAACGTGTCTTCCAACAAGCCATCTGACGTTAGCTGGTCGACGACATTCCCGATTTGCTGATCGACCGTTTGGATGTTGTCGTGGTACCGAGCGTAGGTGTACTTGAACAACTCAGTCTGCGGGTGCCGTGGATTGACGAATACGGTTTCCGGGTCCGTTTTCGTCGGCTTGTTTTTCACATCGGCGGTCGGAAAGTGCAGCGAGCCCTCGTGTGTGGTTGTGAATGTTTGCTTGTGGAAGAACGGTTGTCCGTCTGCTCGATTCCGCCAGCTTGCCTTGTTGGATGATGCGTCCCAGGTGCCTTCAACGCCCAGCACGTTGTAGTCTGTCTTTGCCTTGTTGGTCGTGTAGTACCCGGCCTCGCGCAGGTACGTGGGGAACAACTTCAGTCCGTCCGGCAGCGGAGCCATTGCGGCTCGGCGGTGATAGTGTGTTCCGATTCGCGGTCCGTAGCATCCCGTAACCAACGTCGTCCGCGCGACGGAACAGACGGGCGCGTTTGAGAACGCGTGGTCGAACATCAAACCGTGTTCGGCCAGCTTTGCAATGTGGGGTGTCTCAGCACCGTGTTCGTCAAACAGCTTCAGAAAGTGCTTCGAGTTGTCTTCGGAAACTAGCCACAGGAAGTTTGGCTTGTCGGCGGCTGTTGCGACGGAAGAAACGATAGTGAGCAGCAGGAGAGTTCGCATGGTGGCTCCTCGAAAGGTGGGGCCACCATTATTGCCCGGAATCGCGTTCAGCAACAGCGGCAGCTGCTACGAAACACGATTCGAACGCTTGCGAGCATTCTCAGTCAGATGAATCTTCCGGAGGCGAATGCACGCTGGCGTAATCTCAACGTACTCGTCCGCTTCGATATACTCGAGCGCGGCTTCCAGTGACATGTCGCGTGGTGGCTTCACCATGATTGCGTCGTCAGCACCCGATGATCGGACGTTGGTCAGCTTCTTCTCTTTAATCGGGTTGACCACCATGTCGCTGTCACGCGAGTTCTCGCCAACAACCATGCCTTCATAAACATCGTCGCCGACTTTGATGAAGAACTCACCGCGATCCTGCAGCTTCCAGATGGCGTAACCAACGGCTTTGCCCTGGACCTGCGAAATGAGAACACCGTTCTGACGCGTTGGTAGCTCGCCTTCCACTCGCTGATAGCTTTCGAAGCGATGGTTCATAATCGCCTCGCCACGGGTCGCATTCAGCAACTTGGTCCTCAGCCCAATCAAACCGCGAGCCGGAATGGTGAACTCAAGGTGAGTCAGTCCGGATTCGTTGGCCGACATGTCCTTCAGGACACCACGACGTGCGCCGGCGAGTTCCATGACGGGGCCAACGTCGTTGGCCGGAACATCAACGGTCATGAGTTCGAATGGCTCGTGCCACTTGCCGTCAATCTGCTTGCGAATGACTTCGGGTTTACCGACGGAAAGTTCGTAACCTTCACGCCGCATCTGTTCGATAAGAACCGATAGGTGCAGAACGCCACGCCCCGAGACTTTGAACTGATCTTTGAAGTCCGTCTCTTCCACTCGCAGCGCGACGTTGGATTCGAGTTCTCGCATCAGGCGGTCGCGGAGGTTTCGCGTGGTCACGTACTTTCCGTCGATGCCGACCAGTGGTGACGAATTAATTGTAAACACCATTGAGAGCGTTGGTTCGTCAACGCTGATGCGATCCAGTGCAACGGGTTTGTCTCGGCAGGCAACCGTGTCACCGATTTCCGGATCGGGCAAACCAGAGATGGCAACAATTTCACCAGCAGACGCTTCTGTTGTTTCGACTCGGCCAAGCTTGTCGAAGATCTCAAGCTTCTCAACAGTCGCGTTCTGAACCTTACCGTCTTCTCTCAGCAACGCGATGGTTTCACCCTGACGGATACGACCGCTATTTAGCCGACCGGTTGCGACTCGGCCGACGTACTCAGACCAGTCAAGCGATGTGACCATCATCTGCAGCGGTTCGTCCGGTTCGACTTCCGGTGCCGGAACTTCCTTAACGATAAGATCCAGCAACGCGCTCATGTTGTCGGTTGGTTTGGTTGCGTCGTGAGTCGCAAAGCCTTCCTTCGCGCTTGTGAATACGTAAGGGAAGTCCAAAGTTTCATCGTCCGCGCCAAGGTCGACCAGCAGGTCGAATGTCTCAGAGACAACTTCGTCGGGGCGGCAGTCGGGGCGGTCAACTTTGTTGATGACGACCAAGACTTTCAGTCCGCACTCAAGAGCCTTGTTCAAGACGAACCGTGTCTGTGGTCCGGGGCCTTCAAATGCATCAACCAACAACAGCGCGCCGTCGGCCATTTGGAGAACGCGTTCGACCTCGCCTCCGAAGTCTGCGTGACCCGGCGTGTCAATAATATTGATGCGCACATCTTCGTAAGTGAGCGCGATGTTTTTGGCGAGGATCGTGATGCCGCGTTCGCGTTCGAGATCGTTCGAATCGAGAATGCAATCGCCCTGCAGTTGGGATTCTCGGAAGTGTCCGCTGTGACGGAGCATGCAGTCGACCAGCGATGTCTTTCCATGGTCAACGTGCGCAATGATGGCGATGTTTCGGAGGTCGGAGCGTTTCATCAGACAGTTTCGTAAGTGCAAGAGAGCCGTCGCCACGTGGTGCCGTGCGGCATTTCGGACAAATCGGCTGGGTGCCAGCGCGGGCCTAAGCGCCGGAGTGTACCAGCTTGCCAGGTAGCGGCAACGCCTGTTCTGGCCATGTGGGTATGAAAAAAGCCCGTCGTGCGGTGCACAACGGGCTTGTTTGGGCAAAAGCCCCTACTTACTTATCCAAACTGGCGTTGGTAGTGACCGGATTTGGGTTTGGGGTGTCCACGATGATAATCTCGATCAGGGCACTTGTCGGAGCTGCGCCACCGCGGGCACCTCCACCGCCGCCTGCCAGACCGCCACCACCGAAACCGGCACCGCGGCCATTACCGCCACCACCAGCTGCCCCCGATTGGTCTTCGCTGAAGATGACATCAATCGATCGCTTGATCCCAGTCTTCAATGTTCGGACACCGGTCAGCCAGGTGATGCGTCGATTTGCATCGTTCTGCTCGACCTTTTTGTGGCTGGAGCCAACGCGGCCCTGGTAGTGTTTCAGCACCTTCTTGAGATTGTCTGCGGCACGGACCTGCACATAAAGCAATTCTGTGCTGCCTGGTGTGCTTTCTCCAACTAAACCCGAAACGTCACGCGGCCAGCTTTGGCGAAGGACTGCATCCGGTGTGGCCTTAGCGTGAAGCTTGATCATTGAGGTTGGCACAGTGCCACCTATGCCTCCATTACGTTCAACAGCACCCTTCAGGCGATCACGAAGAGCCAGCGCTGACTGCTTGATTGCTTCGTCCCATCGGTCCTGAAGACTGCCCTGCCCGCGCTTCTTCTGTGGCAGAGCCTTCAAGGCAACCAGTAGGCCAGGGTCTCTGGCAACGCGATTGAAGAAGCCAGCGTTAATGAATGAGTCAGGTCCATCAGCGTTGGATTGCAGGATACTGAAGCATGCCTTTCGAGCATCCGAAGTCGGCAGCGAACCTGCGAGAGCAAGCAGCTGGGCACCTTCGGACAGTGTCGGTGCTTCGCTAAGTTTCGAAGCAACTGACTGAGTGAATTCGCGGTTCCAAAGGAACGTTGTGAAGTTCTTGAATTGCTCTTCAGTCATGGCTCGCGTATTGGAGTTCATTGACAGCGACTGAATGTTTTGTGCTGGTGGTGCACCGCTATCTCCGCCACCACGACGACCACCGCCGCCTGCAAAGCCAGCTCCACGGCCACCGCCGGGAGGAGCTCCACCATCAATCGAACCGGCACCGCGGCCACCGCCACCACCGCCGAAGCCGGCACCACGGCCGCCTCCACCGCCGCCAACAGGGCCAGCACCACGGCCTCCGCCACCGAAGCTTGCACTGCGACCGTTGCCCGCGCCGCCACCGCCGAAGCCCGCGTTGCGACCACCCCGGCCGCCGTTCCTGCCAGCGTTTCCTGCGTCAGCGCCTTCTTCCGAAGCGGGGTCTACTAAACCAAGCAGTTGGTCGATCGCAGTTCCCGCGTAGTCAGTGAAAAGCTCAACGGCCTTCTGGCCCTGAGGAGTATCCTGCTTGACCAATCCCGACAACAACAAGTGTGTCGGGTGTCCTGGTCCGCCGTAGTTTGCCATGAGGCTTTTGAGAACCATTTCACTGGTCGCGGCGGGGTCGATTGGGCTGGAGAGTGTTCCGTCCAGCAACTGTTCAACCCCATGCCATGCCTTCGGTGAGTCAATCGTAATGAGCCCGTTCACGACAGAACCGACAAACTGGTTCATGTCCAATGTGCCGTAGTTGGAGAAATCTCCGCCACCAAAGTTTCCGGCACCGCCGCCGCCACCTCGGTTGGTCGCCCCGCGATTGCCGGATTGACTGTTTCCACCACGACCGCCACCGCCATTGCCGCCACCCGGGATGCCACTGTTGTAGCCCGGCGGTGGTCCGCTTGAATTGCTGTCGCCGCCACCGAACCCGCCACCCGGAGCGCCACTGTTGTAACCAGCGGGTGGGCCACCTTGTCCGCCAGCGTCGCCGCCGCCATAACCACCATCACCTCCGCCCGGAGGTCCGTTTTGGCCGTAGCCCTGAGGTGGTCCGTTTTGGACGAGGGCTGAAGTGAATAGCAACTGCTCAAGATTACCGGAGATTCCGGCGATCAGTACTTCCTGAATCATCTGAGTGTCCAGTGAACCAACTTCACCGGCACCCGCTCCACCGCCGCCACCGCCCGGCAGATTGGGTGCTCGTCCATT
Organism: uncultured Planctomycetaceae bacterium; assembly: GCA_964485095.1. Taxonomy (GTDB): domain Bacteria; phylum Planctomycetota; class Planctomycetia; order Planctomycetales; family Planctomycetaceae; genus CAYNWT01. The sequence continues at coordinate 3,389 of CAZAIB010000062.1, read as the reverse complement.
GCCGCCGCCACCCGGCAGATTAGGTGCTCGTCCATTGTTGGCAGGAGCGCCACCGCGTCGGCCTCCACCAAGTCCGCCACCGCGACCACCACGGCCGGCTCCGGCTGGTGGTTGTTTCGCTGGTTCCTTGGCAATAACAAGAAGCTCAAGCAGCAGTGCTGCTGAATCGTCATCGGCTTTATTACTGACAAGCCAGGAGACCGCTTCGATTGCCTGCTGATCGCGTTCCCTCACCGACGCCTTGTAGTCTTCTGCGCTCCACTTGGCGAAGTCTGCATCACGTGATGGGACAGGCAGTGAGTCGAACCCTTGACCACCGCCGCCCATGCCTTGAATGTCATCATCGCCAACTGCACCAATACCAGCGCCGCCACTTGGAGGAGCCATGCCACCACCGCCTGGCATTAGAACCTGACGTCCATTGCCGCCACCACCGCCACCTGGTGCTAGGACCTGACGTCCGTTGCCGCCACCACCGCCCTTTTTCGCAGCGGACGATTGGGCCGGAGGTTTAGACGGTTCTGCTGGTGCGGAAGCTGCTCCGTCATTTTCAGCAGCCTCTGCCTCAGCTGGAGCGTCGTCGCCCCCGCCGCAGCCCACCATCATGGCGGTTGCAAACGCCACCGACAAAACCGCGATGCGCGATTTGGCTGGAGCGAGGTAAACGGGTAAACAACGAAGTGCTCGATGTGTCAGTCGAATCACGAGAATCCCCTGGTTCAGGTCGACCTATCACTGCGGACCGAAGTGGCCCGAGCGCGGAGTGATTGCCTGTTCATAGAATAGCCAAACAGCGTGCTTGACCAAAATGACAAACGGTAAAAAGAGGCTCCATTTAGAGCCGATGTTCGATTGTGGAGTAATTACGCGGCCTTACATGAGCGGCCGGGTTCCTGAGAAACAGAACCCCAAACGCCCCCGATTAACTTAAGAGTCTTCTGACTTGCCCCAGTTCCCTCTAGAACCGTTTTTCTTGCCGCCTGGCCCATCTTTTGTCGTTTGATGGGGTCTGACAGGAGTTTTCTGACTTCTGCGACCAATCGGTCTGTGTGCGAAACCACAGTTACCGCGTTCCGCGCCGTGAGTTGGCTCATCACGTCGCGAAAATTCACCGTGTTCGGCCCGACCAGAACCGCCGCGCCGAAGGCGGCCGGTTCAATCATGTTCTGACCTCCACGGTCTCCGAAGCTCCCGCCAACAAACGCAACGTCCGCCAGGCCCCAGCAATCACTTAGTTCGCCCAGCGTATCCAGCAGTATCACGGCATCGTTTGCGACGCTCTGCTCCGCAGGTGGCGAGTTCCCCAGCTGCGACCGTCGCGCGAGGATGACTTTTTGCGACTCAATCAGTCGGGCAACTTCGTCGAACCGTTCTTTGTGTCGAGGAACCACGATCAGCCGCAAAGTCGGGAAGTCCTGTCGGAGTTCATTCCAGGTTTGAACCGCCAGAACTTCTTCCGGAGCCTGGGTGCTACCGGCGACAAGCACCAGCGCGTCGGGTTCTAACTGAAACATGTTACGCAGCGATTGCGTGGCCGGATTGAACCGGTCGGTCTGAACGCGATCGAACTTGATAGAACCAGTGACATGCATCGTTTCCGACCGCGCGCCCAGCGCACACATGCGATCAGCGTATGCCGCGGTTTGTACGCCGATGGTTGTGAAGCTTCGCAGAACCGGTTCGACCAGCATGCGAATGCGGCGGTAGCCCTTGTAGCTGCGTTCGCTTAGCCGTCCGTTAATGATGGCCAGCCTGGAAGTCTTCGCAGCCTGCAGGATGAAGTTTGGCCAGAGTTCCAGTTCGACCAGAACCACAATCTCCGGGCGAACTCGCCGCAACGCGTTTCGCACCGCCCAGGAAAAGTCCAACGGAAAATAACACGATCGATAGTCGGGGAACTTTTGCCGAGCAACATCCAAACCAGTGTTGGTGGTGGACGTAATCAAAATCGTCGCGTCTGGATGCTGCTTCGCGAGCGGCGGGATGATGGTCTCCAGCTGAAGAACCTCACCCACGCTGACCGCATGGAACCAGATGACACGTTCGTCCGCGGCACTTTCCGGCAGACGTCCCAGAAGCTTCTGCGCAGCGCCGTCTCGATACTTCCCATGCCGCACCGCGCGCCATGCGATAATGGGTGAGGCGAGCACCAATAGCAGCAGGTACACGCAGTTTAAGAACCAGGGCAGCAGAGGCATCCGTTCCTCAGTCATTCAGGGAGACTACGAATCCTACGAATCTGTGTGGGGATCGACCAGACGGGATTGCTGCGGGCCATGTTTCGAGGGATTCAGGGTGTAAACGGACTCAGCGATCTCTAGACTCTCCGCATGATTCCTGAAGTCCACAAGTCGATAATCGTCCTTGCCCTGTTGCTTAGCCCTGCCGCCGCTCAAACGCGGTTTGAGGGTGAGAGTATGGGAACCACGTGGCAGGTCACTGTTACTGGCGAGGCGGATCAGAACCTGAAGTCTGTCATCCAACGCGAATTGGATCTCGTGGATACATTAATGTCCACATGGCGGGACGATTCTGAGATCAGTCGGTTCAATGCGTCTGACAAGACAGATTGGTTTCCGGTATCGGAACAGACCGCGGCTGTTGTGCAGGCCAGTCTGGATGTGTCTGCCGCGACCGACGGAGCCTTCGACGTGACGGTCTCGCCGCTGATTGATTTGTGGAAGTTCGATCGGAACACGGGGCGCGGAGATCTTCCGGACGCAGCGGCAATTGAGGAAACCCGGAAGCAGATCGGTTGGCAGCAGTTATCCGTTCGCCAGGATCCACCGGCTCTTAAGAAGTCCAGCGCCGCGTTGTCGGTCAACTTGTCTGCAATCGCTAAAGGCTACGCGGTCGATCGTGTGGCCGCCGCGTTGTCCGAGTCGGGACTGGAGTCGTTTCTTGTCGAAGTCGGCGGCGAAGTCCGCGCGGCTGGCCTCAGCCCCCGCGGGAAGCCATGGACGATTGGAATTGAGGAACCCGCGGACGACCGCCGCGAGATACGTTCGGCCGTATCTCTGCAAGACCGCGCGATGGCTACTTCAGGTGACTACCGCAACTTCTACATGATCGATGGCCAACGTTACTCGCACACGATTGATCCTCGAACCGGCCGTCCGGTCGAACACGCGCTGGCGTCCGTGACAGTTCTGACTGAAAGTTGCATGCTGGCCGATGCCTGGGCAACGGCAATTTCGGTTCTTGGACCAGAGGCAGGCAGTCAACTAGCCGGACAGCAGGGACTTGTTGCGAACTTGATTGTTCGAACCGATGCGGGCTTCCAGGATGAAACGCTGGGCAACTTTCCGGCGGTCGATGCGGTTCGTGCCGGGCCGGTTCCACCCAGCTCGATGTGGCCGGTGTTCCTTGCCGCTGCCATTGTGTTCTTG
>CAZAIB010000061.1:0-38793 GCA_964485095.1 uncultured Planctomycetaceae bacterium | reverse complement strand
ATTCGACCGTTGTTGACTCAGTCGCTTGGCCCGTCGGACTAGGCAACTTCCAGTTGCATCGGTCGGTGTGCGGCAGCGGTGTTGGGAGGGAGCGTGTTGTTTGAGATGGCTCGCCGTGTGGGCGGTTCCTGGTAGCGACCAGCGATGCTTCAATTTTCCCGGGACCAGTGAATCACAGGTGATGGTTGTGGTAAGACTTCACAACAGTCTGGCGGACAATGACCACTTCCTGATTTGAGCGAGAGCCTGTGAGCCCTATTTGGATTCTTCTAGCGGGACTAGCGACTGTCATTGGCGGAATTCTTCTGCTTCGGCTGCACGCGTTTCTGGCTCTGATACTCGGGGCACTGGTGGTCGGGCTGCTTACGCCGCCGGCCGCGGTTCGCGGTTTTAACATCGATTCGAACCGGTACACGGTTTCTGAACGCCTTGAGGGGAACCAGGTTGTGGTTGCACCTCGAAGCGGTGACACAGAGTTGTCCGGGCCATTCGTTGTGGTTGAGACCGATGCGGACGGAACCGAAAGTTCGCGCGAACTGACTATTGTGGAAACGCGTTCGAACGGTTCGATTGTCCTGCGCAGTGACGGTGGGGCGATTGCGGATACGTCAAAGATTGTTCGCCAAACGGATTACGCCGCTGCGATCAAAGCTTCAAACACATCGCTGTTTGGCCGGATTACCAGCGGGCTGGGAACCACGTGTGGAAAAATCGGACTGCTGATCGCGTTCGCATCAATCATTGGTTACTGCCTGCAGTCCAGTGGTGGGGCCGAACGCATTGTCACCGCGATGCTAGACATCACCGGAGAACGTGGGGCGCCGTTGGGGTTTATGTTGAGCGGATTCTTGCTGTCGATACCGGTGTTCTTTGACACGGTGTTCTACCTGATGATTCCACTCGGGCAGGCTCTGCATCGGAAGACCGGCAAGAGCTATCTGATGTACGTGTTGAGTATCGTTGCTGGTGGGACCATGGCGCATAGTTTAGTTCCTCCCACGCCTGGACCGTTGTTTGTCGCCGAAGAGTTGGGTGTTGACATGGGCCTGATGATGATTGCAGGAACCATCGTGGGTGTTGCCACGTTATTGGTGGGATATTTGTGGGCTCTGTTGGTGACACGCAAGGGTGTCCTGGAGCTACCGCCCGGCACCGAAGTTGTTACCAATGCCAATCGAACCTTGCCGTCGTTGTGGTTGTCGCTTCTGCCGATTCTGATTCCTGTTGTGCTGATTGCTTTGCCGCTGACTCTCAAGGCGACGGGGGCAACGTTCGGCGATTCGGTGGATAGTGTGTTCAAGACGCTTGGCGACCGGAACGTTGCTCTGGCAATTGCGGCGGCCGTCGCGATCTACCTTGCCAGGGCCTACCGCACTGATGGTCAGGCGGCGTTATCGCAGTCGTTGGAGAAGGCACTGGGCAGTGCCGGCATCATTATTCTGATTACGTCTGCCGGCGGAGCTTTTGGTGGCATGCTGCGAAGTAGCGGGTTGAGTCTCTCCGGTCTTGTTGATGACGGAGCGACACCAGTGATGTTGGTCACGCTGGCGTTTGTGGCCACCACAGTCATTCGTACGGCTCAGGGCTCAGCGACAGTGGCGATGATGACTGTTGTTGGGATTTTTGGTCCGATGGCAACTGGTGGGGATCTGGGGTTCCATCCTCTTTATCTCGCACTCGCGATTGGAGCCGGTTCGAAGCCAATTTCATGGATGAACGACAGTGGCTTTTGGGTTATCACTCGCATGAGCGGAATGACGGAATCCCAGGGGCTGAAGTATGTCACTCCAATGACCACACTGATGGCCCTGGCCGGTTTGGGGCTTCTGTTGATCGGCGTTGTGACAATGCCGAACCCGCTGTAGCGGGCGTGTTGGCTGGTGTTGCCTGAATTTGCGGTTGAACTAGGGCCAGCGTTCTCGTAACCACGGGTTTACGTCGGGGGTTTAACGGCTTTTGCACTACAATGTGAGCCGCAGACGCTGGCACTGACTTTCCCCTTCGGCCCGATTCATGTCGCCCCGTTCGGGGCTTTTCAGTTGTACTGGTTCTCGTAACCACCGGGTTTACACCCGTGGCTACAGCATGCCGTCCCTCCGGGACTAAGCGTTACTGCAACACCTGCCAGCCGGGCCGACGTAGTCGCCACCGATTTTACATCGGTTGGTCCCACGGCTTTTGCACTAAGGAACCGGTGACCAACGCGTTGTGTGGCCTGTCTGTCGCCGATTGTTAGTCGGACGAGTGCGGCGGTTCTTCGCCTGCCATCTCAGCCAAAGCGTTTTCAGCCGCGCGTTGTTCGGCTTGCTTCTTGCTGTTGCCCCAGGCACCGGTGTAAGCGTTGTCGGCAATGAACGCGGCGATGCGGAAACACTTGGAGTGGTCCGGGCCCTGTTCGTCAACCAGCCGGTAAGACGGGGTTGATCCGAATTCTTTCTGAGCCAACTGCTGCAGCGTGCTCTTGAAGTTTTGGGTGATGTCTTCTTCGACGCATTCGAATTCGGGGTCGATGGTTCGCAGGATGAACTTACTGGCCTCTTCGAATCCCCCGTCGATATACACGCCGCCAATCACGGCTTCGTAGACCGCTGCCAGAATAGATGGCGGGATCTGCTGCTGCAGGCGGACACCTTTACCCAGCCGGATGACTTCATCCAGCCCGATGCGCTGCGTGATCCGAGCGCAGGTCTCACGGCTGACGAGAACCGACTTCATCCGCGTGAGGTCGCCTTCGGGGAGTTCCGGATAGCGATCAAACAGTTCCTCAGACACAACCGCGCCGAGGATTGCGTCGCCAAGAAACTCCAGGCGTTCGTTCGAATCCAGCCGGACAGAAGCGATTGAGGCGTGAGTACACGCCTGACGCAAGAGGTCCTGGTCTTCGAAGTCGAATTCCAGAATCTCTTCGCAGCGCTTCAGCAGGTCGGCAAGATCTGGTTCAGGTTCCATCGGCCGTCTCGAAGACGTGCTTACAAAGTGTCGGGGCACGAGGAGAACCAGCAAGATTCTTCGCTTGGATGTGGCCCGACTTGTTATATCTGAAACGCTGTTTCCTGTGCCGGTCCCAGCGTGAGTGTTGTGGTTTGAGCGATCGGATACTTGTTTAGCAACTCGCGAATATCGGCAAGCGACACTTTCCGACAGGTTGCCAGATCGTCTGCGACTGAGCGGTATTCGTGACGATAGACCCAATTGCCACCCAACGAGGATAACCGCCCCATCGGTCGTTCGCTACGCAGAACGATTTGAGAAGCGACTTTGTTCTTAGCCTGTTCGAGTTCTTCTTCCGTGACCCCATTTTCGTTGACATCACGGTAAATCTCTGCCATGCGAGCCAAATTGGCGTCGAGCTGCTCAGGCTGACAACTGAGGTAAGACAGCCAGGTTCCGCTGCCGTCGTATTCGTTGAACCCTAGTTCTGCGGCTTCTGCGAGCCCCGAATCAACGATGTCCCAGTACAGTCGGCTGCCCGAATCATCACCCACGATGACGGCCAGAATCTGAGCCGCATATCGTAGATCGTTCCTGGCCGAGGGAGCCGAACCCATTTGCATCACGTGTTGTTGGCGGCTGGATTCCTTTTGAATCAACTTCACACCGCCGCCTGGAACCGCTTCGTCCGTGTCGCGTGATGAACTGCCCGACGGCCAATCGCCGCACCATCGTTCGGCCAACTCAAGAACTTTTTCGAACGTGGTGTTTCCGGCCACGGCCAGCGTCACATTTCCGGCTCGATACTGCCGCGAGTGGTAGTCACGCATCTGATCGCTGGTGAGGGCCGAAACGCTGTCTTTGGAACCAAGAATACTCTGACCAAGCGGGTGGCCAGAGAAGTGAGCCGCCATGGATTTTTCGTAGGCAGTAAACGCCGGCTGGTCTTCGTACATCCCGATTTCTTCGAGGATGACTTTCTTCTCGATGTCGAAATCTTCCTGGCGAAGCGACGGTTGAATAAGCGTGGCCAGCATCTCAAACGCCGTGTCCAGAAATTCTGGAAGTATCGCACCGTAGTACAGCGTCACTTCCTCGCTGGTGGACGCGTTGTAGCGAGCCCCAATCTCGTCAAAGATCCGGTTCACATCGTCGGCGGTGTATTTCTGATTTCCCTTGAACGCCATGTGTTCAAGAAAATGGCTCACCCCGGAAACCTCACTGGTTTCGTCACGAGCGCCGGTTCGCACGAAATAGCCGACGGCCACACTTTGCACTGAATCATTCAGCTCAGCGATGACATCAAGGCCATTGGCGAGGGTCTTGTGATGAAAGTCCATTTGGGCTCAGTTTCGGGTTCTGCCGGACCGCGTTCGGCTGAAACCGAACTCCGAGACGGCTGGAAAGCACCCCGACCAGGGCTCGAACCTGGAACCTACGGCTTAGAAGGCCGTTGCTCTATCCAATTGAGCTATCGGGGCTTAAGGCGGCTCAAAAGCGGATTCTAGAACACAGCTTGAACTTTCACAATCAGTGTTCTGGACCGCGTGCTGAGTGGTAACTGGCCGCATGGTTCACCGGCACTGACACGGGACACGGCATGGAGGCTCGCCAGCCTTGCGAACTCGTGTTGTCCTTCATGGCAGGACTTCGCTGGCGGGCGTGTGGTTCGGTCAAGCATCCTTCGCTTGCCTGATCGAACGACTGCGGTCCCGTCGCTGAGGTTCCCCCAAGTCACGCGGCGATGGCTGGCGTCGTGTTCCTGGCTATCAAGTCTACCGGTGCACGCTACTGAAGAGCTGCTGCCTTATTCGTTTGTCACCGGATAGGGTTGTGTGTAGCGTAGATGTTGCTGACAGACTGGCTTTATGAGGGCATGTTGATATGGCGACGGCAGGGGTGGCATCAAGCGAGGGTCTCACAGAACGCAGCCGGAAGTTCCTCAACGCGATCTCCGGGCCAATTGAGTCAGTCAAGACGCCCATCACGTATCGGCTGGCCCTGCTACTGTCGGCGATCGTGATGGTTCTGTTGCCGATCGTTTATCTGGCCATCGCGTGCGCGTTTGCGTACGTCGTTTACTTTCATGCAACGCACTCGATCGGCATGTTCGAACGTGTCCGTGGCCGCGGAGTTATTCTGGTGGCCATTGTCTATGTGGCTCCGTTAGTTGCCGGCGTGACGGCGGTTGTCTTTATGTTCAAACCGCTGTTTTCGCGGGCTCCGAAACAGGATGAACCAAGTTCGCTAGAGCGAGGAAAAGAACCGGTTCTGTTTGCCTTTGTGGACCGGCTGTGCGATTCAGTCCACGCCCCGCGACCGAAGCAAATTAACGTAGACTGCCAGGTCAATGCGTCGGCCAGCTTCCGCCGCGGTTGGCTAAGTATGTTGTTGGGCAACGATCTGACGCTCACCATCGGGCTACCGCTTGTCAGCGATATGAACGTACGACAGTTGGGCGGAATCTTGGCTCATGAGTTCGGCCATTTTGCTCAGGGCGGTGGAATGCGTTTGAGCTACATCGTGCGGACGATCAGCCATTGGTTCACGCGAGTTGTCTATGAGCGTGACGAATGGGATGTGAACCTGAAGCGATGGAGCGAAGAAAACGACATTCGCATCGGCATTATCTTTTATCTTGCTCGAGGCTGCGTCTGGCTGACCCGGAAAGTGTTGTGGGTGCTGATGATGATCGGCCACGGTGTGAGCGGTCTGTTGCTGCGGCAGATGGAATTCGATGCAGACCGACACGAAGTTCGGTTCTCCGGAAGCGAAATTATCGAACCAACAACCAGACGTTTGCACGAACTGATGGTGGCTCACGGGATGGCGTACAACGAGCTTTCCATGGCGATGTCCGAAGGCCGACTGGCAGACGACATTGTGCGACTTATGTCGGTTCAGGCTGAGGATCTCCCGGACGATGTCGATAAACACATCGATGAACAGATCAGCGAAGGCAAGACCGGCTGGCTGGACACGCACCCCTGCGACCGTGAACGCATTGCCAGCGGACTGAAAGAGAACGCGCCGGGAGTCTTCCATCTGGAAGCGCCGGCTCGGCAGTTGTTTTCTGACTTCGACGCGGTCTGCCGGGTGGCCACCACGCGAATGTACAAGGCGGCGCTCGGAACTGAGTTCAAAGCCGCCAGCATTCGGCCCGTTGAAGAAGTGATCGCGGCAACGATGTCGCAGAAGAACGCCGCAAAGGCGATTGACCAATACATTTTGAAGGGTTGGTCGTCGTTGGAACCGATTAAGCTGTCAAACGATGCTGTGCCGGCTCCTGAAGAAGGAGCGGCGGAAGTCATCGCGCAAATCCGCAAGCTGCGCGACCGCATGGCCACGGAAGTTGAAGCTCAGATTCAGGTCATCGAAAAGATGGACGAAGCTGACTCTGTCCTTACTCAGTGTGCTCAGGCAGATTTGCTGCTGGAGGGTCGATTGGGGTTCAAAGCGGATACATTTAGTCACGATCTAACAAGCGCGTCTCTGGTCAACATGGCATCCGAGTCATTCAACAGGGTACTTAACGAGAGCGGTTCGCATTATCGACGCTTCCTGGCTGTCGCCACAGATCGCTTGTGGGCCACGTTGTCATTGCTGCGGGACGCTGGGGCAAAGGAACGCCTGGACGAGGCCGACAGTTTGCGCGAAGAGTGTGATCGGACGCTGTTGCCCGCGTTGCGGAAGCTAATGAAGCTTCGCGTCAAAGTGATGGAACTTCGAGCTGACCAACAGCGGTTCATGATGGGCCTGCAGGTTCTGACAAGCGGAGTCGATTCCCCTGAACTGTACGGTTTGGCCGACAAGCTAAAGCGAAGCATCCGCGGGCAATTAAGAGAGTTACTGGCGGCAGCGGAAGACCACGAGTATCCATTTCAGCATCTCGAAGCTGATATGTCGGTCGGTCGATTTCTGGTTCCGAAAATGCCTGGGATCGATGACTTTGGCGGCTGCTTCGATGCGGCGTCCACGGCGCTGGATGGGTTCGGCCAGCTCTATGTCCGGTGCTTCGGGCGGTTGTGCGAAATCGCCTTGTTGATCGAAGAATCTGTTTTGACCGAAGAGAAACCTGCAGGGCTGTGAAACTGCCGACTAATTGTCCTTCCCGAAGTGAGATGTGAAGGTCTCGATGGGGTGGATTCGAGCTTGGATAGACGCCGCACGTTTTGTAATGTAAATTACAGAAATGAACAGGCGTTCTATCATTGTAGCCCTACTGCTAGCTGTACCTCACTCCGCACCGGCGATTGCTGAGTGTGGCTATGCGTGCACACCCAGTTCCGTCCAATCGCTGAGCGGAGAGAGTTCTCAAGCGGAGTCCTTTCTTGCGGATGCGGGCAACGGCCAACTTTGCGCTGGAACACTCAGCGGTGTCCGCCGTGTTGATGGATCAACGGGCGTGATGCAACCGCTACATCCACAAGATGCTGTTGCCACCAAGCTTGGCGAAGTTGAGTGGCTACTCGCCGGGAAGTACTCAGCTCACGTTCAGGCCCTCAATCATGATCTTGCACCGTCGCAACTCGGGGAGCCGATCACCGCATTGCCAAAGCTTCGTTACGCGACATACGGCTCCCTTGCGACATTGCTGGGGTTGGTTGTAGCCGGAGCGGGATTTCTTGTGCTCAGTCAACGACGGCAGAACAAACGGATGGCAGGCGACATTGCGACTGCAGTGGAGTCACGCCTTCGGTTGGAAGAAGAGCTACGAAACTCACAGAAGTTGGAATGCCTGGGCACACTTGCGTTGGGCATGGCACACGACTTTAACAACATGATTCAAGTGGTTTACATATGCAGCGAGTTGGCTATTCAGACCGACGATCGCGAGGTCATTGTCGAACAAATCGAGACGATTCAGGAGGCCGCTCAGCAGGCACAAGGGGTAACGCAATCAATCCTAACACTCGCCGGGCGTCACGAAACAAACGTGGAGTCGGTGGACCTGGTCGATTTGGTTGCAAAGTGCGTCAACATGATTCGACACACAACTCCCCAATCGGTCAGGATTGATTTCCAGACCGGAGGCGAAAAAGAAATACGCGCGAGCATCGATTCAGAACAGATCAATCAAGCCATATTCAACTTGTTGATCAACGCCCGAGACGCGATGCCTGATGGCGGCGCATTGTCCGTTTCGGTTCAGTCAGGTACCAAAGACGATCAGCAGTGGGTTCAGATCGAAGTATGCGATACGGGTAGCGGCATCGAATCCGCTCAGCTGGAAAAGATCTTCGATCCGTTCTACACAACGAAACCCTGCGGCGAAGGAACCGGACTGGGGCTGGCGATGGCCCATGCCATCATCTGTGCTCATGACGGCTCAATTACCGTCAAGTCCGAACCGCAGGACGGGACTTGCTTCACCATTCGACTACCGCAAACTGTCAGTTCTAACGGTAAGTCCCACCACAGGATCGACCGCCCGGCGAGTGCCGCGCAAGCTCGGACCGCGTTCGGGAAGCGAGACAGGACAATTCTTGTGGCAGAATACTGCCCGCTGGTTCGCAAGATGATACTTGATGTCATGGAGAGCAATGGCTGCCGTATGTTGATCGCAGACAACGGTGCGCGCGCCTTGGAGCTTGCTCATGACAATCAACCCGACGTCATTATTCTTGGCGTGGACATGCCAATCCTGGACGGGATCAGCGTTCTCGACCGGCTACGCGCGGCAGGCAACCACACCCGAGCAGTCATCGTCACAGACGCACTACCTGACAGAACGCTCCCCGGCAACACCGTCGTCCTGCCAAAACCCTTCACCATCGACGAGCTGCTGACCGCAACATTCGACGAGCGAGAACGCCAAGCCGCGCCACATAGGAGTTGAAACTTCGCGGCTGTTCCCTCTAGCGTGAGACTCCGACTGAGTTCTGGGCGAGGGGCCGATATAGAGAGGCTTGATGGCCTGAAGTGGCATCGTTTTCTATGTTCGGTATCCATTCTGTTGTTCAACGCGCCAATTCACAAATGGTGCCCCGAATCTGGCAACGCCGAGCAACTTAGCTGACGAATCTGTGTTGGTCGCTTTCTTCGATAGACCAACGACCGCGGCTTGGTCAGCGCTTCGACCTCAATGGAACCAAATCATGAAAGTCATTCCGCTCGTGTGTTGTGTGATGGCACTGCTGGCCCCGTCTATCGGGTACGCCCAAACGAATTCGGAGGCCGTTTCGCAGTACGTACCCCGCGAAGATACAAAAGAGATCAGGAACTTTCCGTATCGCCGATATTTCACCAAAGACAAATTCAACCGCACAATAACTTTCTACGTTTCAAAACCGCGAGAGCCTAAAGAGACTCGTCTTCCCCTAATTCTTTGTATTCAGGGCTCGGGATCGCAGTCTGTATTCCTCGAGATTGAGGGCCCCAAAGGGAAGCTAATCGGCTCGGGCGGCCCCGAGGCCGTCATCACCCGATATTACTCTGAACGAGCTTATGTCCTGGTCGTCGAAAAGCCCGGCGTTGAGTTCCTTAAACAGCCGGCTCGACCGGGCGGCGCTGAAGAAGGTTCTGCGGAATTCAATCGCGAATTCTCACTTTCGCGTTGGGTTGAGGCAGTAAATGCCGCCACGGTTGCGACGATGAAGTTGCCCAACGTTGACTCCTCGCGTGTATTGGCACTGGGGCACTCAGAGGGCGGACAGGTGGCTTGTCAGATCGCCGCAGTTAATCCAAAGGTGACTCACGTCGCAGTGATGGCTGGTGGCGGACCTACTCAACTTTATGACCTGATTGAATTCGCGAGAAGCGGTGACATGTACGATCCCGATGCAACGGCCGAGCAGCGAATCAGCCAGCTACTGAGCGAATGGAAAGGTGTTCTTGAGAATCCGAACGCGTCCGACAAGTTCTTTCTCGGCCACGCGCATTTGCGGTGGTCCAGCTTCTTGGGTAGTTCGCCGATCGAAGCAATTCTGAAGTCAAAAGCGAAGGTCTTTATTGCTCAGGGAATGGCCGATACGAATTCACTGCCCGCGAGCGCCGATGTGCTCTATGCAGAGCTGATGGCACGCGGTCGAGATTGCACCTATGTACGTATCGAAGGGGCCAATCACGCTTTCATGCTGCCAGGCGATGAAAAGGGAGAAGGCTGGACTAAAACCAATCGAAAGGCAGTCGATTGGTTCCTGAAATAGGCCACCACCAAGGCTCCCTGCGGGGTTTTCGGATACGCTCGCTTCCGGTCGGCGAGGTACGGTGCACCGTGGCGGAGTCGGCCGTTGATTGCTCGGCGTTTGGTTCTGAGTCACCACGTTGACGTGCGTTAAGTCGGCGTTTAATCCCGTGTTCGACGAGGCATAAGCAGGCCGAACAGACCTATTAGCGACAGAAGGCCACTGGAGGGTTCTGGAGCAGCGGTGACCTGGAAGCTGAAGTCGTCGAAGAAGTTCTTGCCGAGGCCGATATCCATTTGGAAGTTCAGCACCTGCACCGTTGTGTCGGTGACAGTCGGGTTCCACGCCAGAGACCCGGAGTTGAAGGTGGTTCCACTCAAGTCAGTGAAACTCATGCTCGACATCTGCGAGTCCAGATCGATGGACATGGTGACGTTGGTCCAGTCACCGTGCGTTGCTTGCAGACCAGTACTTATCCAGTTCGTGCCATCCACACTGTACTGGACTTCCGGCGAGTTTTGGTCGCCAAGCGAGTACATTCCGATGGAAAGGAGAGTGTCGCCATTCCCGTTCAGTAGGCTGGTTGTCTGATAGATGCCTTCCGGAGTGAAGAAGCCTAAGTCGCCGCTCCAGGTGTCGGGGCAAATCCAAAAGTCCAGATCGACGGTGCCCGAAGTCAGTGTAGCGGGATCGATGCCACCATAGTCCAGCGAGTTAATACCGTAGTTGTAGTTCGCGCCATCACCGCCGTTGACGTACTGGTTCTCCGTTCGCAGGTCCAGAAAGACGCTTCCGCTTCGTGGAGAGACAGAACCGAACGCTCCGGACGTCACCAGTTCGCCTTGGTTCACTACAGGGTTCGGACTGTCCACCTTTGTCCAATTGCCCAGCGACGTTTGATTCGTGACATCGTCGAAATTCTGGCTGTAGTCCTCAAGCCCACCAAGCCCAACGATGTTCGCGTTCGCCAGGGGCGCGCACATGCACACAAAGGCAAACGCGGTCGGAAGATGACAAGTGACACCCATCGAAATCGTCCAATGGTGAGAAAGCCCACAGAGTTATCGGACTTGATGGGCGATGGGAGCCGCAAATTCTATTGGGGGACAAGGGAATAAACATAGCGCCCGAAGCAAGAAACGGTTGGGCCGGATACTCCGCTATTCATGATCGAAACGGCGAAGTTGCTGGCCTGAAGGGCTCACGTCCGGATCTCAGTATCGTGCTTCTTGAGTTCGGCCATCTCGCGATGGATTTCCGCCTGCAGAGCTTTGGCTGTTGTGTAATTTTGTTGGAACTCGTCAAACAATCCTGCCAGGTCTTTGCCGGTATCTGAACTGCAGACGACGCGGCCGAGTTGCAGAATGGATGGTTCCAGCTTCTCGCGGAGGAACGTGATTAATTTGCGAGTGTTTTCACGAACGGTCCCGGTCTGGCCCCGGATGTACTGGCGGTCTTCGTACCGTTCTTCGTCTGACAGTTCCCGGAAGGCCTCGTCGGTTTTCTGGCCAGCGAGATCTTCTTTGGAAACCAGGCGTCCGAATGGGTTGTCTTTCTGGATTTGTTCCCCCGCCGCGTTCTCTGCGATCGCGAGCCCCTTTTTCGCTCGCGGGAAGTCGGGGCGAAGTTCCAGGGCTTTCTTGAACGATGTAATCGCCTGGCGGCTGTTGCCCATGTCCAGGTAGACGTTGCCGAGGTTCTGATGAGCCTCCGCCATTTTCGGATCGATCTTTATCGCGTCTTTGTAAGCAGTGGCCGCCATGGCCAGTCGGTTCAAACCCTTTTGAGCAATCCCCAGGTTGTAATACCCCTGTGCCGCTCGCTTGTCCCGTTGAATTCCCTTGCGCAGCGCGCGGACGGCTTCGTGGTACTTTCCCAGGCGGTTGTAGACCGCGCCGATGTTGACCCATGCGGCGGCCAGCGTTGGCTTGATTTTGGTGACCTGTTGGAACGCCTTTAAAGCCTCGTCCAGATCGCCGGCAAGGTAGTTGGCTGTTGCCAGGCAGTTAAACAGATCCGCGTTCCGGGCGTCTTCTTTAATCGCGGGCGTGAGAATTTCGATGGCCGCGTTGAACTTGCGCTTGCGCATGTTCTGTTTCGCCAGTTCCAACGCTTCAGCCGAGTCGTCTAACATGCGGGGCCTCCACTAACTCGGGAGGCGTGTTCGGTGTGGTGGAACAGGTGGGACCTTCCGAGCGTGGACTCAGTATATCGCCGTTCCTGACAAACCAGCAAAGCCAATTCTCAGTTGGTGGGAATTCGCTTCATCGTATAGTGGCCAGTCGCGGGGAACAGTTCGCCCACTTTGCCAGCGACAGTGATCTCGTAGACGTGTTCCTGACGCAGTTTCTCGCTCAAAGTTATGCGAACGGTTTTACAACCGTTTGATACACGAACCGATGAAACGGCGACCTGATGCCGTCCCGAATCAGGCGTTCCATAGCTGCCTTTCCACTCCCGTGTGTAGGTGGACACGGCATATGACTTTGTGGACTGCAGTATTTCCGGAGCCACCTTGTCGATGAGTTCAATTTCGAACCCATCCGGAGTCGCTTTGATTTCGCGAATGCCGTTGGGGCTATTGCCAGCAAACCGGATGCGTTCAATCGCTCCAGTGTTCCGTCCGCCAAGCCAGCCACTGTCGTGAATACTGCCCACATACACATCACCGTTCTTCGCAACCGCCGCGCAAATGGGGCCGATGAAATTGTTGCCTCCACCTTCGAGTCCCGGTTTGCTTAAGTAGTACGACGCGCCCTGGACGATTCCGTCGACTGTTTGAAACGTCATGCGAACCAGCAAGTGTGTGTCGTATTCGCAGCCGATCAAGTGACCGCCAAACGGCGAAGCGTGATCTTCAGGTAGAAACACAATCGCGTTCATGCTGCGAACCCATGGGTGAGGAACCCGGATGGCCGGCGTGGTTTCCGGTTCGTCCGGATTCGGTTCGTGACGCGATGGGACTCCGTAGTGCTTACCCATCTGAATGTGATTGACTTCGTTGTACGTGTTCTGAACGCCCTGATTGTCGGTCGCGAACACGCGGTCCTGCTTGTCGACTGCGAACCCGACCGGGTACCGAAACGACCAGCTAACCGGTTCTGTTTTCATGTCCGGTGTCAGGCGCAGGACGGCTCCACGCCACAGCGAACGATCTTTCGGTCGTTTTGGCTGCGAGTAATCACTGCCGAGGCCAAAGTAGATGTTGCCTTTGGAATCGCGAACCAGGCCGCAGGTCCAGTCGTGATAGTTGTCGCTGTAGCCCCAGCCGGTGGAGACGACAGTCCGCTTGTCGGCCTTCCCGTCGCCGTCTGTATCAGTAAGGCGAAGGATCTCTGGCTTGTGAGCGACCAACAGACTGTCGCCATCGGGGAGCACGCCGAATGGAGCAGCCAGTCCTTCTTCGTGTGTCACCAGTGTGTCCGGCAGTCCGTCGTTGTCACTGTCCTTCGCCAGGAACACGTGCCCCTTTAGCGATGTAAACACCATGGTTCCGTCTGACTTCCAATTGATCGAAGTCGGCATGATGGAACCGGGTAGCGGCAGGCGAACCCCTTCGAATCCCGGCACCGACGTAATCTTCTCAGCGGGTGAAACACGCGTCGGCTTCTTCACAGGTTTCGGATCGACGCGAGTCAGCCGGGAAAGGAACCCGACTTCGGTCTCGCCGGTCTTCAGTTCGACATAGCGTTCGCCATCGATGGTTAGCGGGTTGAAGGGATTGATAGTCTGAATCCATGTGTCCGCGGGATCCTGCATCACTCTCAGCAATCGCGTGTGCCCAGGCACATCGCCCGTGAGACGCACTCTCCGTTTCCAGCCGGCCATCTCAGTCCGCATGAAATGGTTCTCAATGCGTTCCAGCACACCGACAGTTTTCTTCTCGCCACCAACCATGAAATTCAGTTTGTAGCTGAAAGAAACTCCACGACCGAAACTGTTAACAGACTGCAATCGCCCGGCGGTCGCTTGGTGCAGTGTCGGCGTGATGATCTTGCCGTCGGGCGACAAAAGAACCACATCAGTACCTGGCGACTGCGAACCAACTTCAATTCCAGCGACATCCCAATACCAACTCTTCCCTTGGGTGCGTTGCCTGGCCGTATCGCCGAACCACCAATGGCGGAACCCGAAACGGTCCAGATCGAACATCAGGTTGTGCCCGTTCTCAAGCCCAATCACCAGTGGCTTGGCGACGTATCCGCCATCAATTGTGGGGTCTGTGAACACATCGCGAATGATTCGAGGTCGCTGTCCGGGCCTTACGTGGACAAACTGTTCGAAGCTGCCCGGATCGGTAGGAACCGTAAACCTTTTGTCGTTCAATGCATCCCAGGCGGCGGCAAGTTGCGTGTGAATATCGTCGCCCAGCACGCCTTTGACTGGCCGCGTAATCGACGGCATTTCCATGCCGGGCACAATGCGAGTGGGGGAACGAGTCCACCGCATGAAGTACTCGCGCCGCATGCGTTCGCCTGGCATGAGTAAATCAGAACCACGTGTCCCGAGCGCCACATTGCGGGGTGCATAGTTGCCAGCCGTGTGACAGGCGATGCAACTAAAGCCTGATGAACCGATAAGCTGCTGACCAGCCACAAGCTTCTGAGCACTCGGGGCTGTCGCGATAATTTTGTTGTCGGCGTGTTCCGGAACACGGTCGTGTTCAATCAGGTACGACAACAGAGCGTCCGATTCTGTCTTTGAATGGTCGAACCGGGGCATTCGAACTGACAGCCATGGCAGTCGGACCTTCTTCTGTTTCCCGGCGATCGCTTCGGCTAGCGCCGCGTCTTTTAGTTTGTCGCCAACAGCGGTCAGCGCCGGTGGAATCAAACCCTGGCTGGCTTTTCGCAAAGCGGCGTCCGACTTCACCAGCTCACCAACCACCGGCAAGATTCCGGTTGCTGAATCGCGTTGATGGCAGGCCGTGCAATTTCGGCGCTCAAGCAGTTGACGTCCCACATGAAACGGCGATGGTGTCGCGACCACTTCACTGTGCCAGGCTCCAATGGCCTTCGCCATTGCTGTATCAATCTGAGGAAATCGGGGCCCATTGTGATTCGCGCCTGGGTTCAGGCAACCGGAACCACCAGAATCCGAACCGACGAATTCGGGTTCCATGCCTGGTATCTTGTGGCAATTGGCACAACGAGACTTCGTGACCAGAAGTCTGCCGCGTTCGATTTGTTCTGCGGATGCCTTCTCGGCCTTCGGTAGGTTTTCACCGCCAAGGTACATGGCCAGCTGTCGGCGTTCGTCTTTCGACAGCTTGATGACGGGCATGCGGTGATCGGTGTTCAGCGACTTTGGATCCGACAGCCATGTATGGACCCACGCGGCAGACCGTTTATTACGAACATCCGACAGATCGCTGCCCGAGTACGCATTGGTCGAACCAATACCGTCCAGCGTGTGACACGCCAGGCAACCAACGGTTCTCACCAACCTCCGACCCTTCTGCCGATCGGTCTTTTCGTCCTTGCTACTACCCGGCTTCTTCGTCTTCGATTTCTTCGCCTGGGAATACACAAACGCGGCCACATCGGACGACTGTTGTTTGTCGAACCCGAAGTGCGGCATCTTCGAAACATCGCCCGCTTTCGGCGGCGTGCTTAGCTTCGCAATAAACCAATCACGAGAGAGGCTTTCCTTGATCGCGGTCAGCGATGGAGCCGGATCTGTTGCTGCGAATGGTTGCTTGTTGTGACACTTGGCACATCGGTAAGCACTGTGCAGATTGGGTGCGTTGGCCGTGGCTACGAGTTCAGGGTTGGGTTGTTCCAGAGAGAACAAATGCGGCGGTATCGGTTCCATGGGAAACGAATCGGCCGACCAAAACAACCGCAACGTGCCCTGCCCGTTTGGTTTGCTGCTGTAGCGAATCCGAACGGGTTGTTGTCCGAACGAGAGGTTCGTCTTCTGGCCGTTCACCCATCCCTGGTCGGCTTGGCCATCCAGTACCTTCTGGCCTGCAAGTTCAATCTGCACGCTGCCTTCGACAAACGCATGGAGCCGATACTCGCCCGCTTGCTGAGTCAACAGGTTGGCCGTCCACGTGGCCGCAAAGCCGCCGTTCGCCAATCGCTGATCCGGACTGCCGGTCCAGGATGCCGCGACATCCGGATCGATGCGCAGAACGCGCTTCCCATTCGATTCGAACGCTGCCACAAGCCCGGGTGTGGCAGCGAGATCTTCTTCGTCCTCGTCATCATCGTCCTGAGCGACAGCGGTTGGCGTGACCACGCACGCCAGAAACGCCACACACAACAACCGCGCCAGCCATCCCAGCGAACGGTCGCGGGCTCCATGAATAAACAAGAACCGGGACGGCGTCCCCTGTTCGTCAAAGTGACGTTGGTTAGGGACGCGCATGCCGGTTCTCTGTGCTTAGTGGTTGTCGGGATCAGTCAGGCTTGTCTACTTAAGCTTGTAGTCCTTTTCGGTCTTCAAGTTGCCACCGATGGTTTGACGCATGGCCTTGGTCTGTGCCATGACGGTTTTGTCCGGGCCGGTGAGCTTCAGGAAGTACATGCCTTGACCTTTGACGGGCAGGATAACTGCCAGCATGCGAAAGCCCGGCGCGTCCTTGGTCTTGCGAGCCATCGGGGGACCGTCTGGCTTCTTGAAGGTTCCGCTGACTTCGACGAAGTAGTAATCCTGCTTCTTCGCGGTTTGCCCCTTCGTGATTTTCTGCTTCCGCCCGTCTGACTGAAATTGCTTGACCCAGCGATCAACATTTTCGTTGATCATCTGCGATTTAAGCAGTGTGACGGTGAACTCCCCCTTTTCTTTGTCTCCCTTTGCCGATGGGATGTGCGCCGTTGCCGCTCTGATGCCCATGCGTTTCTGCATCGCCGTCAGCGGAATGTCCTTCCACGTTGTGGGAACAGTTAGCTGCAAAGTGGAGATAACCTTGCCGGCCCGATCTTTTTTCTCAACCTTCAGCACGCGCGTCTTGACGGCCGCGGTGTTCTTGCTGTCACTGCCCTTTTTCTGGCTTCCAGCAGCGGACTTTGTCCCGGAACCCTTGGCCTTCGTCTTCGTATCCTGCGCCTGCAAGGGATTCAGCAGCAGCGCGGTCAGGCAAACAGCAAGCAAACAACGTGTCATCTTCGATTCTCCGAACGAATAAGTCTTGGAACCGATTCTTGGCAGTCAACCGCGGTTTTTCAACAGCCCAATCCTCAGGAGCGGTCCTGAGGTCGAAAGAATAAGGCAACGGGCAGAATCATTAGCCCAAGAATGATGAACGAAACCGGAGTCCCCTTCCCAAAGATCCTGGCTGCGATCATATGAAAGACTGACGCCAGCACGATTCCGGTCCAGTTCAACAGGTTCTTGGAACCTATCATACGCCCTTTCTGCGCAGCCGGAGGCTGGGCCTGTAGGAACGTCTCCAACGTAACGGCGTACAGACCGCCAAAGAAGCCCAGCGTAATTAAGGCCCACCGACTGATACTCTCAATGCTGGCCACTCCCAGCCCGGTGTATTGCAGACAACCAAGCACCAGCAGCGAGACGGAAATCCCAAACGCCCCCAGCCTCACCAGGCTAAACCGAACAGCTCCGCGCGAGATCGCTCCGGCGACCGGGCACCCAATCGCAATCCCAACACCCATCATCGCAGCCAATACACTGGTCCGCGCTGGGCCGACTTTAAGAGTGAACTCACCGAACCCGTTCACCGCCGGAACAACCGCCCCGCCGATGAACCAGAACAGCGTCGACACCAACAACGCTGTTAGCAATGCGCGGTCGGCGCTCAGCAGGGCACGCATGTCACGATTGATCCACATCGCGTCGAACGAAAATTTCGCCTCCGGTTGAGCGACGGGAGTTTTTCGAACCAGCAATGATGTGATTGTTCCGACCACCGCGATAACGACACAGATGAAAGTCATTTTCCAGCGCAGAATGTCCTGACCGGCCAGCACGGTTCCGAAAATGATGGCGAGGAACGTTGTCATTTGAATGAGCCCGTTAGCTGCTGGTAAGTCGCGTTCGCGCAGCATCTCTGGCAGGATTCCATACTTGGCCGGTCCAAAGAACGCGCTCTGCGCCCCCATCAGAAACAGAACCGTACACAATGCGATTAATCCGCCACGCGAGTCGCCAGGCAGGAACAGCAACACGGCCGTCCCGCACAGCATGACTGCGATCTCCGCAACCTTGCAGCCCACAACGATCGCGCGTTTGCTGTACCGATCGGCAACGTAGCCGCCCAGTCCGGAAAACAGGATAAATGGCAACGCAAACGATATCCCGGCGATGGACTGCCACACATCACCAGTCGCCGCAATCTTTGCGACATAAGCGGTGCACAACAGCAGCACCATTTGCTTGAACACGTTGTCATTAAACGCACCAAGGAACTGAGTGGCCGTCATCCACCAAAACGCGCCGTCGCGTTTGTAGGGGACGCCTTCTTCGATCGCGGGTTCTGACACGTGGGGCTCGACAAGCTGCGGATGCGGATAGATTGGCATACAGTACCGCTCTGACCGGATTACCAGAAGTCGGCTTTCAACGAGATCAGATATGAAGACGCTCACCAAAGAATTATGGATGGAGATTCCCCAGCGCCGCGCGATCGTGTCGATTCATGATGAAGTCGATCGGTTGGTGACGGAAAGCGGTGTGCAGGACGGCATGGTTCTGGTCAACGCCATGCACATCACAGCCAGCGTGTTCATTAACGACAACGAATCCGGACTGCACCACGACTACGATTTGTGGTTGGAACAATTGGCTCCGTTCGATCCGTCGCCCGAACGTTACCACCACAATCGAACCGGCGAAGACAATGCCGACGCGCACCACAAACGACAGATCATGGGCCGCGAAGTCGTGGTCGCGATCACCAACGGCGAACTACACCTCGGTCCATGGGAACACATTTTCTATTACGAGTTCGATGGCGGCCGTCGCAAGCGAATCCTCGTGAAGATCATCGGCGCGTGAAAACGTCCGAACACCTCAGGAACCCGGCATGCTGCGGTTGTTTCGGTTCGAATGATCGTCAATTCCCACCAATCTGCCTGTTCTGTTTGGTATTCTGGAGCCCTCACCTTTGCCCCGCCCGGGGCCCACGATTCCACGCTTTCGGAATTCAGGCTCTCCCATGACCAACGAAAACGAACCGGCATCCGCCGACCACCAGGCCCGCGCCGCGCGGCTTGTTAATGCTTGCCAGAAGATTCGCGAACAGATTCGCAAAGTTGTTGTCGGCCAGGAAGATGTTGTCGAACAACTTCTCATTGCGATCCTCGCACGCGGGCATTGCCTGTTGGAAGGCGTGCCCGGTCTGGCCAAGACGCTAATGATTCGGTCGCTGGCGGAGACGATGAACCTTGGGTTCAACCGAATTCAGTTTACGCCCGACCTGATGCCGGCCGACATCACCGGCACCGACATCATTCAGGAGAACCGCGAAACCGGCCACCGCGATCTGGTGTTCGACAAAGGTCCCATCTTCACGCAAATGTTGCTGGCGGATGAAATCAACCGCACGCCGCCAAAGACGCAAGCCGCGCTGCTGGAAGCGATGCAGGAACACGAAGTCACGGTCGGAGGCAAAACCTACACGCTGGACGAACCGTTCTTCGTACTCGCCACACAAAACCCGATCGAACAGGAAGGAACCTATCCACTGCCCGAAGCGCAGCGGGACCGGTTCCTGTTTAACGTTGTCGTTGACTACCCATCGCGTGATGAAGAAAGCGACATCATCGACCGCACAACATCGACAGTGTCCGCGAAAATTTCTGCCGTCGTCTCGGGGCAGGACATCATTGAGTGTCAGGAAACCGTGCGGCTGGTTCCGTTACCAGAACACGTCAAACAGTTCGTGTTAGACCTGGTCCGTTCGGCTCGACCTAAAGACGAAGGCTCAGCCGCGTGGGTCAAAGACATGATCGAATGGGGCCCCGGTCCTCGAGCGTGCCAGCAAATCGTGCTCGCTGCGAAAGCACGAGCCATCATGCACGAACGCCACCACGTCACGCTGGACGACATCGAAGCCCTGGCCTACCCGGTTCTGCGCCACCGGATTGTCCCGACCTTCAACGCCGAAGCCGAAGGCGTAAGCGTCGATGATCTCATCGCCCGTCTCCTAAAAGAAGTCCCCGCCACCCTAAAACAGCTCATCTAGCCCACCAGTACTCCTCCTTCCTCCTTCAACCCTCCTCCTTCTTTCATGCCTCACGTTTCCGAAGTCTTAACTTCAAACGACATCGGCCAGTTCATCAACCTGCAGGTACTCGCCCGCCAGGTCGTGGAGGGATTCTGTTCGGGCCTGCACCGTTCGCCCCACAAAGGGTTTAGTGTCGAGTTCAAAGAACACCGCCAGTACGTGGCCGGCGACGACATCCGCGACATCGACTGGAAGCTGTTTGGCAAGACCGACCGGTTGTTCATCCGGGAGTACGAAGAGGAAACCAATCTTCGCTGCACCATTCTGGTCGATTCCAGCGGCTCAATGGCGTACTCAGGTTCGCGCAGCAACGGGCTGACAAAGCACGACTACGCCGTCCGCACTGCGGCTTGTTTGTCGTACTTGTTACTCCAACAGCAGGACAGCGTTGGCCTGGTTACGTTCGATACCAAAGTCCGCCGCTACATCCCGCCACGTGCGCGGCCGAAGCATTTGCAGGCGATCATCAACGAACTGGATAAGACCAAACCCCAGCGTGAAACAGAACTGGGCGACGTGTTCCATGAGATGGTCTCAAAGATTCAGCGACGTGGGTTGGTGATTATCATTTCCGATCTGTTTGGCGACGTCGATCGGCTCATGAAGGCTCTCGCGCACTTTCGGCATGCGAAGCACGAGATGATTATCTTCCAGGTTTGGGATCCGGACGAACTGGATTTCCCGTTCCGCCAGTGGACTCAGTTTGCATCGTTGGAATCGGCCGATCGACAACACCTTGTCGATCCGTCACAGATTCGGAAAGCGTACCTGGAAAAGCTGGCCGCGTTCCGCGATCAGTTGACCAAAGGTTGCAATCGGCAGCGAATCAATCTGGTTCCGATGTCGACCAACCAGCCGTACTCCGAAGCGCTGGCGGCGTACCTAAGCATGCGAAGGAAGTCTCGATGAGCTTCCTGAACCCGGCCCTCGCATGGGGAGCCTGCGCGGCGGCGATTCCTTTGATTCTGCACATCCTGAACCGGAGTCGGTTCCGACGTGTCGAGTGGGGAGCCATGCACTTGCTGGAGTCGGTGGTCAAGGTGAACCACAAACGGTTCCGACTGGAACAGCTCATTCTACTTCTGCTGCGGTGCGCGATTCCGGCGCTGTTGGCGTTTTGCCTGGCCAAACCGGTTCTCACCGGTGCGCAGGGGCTGGCGGGGGACGCACCGGTTTCGTTGGTGGTGTTGCTGGACCGCAGCTATTCGATGGACGCCGAATCCGAAGCAGGAACGCGGTTCGACGAAGCTGTTGAAGCGGCCTCCACAATTATCGAAGCGACGCCACGCGGTTCTGAGATTGCCGTGATTCAAACGGGTGGGGCGACCAGCCCGTTGTTCGATCAGCCGGTGTTCAACCAGAAAGCCGTTGTCCGCCGCCTGCGAACCGCGCAGTCTGGCTATGGAGCGATTAACACAGACGATGCACTTTCTGCCGCACTCACCACGCTGTCGGGAATGACCAACGCTCGGAAAGAACTGATCGTGATCAGCGATTTCCAAACCGCTGACTGGCAAAGCAAAGCGGCAACGGTCGACATCGTCCGCAGCACCGTGGACGCCATGGACATCAAACCTGAGGTCACGTTCTTACCCGTCGGCCAACCGGCGGAAGGGAATGTGTCGATCGAATCCCTGGAGTATCCCCCGCGTCCGCTGGGTATCGGGCATCAGTTGAATGTCCGAGCGAACCTGCGGAACCACGGCACAAAGTCAATCGACAACGCGCGGGTGATATTGAAGATCGACGGTGTCGAAGAATCCGTATCGCAGATTTCCCTTGCCGCGAACGGCGCGACGCAGACGCTGTTTCCTTGTCGGTTTGATGAACCCGGTTCGCACGTTGTGGAAGTCGAAGTCATCGCAGACGACGGTTTGAAGACCGACAACCGGATCTCGACGGCCGTCACCGTGCTCAACCAGATTGATGTGTTGTTGGTTGACGGTGATCCGAACACGCAGCCGCTGAAAAGTGAAACGGATTTTCTGTCCGTGGCACTCACGCCGTTTTCGTTCGGACGGATGAAGCTGGCCGACATCGTCAAAACGAAAACGATCACGAACCAGAAACAGCTCAATAAGGATAGCCTGACCGCAGCCAGCGTTGTGGTTCTGGCTAATGTTTCGCGGCTGCAGGACGACCAGGTGGCGGCTGTGTCTGACTATGTCAGCGGCGGCGGAGCTTTGATCATCTGCGCTGGCAACAAGATTGATACGCGGTGGTACAACGAAACACTGTTTGCAAAGAACCAACTCCTACCGGCCGAGTTTGGTGTTCCTCGCGGGAAAATTAGTGAAGCGGGAACGAGTGCTCGTTTGGTTTCCCGGTTCGAACATCCGGCTCTGCAATTATTCAACGACGCGTCGAACGGCGATCTCTCAACAGCCGAAATTCGCCAGTGGTACGAACTGAAAGAACCAAAGGGGACTGCCGACGGTGGTGCGACCGCGGCATCGGCGACCGTCATGGTTCGATTGAACACCGGCGAACCGTTTCTCATCGAACGCCAGGTCGGCGATGGGGTTGTCATTCAAATGGCAACCGCGTGTGACGCCGATTGGTCGGACCTGCCGCTGCGGCCATTCTTTGTGCCGTTGGTTCAGGAACTCATCACCAGCGTGGCAACCCGGCTGACGCCACCTCGCAACATCAGCACCGGCCAACCGGCTGTCGCCCTGTTCCCGCGCGAAGACGATGACACGTCTGAACTGACGTTGTCTGTGGAAACTCCGGCGGGAATCAGGCGACCGTTGAAAACGGTCACAGACGGGAACCAGTCAGTCGCCCGGTTCGAATACACCAGCCAACCTGGCGTATACGCGATGATAACGCCGTCCGGAAAAGACATTCACTTCGTCGCTAACACGGTTCGAACCGAATCCAACCTGACGACATTGGACGACAAACAACTGAAATTTGTCGCCACAGACTTCAACGCCAAGGTTTCCAACTCGCCAGCTGTCTACCTCGAACAAGAACGACAGCGCCGACACGGCCGCGAGATCTGGAAGTATTTCCTAATCGCGTTATTGGTGTGCATGTTTCTGGAACTGCTTTTGCAACAACGCTTTTCGAGGGTCCGCGCATGACGAGCCTTCGATTTGTGGGTGAGCTGCCGCTGTGGCTGGGTCTGTTGCTGGCCGCGGTTGTGGCCGTGCTGGCGTGGCGGTTCTATCGGCGCGAGAGTTTCGATTTACCGGGGCGTTTGCGGTGGGTTCTGCCACTGCTGCGATCGCTGGCGTTTCTGCTTGGTGTGTTGATGCTGACCGGCCCTGTGCTGCATCACCGGAAGGTTATCGGGACGCTGGGGCAGGTGAAAATTTACGTGGATGCGTCGCAAAGCATGAATATGCGGGACCAGCATCTGTCGCCCGAACGCCAACTGCTGATTGCCGCTCAGCAGGGTTGGATCGAACCGGGAGCAGTCGGCGAAAATGAACCGGGCGACGTAGCGGATTCGGAAAACGCCGCCGTCTCTTCGGCTCTGGCGATGCTAAACCAAACACCCCGCCTCCGCCGCGCGGAACGTTCGCTGTTGGAAACTCCTGATGCCTTGCTGGCATCGCTGAAAGAAAATCACGATGTCGAACTATTCGCGCTCGTGAACAATTCGGCCGTCAAGATGCCGGTTCAGGCCGACGCGGAAAAAGCAGCCGCATTCGAACAATCGGCAGACGGTAGTATCACCGATCTGATTACCGGAATCACGTCTTCGCGAAAACAGTCGCTGTCAGACGGCAGCACAGACCAGCCGACAGTCGCGATGGCAGCGAAAGCGAACACGGCCATCGTGCTTATCTCAGACGGGCAACACAACGCCGGCCCATCACCGCTGCAGGCCGCTCGGGTTCTGGGCGAACAGGGGATTGGGTTCTACCCGGTCGCGATGGGCGCAACCGCGGCGGCTCCGGATCTTTCAGTTGTGGGGATGGAACATCCCGAGATGGTGTTTCGGAAAGATCGAGTCCGCGGGACCATGATCATTCGCGATGGCATGCCGGCCGGACAGCCTCTGGCGGTTCGAATCGAACACGACGACACACTGCTGTGGGAACAACAGCTATTAACGGAGAACAGTGGCCAACGGCGAATCGACTTTGAATTTGAAATCGAAGAACTGGTCAAACAGCTGGACGAAATCGCGACATCAGACGTCAAACAACACGCAGTCCCGCTAAACCTGGTGGCTTCCATCACGCCGATGGAAGGCGAAGCAGAACTCGACAACAACCAACGCAGCATGCGGTTGGCCGCGACGACTGAGAACCAGCGGATGTTGATTATCGATGGCCGTTCGCGATGGGAAACGCGTTATTTGCGGAACGTGTTTGAACGCGACAGTCAGTGGGACGTGAGCGTTATCATCGCTGGTCCCGGCAACGACACGACGACACTTCCTCGCGGTGATGGTGAGAACGCGTTCCCGGAAACACGCGAGGCCCTGTTCGCGTACGATCTGATTATTTTCGGGGAAGTTTCAGCGGAGTTGTTTGCCGATCATGAGTTCCAATGGATTTGCGATTTTGTTGAAAAGCGCGGCGGCGGTTTGATTCTTGTCGATGGTCACCGCAAACGAATGCGACAGTTTACCGATCAGAACCTTGGGCCATTGGTTCCCATCGAATGGCAGCCGGAACCTGTCGCAGCGAAACCAACTTCACTGCAGCTAACAAATCGAGGCGCCAGCGAGCCGGCTCTGACTTTCGAAACGCAGCAACAGGCGAACCAGCAATTCTGGACCGAACTACCCGCACCCAACACCATCAACAACGTTGTGGCATTGCCGGACGCAGAAACGCTGGTCGAGGTCATGGTTCAGGAGAAACCGGTTCCCGCCATCGTGACACGCCGCAGTGGCGCCGGCCGGGTTTTGTATCTGGCGTTCGATGAAACCTGGCGATGGCGATACAAGGCGGCTGACACGTACCACCAGCGAATCTGGAACCAGTTTGCGAAGTTCGTGATGCCGCGTTCGTTCGCCACCAGCGACCAGTATGTCGCGATCGATGCCGGACCGGTCAGCTACGCGCATGGCGAATCGGCCGACATCCGTGTTCACCTAAACGGTCTGGACGGCGAACCGGCGGTCGGATCGACCGTGGACGCGTTGCTGTGGGTCGATGGCAAAACTGTGGCGACTGTGGGTCTAAGTCCCGACCCCGATGTGCCGGGTATCTACCGAGGCAGATCAGGAGAGCTATCCGAAGGCGACTACGAAGTTTCGGTTCGCGCGTCGGGGTTCAGCGATCAGGCTCTCAAGGCACGCGGCGCGTTTGTGGTTCGGCCGCCGGAGACAGGTGAACTGACTGAGACTGCCTGCAATGAAACGCTGCTGAAACAGATGGCGTCCGATTCGGGCGGCACGTATTTGCGGGAAGAAGAAATTGGGCGACTGGCGGAATTGTTGAAGCCGCTTAGCAGTGGCCGAGTCGTCGAATCAGAGACACTGTTGTGGCAAAGCTATTGGTGGTTTGCCGCGATTGTTACGCTACTGGCGGTGGAATGGTTCCTCCGCAAACGCGCGGGGTTGCTATGAACTGCATTGCATCGAGCTACAACCTGGGGGATCGGATATGAGCACTCGACTTGACCCGACGGTTGCCGAGAAGCTGCAGCGCCTGCGACGGCGCCGCTGGCTGTTGCTGGTCGTGCGCGGTCTGTGTGCGGCGGCGGTTGCGTTTGTGCTGTGCATGGTCGTTGTGGCGATATTGGACTGGTATTGGGTTCTGACAGATCGCACGCGCTGGGGGCTAAGTGTTGCCGCGTATGTGATTCCGATTTTGGCCGTGTGGTTCACATCGCTACGCAAACTGGCCAACGCGCCGGCGGAAGAGGAACTCGCAAGCCACGTCGAAGAAGCCGAACCGGTTCTGCGAGAGAACCTGTTGTCTGCCGTGGAACTCGCCACCGACCAACCGGATGCGGTCAACGATTCGCCAGTCTTCCGCGGTTTGCTGCAGGACAAAGTTGCAAAACAAATGACCGACGTGCGTGTGGGAACCGTTCTCCCGCTACGCACGCTGGCCGGCTGGCTGGTCGCCACGCTGCTGCTGGGCACCGGCATCGCGATGTTGTTGACCGGTGGCGACAATCGGTTCCGAACACTGGCTCGACGCGCGTTGATGCCGGGTGCGAACATCGAACGCGTCTCGCGAG
This sequence comes from uncultured Planctomycetaceae bacterium, assembly GCA_964485095.1. Classification (GTDB taxonomy): domain Bacteria; phylum Planctomycetota; class Planctomycetia; order Planctomycetales; family Planctomycetaceae; genus CAYNWT01. The sequence goes on along the minus strand of CAZAIB010000061.1, from coordinate 12,387 downwards.
TCAAAGTTCAAATCCTGCAGCCGACACCGCGTTCGTTGATCATCGCCAAAGACGAAACGGTTGCGATTGTTGTCGATGTGACTGGCGGCGATGTGGACGAAGTGATTCTGGAGACGGTCCAGCGAAATGGTGAACCGCAACAGCAGGCCATGCGACCGCGGACCGATTCTGAGTTCGCTGCCAACCTGCACATCGAAAACGATACTGAGTACCGCATTCTCGCCGGCGACGCGATCACGATGCGGCACACGATCAAGGCGAAGGATCGGCCGCGGGTGGTGGCGTTCCACAAGACGTTCAATTACCCGGCGTACTCTGGCTTGGAAAGCTGCACCATCACAGAAGACAACGGCGACCTTGTGGTTCTGGAGGGAACACAAGCCACGCTGCGGTTGGAACTCGATCAGGCCGTCACCACTGCAGAACTACGTATCGATTCGCAGATTAGCGACGAAGCCACAACGGTTCCGTTGACCAAGGACGACAACTACTGGTGTGCGACGGTGACGGTGACGGACGCCGCGATTTACAAGGTTCACCTGGTGTCGGCTGAGACCGGGTTCGAAAACCTGTTCGCACCGCGTCATGAGATTCGTCCGATTCCGGATCTCATCCCGCGAGCCGGTTTTGTGGATCAGAAAGAAACTGAACTCCTGCTGCCGCCCAACGATATTTTGGCTCTCAAAGGGATGGCCCAGGATGATCTGCCGCTGCAAACTCTTGAACAGGAAGTGTCGGTCAACGGTCGCGACTGGCAGGCCTTTCCATTGGAAGTGACCACCGTTGCCGAAAGCAAAAGAGAAGGCGAAAACAATCCGCAGCAGTCTGCCTATCAAGTGAAGTCGGCGTGGGATTGGGACCTGCTGGGGTTGAAGGTCAGGACTGGTGACCAGGTGACGACTCGCCTGGTTGCGACCGATTTGAAGGGAAACCGAGGCGAATCGGTTCCCATCCGTATCGTCGTTTCTGCTCCGGAATTCGATCCGCAACGGCACACGATCATGGAGACCAAAGCCCGCTTGTTTGACGACTTCGCGCGGTTCGACAAGATCGTGAAAGAACACAGACAGTCGGCCCAGGAAATCCTTCAGCGGCTCCGCAAAAACGATCAAGCCGAAGAACAGCGGGCGCTCGATCGCACCAGCCTCGTGGATCTTGCAACCAAGCTGCGCGAAGCGTCCGGGGATTTGTTGGACCGCGTTGTCGAGGTTACTCGGGCTATGCCAGCGGCCGCCGATGCGTTCGACTTGAACCTTGCTGGCCGAGTGGTCGCGAGAATTCGGCAGGAACACGCCAATCGGGTGATCTCGCAGTTGAAGGTCATGCAGCATGCAAAGGATTCCGGCGAGGCGAATCGCGATCTCGATCAAGTCAAACGCGCGTTCGATCGCGCGGCGGACGATGCCAATCGGGTGGCTCATCACTATCGTGATCTCATGTCGCACAACGTCGTGGCGGCGATCGCGACAGACCTGGACGCTTTGTTGCGGCAGCAACGGTTGGTCGTTGATAGTCCGACTCAAACATGGTCGCGATTGACGCGGCAGGAGACTTTGGTTCGAAGCCAACTGCAGCTTGTGGGCCGACTTGTCGAAAGTCAGAGCGGTCGTATGACTGGCCAATTGCGGGATCGGTTGCGAGAGCTTGGTCGGTGGGTGCAACAACAAACGGAGCGGCTGGATGAGGCGATGGAGTCAGAAGATCGGCTCAGGATTCTACAGCAGCTCTCGCAAAACCTGCTTCGTGAGTTGGAACAGCGACAGCGGTACAACGAAATTGACGGAGGTTTACCCGCTCGCCTGACCCAAACCCGCAAAGACTTCGACTATCGATCGGGCACGATGTCAGAACCGCTGACACTTGCCAGCAATGCGATTCGCGAAGAAACGCGGCTCAGCAAACAAATCAGCACGGCAGACGACTCAAGCAATGTGACTGAGGACACTCGCAAGGCCAAGCGGTTCGCTGCAGAACTGGACCTGCAGCATGTAGACAGTCTGGAACAGATCCGCATCCGCCGCACGCTGGCTCAGGCGCGAATTGATGGCGATCCGCAGTTCGCCGCTGACGCCGGCATGACCAGCCGCGCGGTGGCTTCGCTGCTTAGCAAGCATCGGCAGGGCGATCCGGAAGAATCGATCGTGCCCAGGGCGTTCAATGAAATTACACCCGCGTTCCGAATCCTGGAAGCGGGTCACGATCTTGTGAATACGCGAATCTGCCTGGCGACTCTCATCCAGTTAGAACGTTGGAACTCACACCGGCTCACCGGCCGCACCGACCATCCTCGACAATGGGACGCGGTTCACAAGAGCCTCGAACGAGCCGCAAAACGACTTCGCGAAGCGGGCGTTGATCGCGAAATCATCGGACGCCTGGATCAGTTGCGCTGGTCGCCACCAGTTCAGGACGCGAATCGACAGATCGGACAAAGACGGTGGAACCACAAAGAGATTGTTTCCGCGAGTTCAGAACTTGCGGAACTGCAGGATGGTCTGGACAAGTCACTGGCTGAACTCAAGCCAGTGATGACCAAAGCTCGTGAGACCATCGCTAAGTACGCTCCGACCATTTCCGAAATGGCGGCCCAGCTGGCGAAGCGCACGCGCGAACTGGAAAAGGAAACGACAGCGGTTGCGGATGCGGTCGAACAGACCAACGCGAATCAAGAACCGGACACGCCGCAGCTCGCGGATGTGAAGGAAGAACAACAACGCATCAACGGCCAGTTGGACGATCTGTTTGAGGCTTTGATCGAAGACGCGAACAAACAGGATTTGCTGGATAAAGAACAACGCGAACGAGCCCGCGATGCGGACGACAGTATCGCCATGGTCCGCGATCCGGCAGAACAGGCCACGCAGGCCGTCAAAGCGGCAACCGACCAACCGGCCGCGGAACAACAGGCAAAAGAACTTTCCAAAGCGGCCGAACAGCAGGAAAAGACCGCTCAGGCTCTGGACAAGATCGCGAACCACTTCGACCGGCTCGACAAGAACCAGGACGTCGCCCAAAGCCGCGCTGAGCTACGTGAGGCGGAGCGCGAATTGGGTATCGCCAGACAAATGGACCAGAAGTTCGAACCCGCCGAACAGTTGGCGCAGCAAGCGGAACGGGATCCGGCCGACTTACTGGCTGAGCTGGAAAAAGAGCTCAAAAGCAACCCAGCTATGCAGGACGCGCTGTCTGAGATCTCAAAGAACACGGCAGAGGAAGCTCGGAACGCGTTGCAGGCAGCATCGAAGCAGGAACGGGAAATCCAGCGAGCCAACGAGCAATCGGATCAGGCGTTCCAGCAGAAGAAACGCGAGGTGGTGCAGCAGCTTCGAGAACTCGGACAGAAAACGGACGCGATCACTCGGCTGGCCCAGCAGGCCAACAGCTCAGCCAGTCAGGCCAAGACACCAGAGGCGCAGAAGCAGTTTGATGCGGCTCAGAAAAAACTGCAAAAGGCAGCACAGGACGCGCGTCAGGCAAACGAAACGGAGCTCTTGTCGCAACTAGCGCAGAAGGCTCTGAACACTCAAAAGGCAATTGATGACGCAGTGAACCAATTGAAGTCCGGGCAGCAGGATTCGGCCGCCGCGAAGGATGAGAAGATCCACGCGAATGAAAACGATCGGAAAACGGCACAGCGGAGGCAGGAAGGCCAGCGACGCAGGTTCCGGGATCAGGAAAAACGCGCCGCAGATCAAGTGGTTCGCCAGGCGCAACAACGTGAACGACAAGCCGATCAGCGCATCAAGAACGAACGCAACCAAGTGAAGGCTCGAGACCGCGAACTAAAGCAGGCGGAGAAGAATCTGAAGCGAAAGCCTGACGACAAAAACCTGAAGCAACGCGTCGCGCAGGCTGAATCGAGAAAGCGAGCAGCGGAAAAGAAGGTCGATCTGGCGACTCAGCAAAAGCAGGCGGCACAGCAGAAGACCGCGCAAGCTCGAAAGCAGCGGAGTGAACTTAACAAGAAGTCGGATCCGTCACTCAAAGATCAAAACCCAGCCGCGCAGGCCGCTGAAGCTTATGCTGCTGAGGCTCGTGAAGGCGCCGAAGCACTTAAGCAGGCGGCGGAAGAGATTGCAAAGGCGGCCGACTTTGGTGATCAGGTGAAGCCAACCGATGGGCAGCTGAAATATGCCAAAGGACTGCAGGAACGAGTGGCCAACGATGTCCGGCGCGTTGCTGAGAACGTTGACCGAGCGGCAAGACACGAGCGACGACTTGAGAACGCAAACGCTGCTGAGAAGCTTGGCCAGGCTGCCGACGCGATCGCTGGCGTAGCCAACAATGAAGTAAAGCAGGCAACCAAACAACTAGACGCCGCGCAGCAAGCGGCGGCTCAGGGCGAAGGCGAGAATGGTGACAACAAACCCGCGATGGCCGCGAACCAGAAGCTAGCGGAATCTGAACAGGCAATCGCAGAGCAAGCCGACGGATTGGGTGAAGTTCTGCAGCCAACGTCAGAGGCTGCAGCTGCTTCGGCCGCAGGCACTAAGCCGCCGACCACCCCGGCTGAAGCGGCCAAAGGGCAGCAACTCGCCCAGGCGTTGGATCAACTGGATCGGGCAATGCAGGCTGGTTCTCAGCCCGGAAAACCCGGACGAATTCCGGGTTTGGCGCAGTCTGCGAAACAGCAGCAACAACAAATGGCCGCCGCCAGGTCGAAGGCTCAGACAACGCGAAGCCAGCCAAAGCCAGCCACGAATCCAGACGGAACGCCAGCGTACGATGGCGACGTGGGGACGTTCGTGGTGACTCCGGTGAACCGTGATGAAGCCAAAGAATGGGGCAAATTGCGTGAGCAGGCTGCCAACGATTTGACCAAAGGGCGTCGTGAATCCGTGGCCGCTGACTACAGAGAAAGCGTAGACGCCTACTTCAAAGTTCTGGCCGAACGCGCACGGCGGGGGAAATGATGCGTACCTTGCCGATGAGAATTGCAGATCAAGGTTCGTTACCTGTCCGTCTTGCGCCGTTGCTGGCGGCTGGTGTGATGTTGATGGTGAGTGCTCCGGTGACGTTGGCTCAAACAACACCGCCCGCGAGTCCGAAAGCGGCTAAGCCTCAGGTGTCTGCGTTCCAAAAAGATGAAGTGGATGTTGCGATCGACAAAGCGATTGCGTTTCTTGTCAGGCAGCAGAAGCCGACTGGTTCGGTTAATGACAAAGGCTACGACACGACCATGACGTCGTTGGCGATAATGGCGATGGCCAGCGTGGGTGTTCAACCGGCGGACCCGGACCAGCGTGGCCAGGCGATGAAGCGAGCACTTGAGTTTGTGCTGAAGGATGACCGGCAGGACGACAAAGGCTACTTCGGCCGCAAGGATGGTTCTCGCATGTACGGCCATGGCATCACGACTTTGATGCTGACTGAGATGCTTGGAATGGGAACCAGCGACGAACAGGACGAGCTTCTGCACAAGCGATGTCAGAAGGCGATTGATTTAATTTTGAGTTCTCAGAAGCAGAAGAAACCGGTCGGTAGTCGCGGCGGCTGGCGGTACACGCCGGACTCGCGCGATTCGGATTTGTCGGCTACGGTCTGGCAGCTCATGGCTTTGCGGTCGGCGAAGAATGATGGCCTGCAGGTTCCGGCGAGTTCGATTCGTGATGCGGTTGAGTATTTGAAGCGGTCGTATTCATCGCCGCTGGACCGCAACGGACTGCCGAGGAACGATAAGCCCGGTGGCTTTTGCTACACGCCCGGCCAGCGGAGCCCCGCGTTTACCATGACGGCCGCTGGTTTGCTGGCGATGCAGGTGTGCGGCGAGTACGACTCTCCATTGGTCGCCGGTGCCGCGAACTGGCTGTCCGATCATCCACCGCGATGGAAAGAACGGTTCTGCATGTACGGCACTTACTACTACGCTCAGGGCATGTACCAACGCGGCGGCGATCACGCGAAGACGGCTCGGGAGCATGTGCAGAAACTGCTACTGGAAAACCAGCAGAGCGACGGCGCTTGGTCTGCGGCGAACGGAGAAGAACGCAACGCGGGGAAAGTCTACGCGACGTCGCTGGCGGTTCTTAGTTTGTCGGTGAAGTATCACTACTTGCCGATTTATCAGAAGTGAAGCGACGGAACGGGCTACTCGGGTTCGAGACCGAGTTCTGTTTTGATGGTCGCCATCGCGGCGACGCAGAACTCGATGTGTTCGTTAAGCTCTACTCCGAAGTCTTCGGCGCCGTTGGTGATGTCGTCGCGGTTGACTGATGCGGCGAAGGTGGCGGTCTTGAGTTTCTTGCGAACGCTTTTTGCCTTGAGGCCTTCTAACCTGGTCGGGCGAACCAACGCGCAGGCCATGATGAAGCCGCAGAGTTCGTCGCAGGCATACAACGCTTTGTCCATCGGGGCGACGCGGGGACAATCTTCCAGGTAGTCGGCGTGCGACTTGATGGCGTAGATGACGTCGTCAGGGTAGCCGCGTTTGGTCAGGATCTCAGATCCCTTTAGCGGGTGATCCGGCGGGTCGGGCCAGCGTTCGTAGTCGAAGTCGTGCAGCAGGCCGACTCGACCCCATTTCTCGACGTCTTCACCAAGCTTCGTCGCATACGCGCGCATGGCGGATTCGACGGCCAGCATGTGTTTGATAAGACTGTCACTCTGCGTGTATTCGCGCAGCAGCTTAAAATCTTCTTCGCGGCGCATCAGTCAGCCCCGGCAATTGTTCAACCTGAATGATGCAGGCGCGCGCCTGCACGACGTGAGTTTCCAACCGGCACTCTAAGCGACGTTGCTTAGCCTTTGCGGCGTGGGCAGAGCTTTGAGAGGCGAGACTTTGTTCGAGCCGCTGTGTTGCGGTGAATGAGTCCCTTAGCGGCGGCCTGGTCGAGGCCTTTAACGCAGACGCGGAACGCTGTTTCGATACCGTCCTTGTCTTCGCCGGCAGCGGCGAGGGCGCGGAAGTGTTTGAGCTTTGTTCGCAGGGCCGAACGGCGAGTTCGGTTGCGGAGGCGTCGGACTTTGCTCTTTCGCAGAGCTTTTTTCGCGTTAGCTGAGTTAGGCATAGGTCGTATGAAAATAGACGATGTGGAATTCCGGTCCCGACCGTGGGATCGGGGAGTTTATCCAGCTTTCGGCCTGGATACCAGGCCGTGATGCGTATTTTCACGCAAAACGAGCCCGTTAAACGACTTCCGGCGGATTTGTGGCGTTCGCTTCACCATCTTCCGGTGGATGTCGGCGATTTGTGCGAATCGCGTGTCTCAGGCAATTGGCCAGAATAGCTACTACTGAGCGGGTTATCAGTACTCAGCTCCGGTTCCTGGCAGTTCGGCTGGTGGAGAACTCAAACTGTGGGCCAGCCCGATCGGTCAGTCCAATTCGCCCTCTTCACCGTCGTCGCCCTGGATTGCTTCCATGCGTTGGAGCACGTCTTTGTACTCGTAATCAAGGCCCAGAATCTCGGTGTAGTGATTCTCTGCTTTCGCCGTCTTGCCACCTTTCTCGTACAGTCGAGCCAGCCAGTAGTGGGCGTTCTTGTAGAGATCCGGTTTGTCCTGAGCGTTGATGGTCTCGATCGCCTTTTCGAACTGTCGACGCCCGAGGTCCAGCTTCTTGTCTTTGATGAAGCACTCACCCAAGCCCACCAAAACATCTTCTTTGATTCGCGTATCCGCGCTGGCCTGCTGGAACAAGGGAATAGCCTTGGCGAACTTGCCAACTCGCTTGTACCGCTGCGCGAGTTCGAACTTGAGTCGCAGGTCTTTGGGGTAGCGTTCGATCCGTGATGCCAGGACTTCGATTTCCCGCTTGATCAGTTTGGTGCTGAGCTTCGTGACTTGGTCTTTCAGGTCACCACTGTCCGGCTTCTTGCGGAACTGATCTTTGATTTCTGTGGTCTGATGCCGCAACTGATCGAGTTCGACATCTTCCAGTTGTTCGCGAACGTTCGCGTCCTCGCCGCATTCGTCGATCGCTTTCTGGTAGGTGTCGATTGCCTTCTGAAGTTCTTTCTTGCCGCGGTAGTAGTCGGCCAGCTTCAGGTACGTGTTGACGTTTTCTGGCTCACGACGAACCGATCTTTGCAGGTCGGCTTCCTCAGACTGGCCCGGTCCATCGGCCGCTTGCTGCATACCAGCTTTACGCGCCTGGCGGTCGGCTTCGTAGGCGTTCTGTGGTGTCTCTTTGACGTCCTTCGTATCTTTTGCGTCCTCGTAACCTTTCCGGTCGAGAACCGATTCGGCGTCCAACTGAGACATCATTGTCCGCGCTTCGCCGTCTTCCGGATCCAGCTTGTAGATTTGACTGAAGCACGCACGTGATTTGCTGTACTCGCCGCGTTCTCGACACAGCCGTCCCAGTGCGCGGAGGTTCTCGATGTTCTCCGGATCTGACTCGACGGCTTTTTCGTAGGCGTACTGCGCGATTGAGCCCCAGTCTCGACCTTCGCAGGCGGCGCCCAGATCGATAAGCAGTTGTGAGTCCCACGGGTTAATGGCCAGGCCTTCTTCGGCCAGCTTGTCGGCTGCGTCCCATTCCTCTTTGCCGAGCGCTTTCTTAATCTTGCCGCGAAACTTCATGAGTTTCATGCCGGCCATCTTCGCGCCGGTGCCGTTGTCTTTGTACTTCTTGCGAATGCAGCCGTGTCGAGTCTGACGGAACATCAGGTTGTCGGCTTCCATCAACATGGACTTGGAGAACATGTCGATCGCGTAGTCCCAGTTTTCCTTGTTCATCGCTTCGGTTCCCTTACGGAAACACTCTGCGGCGATTCGCTTTCGATCGTTGTCTGACATGTGGTCTCAGCTGCATGGGTAGGCGTCTCTTCCTACAAACGTATCATACGCCTCAACCTGCTTCCAGATGCCATCGGCGGGCTGCAGATCCCGATCGCCGAGTGTGAAGGTTGGACCGGTTAGGATGGCTGCGGGCCGCGTGAAGGTGCCTTTTTCGCGACAACCAATGGTGGTTTGTCGAGATGAAAAAGCTGAAAAGAGCCCGAGCGGTGCTGCCCGGGCTCTCCTGTATCCGCTTCGCAAAAATCCGAATGGACTCTTAGTCGCGTTTGTTTTTGAGCTTCTTCAAGGACTTCTGAAGTCGCTCGACTTCCTTGCTTAGCTGGTTGATCCGCCTCGCGAGTTCGTCGTGATCGTGTTCGGCCGCATCATGATGGTCGTCCTCATCGTCGCCGTCATGGTGCCCTTCTTCGTCATCGTCCTGGTCACCGTGTTCGTGATCGCCATCGGCGTCATGGTCGTGAGTTTCGTCGTCCTGAACCCGAATGATTGAACGCACTTTTCTTGCAGAACCGCCGTGTTCCCGGCCGCTTTTTTGGATCCGAACTTCCATACGCTTATCGCCATTGATTGCTCGACCCATCAATTTTGGGAGGCGTTCAATGATCTGTTCGAGGTCGTCAGAGGCTTCCAGGACGATACCCGGACGCATGGCCTCGAACCGGAAATGTTTTCCGGCCTCGAGTTCATCGGCATCGAGGTGCAGAATGTGATCTGTTCCCTCGCCGAGGTGTTTGTGCAGATTGTCTTTGAGAAGTCGTGAGATCTCTGCAGACTGCTGCCGCTTGGCGGGCTTCAGAGTGAACTGCGATTCTTCTCCCTTCCTTAGGACCGCCAGCGTGAGTTCTTCACCCTTCGATTCCTGAATCGCCTTGACCAAACCCTCCAGTGATTTGACCGGTTCGTCGCCAACCTTGGTCACAATGTCGTACTGCTTGACGCCCGCTTTGGCGGCGGGACCGTCTTCAGTCACTTCGCTCACGATGAGCGCGTTCTCCGGGACGTCAACGTGTGCACGCAACGCGTTGCTGACCGATTCACATTGCACGCCGATCATGAACTGCGGCACGACGGTGGCTGTGTCGTCGGCTCGCCAACGGAACGCTGCTCCGTTTTTCATCAGGTCGAACTTCATGTCCTCGACGTCGATGTCGAGATCCATTTCCTTCAGCTTGTCGCCGTCCAACCGGATGACTCGCGCCCCGGCTTTCTTGACTGCATCAGACAGGTCGAACACCTGTGTCTTGCCGTCACCCGTCTGGATGACGATCTTGCCCTTTTGTTGCGGTTCGCCATCACCGTCACTAAAGACGAAGCTTTCTACATTGACTGAGACCGATTTGTCTCCGTCGCCGTCTTGCGCTTCTTTGATTACCTCCCGGATAATCTTCTGAACCGATTCGGTTTGTTTGTCTTCATCCTGAGCCACATTGTCGTCAGCAGAGACAACAACGGTTCCACAGCAGAGCCACAGCGCGGCCAGCCATGGGGTCTTTGACTGCATGATTCGCTTCATTGTTTCTTCCTATGGTTGCGGATGCCCGATCAGCTTCCTTACTGACCAACGGGCAGTATGTTCCAACTCTCTACTGGCATCAGGGCCCTTCTGCCGTCTTCCAGTTCCAGAAAAATCCATCTCTGGTCCTGATCAAGTTGCAGACCAGACCGCCGAAGCAAGTCTCTGTCGATCCACTCCCCGAACTTCGGTTCTGATTCCATTCGTGCTCTGTTGAACCGATCAATCGGGTAGGCTGCAACGCCTCCGTTTTGACCTCGCACAACAGTCACTGGTTCAGAACCATAAGACAGGTTGCCGCTCTGGTTATCACTCGTGCCGGTTTTTGTTTTGTTCGTGATTTCTGTCGAAGTTGCTGCGGAGCGCGAACGCCAAATGTCGCCAATCAAAATGCCTCCGACCAAAGCAATCGCCAGGCAAGTCGCCTGAGTCAGGAGTCGTGATCGCTTATCCGGATTAACTTCGCCCGGCGGCATGAAGCACTGAACCGCCTGCCCTTCCCCGGCAAACATTGCCTCGTTTGTCAGGTTGTTTATTGACTGAGTAAACGCTTCGTTTTCAAGCTGCAGCGCGAGCCGGTTGCTTTCACTAAACGACGCGCCCCATGACTGTTCTTCCACATATGCCAGCGCGAGGACCTTCCAGCCCTCGGTCAGGATGTCCAGTTGCGCGAGGAGTTGTTGCTGAGCTTCCACACTCAGTTCTCCGTCAACACACTTCTGGATGAGTAGTTCGTTTTGTTCGTCGATCATTTTTTTGCTCCAACGACATCCAGCCTGGTGAGTTCCTGGCGTAGTCGCTTTCTCGCCCGCAGTAGTCTGTACTCGACAGTGTGGAGTGTGACGCCGAGGTGTTCGGCAAGTTGTTGGTAGTTCCAGTTCTCTGTGTACTTCAGCATGAGGATTTCGCGATCCAGTTCCGGCAGGCTGTCGATTGCCTGGCGAACGCAGCTCTCGCGTTCTTCATTCATCAACCAGCGCAGAGGCTCGGTTGTTTCGTTGTCTGCGCCGGTGGCTCGTACTTCGCCGGCATAGTTGTTTTGAAGATTTCGGCGGCGGCCGGCCGATCGGCGATACATCAGGGTCTGACGAACCGCTATTCGGTACAGCCAGGGCGCGACGCGTTCGGGGTCTCGAATCGGTGCGGTCTGCCTGAACACGGCGAGTGCGACCTCCTGCATCACGTCGTCCACGGCCTGAGGTTCTCCCAGGCGGTGCCTTACCACCGTCCGCAGCCACGGCGCATGTTCCTCGTACGCGTTACGCAGGAACTCTGCGTCACTCGCCCGGGACTCATCTTCCGGATGCTGTTTCTCGGCCATGACTGCGAGTATAGTTGCCGGTCGAACGGGCTCTCAGAGTGGATTTCTGAGAGATTCTCCGATTTTCTCCAGCCTCAGCGAAATACGCCGTGGACAACGATTTTCCTTGCCCTCATTGCGGAACCATGGTTCCCCGGAACGCCCGATTCTGCCGGGAATGCGGGGCCGACGACGCCGTGGGCTGGGATGAAAATCCTGACACAGATTACGACGACTACGAGCACGGTGAAGACTTCGACTACGACGAATTCGTTCGGAACGAGTTCCCCGAGCACGCGACCACGTCAGGGAAGAACCCGCTTGTGGTCATCGTGGTGCTACTGCTGCTACTCGCCATGCTGGCCTGGGCATTTTGAACGGCTTAGTCCGTGATACGACACAACTCCTGAGGTTTGAATATGTCCAACATTTTCGAAGTCCAACACCCGCTCATTCAACATCACCTGACCCGACTGCGAGACAAGGGCACGAACCCGTTTGAGTTCCGGCAGCGCGTTGGTCGGCTGGCGGTGCTGCTGGCCTATGAAGCCACCAAGGATCTATCCATTGAACCGGTCGAAGTCGAAACGCCTGTTGCTTCGATGACCGGCCAACGACTCAAAGGTCGAATTGGCCTGGTTCCGATCCTCCGCGCGGGACTGGGGATGGTTGATCCGATTTTGAATCTGCTTCCGTCCGCCGAAGTCTGGCACCTGGGACTTTATCGCGATGAGAAGACCGCTCAGCCGGTTCGGTACTACGACAAGCTGCCGCCAGCGAGTCCCGTTGATGTTGGACTGGTTGTGGATCCGATGCTGGCAACAGGTGGATCT
>CAZAIB010000060.1:0-38813 GCA_964485095.1 uncultured Planctomycetaceae bacterium | reverse complement strand
CGAAGTTGCTCAACACACCCTGCATGACAGCGGCGGTTCGTTCGAGCCCCATGCCCGTGTCGATATTCTTGGCAGGTAGCGGAGACAGGTTGTCCGGTGGATTGCCTTTGCGTTCGAACTGAGTGAACACAAGGTTCCAGATTTCAACGTCACCGTCGAAACCAGGCGGGTGATAGAAAATCTCACTACACGGACCACAAACACCGTCCGGTCCTTCGCTGGGAGCTGAAGCCGGCCAGTAGTTTTCATCCTCTTCCAGGCACGCGATGCGTTTATCCGGAACGCCGATCTCTTCGTTCCAGATCTTGTACGCTTCTTCGTCGAACCCGTGCTTGCCTTTGTAGACGCTGACAGTCAGACGTTCGCCATCAATCCCCAGCCACTTCTTGTCCGTGAGGAATTCCCAGGCCCAGTGAATGGCTTCGCGTTTGAAGTAATCGCCAAACGAGAAGTTACCCAGCATCTCGAAGAACGTGTGGTGGTAAGCAGTCACACCAACGTTCGAAATGTCGCCGGTACGCAAACACTTCTGGCATGTCGTGACCTTCGTATCCTTAGGCTTCACCACGCCCAGGAACTCACCCTTAAACTGGTTCATCCCGGCCGGAGTGAACAGCACCGTCGGATCCGCTTTCGGAACCAACACATCACTCGGCTTCCGAACGCAGCCCTTCGATTCGAAGAAGCTAAGGTACTTTTCACGAACTTCATTTGTCTTCATTGGAACATCCGTAGGGTGGGCACCGCCCACCGGCAATCTCAAATAGCAAATGGTGGGCAATGCCCACCCTACGACACAATCCGCGAGCCAACAGTAGGTCAGGCTTTGCCTGACGAGCGTCCCGGATATTATTGTCAGGCACAGCCTGACCTACGGTAGACAACATCGGCCAACCAAGGTTCAGAACCTCACCAGAGCCGTGAAAGTTAGTCTGGAACCGAATTCTCAACAATGGCGAGGAGTCTTACGGGGGGCAATCCAGCGTTCTGTAACGCTCTAGATTGCCGCAAAGTGGAGCGAACACGTGATCCGATGCGGCCTCAGTCCGTTTGTATCGAACCGACCACTCGGAAGTTCGGAGACTCGATCTTGCCCCCACAAGCCAATTCCCTCACGGGATCAACACCCGCAATTTCCTCCCTGAAACCTCAGCCTGATGTGAATCCCTGGCGGCATATCGCCATTGAGCCTGAAGATTCGAGTCTCCCATGCCCAAATTGTCACGAGCAACCCTCCACTACGAGTGTTCGTACGACGGGCAAATGCGACTCCTGCGGCGAATTGATCGTCGAATTGCCGAGCCTCACGGCGGCGACCCTGCTCGACCGAGACGCGTTCGTGGCGAATCGGGCAGTTGTTGCAAAGGGAACCGAACGGTGGGTACTCGGGCCTGCGTTGACTGTTTTCGGCGGAGGCCTGATCTGGTCGTTTGTCACAGGTGATTACGACGTGTTAAACGTTGTGTTGCCGATCACTGTTGCACTTTTCTTCGGAGGGGCGACCGCCGTCCACATGACCAAAGCCGGTCGTGAAAATCCAACTTGCCCCACGTGCGACGCGAAGCTCCTAAGTGCCCCGCATGCGAGGGCCTGGCTTACTGCGACATGCCGCTGCTTCTCTTGCGGTCACCCGGCTTTGACTGCTGCACGACCTCGAAAAGCACAACACTTGCTCAACCCGGGCAAGCTGAGAGAGCTTGCCGAGAAGCACTCGAATGCCGTGGTACGCGCAGCAATCGTCGCTCTGGCCTCCTTCCTTGTGTTCATCCTTGTCGCAATGGTGTCCAGCTATTCGTACGGACTCAGCGGTGACGACGCCAGTTCGCTTGCAATGCTCGTCACTTCACCAGGCTTTACTACCGCTGCATTAATCACAGCGAGGAGCGCCTACACAAACAGGATCGGTTGCTGCCAACTGTGCGAGAAAGAAATCAATTACTCGATGAGCGTGGTTGCGACTACCGGCCGTTGTCCACATTGCGGCGGGACGATTTGCGAGTCGTGAGATAACAGTCCGCGCAGCGAACAAGTTAGTCCAGCCTGTGCCCCACGAGTGTCTCGGGTACCATTGTCAGACAAAGCCTGACGAAAAAACAGCATCGGCCAGGCCAAGGTTCAGCCCCACACCGGAGCCGCGAAAGTTGCTTCGGAAGCGAGTTCTCAACAATGACGGATACTCAGCGGTATGAGACCGAAACTGTTCGAACACCCGGTTCTACGTACGACCCGGGATTGGATATACCAGCAAACCGAAGATGGGTTCAAACTTTCCGAGCCAGAACCCGGAAAATTTCCACAGTCGTTCGAGTAGCCGGTGCCAGATTGAAACGCAGACCTGCGGCGTCCGGCATCCGACCATCCCAGACGCCAGGTGACCTCACACGAATCACTACGAAACGGGCCACGCGGTGTTCGACCCAACCAGTCGGTTCAACGCTCACAAACTCCGCAACTCGCAACATCGCGACTCTGATCCATGCTGAGCAGGTCAAATGCCGACGAAACTAGTACACTCCACGCTTGGGCTTTCGACACTAGATTTGGCTGAACGATGAACCGAAAACTGACAGTGTGCTTAGTCGTATTCCTGACTGCGTTCGTTTTCACGGACGTCGCATTCGCTCAGGCCGTCCAGGATGCAGCAGACAAGGCTCCCACGGTGGGAAGCGAGGAACCCACCGGAGGAAGTGGCAATGTCTCCGACCTGATAATCTGCATCGTGTACGCCACGGTGGCTCTGGTATTCTCGTCACTGTGCAGCGTCGCCGAGGCCGTGCTGCTAAGCGTTTCGCCGTCTTACATCGGGAATCTCGAAAGTTCTGGCGACAAAAACGCGGGGAAGATCAAGAAGGTCAAGAAGGACGTTGACCGTTCGCTGGCTGCGATTCTCACGCTAAACACAATTGCCCACACGCTTGGTGCTGGCGGCGCAGGAGCGTATGCGGCAGCGTATTTCGGACCGGACTATGTCGGCGTCGCGATGGCCGTCCTAACCCTGCTGATTTTGTTCGTTTCAGAGATCGTCCCCAAGACCATCGGCGCGTTGTACTGGCGGAAGCTCGCGCCGATGACGGCGACGTTTATTCAGGTTCTGAACTTCGTCTTGTACCCATTCATCTTCGTTTCTGAGCTCATCACGAAGATGCTATCCGGCGGTCACAGTCACCACGCCTTCTCGCGCGATGAGTTCACGGCGCTGGCGGGTATTGGAGCCGAAGGGGGACATCTGGATGAGAAAGAGTTTCGCATCCTGAAGAACCTGTTTCGGTTCCCTGATCTGTGCGTCGAAGACATCATGACTCCCAGCACAGTCGTGTTCGCCTTGCAGCAGGACATGACAGCTCGAGAGGTTCTCGAAAAGCACAAGGACCTCGCGTTTTCACGGATCCCGATCTACGCCGAAACGCGCGACAACATTACTGGCTTCATCCTGAAAGAACAGCTGCTGCTGGACGATGTTCGCAATGAAGGGAAAACAAGGCTCGGGGATCTTGATAAACGCGAACTGCAGGTTGTTCTGGACGACACCCGACTAAGTGCCGTTCTGGAAAAGTTACTCGATGGCCGAGGCCACATTTTGCTTGTCGTTGACAAGCACGGCGGCATGGAAGGCGTCGTCACGCTTGAAGACGTTGTCGAAACACTTATCGGCATCGAGATCGTTGACGAAGCCGACCGCGAAGTCGACATGCGAATGCTGGCTCGCCAGAAGTGGAGCGAACGGATGAAAAGCCTTGGGATCGATGTCAACGAGTTGAAAGAAGAACCGCCAGCGTCGTGAGTTGTTCGTTTGCGTTGCTGGCAATCACTGGAGCCCCTTGCAGATTCTGGCTGCAAGTCAGTCCGTGCCTTTGGGCTCTCGGCAGCAAAATTTATGAACAGTGCTAGTCTATGAAGCGAGCGGTAAATCAGCGCTATTGGCCCAAAACAACTGAACGAGAGGAATCCAAAGTCCTCGCATCCACCGTTCAACGGCGGACTCCGTTAACTTGACGCTTTGTCTGGCCCAAAGATCCGCCACAGGTCACGCACGAACCAAACCACTCCAGCGCCGAACCAGAGTATCAGTGAGTGGGCGATCGCCATGAACGGCGCGACAAACACGGCTCCAAGAATGGTCATTGGTTGATCGTCGGCCCTGCCGGACAAGATCCAGTGTGCAATCGTCAGGCACCAACTGAGTGCGGCAGTCAAGAAAACGGAGCAACCAGTTATGAGAATGACTCGGTTGGGGTTACGGCTTATCACGCCAATACAGGAGGCAACCAACAAAAGCGGCCCCAGCCAAATTAGCCAAAAAGTGAAATGTGATAGGAAGCTGGATTCTGTATCCATGGGCGGCCTCTCCTGTCGCGAGACAGGAACATTCCTTCCTTGATCCGAATTCAATTGGTCCTAATCAAGTCACTCGATGGCTTGGTCGAACCGAACCTTGGCGTAGATCTCGGTCAGAGAAACCGTGATATTCAAACTCGCAATATCCAACACATGCTCAGTACCGAAGAACTCGCGTAGCAGCCAGTTCCCATCGTCCACGCGTTGATGATGTTCCACACGAGATTCGTCCTCGTAAATCACCAGGTAGTCTCGTAACGATGCTATCTGTCGGTAATGCCCAAACTTGCCGCCGCGATCAAAGTCGGCGGTCGATGGCGACAGCACTTCCGCAATCAGAACTGGGTTGCTAATCACGTCGTCCGACTCGCCTTCAATGGGAAGACACACAACCGATGCGTCTGGGTACGCATAGAGTCCGGTGCTCTCAACGTGAACCCGAATGTCGCTGCCGTGAGCCTGACAGTCGCCATCCGCAACGTAATTCCCAAGGGCACGCGTCAGGTTCGTGGCAATCAGGCTATGTCTTCGTGTTCCACCGGCTTGGGCAAACACCTCACCGTCCAGGAATTCATGCTTCTCGTCCTGCTGCCGTTCCCATTCAAGGTACTCGGCAGCCGTCATCCGTGTTTCGCTTTTTGGTACGGAACTCATAGTTCGCCCGCGGGGTTAGTTCTCCACCCAGTGTAAGCTGGCTGGCCCGGTGATTCGAGATCAACCAGCCGATCCACGCGCTGGGCGAACCCACAACCGATGGTAACTCACGATGGCCAACAAGCCCGCGAAGTGGACGCGCCGCAGAACAGCTCGCACGGTGTTCGTAGGAACGCTGTTGTTCTCCATCGTTTACGTGTTGTGGATGGCTTTCGCGCCACCGCCCCGGTTCCCGATTTCGAAGGAGACAACCCGGTTTACGGAACCGCTACTGCCGGATGGTACGGTTGACTTCAAAACCGCTGTATGGAGAGCAAACGGCTGGCCAACGCCAACTTCAAAACCCGATCGTTGGGACGAGTTGATGGCCACTACGCCCAACGACGCCGTGCACTACCGCCGCCCCAGCGAATGTGCGTACAACAAGCAACCGTTGACCGCGACAGAAATCAGTGCTGCCAATGTTCGCTCCAGCCTGCGGAGTAGTATCCCATTCTCAGCATTGGAAGATCCCGAGTTTGCTCAGGTGATCGCTGACAACGAACCGTGGTACCAGGCGATTATCGAATCGGAACCAGAAACCGCACCTGAATGGCATGGGCAGAATATGTTCCGTGCGAGTCAAATCGCTAATCGGTTTGAACTTCGAGCCATGCTGCATCTGGGAAATGGTGATACGGCAAAGGGGCTCGAATCCATCCGCTTTATTTCAAGGCTCGCAGAAAGACAGCGCGAACAGCTTTCCCTGTTCAGACTAATGGTTAGCAGTGGAATAGATAACAAAGCCATGGCGGCCGCTCGATCCGCACTGCTCACAGCGGACGAACCGTCTCCCGAACTCATTGACTGCGTGATGGAGATCACTCGCGATATTGAGCTGAACCAGTGCTTTGCAACCTCCATTGATAAGCTGGAGCGGTATCGCGCCCTCGAATTCCTGTGTGGTCCGATGACCTCTACCGGCCCCTTTCCGCAACCATCCCACGCAAAGCTAGCCGAAAGACTCAAGTTCAACTGGCTCAGGCACCGTATCGACTGGCATGAACTTGCCGACTTCTACCACGAAACGATGGATGGCTTCTCGCAGCGATATCGCATTGAGGATCCGGTACGACGTGCTGCTGAACTGGCAGAGTTTCGTCTCTCAATGTCGAGTCGTCTTTCGGGATCCAAAGCGAGTCTTGGTGACTGGAACCACTTAAACTCATGGAACCATGTCGTCTCCGGCAACGCCACCGACGGGATGAAGCGATGGGTACTAGACGGCTTAGTTTTCAAGACCGTGGGATTGACCGAAGCGGATATCAGCCGACGTCGGCTGACCCGGCTCACCATCTATCTGGCAGCATTTCGGCGCAAAACGGGGCACTACCCCAAATCACTCAGCGAACTCGATGGCACGATTCCTGAAGAACACGCCAACATCCGACTGGATGCTCTCAATAAGCCGTTCGTCTACGAAGTAACTGAAACCGGCTTCCAATTGCGGTTGTCCAACCCAGACTCAACCATCCCAGTCGGCATCGAGTGGCCACTGCCAGAATAATTGCACGCAAACAGATCAATCTGGCTTCGGTCTGCATTCCACAACAAGGCCAATACTCAAGCACGCCACGAACGCATTCGCTGCCGGAAAGGCACACGCGGCGGTTCTCTGCGACTCGCTAAGCCAGCGACTTATAGAGCCGTTCCGCCGAGGGCTATCGTCCAATCGCACAGACTTTACGCCACCGATTTTACATCGGTGGGTCCGCGGCTTTTGCACTACGGAATCGGTCAGCAGTGCGCTGTAGTGCAGAATCCGTTAGACCCCCGACGTAAAGTCGGAGGCGAAAAATCTAAAGTCAGTGCGATTGGGGCTGCGTCCAAACGCTCACTGGGATCGACGACCGGGATAGACCTCTAGCGCCGCCGCCAGACAGTCCATCGCTGCTTTCAAATCCTCACAGTTCAACACGTATGCGATGCGGACCTCGTTCGAACCCAGACCTTCTGTCGCGTAGAAGCCGGCTCCGGGAGCCATCATCACGGTCGCGCCGTTGTGGTCGAACTCTTCCAGCATCCACGTGCAGAACTTTTCGGAATCATCAACCGGCAGTCGCACCATCGCGTAGAACGCACCGTTAACGTGCGGACACAAAACTCCGTCGATCGCATCCAGAGATTCCTTCAGAATGTCGCGGCGTTTGGCGTACTCGGTGACGTTCTTTTCGTAGTACGCCGGCGGAAGCTGGTACACAGCCGCCGCACCAATTTGTCCGTAAGTTGGAGGCGACAGCCTTGCCTGAGCCATCTTCAGAATCAAATCCATCAGCTGCTTGTTGCGTGACACAATGCAACCAATCCGAGCACCACAGGCGGAGAACCGCTTCGATATCGAATCGATCACGACAACGTTTTGCTCTGTGCCTTCGAGTTCCAACGTCGACATATGCTGATCGTCGCCGTAAACGAACTCTCGGTACACCTCGTCAGCAATCAAAAACAAATCGTGCTTGATTGCCAACTCGCGCAGCTGCAACAACGCTTCCTTCGGATACAGAACACCGGTGGGGTTACCTGGATTGCAAACCAGAATCGCACGCGTGTTCGGAGTAATCTTCTCCTCAAATGCCTCCACCGACGGCAACGCGAAATCGTCTTCGATGTCCGATGTCACCGGAACCACACGGCCATCGTTACCCAAAGCAAACGACAAATAATTGGCGTAAAACGGTTCCGGCACAATCACTTCGTCGCCGGGATTCATCACCGCCGTAAACACAAAACTCAGCGCCTCCGACGCACCCGTCGTGACCATCACATCGTCGAGTTCCAACTTGTGACCAAGCCGTCCGTAGTACGCCGCAATCTGTTCGCGCAGTGGCTGGATCCCGGCCGACGGACTGTACGCGACCACTTTGATGTCCGCATCCTGCACCGCCTGAAAGAACTCGGGCGGCGTCTCAATATCAGGCTGACCAATATTGAGATGATAAACCTTCGTCCCACGCGATTTCGCGCCGTCGGCGTACGGGACCAGCTTACGAATCGGTGAAGCCGGCAGGTTGAGGGCTCGGTCGGAAAACTTTGGCATGGGTGGTTCTCTGAAAATAGAAGAGCGAAGTCTATCGTTCCGCATTTGGGTTTGAACAGCAGGCACTGCGTAAAACAGCTCGGCAACCACAGGTTCCAACTGTCATCCGCCTCCGATACGATTTGGCCCAAGCCCGCCTGTTTTTTTTAGCCATACCCGGAATCACAACGTGTCACTGCAACTCACAGAGCCCGAACAACAAATCGCCCGCGACATCGTCATTAAGGCTCTTGCCGAAGATCTGCGTGACGTTGGCGACCTGACCAGCCTGGCCGTACTGCCTCCGGACATCGAAGCCACGGTCAACGTCGTGTGCCGAAAACCTGGCCGACTTAGCGGCGTTCCTATCGCTCAGATTGTGTTCGAAGAAATGGACGCCGATGTCCAATGGAACGCGAAACTGAAAGACGGAGATGTCCTGGCACCGGGTTCAGTGATCGCGTCGATCACCGGTTCAGTCCGCTCGCTGCTTTCCGGCGAACGCACCGCACTGAACTTCATGACGCATCTTAGCGGCGTCGCGACGCTGACCAGCCAGTTCACAGAACTCGTCAAAGGCACCAAAGCCGTCATTCTAGACACGCGCAAAACGCTGCCCGGGTATCGCGATCTACAAAAGTACGCCGTGCGATGCGGCGGCGGAACCAACCACCGACGCGGTTTGTTTGACGCCATTCTGATCAAAGACAACCACCTGGCATTCCTGGACGAAAAAGACCGCGGCATCCCCGAAGTGCTGGCCGCCGCGCGAAAATTCTCTGACGAACACGGTGGAGTCGTTGTCGAAATCGAAGTCGACACGCTTGAGCAATTGGAACTCGCCCTGCCCGCTTCGCCCGACATTGCCTTACTGGACAACATGCCGCCGGCCGTACTGCAGCAAGCCGTCGCGATGCGAGATAAAACCAACGCGTCAGTCCGCCTGGAAGCCAGCGGCGGAGTAAACCTGCAGACCGTCAAAGCAATCGCCGAAAGCGGCGTCGACCGCATCAGCATCGGCGCGCTGACACATTCCGCCCCAACACTGGACATTGCCTTCGACTGGCCGAAGAATTAAAGCAACTGTCAGTTACTGCGCCACCATTCGAATACAAACTGGTCGCGGCACATCAATCCGCTGCCGCGTCTGGCTTAGCGCTCCGGTTTGTTGGTCGATGGCAAAGACAACAATCGAGTCGGACTTCTGATTCGCAGCCAGCAGAAATCTGCCGCCGGGTTCAATGAAGAAATTCCGAGGCTCTCGGCCGCCGGTTGGTTCGTGTTCGATCTTCCGCAGCTTTCCGGTCGCCTCGTCAACTCGGAACACGGCAATCGAATCATGTCCTCGGTTCGAACAGTACAAGAACCGACCCGACGGATGGACGCGAATCTCAGCGGTACCCTTGCGTCCAATAAATGCCTCGGGCAGTGTTTCGATGGTCTGCAGCCACTGCAGCTTTCCCTGCCCGGCGTCGTAGTGGAAAACCGTGACCGCTGCGGTCAGTTCGCTATTCACGTAGGCGAACTTGCCACTCGGATGCCAGGCAAAATGTCGAGGTCCACCGCCGGGCTGAACGCTGGCCGACGCCGGATCGTGAGTCGTCAGCAATCCATTGTCCGCATCAAAGTCGTAAGCAAACACCCGGTCCGCTCCCAGATCCGCAGCGAACGCGACCTTGTTGTCGGCCGCCAGATTAATCGAATGAGCGTGCGGCGCTGTCTGCCTTTGGACGTTCACACTTCGACCACGATGCCGAATCACAGAACTCGCCGCCGCCAACGAACCGTCTTCCCGGATCGGCAGAACCGCAACGTTGCCGCCCATGTAGTTGGCCAGCAAAACATTCCGCCCGGCCCCATCCACAACCAGGTGACACGGTGCATCGCCTTCAGATGATTGGCGGTTCACCAGTTTCAGCGTTCCATCGGCATTCATTGCGAACGACTCAACCGCGCCGTTGCCGCCGCCAAGTTCATTCACCGCGTACAGAAACTTCTTTGTTGGATGAACGGCCAGGAACGAGGGATTGTTTGACTTCGCGGCCAGACCGACCAACCTCAAACTACCCGAATCCGAATTGAACTTCGCCAGGTAAATGCCTTCCGACTTGCTGTTACCGGCCGTGTAGGTGCCAACGAAAACGTTGTACTCGTCAGCAGGCACAGCGACCGCAGACAAACAAACCAAAGCAAAAACAACGTAGCTCAACCGACTCATGGCGACATCCAATAGTTGCGAAAGCCCGCCCCCAGTATAAGTCCATCCGGAGCCTCCGCCAGTTCCCATTCTCTACGGCCATCGGGATCGCGAATCACCCTCCCTCAAACGAGTGCATAAACCACGTTCAATCCTGAGTCACCGTGGTCGTAACCTGGGACGATGCATCACTGAGACGTCTTGGCGATCCCGGTGAACCACCAGCGCCGGTCAGCAGTTCGATGCGAACCACATCCGCGCCGCCATCGACTGCAATCACCACGTCGAACTCCCTGTCCGAACCGGACACGCTTTGCACGCGGCCACCTTCAATCAGGATACGACTCTCATCAAGCCCCTCCACCACTTCAGAAAACCGAACCTTCGCGTTGATTGATTCACCCGCCTGAACGAACTCGGGTGACTCCACCCAGCCACTAAGCAGGTACTCCCGCTTCTCTTCGGCCCAATGGCTTTCGACACGGGTGATCAGTTCGTTCAGTTTGCTGGGGTACGAACCAGCCAGGTCGGTTTGTTCGTTCGGATCGTTCGTCAGATCAAACAACTCCCACGACTCACCGCCATCGCCGCTCACGACCTTCCAACCGTCTCGCTGCAAACCAAACCACGTCCACTTCTTGCCGATCGAAAAATACAAATCGCGTGAAGGCAAAGCTTCACCGGTCGTGATGGTTGGCCAAATATCAATGCCGTCCGGGTCGATCCCCTCCGGAACCTCGGCAACCATCGTACATAAAGTTGTAAACCAATCCGCAATCTGAACCGGCTGCGTTTCCACTCGCGGTGCTAACTGCGTCGGCCAGTTCGCGAAGGCAGGCACACGAATCCCACCCTCATACGTTTCCCCCTTCTGCCCTCTTAGCGAACCGTTGCTGCTGAACCCAGCGTTCAGCGTCGGATCGGGTGCCGGGAACGAATCGCCGTTGATAGTTCGAGTAATACCGCCGTTGTCGGAGGAGAAAATTACAAGCGTGTTCTCCCGCTGCCCCGTCTCGGTCAGCGTATCAATGACGCGGCGGATGCCGGAATCCAGGTGATAGGCGGTTGCGGCCAACAAGCGCCGATCAGGGTTTGCGATTTGATTAATCCGCCCCTCAGGATCGTTGAACCAACTCGGTTCCTCTGCCAGCGGCGTATGCGTCGCTGTGTACGCCAGTTTCAAAAAGAACGGACGCTCATGCTCGCGTCGCAGGAAGCGTTCGGCCTCATCCGTCAACAAATCTGTTACGTGATAACCCGGCGTGTAAGCGGCCGCGCTTTCTGCGCCTTCGATTAGACGACTGTTGCGGTGCCAGGTGTTCGCTATCTCTCCCTTGTTAAGGCGATAGCGGTGGTCGTACGCGCCCGTACCGCCAGCCAGTGATCCGTAAGCTTCTTCGAACCCAAACCACCGCGGCCCCTGTTGTGGAACCGACCCGAGATGCCACTTGCCAATCAAGGCGACTGAGTAATCCGCGTCACTTAAAATGTTGCCCAGCGTTGGCGTTCCCTGCGGCAGAATCTGACGGTTCGAACCAGCAAAGTTGGCCTGCGTGCCAAACCGTCCCGGGTTGCAGCCGGTCAACAATGCCACCCGGGTTGGCGTGCACTGTGGAGAAACATAGTGGTTCGAAAACGAAACGCCGCCCTCGGAAAGCTGTTTGATAGTCGGCGTGTAGAACGTTGGGTCGTTCATTTCGTTGTCCGCCCAACCCATGTCGTCCACAAGGATGAACAGAATGTTCGGACGATCAACATCGCTCGCAAACGCCAGACGCAGTTCCGCATCCACGTCGTCCACCCAGGCTTCAACCGTTTCCGTATTGCCGTAGGTCGCAAGAACACGCGACCTCACACCACTTCCAGACCACATGCCGCCACCGACTGACGCTTCGACCATCACTTCGACATCCCGCCTGTCAGTGCGTCGTGTGTATCGAATGTACGACTGGCGGTCAGACACCCCCGTGACCACGGCGCCTTCATCAACCACCGGACTACGTGACAACTTGTACTCGCCCACGTTCGGCAGCCCGTCCCCGTCCGGATCGGCATACGCACCGCGAACACGGTTAGGTTCACTGGATGCGAACCGATAGTCCTGCCAGTCTTCGAAACTCACAAGCGCGTCGGGAACCTCACGCAGCACAACATCGTTGCCGTTGCCACCGGAATATGAAATCTCAAAATGCCGCCCCGTAGAGCTGTCGATCGCAACATCACCGAATCCACCCACACGGTCTCCGGCACGAGCCAGGTCGATTAGCTTCATCTCAGCTGACGAGCCCGATCCAACTTTGACGCGCAAGGCCCCAGACAGAGTGGCACTTTTGTCGACCGTAATTGGGGAGATGCCATCAGCGTCCGCTTCGAAAACCAACGTGCTGGTTCCCTTACCGATGATCAGATTATTGGTCTCAATCTCAGCAGCGCCGCCAACCACATGAAACTGGCACTGAGCACTGGCGTTCTCAGCAATCGATATCGCCTGCTTCGCTCGCAACCGGCCGCCCTGGACAAAGTAGCTGGCTCGACTGCTGTCGTCGTATCCCAGACGAAGGGCTTTCGAAACGTACACATCGCTGCCGGGATACTGCACTACAGCCCCCGTCCCGCCGGTTCCCCCGAGATAGAACCGGCCAGCTTCTTTTTCTAAACCAAGATCCGGCCCGGCGACTCGCAGGAGTCCATGGACTTCAACCGAACCGTCACTGCCAGCAGGACGCCCCACCATCAGCGTCGCCGCGCGATGGAACCCCGCGCCATGTTCGACGATGATCGCGGCCCGTTGATCAGGCCGACCTGGAATCAGAACTCGATCGAACCGGTCTGGCTGGCCATCAAATTTCCAGGTCGATTCACCATTCCAAACCACACCGACCGCGTCGGTACGGACAACATCCCGCTCGCCCCCTAGCGCAGCGGCAACCAGCAATATCTTTAGCGCACCCACGACAACCCCCTGTACCAGCCCACTGGGAACCTAGATTCAGTTCCAGGACCAGGAGTGCTTCAGAGTCAGCATGCGTGGATAAATATCCACACTTACACACCAACCTCTCGGGTCGTCTTGAATTGAGCGGCCAGCGACATTGAACCGATTGTGATGCCTAAACGCATCACCGGACGACTCTCGCTTCACAACAATCGTTGCGGCTCGTTTTCCCGGCACGACCGTAACTCACGGACGTGACTGATGAGCCAGCAATGCGGCCGGCTCACGTGTTATTTTACGCAACGGGAATCCAGCGGATGGATTCACTCGCCAACAGCAGCCCCAAACCCACGCCGACACTTGGCGAAAGCACAACCGCAACACTTCGGGAACACCACCAAGCACACATCCGCACGACCGTTGACGAGCGTCGACCTTACGGAACACACCGGTTAGCGAAACCGCTCACAACGATTGTGTCATGATTCACTATCCGACACCTCAGCCTGAGTTGCTTGCTGTTTCAGTATCTCGCGGGTCGTCTGCAGAAGCTTCTCCAATAACTGCACGACGATCACAGAAAAGCGGATGGCCAGCGCGACGAGAAACCAGCTCGGAAGCCAAATCGCGAGCGGAGTAAAGTCATCCATCTGCGCCGAAGTGACCACTGCGATCACAAAGGTAATGACCGTGGTCAACTTCGAAAGCGCCGACGCATCTTTGGCGTACCCTGCAGCGACCGCGGTCGACTGAGACTTCGCACGCGGCGGAATAGTGTCAGGCAACCGTGTGCCGGCCGTTGGCGGTTCCGCCTGAATCAACGCCTCGCGCTGACACTTGGGGCATTGCGAGTTGCGACCAACGTACTCGTCCGGAGCAACATGCCATGACGAACAATCAGGGCAAACAAAGTAGGCCATCTGAACCTCCTGCGGTCTGGAAGTTCATACTCACAGACGCAGCAGTCGGTTTCAAGAACACAAGCAAGCCGCGACCATATCCGTCTGCCACAGGCTCACCAGTCAGCTGGCTAGCTCTGAGCACCAGCGACCTGGAAGTAGTTCATCCTTAGCGGAGGACTGTAAAGATGCAGCGTCACCAGTTCTGTATCCGCCTGAAGATTTTCAATCAGGTGAATGTCGTCATGGTTCGCCGTGCAGAGTTCGTCTTTCTTAAGCTCGCGCTTGGCGACTTCTTCGACAACCCCGTTACCGACTTCCGTGTAAGTCGTTTCCGTCGCCACGCCATCAACAATCCGCACCGCGCAGTTTGAACCTTCGTGGTCATGAATCGGTGACGCCTGACCATACTTCCAACAAATTACCAGCAGTTGGTACCAGTCAGACTTCGCCAACGTCGTCCGCGCGTAGGTCTTGTCGCTGAACTTACACGCATTGATCATGTCTTCGCGCGTGACGTTTGCATGACTAATCAGATCAGCCATGTGTTCCGTCGAGGCCGGGCCCGTAAGCCCGTCCATATGACGAATCATCTTCACCAAACCCTGCAGCATCTTCCCGCCCTACCAACAAACGTCCGGTCCGCGCGTTTAAACGCACCAATCAAGCTGGCCCGTCAAACGAGGTACCTCGTTCATCCAGGCACACACCTGATCAACTTCCTCAATTGTATTCGCAAAGCTAAACCCAAAGCGAATCGTGCCCTCTCCAGGCAGCGTACCGATTGTTTCATGCGCCAATGGAGCACAGTGATAGCCGGCTCGCGTCGAAACGTTATGTTCTTCGGCTAGCCACTTGGCAATCGCACCCGGACTCGCGCCATCCATGGTCAATGAGACCACCGCGGTCTTCTTTTCGATATCGTGCGTGCCGTAAATCTTCACGCCATCAATCTTGCTCATGTTCGACATGAACCGTTGGGTCAATTCCTGTTCGTGCTTTCGCAGATCATCCAGACCCGTCTGCTGAATCCAACGGACGCCAGCCGTCATGCCAGCAATCGAAAGCAGGTTGTGAGTTCCCACTTCGTAGTTTGATGGGAACCGACCAGACATTTCGTGCTTGCCCGAGTCCTTACCTGTTCCGCCTTCAGTCAGTGTTCGCAGCGGGATGCCTTTGCGAACATACAGGGCTCCACAGCCTGGAGGACCGAACAAACCTTTGTGACCAGCAAGGCTGACCATGTCGGCTTTCAAATCAACAACGTTCACCGGAATCACTCCGGCTGACTGAGCCGCATCGACCAGGTAAATCGCGCCATACCGGTTCGCCAGTTGTCCCAGTTCCAGCGACGGAAGAATCTCGCCCGTCACATTGCTGGCCATTGTGGTCGCCAACAATTTCACTTTGCCGGACTTCAGTTTGTCCTCAACAAAGTCCAGGTCCATT
Source organism: uncultured Planctomycetaceae bacterium (assembly GCA_964485095.1). Classification (GTDB taxonomy): domain Bacteria; phylum Planctomycetota; class Planctomycetia; order Planctomycetales; family Planctomycetaceae; genus CAYNWT01. The sequence continues at coordinate 23,289 of CAZAIB010000060.1, read as the reverse complement.
GGGTTGCCTGGCTTATACGGAGCCACATGGAACTTCACGCCGTACTCGCGAGCGACCTTTCGAACCGGACGAGAGATCGCATGGTGTTCCAGACCACTCATGATGATCTCGTCACCAGCTTGCCAATCCAAACCAAAGATGGCCAGGTTCAAAGAGAACGTCGCCGATGGCGTGAAGATAAGCTGGTTCGGATTTTCGATTCCAAGGAACTCAGAAATCTCCTGACGACACGTCTGCATCATCATGGTGTTGCGAGTTCCCTCGTCCGAGACCGTTCGGCCGGGACTATTCAACGCACGAAAACAGTCGTCAACAGTCTCGTAGACGATCTCGGGCTTAGGCCACGTGGTCGCTGCGTTGTTGAGATAGATACTCATCGAATGCCCTTGATTGCACTGCTAAGAATTGCTTCGCGCGCTAAGCGCCGTGTCATTCTAGGTTCGACGCGAATCAGACGCACCCTTCAAGACACTCGAAAACCCACCGGTTTGCCCCACAAAAAGAACCTTGCCGAATTTGCCATCTGGGTTGTTTGACGAAGAAGAACGCCCATCATTGGGGTCCAAACTTAGACCCAAACGCCGGCCTCACCAACGCATAAAAAGGCAATCTGATGGCTAAGAAAGACGTCCCCGGACAGCTAAGAACGTTGGCTTTGACCTACCCGGACACCACCGAAGGCACGTCGTGCAGCAACGCCGCGTTCAAGGCGGGCAAGAAGTCATTCCTGTTTGTCGGTGAGAAAGAAGAGTCCTGGACGATGATGGTCAAACTTTCAGATTCACTGAAAGAAGCAGAACGACTCGCCAGCGAAAAGCCTGACAACTTCAGCGTGGGTCGACACGGCTGGACGACCTTAAGGTTTCCCAACGGCAAAGGCCCGGCAAAGAAATTGCTCGAACGCTGGGTCGACGAGAGCTTCCGCCTGCTCGCCACCAAAAAGCTAATCGCTCAACTGGATGCCAGCTAGAACCCGCGGGAAGGGCGGACGAATATCCAATATCCAACAAGGAATCTCCAAGTAAGAACGCTGCCCGGCCCAAGGGACAGAGCCGCAGAATGTCGAACAAGGAATGTCGAATGATGAAGTAAAAACTGCCGCCACCAGAGAACTTCAGACTTCGAAATTCCTTGTTCGACATTCGACATTCAAACAGCCGGCCAACTCTCCCGCTTACGGGCGGGCAGTAGTGGCGTGGGCCCCCTACAAATCCCGGACCAGCTGCTTGCTACAGCAGTTCCACTATCGCCGCTTCCGATGGCGTCCCGGAATCGTTCACCAGAAACACCATATAGAACCCTGGTGGCGCTGACTTTCGCAGCGTTGGCATCTTGAACGACACGCTGTTGCTGGTCTGGCTAAACTCCAGAGTAAGACCGCGCTGACCCATGTCGAAGCTATGGGTAACCGACCCGAATCGAATCATCCGAACCGTCTCGATAGAACCCTGGCGATCAACGCTACAAGTTAGCTCCTGACTGTAGGCAACCTGCCCCAAGTTGGTGCAACCGGTTGATTGATCGAAGTACTCAAAGTAACCGGTCTGAGCCAACCGTTCTCGCTCAAGAAACCCGGAATTGCGTTGTCGAACAAACGTTCGAGGATCCTCAGACTGGTGCCTCAACCCGTCGATCTCCATGTAGTCCACGTTCAGGTTCGAATCGATTCCCTCACTCGGCCGCCAGTCATCATTCAAAAACTCAATACGCACCTGGTCGCCAGTTACAGGTCGATCGGTTGTGTAGTAGTAACTCCTGCCGCTTGTCGTCACGTCGACCGTCTTCATGCGTTCGCCATTAATCGTGAACGCCATCCGCTCCGTCCCTTCGTCACCCCACGCCCGAACGCGAATGACCGAACCGCTTCCGGATTCACCCAGCAATCTGGGCCGCTGCCTCAGATCGCCGCTGGACGTGAACAGGTACGGTGGGTAGTAAATCTCAGCGTTAAGATGTGCCACTTCGCCTGGTGGACCACCGCCGCCAACGAATACGGTTCCGTTCGGTAGCAACAGGCTTGTTGAGTGATACAAACGCGACTTCGCCTGCCGCGCGCCAACGCGCCAGCTTTCTGTTTCAGGGTTCCAAATCTCGACTTCCCTGACCGCGTCTGCTTCTGACTGGTTGACGCGAGCACCACCCGTGACCAACACTTCGCCGTTGGGAAGCAACGTGGCGTCGGCCCACAACCTGTCGCCGCGGAAGTCCGGAATGTTATCCGACCGAACCGTTCCGTCTTCTCGCAATGTCAGCTTCCGTGAATCGCGACCGCGCATCGCTAAGATTTGGTTCTCGGCGTACATGACGGCCATGTTGTTGTTGCCGCCTACCTTAACCGGCAACTCTCGAATCTTCTTAATACTTCCATTGCCGCGTATCGAAACCGAAAACAGCCCGGTTCGGTTCATAGGCATCATCAGCACATTGCCGTCCCGCCCCACAAACGCTCGCGGGTAGTTCCAACCGCCGTTTTCAAACAAACCACTCTTCGCCCCTGTCATTGCGGTCCACGTCCCCGTCACGGGGTCGAACACCTCAGGCGTTGTCGTTGGCTTTCGGTTCTCATCGCGACCGCCCAGGACATACAGCCTGCCGGTTGCCAGCTGCGTCACCGTGGGATACCACCGCGCGAACTTCATCTGGCCGAATGGTTGGAAGAACCGGTTATCCGTTGGATCGTAAACGTTGGCGTGTTTGGTTCCGAAATTCCGTCGCCCGTTTTTCTCAACCGAACCGCCGGTCACCAACATCAGCCCACCGGTTCCCGGCAACAGCGCCTGAGCACTACAGAAAATGTTGTTGCCTGTCTGGACATCAAACACCGCATGCGAGTTGGGCGCCAGACCACGGTCGGGGTTCCAGCGGTCGTACACGAAACCCAGCCCGTTCTCTGCGGCTTCCGTTGTGCCGTAGGTCATCACATCACCGTTGGGCAACAATGCCGCATGGATGGGACAAATCGGCCACCGCGCGTGTTGAGACCAAAACCCGTCTCTGGCCGCACTAGATGGAGCATCAATGTCAAACAGATCGGTGATGCCGGGGCGTTCAGACGATCGATCAATCGACTCGTCCACTACCACATCGTCGTTTTGAGCGAACGTCGGGGTTCCGACAAAGAACACCAGAATAAGAACCGAAAACAGCGAGCGCCTGCGCATGTTGTGCCTCGAAGACCTGCCCGAACTTAAAGCTATCCAGTGGGTTCATCAGTAAAGCTAGGGACGAACCATCAACTCGGACGGAAGTATAAGAACGCAGAGATCCACAAGACAGCAGAAATACACAAAACAGAAAGCATCACCGCGCGTCAGAAACGCGCCCGACAGCCCCCGCGGTCCCAAGCCTACGAAAGACCAGTCAGGACTCCATCGCTACAGAAATCAGGGTTTCCGTAGCTTTCGACAGGATGGCCCATGGACTCGCAGAAGCTCATAAGCAGGCGATTGTGGTTCGCCTTACCGAAGTCGATGGCCCGCCCGGTCTTCCAACCCAGGCCACCGCCAACCAACACGAACGGAATGTTGTTCCGCGTGTGTGAGTTCCCTTTGCCAAGCTCGTTGGTCCACACAATAGTTGTGTTGTCCAACAAAGAACCTTCACCGCCGGGTTCAGGCGTTTCAGATAGCCGCTTCGCCAGCATCGCGACCTGCTCGCAATACCAGGTGTTGATCTTGATGAGCTTCTCGTAAGCGTCCTTCTTCGAATCCGGTTCGTGCGAGAGCTTATGGTGGCCTTCCTTAATACCAAGCCACCGCATCCGCGGCTGACCAACACTGTTAGTAATCTGAAACGTTGCCGTCCGGGCGAAGTCGGCGGCCAGGCTGTTGACCAGCAACTCAATTTGCATCTTCGTGATCTGCGGGATGTTGTCGTTAACCTCTTCCACATTGGGAGGAAGTTGAGGAACCGCGTGACCGACGTCCTTCTTCTCTTTGCGAATCGCCTGTTCGGCCTGCAGCTGTTTCTCCACCTTTCGAACCATCGCCAGGTGTTCTTTCAACAGCTTCGCGTCTTCGCCGTTGACCATCTTTTCAATCTTCCTGAAGTCATCACCCAGACCATCAAGAACACTGGCCAACAACTCGCGGTTCTTCGTCTGCCCGTACAACTTGTCGAACATCTGATACGGATCATCAATTGGCGCCACCGGCTGATTCGGGCCGGCGTACGACATCCGCGTCCAGGTGTCCGCTCGATCCGGAACCATGACACCAAATTCCAACGAACCAAAACGCGTGCGAGTTTCCGCGTTCGCCTGGAACTTGTTCTTCAGAAACTGATCAACCGAAATTCCCATCGACCAACCAGCCGGCGTGTCAGAACCGCCCTGAATATCGCCCGGGTACAATTCGATTCCCGTCAGCAAACAACCAATCCCGCGCATGTGCCCATCGCCATCGCCCTTGATACGATTGTGCACGCCATGCAGCGTCATCATCTGATCTTTGAACGGCTCCAGTGGTTTCAGGATCCGCTTGAGTTCAAAGTCTGTGCCGAGTGTTTCCGGCCAGAAGTGTTTTGGAATCACACCGTTAGGACTAAACACAAACACAAGCCGCTGCTTGCGTTTCGGTTCTGGCGCGAACACATTCCCAGCCCCATGCGCGAGGCTGGGCAGGTTCAGAGCAAAGTTCGCCGCCGCCGCACTCACGCCGGCTTTGATTAAGAAATCGCGTCTTGTGATTCTTGTCATCTTCTTACTCGCTACGTCAGCATGCCCTAAAACTAAGCAACAAAATCTGCCAGCTTGTTAAGAAACTCCGCCGAGGCCCCTCGAACGGAAACATGGCTCTTGCCCTCAGGACGCGGTGAATGCAGCAACGGCCGCACACCATACACCCTAACCAGCCCGCCAATCGCTGCGGTGATCGCACCGAAACCAAGCCCAATATCCATCGCCCTGGAACGAGGGTCCGGATCCGCCAGCCCCAAACCAATCCCCACAATCATTGCGCCGATCCCAACAAACACGAGCCCCCAGCCTATCGTGCTCTTACGGCGAAACCGCATCTGCCATTTGTCGTAATATTGTTTGCTCACGGCAAACGTAACCGACGGCGCGAAGAACCCAGTATTGCCTGCTATAGCGCGACCAGCAGTGCCTACAGGAACCGCTCCACCTGCAACGACCATGGCAACCACAGCAAAAGGCAGTAGGTTCTTTTGCAGCGTCGGGTCTGACAGTGCGTTAAGGTCACCGCTGACCCAAGCCAGGTCATCCGTCTTCCCGGTCTCGACGCAGATCGGAGGAAACACGGGATCTTCGCACGGCACAACCAGACGATTTTTCTTTCGCGTTACGTTGGGTTCTGCTTCCACGATCCACCTCCAGAGAGAAACCGTCTCGATCTTTAGTTACTTGAGTCACCTGTCAGTACTGACCGCCGCCACCACAGCAATCTCCGTCAACAACTTTCGAATGTTGAACGCGCTGTCACGGAACTGTGCAACAAGCTTGTCCAAACGATCGGCTCCGTATGCCGCGACCGGCTGCTTCACGAAGTGCTGGAACGCGCGAGCGACAAACGCTCGCTGGGCATCCTCGCTGTTCGCCAGGAACTCGGCCAATTCCCGAGCGCCCGCCAACTCAACCGTCTCATCCTTCAAGGTAGTGTACCGCCCGGACGAATCGATAGCCTTGCTAAGTTCCTCCTCTCGATATCGCCCGACTGCATCGAAGTTCTCCAACGTAAAGCCCAGGCCGTTGATCTTCACATGACAACCCTGACAATTCTCAGGCTTGGTTTGCAGTTCCACGCGTTCCCGAGTCGTCAAACTCGGGTGCAAATCCGCACTAAACGGAGTGAACGCCTCATTCGGCGGCCGCAACGCTCGGCCCAGCATATAGCGAATCAAAAACACGCCACGGTGAATCGGCGACGTCGAATCGTGGTACGCCAGACCGCTCATCAAATACGGATGCGTGACCAAACCGAACCGGCGGGAACCATCAGACACGCTCCGCCTTAACCATGGCCCTTCCTCTTCGGCCGGCTTCCAGGCATCGCCATAAAACGCTCGCAGCTTCGGCGTCGTCATCGACCAATCCGCCAAAAACAACTCGCGGTAGTCGCTCTTGTCACTCCAAACAATCGCGTCAACAAACGCGTCCAAAGACTCACGCAGCTCTGCCACCATCGCCTTGTCGAACCCCGCATACAGCTCGGTATCTTTCGACACATCGTCGAACTTACTCAGATTCAACCACTCATGAATCAACTCGCGCGTTTTGCCACGAACACGAAAGTCCCAGGTCATCTGCTCAGCCATCTCACGAACCTGCTGTTCAGACTCCAACCGATTCTGCTCAACCAACCTCCGCAACGATTTGTCCGTCGGCAGCCCATCAAACAAAGTCAGCGCTAACCGGTTCGCCGCACGCTGCGACTTTGACCGATCAGAATCCAACAGCGGATACAAAAACCGAGGCGACTTCAGCGTCGCCAACAGCGATCGTTTAATCGCTTCCGCGTCGTCTTCCGTCGCATCAACCTGCTTATCAACATACAACGCGCGCAGTTCGTCGCTTAGTGGACCGCGAAAGGCCGACTCAACCAGAACCGCCAAAAACTCCCGCAGCCGCGCGCGGTTTTCGTTTGGCTTCTTGCGGTTCCGGCGATTGTAATCTGGCCACAGTTCATCAACCGCGGCCTGAGCGAACTCAACCGCAGCGGCCGTTGTTGATTCGTCCCACTGTGTATCGATTGCGATACCACGATCGTAACCGTAGCTGCGATCGTCCGGCGGCAACCTGGCCTGCAAAGCGAACACGGCCGGTGGATAAGTACGAACGATATTCCGAGCAGGAATAATCTGCTCAGTCCCCTGCGGCGGAACCCATGAAACCGAAATGTTGGCCGGCGGCTGCTTCGTCTTCCGCTTGCGCTGTTCAAAATAAATCTGCATCAGATACACGCGCCCCGCAGTCAACCTGATTGACCGACGGAACTCAGTCTTGCCGCCAGACTGCACATGATTATTAATCAGCTCACGTCCTGAACGACCAAACGTGCAAACGAACGCGCACGAACTCCGAATCACAATTTCGTAGCGGCCGGTGGTCTCAACAAGCAAACCGCCGGTCCAGGTAACACGAAAATTCTTCGGGTCAATCTCTTTCCCAGGTCCATCGTCGCCGAAATCAAAATCGATCACCGAATCAACGCGCTCGAACTTCTTTTTCTTCTTCCGATTCCGGTTCGAATACTCCGCACTGAAGCCGCGATCGGTAGTGAACCACATCGCCTCATCATGTCGCGTGTAAAGATCCGCAAGACTTTGCCGCAACTGGTTGCCCGTCAACCGAGCCAACCCAATCCGCGGCGGCCGGTTCCGAATCCGAGCCGCCTCGCTATAGAACGAATAATGCAAGTATCGCGAAACCGCGGCCGCGTCGTCACCAACGCACAAATCCGCTTCGCCTTCCGGCATCGTCTTCGTAATCAGAGTCGTGAGCTCGCCAACCGTCGCATCCCCGGTCAGCGGTTCCGCGTACGCGTCCTGCACGCCCTGCCCTTTGTCCCCATGACAACTCGCGCAGGTCGCTCGATAAATTTTCTCACCACGTTTGAAGACCTCCGCATCACTCTCCTGCCCAAGCGCACCTTCAACCGCGCAACAGCAAACGCAGAAGGCGAACAGCAGTGTTCGAACAGAACGCAAACGCATCGTTCGGGCATTTCACGGAATAACACAGGCGGGCAACAGACCGTGGGAAGGGTCTGCTGGAAAATGGAGGGCTACGTATTGTAGAGTCGATCCCATGCATGGCCAAGCAGGATCTTTGCCCACGTTGTAGATGGCTTTCTACCTGAGAAGACATGAACGCGAGTGCCAAAGGCCACAATACAGCCGCTCTCACGATGAGCATAATTGCTCTCGGAACCATCTTTATCCTGCTTGGGCAGCAGGCAAAGCAACCACAGCAAACCCAGCTTCCAAAACCCGTCGTTGAAACCCCGAAGTCGTCTGAATTTCCGCAAGACGACAACACCCCAGTCGAGCAGCTATCGAATGCGGCACTCATCGATCGGCTGGGTGAAATTGATCTGCGACACAGGCCTCTGCGTTCTATCGAAAGCAAAGAACCGGTTCTCGTGGAAATGCTGCGTCGCGGCGATCGTGAGTTCGAACCAGCACTCCAGCGTCTCGTACTCACCTACAAAGCACGTCGGGAGGAGTGGCAGCGCGAGATCGCGCGGCTCGAACCACTGCAGCCAAAGGATGGACGCCCCCATGAGGAATTAACACAAGCCGAGAAGGACCTGATGCAGAAATTCGTCACTGCGGAAAATTCGTTCGAAAGTGCTGCACCAAAACTCGAACTGCTTATTGCGCTCCGGCGCCTGCAGGAAAGACCGGACCCAGCGCGAGTCATCGTGACGGGCCTCACCGCTGATTCGTACTCAATTCAGTGGCCAGACATGCCAACCCTAAACGTGTCGGTCCGCAACATGGACACACTACAGGAACCAGTCATAAGCCGGCTCGGCGGCAACAACCGATCAGGTAGGGCTGAGCGGTTCAAGATACAGGTGCGAAACACTCAAACCGGGCATGTGATTGTCGAGACACTACCACCACCAAGCACTTTTGGCGGTGGTATCGTTGGGGCAACGACTCTTGAATTCGGGGAAGGTTGGCACACGAGTCTGCCTATGGCCGACTTCGTTCCCCAACTCCAACCTGGCGAATACGCCATTCGTGTGCTCTACCACGACCATGAATGCATCGCCGACCGTCCGTCAACTGAAGACCACATCTGTTGCAAGTCACGTGAGTATGAGTTGACCATCTACCGCAGAACCGTGCAACAAACGAAAGAACAGACTGCAGCGATAGCGGCTCTTCTCAGTCAACTTGACCGCTCGCAACATGTGCGGATTGTTGATGCGCCATACGGAGAGTGGGCGTCTGATTTCATTCCGCCCAAATCTATTCTGGGGCAGATCCTGACAGCTGGTTGGCAAGCCGTGCCCGCTTTACAGGAGGAACTCGAAGACGAATCGCAAACATTGGCTGAGCGTGCACATACACTGGCAATGCTGTTTTCCATTACCGGCCAGGTAGACCCGCGCGGCGAATCGCGTATGCAACACTACTTCTCAAGCGAAAAGTCATCGATCGGTCCGTTCGCATACGTCCGCCAGGGTAAAGGTGTCTCTCATCACATGGATGGGGATCGTATCGGCAGCAGTAGAAGCTACAACTTTGGAAGTTTACACCGAGTCGGCTTGCCAGAGTTGGAACCTGGAAATCCCAACGCCTCACACTCAACGGAATCTTCGCCAGCGGCCATGGAACTCGACAAGCAATCTCAATCCGTCCTGGTCGATCAATGGCGTCAACTGCGAAAGCTGATCACAGTTGTCGATCCGGACAATCCACCTTCACATATTGGTGGCGGCAGAGTCGCCCCGTAGGACGACCGCGGTCTTCTAGCCCCCCGCGAGCCAGACAGACAGACAGTCTTGGCGGTGGCGCTGACGGAGGCTTCTTTTGAGAGCCACCAAACGAGAGTTCCACTTGCGTGTTGGTTGTGGATTCACCAAGCCTTCACTGTTTCGTACTTGCGGGCCTCCGAGCCCCAAGCACGCGCGACAGTGTTCGCGCTGGCGATCCGCAAACCACCTCGACTGTTAATCCATGCCTTCCGAACCGACAACGCGCTAGAACCTTGGGGCTCGGAGGCCCACAAGTACAGGAAGCTGGCGCCGCACGAATAACACGCACCGCCCTCTACGCCTCTCGTTGGCCTGGTATGAATCGTAGTGGGCGACGCCGCAACGCCATGCGACCGCCGCGACAGGTCTAGGACCAGCTGCGGTCTTCAATACCGATTCCTGAAAGAGCAGCTATTCAGCGAACCGCTTTGGAGTCCTTCATCAAACGAACTTGCCGTGCGGAAGCCAGCATCGGGGTAAGCAGGCTCACACCATCCAAAAACTGTCGCTGACACATTGGCTGTGAAACTCAAGGACCAGGGCTCTCGCCTGACGCAGTGGTTGAGTGAGAGTTCCTGGACTTTCGTGACTCAGGGTGCACGCAGTTCATGCACGCGAGCTGGCTTCTGCACTAAAACGTGAACTTGATGATGATCGATGATCGTTATAATCACACGTGGTGAGAAAACGCCACGCACAGAACTCCCCCTTGCCGATGTGCTTTGGGAACTACAAAATAAATCAAGACCGGAAGCGCGGTCCGGGAGCACTCGGGGTTCCGGATCGAACCGGTCGGAGTCCCCGCTCGCAAGAGCGGGGGCTTTTTCATGCGCAGCGAGACCCGGAAACACGTCAGACCCGCGTTGACCGTCGTTCACCCGAGGCACCCATTTCATTCTCCACATCAGTCGTTAAGCTCATTCTAGGGACAGTCGGAAACCCCTCAGCATCTTCAAGAACTCATACCATCGAGACACCAGAATGATCACTCCATTCCACCTTGCGTTTCAGGTACGCGACATCGCTGAAGCTCGCGAGTTTTACGGAACCAAAATGGGACTGCCCGAAGGTCGCAGTGACGAGAAATGGATCGACTTCAACTTGTTCGGCCACCAGATTGTTGTGCACCTGAACCCTGAACTTGGCCTAACCGGTCGCGTTTCAAACTACTGCAATCCGGTTGACGACCACGCCGTTCCGGTTCCGCACTTCGGAGTTGTCCTGGAAGTCGATGACTGGAAACAACTGTCTGAACGTGTTCGCACGTTTGTAGACAAGTTCATCATCGAACCGTACGTCCGGTTCGAAGGAGAACCTGGCGAGCAGTACACAATGTTCTTTGAAGACCCCAGCGGCAACGCGTTGGAGTTCAAAGCGTTCGCCAACATCGAAGCGGAACTGTTCGCGACCTAAGCAGCTTCCGCCTGGCTCCGGTCGATAGTTAGCCAACAGCGAGACACATCTACCTCACTGATGGCTCGGTGCAGCGTTTGGTAGAACTGGGTATGCCGGTCGAGATTGCGAAGTCTGTGAAGGGGTGCTGCAGCATGTTCGGAACGAGGAACCAAACCGCCCTGGCAACATGGCTAAACGCTGCCGTCTTACTGTTCGCCCTGCCCTGCGCACTGCCGGCACAAAACACCGCGACAAAACCGGTTCTCGTCAGCGCGAAGAAGATCTGGGACGCCGCGCCGCACAACGCGTTCACAGATTTAGTTCGACACAACGATCGTTGGTACTGCGTGTTCCGCGAAGGCAAGAGGCATGTCTCGCCCGATGGGGCTCTGCGAGTCATCACGTCTGAAGACGGAACCGAATGGAAATCCGCGGCGTTGATTACGTCCGCAACTTCGGACCTCCGCGACGCAAAGATTACCGTGACGCCAAAGGGACAGTTGATGCTGTCCGGAGCCGAAGCGGTCCCTAACGCTGACTACACCCACCAATCGCTGACGTGGTTCTCATGGGACGGACTGCACTGGACGGACTCGAATCGCCTGGCTGACAAAGACGTCTGGCTGTGGCGAACGACCTGGGCACCGGATAAATCGGCGTATGGATTCGGCTACCTCACCAACAACAAGCGTGGCCTGCGCTTCTATAAGAGCAACGACGGCAAGAAGTGTGAAACGCTGGTTGAGAAAGCCGGGGGACTCGGTACATACCCAAACGAAACCGACATGGTGTTTCTCAGGGATGGAACCGCGTACTGCCTGCTGCGACAAGACGGCGAACCCAACCACGGACTCATCGGAAAATCGAAACCGCCATACAAAGACTGGACATGGAAAGACCTTGGAGTCCGCATTGGCGGCCCCGCAATGATTCGGCTTCCCAACGGACGCTACTTCGCGACAGTCCGGCTTTACGACAATCCCGTTCGAACCTCGCTGTGTGAACTCGATCCGGAAAACGCAAAACTGACCGAGGTTCTAAAACTCCCATCCGGCGGCGACACCAGTTACGCCGGAATGGCATGGCACAAGAACCAGCTATGGATCAGCTACTACTCGTCGCACGAAAAGAAGACATGTATCTACCTCGCGCGAGTTGGGTTTGAGTAGCCAGGCCCAGGTGGACGAGATCACCGCGGGTTGGGACTCGTGGCCTTATCTACTACAGACCAACTGACAACGTCGCCGGACCGTGTGGTTCGGCGACGTTGGGCAGGTTGGTCTCTACGCGGGCCGGAGTCGGAGACTCCGGCGACATTGGCTATCGCAACTCTTTGATTTTCGGATAGTTCAGAAGGAACTCAGAACGCTTCTCTGCGAAGGCTCGGATACCAGTTGAATCCTTGCCAGGCCTGGCATCGACGGTGGCCTTCTTGAAGTCGGACGTTGTGAACAACTTCCGAGTGTCTCTGGCGACCTCGTCTTCAATCAACGCACGGTATTGGTTCACGCTTGGGCCAAGATTCTCCCAGGCCAGCATGTCCGCGATTGTCTTCAGGTTCATCAAGTACTGCCGTTGCCACTTTGGATTATTCAGAAGCACACTTCGCAGCGGCATGCGTTCTTCATCGAGTCCAATCATCGGGTCGAGTTCGACACCGCCGCCACCAGCACCACCACCGCCACCTGGAGGGCCGCCAAAGCCGCCGCCACGCTGACCGCGTCCACCTTCAGGTGCCTCTTCACCTGGACGTCCGCCCCGCCGCGGAGGGCCGTCACCCGGACGTCCACCGAAACCAGGTGGGGGACCGCCAGGAGGACCACCGAATCCGCCGCCTGGAGGGCCGCCTCCGGGAGGACCACCGCCACGCCGACCACCAAAGCCGCCGCCGCGCCCGGCGACTCTGAACGCCTCGTTCATGTCGTGCGGCAGAATGTGAAACTTCCCATCAACATCCTGATAGATGCTGTAGTCACTTGCCCGAGTCCAATAGCCGTCGCTGTTGGCCAACGCCACATCAACAGCCAGGAACCAAAGAGCGCCTTCAACATCAAGTACCGGCGCGAGGGCTTCTTCTAACCTGGCCGCAGGTGTTTCGTTCAACACTTTGCACAAGTTGATCAGGTCTTTCCAGGAAGACTTTTTGTCTTTTGATTTGATGTCGAACCGCTGTTTGTACTGTTCCACATCGTCGCCAAGATATCGCAAACCACCGTCGCCCCGCGGACTACCGCTAACTTTCCAGCGAGCTCCCTTCTTGGTTTTATAGTGCTCTTTCAGGAACGTCTTGTTGAACTGCTGCGAACTCACATACAGCCCCCAACTCTCGCCATTGATCACAACCTTGACGTAGTTCACCTTCGGCGTCGGAATGCGTGCACCGGCAATGTTCGAATACAAAATCGAACTCATCATTGACGGGTCGCCGTTGCAATTCAGCAAGTTCAACGACTTGTAGCCGTACAACTTTTGATCTTCGTTCATGAAGTCCATGGACAGGTTCAACGATCGCTTTGATCCTTCCGCGATCATGAAGAACGAAGACGCACCGCGAAAACTCACCCCAACGTTGGGATACTCTTTGCCGTCCACGGTCAGCTTCGCCGGAATCTCGATGTCCGTTGGCTTGAAGGTTGCAAGTTCCTTCTCCCAATCCTTCTTGTTTTCGAACTCCAGAAACAGCGTTCGCAATACAGTCTGGTCATACAGCCCCGCGTCAGGATAAACCTTCGCGTCGGAGATACTGACCTTGGGCCCAGGCTTGCCAGCAGCCGCCGATCGTCCCCCGCGTGGACCTCGGCGACGACCACCACCGTTGGCCGCGTTCTTCTCCAAGTCGGCTCGCGCGACTTTGCGTTCGTCCGTGTTCAGAACACCGTCGCCGTCCTTGTCATAGTCCTTGAGAATCAACTGGTCCGGTGCGTTTGGTCCACCACCTCCCGGTCGTCCCTGCGCGTAACCAATCGAGGACAGGAGAACAATCCCCGCCGCAGCCCACAGGCTTTTATTCATAACCAATCTGTCCATCATCACGCTCGTTCTTCCGGTTTGGGACCTGTCAGGAACTCATTCAGGTGGAAGTATAGCCAGCGCACCCTAAAGCTACATGAACCTACAGATTGGTCAGGTAATTTTCCGGGAGCGAGAGCTTCGCGGCCAGAGTTGTTACGCTGGGTAGTAGTCAAACATAGCTCTAAGGATTCCCAACATGCAGCTCGGCGCATTCTCCGTAAGTCTGGCAGTGAAAGACCTGCAAATCTCCAAAGCCTTCTACGAAAAACTCGGCTTCAGCGACCTCGGCGGCAACGCAGAGCACGGCTATCTGATCATGAAGAACGGCGACACGGTCATCGGTTTATTCCAGGGAATGTTCGAACACAACATCCTGACCTTCAACCCCGGCTGGAACAGCAGCGCCGAAAAACTGGACAGCTTCACAGACGTCCGCGACCTGCAGAAAGAACTCAAAGCGGCAGGCATCACGTTCCAAACCGAAGCCGACGAAGACACAAGCGGCCCCGCGAGTTTTGTCGTGAACGATCCGGACGGGAACGCGATTCTGGTTGACCAACACGTTTAGACCCGGATCATGCAGAACGGGATCTACATTGCTTTGCCCCCCTGGGAATATGAACATCAACGGGACAAGGTGCGAACACTCGACGTCGCAAGAAACATCCTGCGGTCGCTCAGGGCCTGGCAAGACGCTGGCACGAGTGGGCGAAACGCTGCGGCGTGAAACCCGACGGCTTACCGTGGCCGGTTCACCTGGAACCCGCGTCACTTCACTTCGTCGCCCGTCACTGCAACATACCGATCCGGCACAGAAAACGCCGAACTATAAACGTGCACCCGGTTAGTGGACTCACCGTCAAGCGTCACGAGGTCGAGTTCCGCTTCGCACCAGCCCAAGATACTGGCTTTGAAGTTAGCGGCTTTGAACCCACGTTTCGCAAGCTGCCGCGCGTACATGAAACTGCGACCGCCGACGGTGCAGTAGGCGACGACCTGCCGATCGCGGTAACGATCTTCGTCCGCCTCAAACTGTTCCTTCGTAATCGCCCCGGGAATGACGGAGACTTCGTACTCGTCAGCAGCACGCACATCGACCAGAACCAAATCGCCTGATTCCGCTGATCGAAGAGAACACAGCTCCTCCACCGAAACCTCAGGCACTCGGACACAACCAAACGCAGCGCAGATTTTGTCGACCGTCCAGACGAACGCATTCGCGGTAGATACGAGAAGTTGTGGCATGGGTTCCCCGGTTCTGATTCGATGCAGATGTTCGCGGTTCCGGCCGTAAACAACCAGCCTGCAAACGTGGCAAACCTGCCTGGCCTCGCCCACTACTGCCGGGCTGACATTTATCGATAGACGCACCACCAGGCGCGTTCAAGCAGCCTGGTCGGACGAATCCGCTGCGAATCCGCAATGTTTCGGGCAAATTCGAAGTTAGGGGTATCCGAACGATGATGGCCGGGCTACTGTTCTGGAGCTTCCTGTTGGAAGCCCACGGAATTTCGGAAGTAAGCGAGTAACGCGGCAATCGGGCCACGTTTTCCGAAACGCGGAATGTTGATTGAGTTAGAAGCTCTCAACCCCGTTCCCTGGCGCGAGCGAATTGGTCGCACGCACAAAGCTGTTGTCGGCAACCTGCCAGTGACGGCCGCGTCTTCGGACGCTCGGATACCGGACTCTCTTGTTTGCCGGAATCTGATGCGGAAACACCGCTCGTCATTGGTTCCTCGTCTACAGGTCCACATTCGCAATCGCGTTGCGCGATCTGTGTGGCCGGGCAACCAGCAAACAAAACATTGACCAACACGGTCACGCAATGCACCGGTCGTTCCCAACAGAACGCCGGCCATGAAAGAACATTTTGGAAACTTTTGCAGAACTCGACCTCATCGCCCCACTCCAACAGGCGCTCTCCGACGTCAAGTACACAACGCCCACTCCCGTCCAGGCTAAGACCATCCCAACGGCCCTCACCGGTCGTGACATCCTTGGCTGCGCCCAAACAGGAACCGGCAAAACAGCCGCGTTCGCGCTACCACTACTTAACAAACTTGGCAGCCAGAACCGAAAAGCAGCGCCCCACAAACCATTCGCACTCATCCTCGCACCAACCCGCGAACTGGCCGTGCAGATTGGCGATAGCTTTCAAACATACGGCAAACACCTGAAGCTTCGCACGACGCTGGTCTACGGCGGCGTGGGCCAGGGCAAGCAAGTTCGAGCTCTCCAGCGCGGGACTCATATTCTGGTCGCAACGCCTGGACGACTGCTGGACCTCATGAATCAGGGCCACATTAAGCTCAACCAGTTGTCCGTGTTCGTTCTTGACGAAGCAGACCGCATGTTGGACATGGGTTTCCTTCCGGACATCAAACGCGTCATCCAAAAGCTGCCGCAGGAACGCCAGTCGCTGTTCTTCTCCGCGACCCTCGCGCCAAAGATCGTGCAGCTATCCAGGCACCTGCTTAACAACCCCTACAGCGTGAACGTCACTCCCAAAGAGACCAGCGTTGAGAAAATCGAGCAGACCATTATCCACCTCGAACAGCGAGACAAGCAGCGGCGCCTCGAAGAGATCCTCGACGACCGAGAAGTCGATCGCGCGCTGGTGTTTACTCGAACCAAACGGAACGCGAACGCTGTTACCAAACAGCTTCTCCGCAGCGGCGTTTCCGCAGCCGCCATCCACGGAAACAAATCGCAAAACGCCCGCCAACGCGCACTCGATGGTTTCCGTTCCCGGAAAATCCGCGTGTTGGTGGCAACCGATGTCGCATCGCGAGGAATTGACATCCCTGGCGTCACCCACGTCGTCAACTTCGACCTGCCAGTCGAACCAGAATGCTACGTGCACCGCATCGGTCGCACCGGCCGCGCCGGAGCCGAAGGGATTGCCATTTCGTTTTGCAACACGGCCGAACGCCCCGACCTGCAGGCCATTGAGAAGCTCATTGGGCACAAGGTTCCACTGGCCGAAGGCACAACCGAACCAAAGTTCGTCGCGCCAGCGAAACGCCGTTCGTCAGGCGGCGGCAAAGCCAGACGTTTTGGCGGCGGTCCGAAAACCGGCACCGGCCCAAAGAAGTCAAAGCCACGTCGTCGTCGCCGTAGCGGTTCTCGCGCTCCGAAGAAGTCCAGCTAACTGCGTGTGTACGATGGTTCCCTGAACCACCCGGCCCCAGGACCATTGGGGACGGGTTGTGTTGGCAATCCATGCAGAACCTTCCGTCATTTCGGCAACTGCTCTAGACCCTGGCGACGGTTGGTGCCGACAAGATTCAGTAGAGATTCGATGTCGCAACCTGGGCAGTTACCTGGCGTCATCACCTTGAAGAGGGTTCGACGTTCGGCCATCATCGCACATCGGCAACATTTGCCGGTTCGACGAATGGATTTTATCGACGCGAACACAACCAACAGAAAAGAATCGAGAGCCAGTCTCTTGGTGCCACTCCGAGGATCACGATGACAGCTCCTGCTACTGAACTCGAACGAAAAGAGATCTTCAAGACCCTGGTCAATACCCAGGACAGTGGGATCTCCGTCACAAAATCTCGTGAGCAAGTCGCTGCACAGTACGAACTGAGCGCGGACGAAATGCAGGAGATTGAACGAGCCGGAATCGCCGCGAAGTGGCCACCACTCGACTAAGCATGACGCGGCCGAAGAATAGGTTCTGAAGTTGCAACCCTCTGAGATCCATCAGGTTCAGGAATGGTTCGAACAGGCAGTCCTTGGCCTTGGCCTCTGCCCGTTCGCAGCCGAACCGTGGCAAGCTGGTCGGATCCATTTCCAGGTCTCCCGCGCCGACTCAGAACCGGCGCTCGTCGAAGACCTGCGGCTCGCTTTAAAGCAGCTCGAAGCCACCACACCACAATCGCGCGAAACCACGATCTTAATCGTGACGAACCTGCTGGCCGACTTTGGTGACTACAACCAGTTTCTCAACGTCGCCGACGATCTGCTCATCGACAACGATTGGGAAGGTGAATTCCAGGTCGCCAGTTTCCATCCGCATTATCAGTTCGCGGACACAGAACCAGCCGATGTCGAGAACCTGACAAACCGGTCGCCCTACCCTCTTCTGCATCTGCTGCGCGAGAGCAGCGTAACCAAAGCCGTGGACGGTCACCCCGACCCGGAACGCATCCCCGAAGACAACATCGCCACACTGCGTTCACTTAGCGAAGAACGCCGGCGGAAGATCTTCGGCTTTCTGGATGATCAGCAGTCTCCGCAAAGTTCTAAGTAAGGCTCGTAGGCCGGATCAACGAACGCAGCGACAAAGCTCCGGCAGTCGTGCCGGAACTGCGCTTCGCCTGGTCGCGGCCTACGAATGACACCTGCCGTCGGTACAATGCTGTGCAGACAAAATGAACCCAACCCGGATGGCGCCGAGTCACTTATGACGAACCAACCCAACGAAAAACTTCAGGCCACTCCATCCGTTGACCGGCGTGAGTTTCTAAAACAGTCAGCGGTGATCGCAGGGGCCAGCATGGCCGTCGCCAGTAGTGCCGCGGTCGCCAGGCCGTCAACCAGCGCACTCAGTTTTCCCGCCGTGGACTCGCTGGTTCATCCGCCCGAATGGGAGTCGCTGAACCCGGGCTACTGGAAGATCGAAAACGGACTTCTTCGTCGCCGCCTCACCAACGTCGGCGACCGCGCGCGAGCGACCGGGTTCCCGTTCCATTCTGAATCCAAAGGCACGGTGATGCAGACGGAATACGACCCGTCGCTGCCATCAGGAATCCTCTACAGACGCGATCAATTCCTCTCAGGCAAGTATTCGGTTGAAGCCACTTTTGTCTATCACGCCGATGCAACGCAGCCAGCCAAAGGCGACGACCCCAAGTGGAAGATGTACAGGCCAGGCTATGGGCTCATGGGTATCGCGATCGGTTCAAAGAACCTGTTTGAAAGCTACCGTAAGATCCTGAACGCGACCCAAATCGGCTGGACCAATAACGGAAAGCTGACAGTCATCGACAAAGCGCGTTGGAAGAAAGGAGCCGGCTACCGACACACCAACACATCGAAGCCCGCGTTCGACCTGGCACCAGGCGACACGGTGAGCATGAAAATTGATGTCGTCCCGGATGGCAACAAAGCCAACCTGGCGGTGACCCTCACACGCGGAACGGACACCGCTAAGTGGAACCGCAAAGTTCCCAAAGCTCAAACGGAAGGGTTCGTCGGAGTACTGGGACGCGGACTCATCGATTTCAGCCTGCAGTCAATGACCATCAATGCCTACTCAGCACAACCGCGTGAGGTCAGAACCAGCCCCTGCCTCGTCTGCTACCCATTGGGCGACACACTGAAGCAAAACGACGACGGCGACTGGACAGTCCGGTTCGTTGGCATTTTCGAGAGCGATGGACAACAAGCCGAGGTCCGAGTCAGCGACAGAGAATTGGCCGACTGGAACACGGTTCCCGCTGCCGGAAAAGCAAGCATCATCAGCAACGACTTTCGGCGCAACACCGCCGTTATCGACGCCGTGCTGCCACACCATCCTGGCCAAACAGAAATGTTCTACACCGTTTGGAAAGACGGCGTGAACGTCACCACAGACGCGCGAATCGGATCAGCCGCTGTCGGGCCGGGCACAGGTTTGGTCGGTGATGTTCCGGCCTCTGGAAACTACGTCGGCCGACTCCCACAACTCGTCGCACCTTACAAACTGTGCGGACTCTCCTGCCACGCAATCACCAGCGGCCTCCAACAGAAAACAGACGCTGGCTTCAAGATGGTTGGCGGACGCGACGTCTGGCAGTTCCGCGATCAGCCAACCGAAGGCTCCTACGAGCACCTCGAAGACTACAACTTCCAGGTGATGGTCTGGGAAGACGACGTGTGGTACATGGAGTTGGTTCTGTACCCGCCCAGCACCGACGACGCTTACAAAATCATCACACAGTCCATCTGCGGTCCAACCAGTCGCTGGCAAATGATGCGACACTGGAACACCATCAACCCGGGCGACCACGACTACGGCATGGACGATGTCAAAGGCCCCGAACAGCTCGCCATCCGGCGGCAGGATGGACTGGGCCAGGACGCCTCGTACATGCGTCGCAATTTCCAGATCGTGCATCACCTCATCACCGGTGCTGAAGAAGTCGATCCACTCGCCAACCCAAAGAAGTGGCGAGCCTGGAAGATGCCAAATCGCGACTTTACATTCGTGATCCTCGACTCGCGCCTTTGGCGCAGCAGTCAGAATGTTGATATCTGGACAGAGTTCGGCTGGGAGAAGTTCAAAGGCCTCTACGATCGCACCGACCCAACTCGCAGCCTGCTGGGCGAAGAACAGTTTGGCTGGCTGCAGGAACTGCTCGCCACCGATTCATCGCGGCTCATTTGCCTCACAGGCATCAATGGCCTGCACACAATCTGGACCGGCGGTCGTGGCGACTTTGGAAGCGGCAAGCACCCGCAAAAGTTCAGCCAGCGCGATCGTGTGGCGGCTGACTACGCTGGCTGGGTGAAGGCTGGTTCCGATCGTGTGCTCGAACTGCTGGGCTCGCGCGATGGCGTGGTGACCGTCTACGGCGATGTTCACAACGGGGCCATCATGACCAACGCTCAGCATCGCGTCATCGAATGTAGCTTTGGCCCCATCGGTCGCAGCGGGGGGCGCGGCGTGATTCCTGGTTTCGGTCCGAAGATGAAAGATGTGGACGGTCGCGACGTGGAAGTTCATTCGCTGTACCACAAGGACTACGCCGACGCGAAACTCAGGAAGCACGCCGGGGAAGATCCGTTCTACTGGAACTTCCTCGAGATGGAATTTGATCCCACCAAAGACGACGCAGCAATCGCAATGCGCGTCAGGAACCTGGTCGATGGCCCGGACGAAGTACCCCGCGGCGGCGGTTCACTACAAACCACAGCATCAAAGACCGGTCGCCAACCAACCTGCCGCTTGCCCGAGTTCAAAACAATCCCGAGCGCCGAGGTTCAAATCCTGAACCTCAACGGCCGCCCAATCAGAGGCACAACAGCCCGCGCCGACGGCACCCTCCCACTAAGCGGCCTGATCGACATCGACCCAGGCGACGAAGTCCTGATTGTCGCTCACACCGACCAACACACTGAAGCCAAGAAGGTCAGGACCATCGAAGCTATTGCCGGCAAGTAGTGACTTTTCCAAGCACTCCGGAACCGAATCCTCATCTAAACGATTCGTAGCTGGTACCTCCCGTTCAGCCCGATAGAATACGCCGCAACTCTGATCGGGCATCGGCCGGCATCACTGTCGCCCACGTGCCCCACGAGTAGAATTTGTAAGCGACAGGCTTCGCGCAGTACTTACAACCACGGCCGAGTGGCGGAATTGGCAGACGCACGGGACTTAAAATCGAAACCCGCGATTTGCGTCATACCCGCGAAACAAAGCTATTTGTTGCTCAAACGCTCGTCGGTGCGAGGCTGAAATAGCCCCCGACAACCCCCAAAAGAGCCCTTCCGGTTGTCGTGGTTGTCGTCTTTTTTGGTGCACTAAAAGGGTGGAAAGTATCCCGTGCGTCTAAATTCGAAGAGCTTTCGGGCTTGTCGGCCGAGTGCCATGTGCATAATATGCACACATACCCTTATGGACGGATTGCGGCTCACCGATGTGTTCCGACGATGTGCCTAGGGCCGCAATCTAAGTTTCCGCATCTGCGGATTATGGTTCAATAACGCCACACGAACCTTGTTCTTTTTTGAGTACGTCAATGACACTCGGTACTCTTAGGCTGTCATTTTCGCCCACCAAGAAGAACGCATGTATTGGGAGCACGGCATGATCGTGTACCTGACGCAGCGTTCTCGCCGTCGGCTCCCGAAAGGGATATCCGATGAGCGAGAACGCTATATCAAACAATCTTGAATCACCCAACTTCGACAAGTGGGACGACATCACCGAAGGTAAGACTCTCTGGCAGAGTCTTGGCTACAGCCTTATCCACCTCACAAGGTGGCATCCGGTTTTTGTAGCAACGATGATGGCCCTCGCTTCAGTTGCCGGGCTGATTCTTTACTTCAATCGTACCCGTGATGGTATCGCCGGAGCCGTGGCAGTCGGTCTGCTAATGTGCTTTTTGGCGTGCCTGTTTCGGACAGCAAACGCTTATGCGAGCACCAAGAACCAAGAAGCCGAAGACGCGACCGCTCAATCTACAGATGACGGAAGCGACTCGACGCGAACTGGAAAAGCTGCGTGACAACACGCAAGCGGACAGTTTGGCCGAAGTCGTCCGGCGTTCGTTGGCGGTCTACGAATTCGTCGTAGACCTAAAGGCCAATGGCCAGACGTTCTTCGCCCGAGATGAAGACGGCGAAGAACGGGAAATCGGACTGTTGATCTGAAAGGGCCAATATGAAAGCCGGAGAAGAGTGGTTTGCTAAGTCGCTCCTGGAAGACGCCTTCCAAGGGTACAAGTCGGTCTGGGAACTATATCTCAAGTTCGAAACGGTGTTCCTTTCGATAAACTTCGTGGCACTCGGCGTTGCCATACAACACGTGAAACCAGAACACCGCGGCCCTCTCGTGTGGGCCTTCGTTATCCAAAACGCCGTCACATCGACAACATCTCTATGCGTCGCCATTTACTCTTGGAAGACCGTGCAACGGTACGAACAGATCTGCAAAAAAATCATAGAGATGGCCCCTGTCAACAAGCCCCTAAGCCAACTGGCTTTAAGCCCAGTACCTGCTTGGGTGGGTGTGTATTGCGGCATGGCCAACGTGATAGTCCATGCCGTCTTGGCATTCCTCTGGTACAAGGCGTCTGACATTAGGCTTTGAATTCAGCCACCCGCTTTAAGACGAGTTTGCGGAGGTCGGTTGCATTGCTGAACGTCGCAAACCAATTGGGCGTTCCGGCCTTTGGGTATCGATAGTGCTTGACCATCTCTAGCCAGAGTTTCATTTCCTCTTCTTTGCGGATCTGATTCCATCTGGCCCCACCAATTTTTGGGTCTTTCACAAGAACGTCGTATGCCAACGCGGCCCGATCTCGCATGAAGAACGAGCGAGGAATCTTCTTTTTCTCAGCGTGCTTGAACTCCATGTGAGTAGCCGACACTGAACCGAATTCTTTAGGGAGAATCGGCCCGTAGCGACGATCAATGATGCCAATCATCAGATCGCATTGCTCAAGATTCTGTAGGCAAGTCGTCAGGGCATCCGTTTTTTGGTCGATCTCGAAACGCTCATCAGAATCGGAGAGCTTCACAATATGGCCTTGAGCCTCAAGGGCCTCCGCAATGACGAATCGAGCGTCCATCAAGTCGTAGCAGGTCGAACTGATAAAGATCCTTCGCGGTTGGGCTGTCTTGCCTTCGGCCACATGGGCGTGGCCTTCGACGGTGACAGAGAAAGAAATCCCTTGCGGACTCAAAATAAAAGCTTCGACGAAACCCCTTCGCTCAAGGT
>CAZAIB010000059.1:0-38955 GCA_964485095.1 uncultured Planctomycetaceae bacterium | reverse complement strand
TTCGATACCAACCAGTCGCCGCCGAATTCTTCGTCAGTCACATCCAGCGCGGCCCAGTCGGTTTCGACGTACTGCCACGGGCCACCGCGCGGGAGGTTCACCGGTCGCTTTTTCGGGTAGAACGTGCGCGGGAACGGGTCTTCGGTTTCCTTCGGCGGGTAATACTCGTCCCATGATTCGGCATCGATGAAGTAGTGCAGCAATTTGCCGGAGCCAGCCGACCAGTATCCGTTGTTCGAGAAGTGCTTCGGCAATAGCTCCGCGTCCGGCATGCGTTCGCGCATCTTCTGACGATTGTCGTACAACCCGGACACATGCGGCGAAATGCCCGTCATGATCGCACCCCGCGACGGGTTGCACGCCGGAGCCGGACAGTGCGCGTTCGTAAACAGCACGCCGCTGGCCGCCAGCCGATCGAAGTTCGGAGTCTTCGCCTGCGGATGACCGCCAAGACATCCGATCCAGTCGTTCAGATCATCAACGGAGATGAATAGGACGTTGGGTTTGTCAGCCGCCGGTGCCGACTGCGGAAGAACCAGCCCGACCGCGGCCAGAGTGAGTATGAATCGAAGCATATTGAATCCCTTGATGCGTCTCATGGCCTAAGGATAGCCGCTCACGACAGATTTCTGAACGGGTCCGTGCATGTTGCAGTGCGAGCAAGTCTGGGGTTACCTGTTCGGAAGCAAATCACGACGGCGACGGCGACCGAGCACGACGGTGTCGCTGCGAAAGCTGGAACTCTGACCAGCGCCGCGCAATTTTCGCGCCGACTTTGATTGCGGCCAACTCTGAAGCTGTTTCCATGCATGCGCACGCTGTTATGCTGAAGCCGCCACATGCGTTCGCTTTCCTGCTATCTGCCAGATCCATCATGCTCTACCGCTTTCGGTTTGTAGTTGCACTTCTGTTAACTGCAACGTCCCTCACGGCTGCTGACCGGCCCAATGTCCTGTTTATTGCAGTTGATGACCTGAGACCGAATCTGGGCTGCTACGGTGATGAACTTGCCATCACGCCCAACATTGATGGGCTTGCCGCTCGCGGCGTCCGGTTCAATCGTGCCTACTGCCAGGTCGCCGTTTGCAATCCTTCGCGAGCCAGCCTGATGACTGGACTCAAGCCTGACACACTGGGAGTCTGGACGCTGCCGATTCACTTTCGAGAAGCCAAACCGGCCGCCGTTACCCTGCCGCAGTGGCTCCGGAAGTCGGGATACACCGCCGTCAGTCACGGCAAGATCTACCACAACCCAACGCCAGACCCGCAGTCGTGGAGCGAACCGATTCGCGACCGACCGCGATTGCCTGCGTTCTATCCGGAAGGAACACCACAACGCCTTCGTGATGAGATGGCAAAGCTCCCAAACCGCGACTGGCGCAAGAAAAACCTGCGCGGACCGGCTACAGCATCGCCCGACCTTCCCGACAACAAGCTGCTTGACGGCGCTCGCACGGACATGTGCATTGAAGACCTGCGTCGGCTGGGGAAGTCAGACGAACCGTTCTTCCTTGCGATGGGCTACATCCGGCCGCACTTGTCTTTCGTCGCTCCTCAAAAATACTGGGACATGTACGACCCGCAGTCGTTCTCTGTGCTGACTGGCGAACAGACACCCGAAGGGGCTCCCAGGTATTCAATGCACAACAACAGTGAGTTCGCTCATTATGTCGATCAAATGAAGATGCCGGCTCCATGGAACGACAACGAAGTCGCTGAACCGGCCGCACGACGTTTGATCCATGGGTATCACGCGTGTGTGAGCTATGTCGATGCCCAGATCGGCCGCCTGTTAAGCGCGCTGGATGAAGAAGGGCTCACCGAGAACACGATCGTCGTGCTTTGGAGCGATCACGGTTACAAGCTCGGCGAGTACCGTGGCTGGGGCAAGATGACGAACTACGAAATCGACGCACGAGTTCCTCTAATCATTTCCGCTCCGGACATGAAAGACACAGCTGGCAAGTCGACAGAATCACTTGCCGAACTGCTGGACCTTTACCCGACGCTTTGTGAACTAACGGGAGTTGAAGCTCCCGAGTTTGCTGAGGGCAAAAGCCTGGTTCCGATACTTCGTGACCCCACCGCGAAGGTCCACGAAATGGCCGTCAGCCAATACTACCGTCGCCCCGCAGCCGACGAAGAGTACATGGGCTACGCAATGCGAACCGACAAGTACCGCTACGTCGAATGGCGCGACTTCAAAACGGGAGAAATGAAGGCACAGGAACTCTACGAACACACCAAACCGGCGCTATCGAGTCTGGGAGTACGAGAAACGAAAAACCTTGCCCCCGATGCCAAGCCGGAACTGTTGGAAGAACTCAGCACGATGCTACGAACAACCCATCCACCGAAAGCACTGTCACTGGTTCCAAGCGTTCATACCAGCCCGTCCGGCACCGGTCGACTTCGCGTGAAGTTTTCTTTCCGCAACGCGTATTCAGGAGAGGTGACCGTGTACGCCATTCAGGCAAGTGGGCGTCGAGCCCGTGGCAGGAAACTGGTGACGGGTGACAGCATTTCCTACCAGGCCCGAATCGGCGGGGCCTTCGTCGTCGAAAGCAAAGACGGGAAGATCCACGAAATCCACTCACCCAGCTGGCCCGAAAAGACGGTCGTAATCGGTGAACAATAGCCAGCCAGTACCGTTCGGTTTACAGCTTGTGACGGCAAGCCGACCGGTCAACTACTTCTTAGACGCCGGCCCCTGCATAACCATCGGCCAATCGTCCGTGCGGAACGATGATGCAGGTAGCCCGTCTTTGTTAGACAGGTTGGGCATGTCTCCGCTGCCCCATGCGAATCGAACCGCCTTCGGTTCTTTCACCTTATCGCTACTGACGACGATCGTGTCGCCATCAATCACGGCCTTCGCTGGCACAAACGATTTGTCGGACCCCGCAATGGTGAAGTGAGTCAGCGGTTCTGCGTCGCGACTCACCAACCCACCACCGATCCCATTGAAGGTTAGCCGGATGGTTCCATTCTCAACCGTGTGAGCCGCATACAGCGGACCGGATGCCACCAGATTTTTTTGCCCGTAGTCGTTCTTCAAAGCCAGCAGCGCCAACCGCTCGCCCACGGGCTTCTTCTGTTTGGGATGAATGTTGCCGGGGTTCCCGATATCCATCGTGACCACCATCCCGGTATTCGGTTCCGCAAGTGCCATTGTCTGAGCCTCCCGCAGGAACGCGGCACTGTACGGGTCTCGCTTGTACGCGAACGGCGCGATTTGAACAAAATAGAACGGGAAATCTCCGCGTCCCCAACGGGTTCGCCAGTCCCGGATCAGCGCCGGAAACAACGTACGATACTGCTCAGGCCTTTTTACATTCGACTCGCCCTGGTACCACACAACACCTCGAAACGAAAACGGAATCAACGGCCGGAGCATCGAGTTGTAAAGCACACTGGGATTGCGCTGGTTCAGCCCCTTGGGCGGCTTGTTCTTCGGGCGACTATACAAGACTCCTGATTCTTCAATTAGCTTCTCGTTGGTCGCGAACTGCGAGTTAAATTCGGGAAAGCCCTTCTTCAAAACTTCGGGGCTGACCCACGCCTCTGCCGACGACCCACCCCAGTTGGTTGAGATTAAACCAATCGGAACATCAAGTTCCTGATGCAAACGCGAACCGAAAAAGTACCCGACCGCGCTGAAGGCCAACGCAGACCGTGGATTGCAGACCGTCCACTTAGCAGCCACCTGGTCCTGACCTTCCAGGGCAATCACCTGCGGCACTTCGCAGAACCGAATCTCAGGATACTTTGCTTTCTGGACATCCTCCTTGAAGTGATCAACGCCAAAGCCGCGTAGCTTCCACTGCATGTTGGACTGGCCGGAACAAATCCAAACTTCACCGACCAGCACGTCAGAGAGTTCCTTCGTCTGGGAACCGCTTTTCACGGCAACCTTGAACGGACCACCGGCGGCAGGCGTCTTGACCTTGGTACTCCATTTACCGTCTTGTCGGCAGTCGCTTCGAACGACTCTTTCGCCCACGACGGAGACACAACAACCCTGGCCCCAGGCTTGGCCGTGCCCCAGACAGCCGCGTCGCATTCGCGCTGGAACACCATGTGGTTCCTGAACATGCCCGCGAGCTGAAGAGCCTCGGGCACCTGCTTTGCATCCTGAGCCGGCGCTGCCGTGCAAATGATTGATAGCGCGAATGCAATCGAAAACGAAATACGCGTCATGTTGTGTCCTGTGGCCAAGCTGTTTGCGGGTACGTGTTGACGTGTTCCAGAGAGGTTAGTTTAGCGAGACGCCGGTTGACACAACCCCTTGCGAAATTAGAATTTAAGTAGGCTTTTGCCTCACCCCGCCGGTTCTTTTCGAACCACCCACTCGCCGTTCATGATGAACACGACTTTGCGTCCTGTGAAGTCTGGAGCACGCCATGGCAAGAACAACGCAGCTTGCGCTGATTTGCGTTCTGTTCTCGGCACCCGTTTCCACGGCCGACGACGTCCGGCTCTCTTTCGGTTCAGCCGAACTTCCGAACGCAAACGTTTTGCGTGGAACAGAATCACGACTGCAGTTAATCGTGACCGCGAGTCGAGGCCAGGCACACCGCGACGCGACGCGTGAAGTCAACTACCAGGCGGAACCCCCGAACGTACTCACCATCAGCCCGACCGGCCTGGTCACACCGCTGGCCGATGGGAAGGCAACAGTGCACGCTTCGGTTGGTGACGCTCGGGCGAGTATCGAAGTTTCGGTCACGGGAATTGGCAACCAGACACCCGTCAGTTTCAGAAACCAGATCGTTCCAATATTCACGCGCCTCGGCTGCAACGGCGGTGGGTGCCACGGGAAGTCCGGCGGACAAAACGGGTTCAGCCTGTCACTGCTTGGGTTCTATCCAAACGAAGACTACGAATTCCTGGTCAAAGAAGGTCGCGGGCGACGCGTGTTCCCGGCGGCTCCTGACGAAAGTCTGTTGCTCACAAAACCGGCTGGCCTGTCCCCGCACGGTGGCGGCAAACGGATGGAGACGGACAGCCCCGAATTCCGGCTCATCGCCAAATGGATTGCTCAGGGTATGCCGTACGGTCCGAAGGACGAACCGACCGTCACCGGCATCCGCTGTGTTCCCGACCGCCGCGTCATGCAGCGCGATGCGAACCAGCAGATCGCGGTGTTCGCAACCTACAGTGATGGCACCATTGAAGATGTGACGCTGAAGTCGCTGTTCGAACCCAACGACACAGAAATGGCCGAAGCCTCCGAAACCGGACTGGTCAAAGCACTCTCGCTGGCCGGCGAAGTCGCCGTGATGGCTCGGTACCAGGGACAGGTCGCCACGTTCCGAGCAACCATTCCACTGGGAGCCCCCATCGCGAGCATGCCGGAACCGACCAACTTTATCGACGAAGCGGTGTTCGCCCAACTACGCCAACTCGGCATCCCACCATCGGCCGTGTGCGACGACGCGACCTTCCTGCGCCGCGCGAGCATCGACATTGCGGGAACACTGCCAACCGAACAAGAAGTCCGAACGTTCCTGGCAGACAAGAATCCAACCAAACGCGCCAAGCTGGTGGACCGATTGTTGGAGAGCGAAGGATACGCAGACAACTTCGCCAACAAATGGAACATGGTTCTGCGCAACAAGAAGCAAAACGAAGAAGACATCCCGGCGCTCTATGCGTTCCACCAGTGGATCCGCGACAGCATCTACGACAACAAACCGTACGATCAGTTCGTCGGTGAAATCCTGACCGCGACCGGCGACGCGTCGTTCAATCCACCCGTCGGCTGGTACCGCGAAGTCGATCGCAACGACGAGCAGGTCGAAGACACCGCTCAACTATTTCTCGGCATGCGAATGCAATGCGCGAAGTGTCATCATCATCCGTATGAGAAGTGGAGCCAAAACGACTACTACGGACTGTCCGCGTTCTTCTCTCGCATCGGAAAGAAGAAGATTCCCGGCACGTCCAACCAAATGCGCGATCGTCGGGTGTTCCACAATGAAGGCTACGCGCAAGCGACAAACCCGCGGAGTGGAACTCGCATGCGGCCGACGGGGCTGGGCGAACCGAAAGCGTTTGACGTTCCCGTCGATCGTGATCCGCGGCGGTATCTGGCTAACTGGATGGCGAAACCCGACAACCCGTTCTTCGCCAGGGCGCTGGTGAACCGTTACTGGAAGCACTTCTTCAGCCGCGGCATGGTCGAACCCGAAGACGACATGCGAGCGACCAACCCGCCCACAAATCCAGAGCTGCTGGCCGGTCTGGCTGACCATTTCATTAAGACAAAGTTCGACCTGAAACAACTGGTCCGAACAATCTGCAACTCACAAACCTACCAACTTAGCGCGACGCCGAACCAACACAACGGCATCGACAAGCAAAACTTCTCGCGGTTCTATCCGAAGCGGATGACTGCCGAAGTGCTGTTCGATGCGTTCCATCAGGTTAGCGGAGTCGCAGAGAACCTGACCGGCGTCGCCGTCAACGGCCGCGCGTTGCAATTGGCCGATGGTTCTAATGCTCCGTACTTTCTGAAAGTCTTCGGGCAGCCCGAAGCCGACACGGCGTGCGAGTGCGAACGTTCGCCCGACGCGAATCTTGCTCAGTGTCTGCATTTGCTAAACAGCAAAGACATCCAAACAAAACTTAGCAAAGCCGCGGGTCGAGCGGACCGGTTCGCGAAAGACAAACAACACTCAGACGAAGACAAGATTCGCGAACTCTACCTGGCCGCGATGAGTCGCCAGCCGGACGCAGCCGAACTGAAAATCGCACTCGATCACATTAAGTCGCGTGGCGAGAACAAGAAGTCGGCCTACGAAGATTTACTGTTGGTCCTGGTGAACACAAAAGAGTTCCTTTTCAACCACTAGTGGTTCTTCAATCCCAAACAGCTCGTAGCACCGCTTTCAAAGGAAGGCTCCCGCCAGGATGCCCAAAGCCACTCGCACATTCGAATCCGTTCTCTACGCCGACGACCTCGACGCCGCGGCTCGCTTCTACACCGAAGGCTTCGGCCTACCGCTGCTGACTCAAAACGAGCTCATGCTGGTCTTCGCAGTCGGTGAAAACTACCTGCTGGTTTTCGACTCCACCAAAAGCTCCGCTCCCGGTCGAACGGTCCCCTCGCACGGCTGCAGCGGCGACGGCCACATTGCATTCGTCGCGGAGGAACACGAACTACCAGCTTGGCGCGAACGGCTAGCCGCGGCCAACATTAAGATTGAATCAGAAGTCGAATGGGGCGATGGAGAACGCGGACGTTCAATCTACGTCCGTGACCCCGCAGGCAACTCCGTCGAACTCGCGCCACCCATTCTGTGGTCCTATCTGGAGAAGTAAGCATGCCAGATCGCGCGGCGGAAAACCAAACAGTATCCCCGTTGCGCGCTCGCGAACTCGTTGCCCCCAATTCGTTGTACTTGGGGCCTCCGAGCCCCAAGGTTCTGCCATGTCGAAGCTTGGTAAGCATGGATCAACGGTCAACGCGGTCTGAGCCTTGCCACTGCAAACCCCCTAGCGCGCGCTTAGGGCTAAGAGCCGCCAACTACCGAATAGCTTGCGTCGTTGCGGTCATCCTCATCTTCACCTTCCCCGCCGCCACACACGCGCAATTACCAACCGGTCGCCTAAACACTGTCTTCCCCGCCGGAGGTCAGCGAGGAACCACATTCAAAACGAAGATCGTCAGCGGCGCGGATCTGGACGAAACGAAAACCATGTGGTTCAGCCACCCGGGGATTCGGGCAGTACCAACCAGCGACAGCGTAGAAGGTTCAAGCGAGTTCCACGTCGCGATCGATCCGTCGGTTCCCACCGGACTCCACGAAGTCCGCGCGGGCGGGTTGTTTGGACTAAGCAACCCGAGGCTATTCATGGTTGGCGACTTGCCGGAAACGATGGAGACCGAACCGAACGACGGCCGCGAGCAAGCCGGCGTGCTCACAGTCAACTCCACGGTCAACGGAACGATCTCCAAGTCGGGCGACGTTGAGTGGTATCGGTTCGACGGAAAAGCCAATCAACGAGTGCTCATCCTGTGCGACGCCGCCCGTCTTGATTCAACACTCCAGCCCCGCATCGAACTGTACTCCGCGAATCAAAAACGAATCGCCCGCGCCCGAGGTGACCACACGCGCGACGCGATGATTGATGCCACCCTGCCGGCCGACGGCACGTATCACATTCGGGTTGCCGACCAGACGTTTCGAGGCAGCGACCAAAGCGTTTACCGGCTGACAGTTCACACTCGACCCCACATCGATTTCGTCATGCCACCGGCTGTCACCGCCGGCAAGAAGCAGACCATCACCGTTTACGGGCGAAACATTCCCGGTGGACAGCCAGCCGGAACCACTGCAGACGGCCAACCCCTACAAAGTAAAACCACCGAACTCATCGCGCCTTCGACAACCACCGGGCTCGCCATGGCGAATCCCATCCTGTCACATCAGGCCGGCGTCGATGGCTTCAGTTGGCGAATGGACAACAGCAATCCGGTTCTTGTGCAGTTCGCCGGCGCCGACCCGATTCGAGAAGTAGAACCAAACAACCAACCGGCGGAAGCTCAGCCAATTTCGGTTCCCGCCGAAGTGGCCGGTCAGTTTCAGGCCGCGGATGACATCGATCGGTACACTTTCGAAGCCACCAAAGGCGCGGTCCTGCAAATCGAAGCATTCGGACAACGCAACGGCTCCAGCGCCGATCCGTACTTCACTTTGGAAAGCGTTAAGGTCGATGACAAAGGTAAGGAAACCGCCAAACGGCTGACTGCTCAGGACGACAACGGAACCAACATCGGCGGCAACGACTTTGCCACGGCCAACAGCGACCCGGCGTATCGATTTCAGGTTCCTGAAGACGGTCGCTATCGCATCGCCATCCGTGACCGGTTCTTCGATTCACGGGGCGGACCAGAACTCACCTACCGACTGGTCATCAGACCGGCCGTCCCCGACTTCCGGCTGATCGCACTCGCCGGCAAGTCACCCGCCGCCGAAAACCAACCGTTCGACCAGGGTTCCATCGCGCTGCGGCGCGGCGGGCACTATGAAGTTTCCGTTCTACTGCAGCGCCGAGATGGGTTCGCTGACGCTGTCAAAGTCGAAGCGCAGAATCTACCGACGGGAGTTTCAGCGAAGGCTGTTTGGATCGGCGCGAAGCAATCGAGAGCCACTTTGGTTCTGCAGGCTGAACCGAATGCCGTTGCAGGACACTACCCAATCCGGCTGGTGGGCGTATCCCAACCGACCGCGAAAGACCAGGTTCCTGTTTCCCGAATCGCTCGGCCGGCCACGATCGTTCGCAAACGCACCAACGCCGCATCCGTCGCGCGGTTGTCTCAAGGCCTGATCGTGTCAGTCCTCCCCGGCACGCACGCGATGAAGTTAACGTCGGCCGTGTACGAGGTGAACGCGAACCAGTCCCAACAGATTCTCATCCCACTACACGTGGCTAGGCAAAACGGATTCAACCAAAACGTCAACATCACATTCCAGGGGCAGCCCGCAAACGTCGATGTCGAAACCAAACCGATCGCGAAGGGCAAGTCCGCCGAGAGTTTCCGTCTGTTCCTCAAGAACAACGCACCCCCTGGAACCTACACGTTGCTCGCCAGAGGCAAGGCCGCAGTCCCTTTCGTAAGAAACCCTGGAAAGCTGGAACGCGAGACTGCATCGCATGCAGCATTCGTAGCCAGATCAACAGCAGCCAGTAAAGCCGTGGCCGGCGCGAAGGCAGCCATCATGGCGGCGCAAACTGCCGTCACTAATCTGCAGAAGGACATGGACACTGCGACAAAGAACGTGAAAGCGTTGGCAGGGAAAATAGAAACGGCGAAGAAGACCATCACAAAATCGGAAGCCGCGGAAACAGCGACGGTGGCAGCCATCGTTATGGCAGAAAAGACACAGGCCGCCCGGAAAGTCGTGGCTGCAGCACTGACCAACGTGGTCACCGCCGCGCCGCAGGACAAAGACATCGCGGCTCAGAAACAAAAAGCTGATTCTTTAGCTGCGGCCGCGAACAAGACACTCGTCGACGCCAAACAGCTGCTGCAAACCAACAAGAAAGCCACCAACGCGTCGCGTGCGCAACTTAAGGCTTTGCTTGACGAACACAAGAAAGCTGCCGCAGCGGTCCTGGCCTACCCGCAAAAGATTGTCGCCGAACAAAAACGCGTTGCAGATCTGACGGCCAAACTAAAGCCGATTGAAGACGCTGAGAAAAAAGCAAAGGCAGAACAAGCGGCGGCGTCGAAGCGACTGGAAGCCGTCAAGAAACAAAACAAGCCGCAAAACATCAATGTTTACGAACCATCAACGCCCATCGTGCTCCACATCGCAAAGTCACCGGTGGCCATCACCGCAACGGTTCCAGCCGGCGGCAATGTCAAAGCGGGGCAGGCACTGGCGATCAAAGTGAAGTTGGCTCGAACCGGCTACACAGAACCGATCCAACTGACCGTGTTCCAACCGCCTGGACTTGTGGGAATCGCCGCGGCTCCGGTCACAGTTCCGGCGAACGGAACCGATGCGACCATCCAGCTCACGACAACAGCCAAAGCCACGCCAGGCGCAATTGTGAATTGCACGGTCCGCGGTCGGTTCACCCACAATGGACGGCAATTCGTCATCGACGCACCCATCAAAGTGCAGGTGCAGAAATGACTGACGTGCGTCGAACAATTCTGCTGCTGGTCCTGTGTTCTCCAGTGGCTCTTGCCGCGCAAGTCACCAAGCCGATCACACCACAGCTGGACCGGCCTGTTGAGTTCGCTCGGGATGTCGCTCCGATACTGCGCAACAACTGTGTCGCTTGCCACAACGCCACTACCAATGAGAACGACCTGATTCTGGAAACTGCCGCTCAGGCCATCAAAGGTGGCAGTGAAGGTCCGGCTGTCGTTGCCGGTCAACCTGACGCGAGTCTGCTGTACAAGGTCGCCGCCGGCAGCGAACCATCCATGCCGCCGCTGCCAAACGATGTCAACGCAAAGGCTCTGACACCGGCCGAACTTGGAATCCTGAGGCAGTGGATTGTTGAAGGCGCGAAGGCCGGTGGAAGCGGTTCGAAGACGATTACCTGGGGGCCGATCAACAAACAACTTAAGGCTGTGTACTCAGTGGCCTATGACGAAGCCCTGGGAACCATCGCCGCCAGCCGCTCCAACACCATTCAACTTTACGACTTGCACAGCCGGACGTCGCTGGGAACGCTTGTTGATCCATCTTTGGGTCAGGCACACCAGGACGTTGTTCAATCACTGGCGTTTCACCCAGGCGGAAACCTGTTGGCATCGGGAGGCTACCGAGTCGTCAAGCTGTGGTCGCGCGAAGACACGGTACAGAAAATCGCTCCAAAAGCCACAGTGATGGCAATCGCCGATGATGGTCGGTTCGCCCTGGCCGGAGACGATCACAGCATCCGAATCTATCGGTCACCAACCGACAGCACGCCACTCGTCCGGTCGAGTCACACTCGCCCGATCGTTGCGATGTGCTTCGCGCAAGCAGGCCGGCTCGTCAGCATTGACGTATCCGGACAGGTTCACACCTGGGATACCACAACCGATGGCCCAACGCGCACGGTGAAGTTAAGTGGTGAACCGACAAGCATCGCGTGGGTCAACAATCGGATTGTGGTCGGAACTAAAACGGGTTCGCTACTTACGCTAAACAGCGATGCCCTGGATGTGGCTCCCGCAGAACTCAAGGGACACACTGCAGCAATTACGTGCCTCACAACGATCAAAGCCACCGACACCCTGCTATCTGGCAGCGCTGACAAGTCAGTTCGAACCTGGAATCTAGCGGAAGCGAAGCAGGTGCAGTCAGTGAACTCAAACGATGTCGTGACCAGCCTCGCAGTTTCGCCGGACCGTAAGCGGTTCGCAGCGACCACTGGCAACGGCGGCGTTTCGGTCTGGCTATCCAATGGAAGACTGCTATCGACCTGCAAGCTGGATGGAACCCACACACGCCACCTGGAGTCGCTCAAGCGGAACCAGCAGATCACTGATCGACGACTGGGGTACCGAACCGCGAAGGTCAACGCGGCGAAGGCGGAAGTCGATACACAAACCAAGTCACTAAAAACTGCGACGGACTCACTGGCAAAGGCCCGGAAGGCGCAACAGACCGCGACGGAAAAGAAAGACGCCGAAGACAAGAAAGTAAAAGCAGCCGCCGCAGATTCCAGGGCCAAACCCGCCGACAAAGCCGCGAAGTCAAAACTGGATGGGCTCAACAAGAACCTTGCAAAGTTAGTGGAAGCGGAAACCAAAGCAGTGAAAGCCACGAAGGCTGCTGAGCAAGACCTTGCCATCACATCACGTAGTCTTGAACGCGCAAAAAAGACGCACGCCAGTGAGGTGGCTCGCCAAAAGCTGGAAACGGAATCCAAGGTCGCAATCGCTGCTAAAATCAAAGGTGCGCAAACAAACGCGAAGCCACTTGCCCCCGCGTTGTCGGTTCACTTCGACTCCGATACGTGTTTAGTTTCGCTACACGCTGACGGCACACGCAGAAGATGGAACCCGCAAAGTGCCCAGCCCCGATCTGTCACACACGCCAAACTCACACCGGCAAAAGTCGTCTCAAATCCGAAGCGTTCAATCTCAATGCTGCCGGATGGTTCAGTTGTTTCAACGAACACACGGTGGATTCTGCAGAAGAAGCTGGGAACCGGCACCTTTGCCGGACGTGTCACCGCGCTGGGCTTCGATCCCGACGGAACGCGACTTGCCATCGGTAGCGGCATCGCCTCCCGAACCGGTCAGCTTCAGGTTTGGGACATTGCTTCCGGGACGCTTGCCAGAGATTTCGTAGATGCTCACAGCGATACCGTTCTCAGTGTCGAGTTCTCCCCGGATGGAAACCGGTTGCTGTCGGCGGGCGCGGACAAGTTTGCGAAGGCGTGGGATGTGAAGACCGGCAGCCACCTGCGTTCGTTCGAAGGGCATTCACATCATGTGCTGGCCGCCAGTTGGCAACCTGACATGACTCGCGTCGCGACAGCGGGTGGCGACAAAGTCATCAAGATTTGGGACGCGGAAACTGGTGAGCAAAAACGGACAATCACCGGTCACAGTAAGCAGGTCACGGGGCTTCGGTATTCCGGAACCGCGGATACTGTTGTCAGCTGCAGCGGCGACCGCACAGTCAGAGCGTTCACGACCAGCAATGGCCGGACGACGCGGACGTTCCGCGGATCGAAGGATTACGCTCATGCCGTTGCGGTGGCAAAGGACCAGTCTGTCATCGTCTCTGGCGCCGAAGATGGTGTCGTGCGAGTTTGGGAAGGCAAGACCGGAAAGTCGATCGTCGTGTTCTCGCCTCTGACCGGTGATGGTTCGTCGCGTTGAGTCACATGCAGCGACAACGTATCTTGTGACCGGGACTTGCCGATCTTACTGCGATCTAGAAGCCCCGCACTTCTCAATGATTCTCGAAAGCCAACGACGCCATGTCTGATTCACTCCGCTCCCGACTGCTGACAGAACTCGAGAGCGTGCCGCTTATCGATCCACATTCGCACATCAATCCGCACTCGGCCGCCTCGGAGAACCTCGCCGACATCCTTGGCTACCACTACTACACAGAACTGGCTCATTCCGCCGGGATGCCCAAAGAACGAATTGAAGAACCGGGCCTGGCTCCCAAAGAGAAAGTTGGTCGGCTGGCTGAGTACCTCGGTCGCCTTTCGAACACGGTCCAGTACAGCTGGGTCATCGAAATGTGCCAGACTTTCTTCGGGTTCGAAGACGATCAGATCACTCCCGATAACTGGGAATCGCTTTACGATTCCGCACAGAAGGTTTTGGATCAGCCGGACTGGGAGGACCAGTGCCTGGGCAAAAGCGGAATCGAACGTGTCTTCCTGACCAACGACTTTGACGACCCGCTAAGTGGGTTCGACACGAATCGATACATTCCCTGTCTGAGAACCGACGACCTTGTCTTTCATCTAACCAAGCCCGAAACCCGCGAGCGTCTGCAAAAAGCCACCGACATTGGGCTTAGCGATGGAGCCAGTCTGCGTGATTCGATTGGCAAGCTATTCCAGCACTTCACCAACAACGGAGCCAAAGCGTGCGCGATTTCTATTCCGCCGGACTTTGCTCCAGCGCCGGTGGGTTCGGCGGATGCTGACGCGGTCCTGGCAGCCGTTCTGCAGGGCGAAACGCTGTCTGCGTGTCAGGCAAACACGCTTAGCCAGTTCGTATTCTGGACCATCACCGAACTCTGCGCAGAATACAAACTGCCGTTCGATTTGATGATTGGAGTCAACCGGCGAGTCTACCCTGAGGGCGTGTTCCAGGGGCAGGACCTGTTTGACAAACGAACGTCGTTGATTGCCTACCAATCGCTGTTTAACGCGTTCCCGCAGGTCACGTTCCCCATTTCGGTTCTCGCATCGACCAGCAACCAGGAACTGGTCAGCTACGCGTGGATATTCCCAAATGTGGTGACCAACGGGCACTGGTGGTACTCAAACATTCCCACTTACATCAAAGCGGATTGCCAAAGTCGACTGGAAGCGGTGCCACAAACCAAGCAAATCGGTTACTACAGTGACATGTATAAGCTGGAGTTCGCTTTGCCCAAGTTTGGAATGTACCGTCGGGTTCTCGCCGATGTACTCGCAGAAAATTTTGTTGTGAGTCGCGGATGGAGTGAAGACCGAGCGGTCGCTTTGGGTAGAATGGTGCTTCGCGACAACGTTGAACAGATTTTCCAGACGTAGCTACTCGGGCTGTCTGGCACGATGGAACCTGCTATGGCCAAGCTTGTTTTGCTTCAGGGCGGTGAAGCAACCACATATCCGCTTAAGAATCTCCCACTTCAGATCGGACGGCACCCTGACTGCGGAATCCAATTGGATTCCAACATGGTCTCACGGTATCACGCGGAAGTCAGGGAAGAAGACGGCGCGTTCAAGATCGAAGATCTGGGCAGCGGCAACGGAACTTTCGTCAACGGAAAGAAGACGGAAGGCGAGTACTCGCTGAAGGACGGCGACCGGATCAAGCTGGGACCGTTGCTGTTACGATTCGAAGCAGGCGCAACAGCCTTCTCGTCGTCCGGCAAGAGTACGGAACCGATGGCGGTCAACGACGGCAGTTCATTCACCGTCGATATGACAGCCGATGACGGTTCCACGATTATGGGATCAGCAGACGCCAAAGGCTTTGGTCTTCTGGATGTCCGTCCTGAAGTCAAACTCAAGGGCGTGCTGGACATTAGCCGGACCCTGGCCGGAACCATTGAACTCGGCACACTACTGCCACGCATGCTGGACACGCTGTTCGAGATTTTCCCACAGGCAGATCGCGGTTCGATCCTGCTTAAGGACCTCGATTCCGAACGCCTCATCCCCGCCGCGCAGAAGCACCGGCAGGGCGGACGAGACGAAACGGTTCGCATGAGCCGAACCATTCTGCAGAAGGTTCTGACGGAAAAGACCGCGATCCTCTCAGCAGACGCGGCCAACGACGAACGATTCGACGCCAGCGAATCGATTTCCAGTCTGACAATTCGTTCAATGATGTGCGTGCCGATGCTGGACCTGGACGGCAATCCATCCGGCGTGATTAACCTCGACACCCAAAACGCACTGCGCAAGTTCACTCAGGAAGACCTAGATCTTCTTCTGGCCGTCGCCGGCCAGGCCGCGCTGACGTACGAAAGTGCCAGGTTGCTGACCAGTCACCTGCAAAAGCAAAAACAAGACAGCGAAATGAACGTCGCGATGGGCGTTCAGCACGCGCTGCTGCCGGACGTTCTCCCAAGCGTCGAGGGCTACGAGTTGTTCGCATCGTACGACGCCGCGCAGGCCGTCGGCGGTGATTACTACGACTGTTTCAAGCTGGGCGACGACAAGGTCTGTATCTCGTTTGGTGACGTTGCCGGTAAAGGGGTTCCCGGAGCCCTCATCATGTCGCGCATGTCCAGCGTTGTGCAAAGCACAATGTCCTTTACGCACGACGTGGGCGAAGCGGTGGCTTCCATCAACAACCACATGTGTCACAAGATGGTCGAAGGCCGATTCGTGACCTACGTTCTGGCGGTCCTGGACCTGAATACTCACGAAGTAACGCTGGTGAATGCAGGGCACATGTCACCACTCATCCGCAAGCCGGATGGCACAATCGACGAATTCGACGAAGAAGCCATCGGTGTCCCGGTGGGAATCATGGAAGACTACCCGTACGAAACAGTCTCGCGAAAACTGGAACCGGGAGAAACCGTGGTCCTCATCACGGACGGCGTCGACGAAGCCATGAACCCGGACGGTGATCTATACACAAAAGATCGCGTGGTCGAGTTCGTTGCGAACAACACATCCAACGCGGAAGAACTTGGGAAGGCTCTGCTGGCCGACGTTCGCAAACACGCCAACGGTCGCGACCAAAACGACGACATCACCATCATGACTTTCAGTCGGAACAAGTAACCGCCCACAACAACGCTGTTGAAACACGACAATGGCAGCACCCTTGAACCGTCGCATCTGGTTTCGGTTGGCCTGGAGGCACTTCCGGAGCGCTCGTGTCGTCTTGGTTATCATGCTGCTGGCAATGCTGTTAGGGCAGTGGCTACACGAATCGTACTTAGAGCATTTCGAGGCCGTTGCGGGGCTGCTGATCGTCCCCGAACTCGTCTCTGCTTGCTTTGCGATTGTCGTTTTCATCCTGGCCTTCACATCCGATCGTCGGCAACGAACCGACTCGCGTTTGGCCGCGATGGGGCCGACCGCTGGCTCTCTGCTCATCCCCACGTACGCAGTGGCTGCGGCCGGAGCGGTCGTCATTTGCGCGACGGGGTTTGGCCACGCGCTGGTCGTTATCGATCGCGACCAACTGATCTGGCCGGAAACCTGGGCAGAACTTGGTGTGATTGCCTCCATGCCTATGGTGCTCATACCTGCAACAATGGTGTTCCTGCTTAGCGGATTGGTGACTCGGAATCCGCTCAAGGCGATCGCCCTGGGCGGAATCGCGTTGCCGGTTGTCGGACTGGGCATTTCCGAGTTCGCTGTCTACCTGGCAGGTGACCAGCCACCGGAGTACATCGAGTACTCAATAGCCGCGATCGGCCCACTCATCGTCCTGCTCTACGTATCCGTAGTGCTAACGCGTCGATGGTGCCGAGCACTACCGCGTGGTCAGGAAACCAACGAAGTGGTTCCGACTCGAATCGCACGCGGTCTGCCGTCGCTGGGCCTGTTCTCAGCAACTATGGAAAAAACCGCAAGAAGTCCGTTGCCTCGTGGACTACGTCAAATGCTGGCGCTAACGTGGAAAGAGACTCGGCGGCTGCCGTGGTTCCTTGTGATCACCGCAGTGTACATCACGTGGGCGATTCACAGTGAGTTCTCCAACGACGCTCTTGGCGGCAGCTTGCTGGTATTCGTGACGTTCTGTGGAACCATGACCTTCCAACATGAACAGTACGATGACCTGGTTCGATTTTATGCAGAGCGCGGAGTCAGCCGCCGGGTTTTCATCGGAAGTCGTCTGGCGTTCTGGGGAACACTGGCGTTCACGATGCTGGTGGCCTATGGAATTTACATCTTCGCCGCTGACGGAGCACCTATTGAGTGGTCGTCGATTAAGATCGGCGACGAGGAACAGAAGACCATCCTCACTGTCGCAACGGCGGTGCAGATACTATTCCTGATGGGCGTGTGGGCATCAATTGCTGCGCGAACGCGACTCGTCGCGTGGACGATGTCGTGTGTTCTAGTATGCGGACTGCTCATGCTGGGCTGGCTAATCGATGCACTTGGGACACGGCTGTTAAGCTTATTGCCGATCCTAATCGGCCTGGTGCTGGGAATCTGGCTGCGTTTGTCGCCGTGGATGAACTCTCGCCGTCGCTTCCGTGACTATTTGCCATCGCGTTTGGTCTTTGTTTTCGGACTACTGGCAGCCTGGTTCATCCCAATGGCGGGCATGATGTCGAAGATGCCGATAGTGGCCCCTGTTCCTCTTCTAGACAGACTGCCTGGCGACCGCGAACTCCTGTTGCCGGGTCGTCCGAGTCCAACGGATCCAATAGCATTTGAGCCCAGTGATCCGGCTTTGAGGGCAGTCTTTCAAGGTATAGAGTCAGATTTCTACACAGTTGACCTATCGCGATTTCGGTATGCGCCTCACAGCCCAGATGGACGAGGCTCGCTCCTTCAAAGATACTCACACCTGCACCAGAAACATCGACAGCATCTGCACGCTCGATGCTCGCAGTGAACACTCACGCCCCCATTGACGTGGATACCGGGCTACCGCCACTGCTGCTCCTAGAGACGTGCTACCTCGAATCTATCGGGAAACCAAGCCACGCCATCAAGGTGCTTGAGGCGGCAGCAACCGTTGCTGATGATTGCTATCCGGTAGATGGAGGCTACGAGTTAGCGATCGCCCATGAGTTGTGGGTCGCCGATATCGCAGTAAGCCACCAACCCCTCTCGCCAGATCTGTTAGCCCAGGCAAGGGATGCAATTCACAGTCTGCGAGAACAGGACCATTGGCAACCGGCGTCACACGACATCGATTTGGACTATTACAATGAGTACGAGGATCGCACTTTCAAGGACACTATGGTCCACTGGCTTGGCATGGGAATGTTGCGACGACGAGCGGTAGCTCATCTTAACAGCGTCAGAGTCGTCCAACTTGCTAACCTGAGATCGGCTTTGCGACAAGGAGGCTCGGTTCGAAAGGCACTCAGGGAGGCCGAAATCGCTTCCGAACTTGCCCCCCCGCTGCCTTTCCTTTTGGGTGCCCTCAGCAACGACTTAAGCCAGGTCGGATGCGACGTCTCGCGCGTCTTAAGTGCTCGACGCGCAATGGCAGTCCTGGATATTGCCCAGCATGTCCTTGATCACGGTCGCTTCCCCACATCAGTAGAACAGGTTAACCCCTGGACCGGGCGTCCCTTCATATTGCAATCAGTCACCACCGGGATAGAAGCAGGCGAGAACGGCCAACGAAAAGTCTGTTTGTTCCGAGAGAGTCAGCCCAAGTACGACGCCGAGAGCGCCGACTACGAGTTCCCGCAGGCGATGGTCGACGCTTTGTATGAATCTGAGCCGAAGTAATCGTCTGACTATCCTGGAAAGAATGTTTGATGCCAGTAGACCACGCTATCGAGATCGATTCACTGACTAAGGCTTACCGTGCCAACAAAGTCCTGGACGGCGCGTCGCTGAGGGTTGCTCGTGGACAGGTTGTGGCCGTGCTGGGTGAGAACGGGGCAGGTAAGACAACTACCATTCGGACATTGATGGGCTTCGTTCGACCCGATGCCGGTAGCGTCAAGGTCTTCGGCCTGGACGTCCAAAAACACACCAATGATATTCGACGACGCGTTGGATACGTGAGCGACCATCCTGCGTTGTACGAATGGATGACCGTCAAAGAGATGGGTTGGTTCTGCGCCG
This sequence comes from uncultured Planctomycetaceae bacterium, assembly GCA_964485095.1. Lineage (GTDB taxonomy): Bacteria > Planctomycetota > Planctomycetia > Planctomycetales > Planctomycetaceae > CAYNWT01. The sequence continues at coordinate 19,527 of CAZAIB010000059.1, read as the reverse complement.
CGTTTTATGACGGAGCGTTTGGAGATCGGTTCCAGGAGCTCATGGCCGAGTTTGATGTGCCGCTAACGCAAAGAATCGAAAGTCTGTCTCGAGGCCAGAAGGCCCGCGTCGCGTTATCGCTGGCCCTGGCCGCCGAACCCGAACTGCTGATCATGGACGAACCCACGTCGGGGCTTGATCCAATCGTGCGGCGTGAGTTCCTCGAGAAGATTCGGCAGTTCGCCGTGGGGAACCGTTCGGTACTGCTGGCAAGCCATCAGGTGGAAGATGTCGAACGGGTGGCGGATGCCGTCGCGATTCTCAGACCGAATGGTAAGTTCCTGTCAGCGTCCGTGGATGAACTGAAACAACAAATCCGCGAGCTGAGTTTTGCGGGAGCCAAGCCGGAATTTTTGGACGGCTTGGTTGTACTAAGCGAATCAGAAGCAGACGGTCGCACCAAACTAATCGTCGAGAAACCAAGCGCTGAGCAAATCGCCAGCCTGAGAAATACAGCCGGCGTAACGAACTTTGAAGAACGTGAGCCTGGACTGGAAGAAGTCTACTTTGCAGTCCTACGCGGGTCCGCTGCCACCAACTAACAAGGCATACTGCGTTCAACGAGAAGAACGTCGAGCCGCTGCCGTCACACAAATCGATGGATGTGGAGGCTTTGTTGGAGAAGTCTCGAAGAAAGCGGACTCAACTCAACCCGTACACAGTGGTCACACGAGGCAAAACACTGAAAGCAACCGACGGCTGCTGCTGGCGGGCATTCCTGGAGGAACAACCCACTAGCAGGCAGCCTTGTGGGTGGCTCTACACAGTTCGCATTTGAGCGTGCGTCATGACATCAACTGGCTCAGCCACCTTGCGGTAGCCAAGACAGTGCATGACTTCAAGAACTTCGCTCCACGTTGGGAACTGGCGTCCGCTGCGACGCTTGTACTCGTCCATCGCTCGCATGAACTCGACCTCAAGGCCAGAGTAATCACGCTCGCAGGTGGTCGGGTCGATCTGTCGTCGACGTTCGCCCTTGCGGCGAGCGTCTTCACGATTTTCGACATCGTGATCTTCTTGCTTCTTCGTTTCCGACCGTCGCTGCGATACCGCGCGACGACCAGCAAGTCTTCGCTCGGCTTCTGATTTCTTCTTCGTTTTCGTTGTTGCCATTTGGGGAACCTCACACGCCAGGGGAAAAGCGAACCTAACACTCCGTATGCAATTGGCCGCCTGTAACTCTTCCACCAAAAGTCGGCTCGGGCAGAGAATGCCGGTCAGGACATCCAAGAAAAGAGGGCTGGAGTTTCCGACAACGTAGCTGGGCCGGTTATGCGGGTTCTGCGGCCACGAATCTTGCCAGCTTCCGCCAATACGCTTAAGTGGACGTGAGAACCGACTCAGCGGTGAGGCGCGAAAGCGAGGCGCCATATCGTCCAGGAATTAGAATTCGCGATCCTTGGCTAAATCTGAACGATTCTGATCGTACAGGTAGCTGCTTCCTGCGTTAGCTCACTGAAGGTACTGACAGAAAGACAAACGTGACGGAAGACGAACTCCAACGCATCAGATCAGGTGACCATAAGGCGATCGAACGTTGGATCCGTGACTGGGAGGGCCCCATGTTCCGGATTGCCTATCGAGTACTGGGGCACATTGAGGACGCGGAAGAAGCACGGCAGGACACATTGGTCAGCCTCCTCGCCAACCCGAATTGCTGGCCCCTGCTCCAGCATCACGCGGCCTGGGTTCGGCGATGCACAATCAATTCCGCCATTTCACTTTACCGCAGAAAATCCCGACGAAAAGCAACGCGACTTTCTGACCACACAGATGAAATCGAAGGCTCGGAGACGGCTGACCCGCACGAAGTGATGGACCTTCGGCTGGCACTCCTCCAACTTGACGCTGAGACACGAGCATTGTTGTCGCTTCGTTTTGACGAAGGCCTGACGGTTCGCGAGATCGGCGAAGCGATGGGAACCGCCCATACGACAATTCAATCGCGTCTCAGTCGAGCCATCGAGTCATTGCAGTCCCGACTTTGCAGCGGAGAACAACACTATGCCTAGCGATAGCGATCATATTGAAGAACCTGACGGACTCAGGCAACAATTCGTCGACTCGATGCCGGACGTGCCCCCCGTGAATATCGAACAGCTGCTGTCAACAAGCTGGTCGCGCAGCGTTCCGGATAAAAAAGACGCACGGAAATCGCGAAATGACCTCGCGTTTCGGATGGTGACACTCGCTTCGCTGGCGGGCATCATTGCGATGCTTGCGTTTGGAATCACTCAGCCAGCTCGTGGAGAACCCTTCCGATTTGAGGAAGTGAAAAAGAACATCGAGAAGATACGTTCGGTTCAATTCACAACGATCCGAACAGAGCCTCGCTACATGGCTGGAATCCGGTACGCGAAAGACAGCAAACAGGCGGACGACAAGTTCACCAACGGTCTGAAGGAGCCGCAATACACTGAAACGATGATCCTCGGCAAGTACCTCAGGCGGTATCGGCACCTGGCCAACCCCAATTCGTACTACGTAGATGATCTGGAAACAGGTAGGTCGATTTCGGTCGATGAAGACAAAAAGACCTACACGGTTCTGGGCGAGCACAGGACTATCAACATGAAAGGTCAGACCATCGCTTCGGAGAAATCGAAACCAGCGCCGGAGGCGGACTTCTACAGACGAATCAAGGAAGTGCCCGTCGACGAACTGACCGCGATTGGTGAGGCTTACGTCGATGGAAGAAAGGCGCTTGGCTTTCGACGGACTGAGAAGCTGAACCTCGAAACCTGGACCCAGACGTATTGGATCGACGCAAAGACCCAACTGCCCGTTCGTCAGGAGACGTCGCTTCGTAGCAACAACCCGATGATTGGCGAGAACGACTGGGTGAGAACCAACTTCGTTTTTGACGCACCGTTGGAAGAGACGATGTTCGACACATCACCCGAGGGGTATCAGGAAACAGCAGCCGAAGAAATACTGGGGATCGACCCGTACGGCAAACCGGCGAAGAAAGATTAGGGAAGGAACCCGCCAGCTCGCGAAAAACTGTGACGGGGTGCCAGACTAATCTCGAGCGCGCGTCGGGGCTAACCCTTAACCAATTCGCGAGCCAATTGTCTGGCTCCGCGATAAGCGTGTCTTACCGTAAACAACCGCGCCTCGATTTGTTCGGCGGTGTGGTACTTGCCTTGCTCACTGGTTGGTAGGCCAGCCAGGGATAGTGTCAGCGGTAAGAGATCAATGAACTCTTTGTACCGCCTGCTTGTTTCACTTGGTTCCGGCATGGCTAGCTCGGTCGTCGCTGGATGTATTTCTGAATGATATCACCAGCAGATTCAGAAGGATTCTCTTCCGCATCTGCGGCGGCTTCTTCAGAACCTGGCTCAGGTTTTGGCTTCGGTTCTACAGGCTTTGCACCAGTCTCACTTGGCTTTGGCAAAGACACCTCAGGAAATTCGTCGTCACTACTCGCCGGTTCAGCTGGCGTGGCCGGAGCTGCAGCAGGCATTTGCTGCGGTGGCATTTGAGGCGGCATCTGCGGAGGCATCGGATATCCGGGAGGTGGCATCTGTGGCGGATAAGCCATGCCCGGGTACTGCGGTGGATACATCGGCTGTGGCTGATACTGACCGTAACCTGGCGGGTACTGCATCGGTGGCGGCGTGTACGGCATCTGTGGTGGCTGCTGCGGATACCCGGGGTTTGGTGCCGGCGGCGCTGGAGAAGGAATCATGGTGGTGTCACCAGAATTCACAGCCTGTGTCTCATTCGCCAATGGCTCGGGATCAGGGATTGCCGGCATGTTGAAAACGGTTTCTGAGCCCGTTTGACTGTCGGCAGGTGGAACCTCCTCTACGGCGGGTACAGCCGGAGACGGAGCGGCCGGTGCAGCGCCCCCAGCAGCCGCGGCCACTGGAGCACCCTCGTGGACAACGATTTCAAAGTCCAAAGAGCCCACAACGACACGGTCACCCGACTTAAGCACAACCTGCTTTTCGATGCGCTCGCCGTTTACCAATGTTCCGTTGGTGCTGCCCAAGTCGCGCACCCGAATCCCGAACTCGTCGGTTGTGAAGACACAATGGTGTCGACTCACAAGCTCACTGTTCGGGCGCAGGTGACAATCCTGTTCGCGCCCAATTAGAAACTTACCCTGAGGAAGGGGAACAACTTGGTTGTTCTGTTTACCCCCGACTACCTTCAACTCAGCTTGCATATGCAGCGGCTCCAGTCCTGAACGCCAATGCCGAAACGTCGTCCTATCAGTAACTTACTCGTCATTAAAGTACTCGAATAACTCCCAAAATACCACCTCTTTCGGTCGCATTGGAAGTTTTCCAACAGTCATGCGGAACAAGAACTGTTTGTACACTTCCGTCTAGCCTTAACCAACAGAGAACCGATCAACCAACCTTTTCGATAACGACTCGGCCAACTCAGACATGGATAACGTGCAACCAAGATCCTGAATACCCAGGAACTCTGCAGCGAACCGCGACTTGCACCACAAAATACTGCCGTGCTGTAGCACAGCGCCTTTCCGTCGTCGCTGGGCGCTGCCGACAATCTTGTGGGTTCCCACAACGATGTCATTAGGATCCGCGCGTGAGAAGCAAAGAAAGGACTTGTTTTGCGGATCGCTTTCCTCAGAACCGCGAAGCCGGCTTTCCAAACCATTCCTTGCCAACAGCCCAATGACCTGTTCATGAACGAACCGGTAAATCTCCGTCGGATCACAAGTCCACGGATGCCCACTCGCGACTGACAGCGAATACGTCAGTTCCTGATCGTGGAGAATCGCGCCGCCACCGGAAAGCCGATGTACCAGCGGCAAAGCCCGCAGAGGTTCAGGAACCAGCCCGACATCTTTCTGGAAGTATCCCAGTGAGATAGTCGGTTCTTTCCACTCGTAGAACCGCAGAGTCGACTGGCCCGATTGGACGGCGTGATTCAGCAGATCTTCGTCGATCTGCATATTCTCAAGACCACTCTGCGCGGCCGGCTCGTGAATTACGCGCAGCGAGAATTTTTGATTGGTCACTCAGGTCTCCCGCCGGAACCACACATGCGCGTTCTACGACTCTGAGCAGTGAGCCTCGTAAGCGGCGTGGTCCATGAGGGCACTGACTTCATCCGCGTTGGAGAGCTTGACCTTCATTATCCAGCCACCCGTGTACGGTTCGTCTGACAACATGCCAAGATCGTCCGGCAGAGCTTCATTCACTTCCGTGACTTCCCCGCTAATCGGAGCGTAAAGGTCACTGGCAGCTTTGACACTCTCGACAACGCCAAACACCGCGCCGGCTTCTGCAGCGGAACCAACCTCAGGCAGTTCCAGATAAACCAGGTCAGTCAGCGCATCAACGGCAAACTTTGAAATACCCACTGTGGCAATGTCGCCATCGACACTCACCCATTCGTGGGACTTTGCAAAACGTAAAGTTGTCGGATCCATTGACGCTAAGACTCCTGCTGTAATGACTTCGGTTGCAAAGAACCGTTTCTACTGTGGCTGTTTTTGGACTGAGCCCAAACCGTTTTGACTTTCGATTTCGCTAATCTTATCCAGTCGTCGTGCGTGGCGACCACCTTCAAATTCAGTGCCGATCCAGACTTCGACGATTTGGTCCAGCAATGAATCACTGACCAGATCCGCAGACAGGCACAGAATGTTGGCATCGTTGTGCAGCCGACTCATCTTTGTCGTCATTGTGTCATGGCATGAGACGCCTCGAACGCCGGCAAACTTGTTGGCCGTAATGCACATGCCCAGCCCGGTTCCACAGATGAGGATACCGCTGTCGAGTTCACCCAGCGAAACAAGGTCTGCAACCCGCGACGCGAAGTCCGGGTAATCGACGCTATCGCTGGACTCAGGACCGCAGTCCATCGTCGTGTGCCCAAGCTGGTTCAACTGAAGCAAAACCTGATGCTTCTTGTCGAAACCCCGGTGATCGCTACCGACGCCGATTTTCATACTCAACACCCTTCATCAAAGTCCGAACCGATGATGGCTCGCAGGCTTTCCTCAATCTCTCGCTCGCAGCGTTCGTACTCCGCCATCCCACCCCCAATGGGGTCGACCACGTCTTCGCCGGTCCGTCGGAGCACCTGCACCTTTGGTCCCAGGTCCGCCCGGAAACGCAGAATCGCATCGCGATGACCATTGGTCATCGTGAAAATCGAATCACTCGCCTCCAGCAACTGCTCTGAGAGTGGCTGGCTGACATGACCGCTGATGTCGATGTCGCGTTTCAGCAAGATCTCCACCGACTCACGACTTGCTGGCGAACCTGAAGCGGCCGCCAGACCCGCTGACTGGACAAGATATCCTAGATCGAACAGCTTATCTGGCGAGCATTGTAACCGCTCGGCCAACAAATTGCGAAACAAGCCTTCCGCCAATGGGCTCCGGCAAGTGTTCCCCGTGCAGACGAAAAGGTATATGCGACAAGCACTTACGTGAATCGCCTGCTCACTAAGAATCCCCGCGGACACAATTTGAAAGTCGGATTCGGACACCTCAACCACACTGGCCGGAGCCTGATACGGTACCGAACCAGTGTCCAGTACCAGCTCTGCATCCTGGAACGCGTCCATGAACTCGGCCGCCGTCGTCAGCTGCCCGGCATCACCCACATCGGATGTCAGAACCAACGGTTCTCCAAGCTTCGACATGACGGACATCACAGCCGGATCGTCGGGAGCCGTAACCGGGACCAAACCTCCGTCGGCCAGCGCATCTCGCACTTCCTTAACCAAACTTTGGAAAGCCCCATCCTGAGTCGGCACCCGCGCGATGAGTGGTCCGGGCCAACAGCGATCAAGCAGCCGACGCAGGCGAATCGGCAGGTCTGGAGCAATATCCTGAACCTGAGATTCATCCTGAATCGCCAGCAGTAACCCGCGATTCCCTTGCTTAATCGACTCCAGCGAACCGGAACTGCTGGCCAGCATTGCAGCCGAGTAACTGGTTGAACCTGGCAACCCAACAACGCCGCCTGACAGCAGGACTTTGACCGCTTCGTCCACGGCACTTGCCAGGTCGGCTTCGGTTTCAATTGAGATTAAACGCGGCATGCGTGGCTCGAACTGGGACAAACTGAAGCGCCAGTCTGACGCTGAGAATGCCCATTCGTCAAGCGACGCGAAGTCGGTAAACATTTGGCTGCAAACGACTTGCAGAAAAACCCATTCTTCTTACGCTATCCAAAGTGGGCTATCTTGCATAACCTTCTCGTCTTGCGAACATTTCGCGCAAGAAGCGCGATGGGTGACGAATCACCCGTGAGGGAACTGAGTCCTACTGTGATTGCGATTGATTACTGAATGCTGAAGACAACTGATAGCCAAACCGGGAGTTCGAACCGACCCAAGAAGTCGAAACCGAAAAAGAAGTTTCGCAAGCTTGTCGAGTTCAAGAGTATTTCCAGCAGCATCGCCGAAGCCCACTACGATGGTCCGGCGGGCGCGGTCCTTTCGATGGCGAGCAAGGTCTCGCTTCACGAACCGCTGGTTGGACACCTGCTAAAGTCCGGTAAGTTCGACGTCACCCGGTTCCGTAACGTTCTGGATATCGGCTCAGGAGCCGGCCAGATCCTCGGACACCTGATCAAGATTTGTCAGCCCGAAGCGCGATTGGTCGGAATCGACCTCTCTCATGAAATGCTTCGTCGAGCCAGAAACAGGCTCCGCAGCGATCGGCCCGTGTTCGTGTCAGCCGACATGACACAGTTGCCGTTCGCCGACAGTTCCTTCGACTGCATTACCTGCGGTTGGGTCATCGAACACCTGCCGCAACCCGCACCAGGACTCAATGAGTTCCACCGAGTTCTCCAGCCGGGTGGTAGCGTGCTGATGCTGGTCACCGAAGACACCATCGCAGGCGCGTTCAACAGTCGGTTCTGGAAGTGTCGAACCTTCAACCGCCGTGAGTTCGAACAGGCGTGCGTGGACGCTGGCCTGGGCTGGGAAGAAGAGTTCTGGCTGACACCACTCCACAAGCTGTTCAAAGCCGGGGGAATTTTGGTCGAAGCACGCAAGGCCGACGAACCCAATCAGTCGGAATAGCGTTCCGGATTCCAGTCTCTGGCGTGCTCACACATTGCGATCAGCATCTCGCGATCGGCACTGCACGCAACAATGCCGGGCAGCCGCAACATGCTGGCCCGGTCGTCCATCCACAGTTCGCCAAAGTGAACCGGTTCCTGATTGTGAACCCACAACGCGTCGCCGCCCAGCGATCTGGCGATCTGCATCGATGCCGGGAAGTCGTAGATATTCGGCGAGTGAATCAACGATCCTGCAAATTCGCCCGTCGCCATAAGCGGGTAAATGCTGCCCGGCATGTTGGCTGAAATCACACCTTCCAGCCCGATCGAACTCAGCGACTCGGCCCGTTCAGCATCGCGCTGCTGAAACCCGATCATGTAAATCCGTTTGGAACCCGCTTGCTGACGGTCGTTCCATGGTTCCATCTCAGCCAGAACCGCATTCGCTGAACGTGAAGGATCGTCCTCGCCGCAGAAGATCTTCCCGTTCTTGACTTCCGTCCAGGTCCCGTGCTCACCGGTCTCAGGAACATAGACCAGCGAGTAATGCACATCGTCCGGCATCTGCAGCTGCAACATCACGCAGTAGCCATCACCGTCGCGGTCGCGGTACTGCTTGGTTCCATCAATCGGATCAATCGTGATCGCCAACTCAGCATCCTGATTGAAGAACCGCGTATCACCCGTCGATTCCTCGCCTTCAATCCGACACTCACGAAACACCGGATCGCCATCCCGCAGCGCGGCGACGATGAGTTCCTGGACACTCAGGTCCGCCAGCGTCAAAGCGTCCGTATTCGCGTTCCCGGAATCTTTCCCCGTCACCGCAACGTTGAATGGACGAATCTGCCGCGCAATCGCGCCGCCCCACCTCAGTATTGAAGGCATCTCACGCGACAACGCTTCAACGACTGCATCGATGTTTGTGCTCATCTTTGTTTTCTTTCTTCCTCAATCGATCGAATCAGCAGCGATGCCACGTCAACCTTTGTCACCGAACCCAACGCTTTCCAACCGGGAACCGCGTTCACTTCCAATACAAACGGCAATCCGTCAGCGTCGCGAATGATATCAATCCCGGCGATCCGAGTTCCCGTTGCCGCGGCCGCTCGACACGCCAAATCGCGTTCAGCGTCGGTTGCCTCGTAGACTTCCGCCCTGCCCCGCTGGTTCACATTCGTGCGAAAGTCCAACTCGTTGACGCGTTTCATCGACGCCACAACCTTGCCGTCCAGAACCATCAATCGCACATCAAACCCAGCATGCGGGACAAACGCCTGCACATAGAAAACAGCATCGGTCATCCGCAAAGACTTGAAGACACGAAACGCCGTTTCTTCATCAGTCAGCCGCACAATCCCACGCCCCTCAGCCCCAAACACAGGCTTAAGAACCACATCACGGCCCAGCCGTTCAAAACACTCCATCCCCTGCTCGACCGTTTCGCACGTCGCCGTTTTCGGAACCGGAACACCCGCCGCCGCCAGCCGAGCCGTCGTCAAATACTTATCCACCGCGCACTCGATGGAACGCGGGCTGTTGACAACACTGATGCCAGCTTCCGCCAACTGCCCCAGCACATTCATCCGAAACACAACCTGTTCCAGCGAACCCGGCGGCATGGTTCGAACGATAACCGCATCGACCTCGCCCAGGCTGAAACGATTCAGTTCATAGTCAAGCGCCCAAACGCCGGCCTCACCCGAACCAACTTCCGCCACCAACGAACGAAAGTCCAACAGCAGCGGCTCGTGCCCCGCATCCGCAATCACCCGGCGCAGGTCCTTCGCATACCAACTCCGCTGGTTGGCAAGGATCGCAATCCGCATTACGCCCGACCAAACTTCGGCAGCGCCAGATCTTCAATAATCTGACCGAACTCGAACGTGTTCCCGGTCTTCAAATTCTGGAACACCACAACCGCCGGGCTAAACAGATGCTTGTCAATCTTATAGAAGTCCCCGCCCGCCTCTTTGAACAAGTCCGCAAACGCCCGCCCATGCGCGGACGAACTGTTGCTGGGCACCTTCGGGCCAATCTCGCGAATCTCATCGTCCTCGCAACTCACCCACAACGTCACCCGCGCGCCGTACAGAATCGCGTCGTTGGTTCGACCGACTCCGGTCAGATCGTCAGCCGCAACCGGCGGCAACGGAGCCGTCCCAAATCCGCTGGCGACGTTTCGAGTCTCAAAGCCAACTTCATGCAACTTGTGCATCGCCGTCTCAACAGACCGAGCCAAAACCTGTACGTTGCCGGCCTGCGAAGCTGTCGGAGCCACCAACAGTGTCACACCGCTTCCGCACTTCTCAGCCAAATCAGCCGCGACTTCCTCCGTCGGCAACTTACCCGCTTCCAGCACACCAACCGCATGCGCAGGCGGTTCCGGTTCGAACCCAAACTCCTTCAGCATCGATTCTCGACACGCCGCCAGCCGCATCGGCCCCGAACCCATCCCGAAGTAGTCGTCGCCAGTCACCTGCCAACCGGCGTACTGACTCAGCAAACACGCAACCAGCGGATGATCCGTCGAAACATCAATGTGTGGCACTCGGCGAGAACCAAACACTCCATGCGTCAGCCGAATCTTCGCCAAATCCGCCATGCTCACATGCGCGAGCGCCAGCCCGGTCTCCAGACCGCCAACCGCATCAACTCCACAATCAATCACCCGACAGCCATCCGCCAACTCCGACACCTCAACGCGCATCGGCCCCGCTTGATCGGCCATAAAGTTTGCAACCACCAGCGAACGCTGGTTGAGTTCAATCGAGTTCATTCCGTTGGCCTTGGTTCCGTGTTCAAATCGGTCAGCGAGACTTCCAATCTCACGCAACGATAGTGACACAGATCAGTCACGGCGAGGCCACCGACCACATTCGTTTGCCCGACAAACAGATGGTCAGAACCTGGAACCAACTCAGGTCTTCCGCTTCAACATCATTGCCTTGAAACGCTTCTTGTGAAGAACCGCGCTGCGCCAGTCGCAGAGTGCATGAATCCAGGCAACGAAGGAAATCTGCTGCACTCCAGGCGGAAGACTGGCCCAAATCCCCTGCAGGTGATCAGCAAGCTGCTTGTAAGATCCCCCCTGACTGAGGTTCTCAAGCACGCCCACGATGTACTGGAACATCAGGTTATACAGCCCGCCCAGTTGAGACGGGTCGACCATACTGACCGCGTCGACTGACGCTTCGACCGAACCGTAGATGAGTTCGTGGAACGCGATGACCGTGAGATGAACCGACACGGTTCCATCCGGTTCAAACCGCTGCATCGCGTGACGGGAAACCTCAACTCCCTTGTGAGGTTGCTTCAGTTCCCAATGCGCCACGGAGACCGTGTGCGCCATCGCCATGGTCACGCCCTCACGGCTGCGCCAGTCCTGCATCCATCCCAGCGTCTTCTTATACAACTCAGCCGAATTGTACGCCTCGCCGACGGCGTCCCAGAGTTCAACATCCTCAAACAGAACCTGCCGATGCTTCTTGATGAACTTGTGCATCCGTGGGTGTTGGTCTCCGGTCGCCATCTCGATGACCAGCTTCCGAGCCCCTTCTTTCCACAACGCCGGGCGGTCCACAATCGAATCCATCCGGCGAATGCAGCTGTCCCATTCCTTAAGCGTCGAACTCAGGTGCACGAACACATAAGCCACACCGACCTGCGCCTGTTCTTCATCCAGCAGGCCATCCAAAACAGGCAAGACATCCTTGCCCCACTTCGCATGGAACAGCGACTCAACCGCACCATCGATTGCGGTGGAATCGTCGGCTGGCGTCAGAGCGAGTTCCTTTAGATACCCCAGCGCCGCATCGCGATCCTCACGCAAACAATTAATGCGCACCTTCTCAGACAACACCCACGCGGGTGTCAGGTGCGGAGCGACCAGATCGACGGTCGCCAATGCCTCGTCGTACTCCTTGCTGTCCAACTGCAAATCGACCAACCGCGAAGACGCAAAGTTGTACGCGGGCGACAACTGAACGGCCTGCAGAAAGTGTTTCTTCGCCGCCACCTTGTTCTTCTTTCGCAATTCCGCATCGCCCAGGTAGCCCCACGAAACAGCGTCCTGCGGCGCGAGCCGAACCATCTGTTTCGCCGCGGCATGGTACTGCGATTCCTTGTCCTGGAACTCGTACCATTCCGCCAGTCGGGTCCACGCCCAATGATAGTCAGGGTCCGTCTTGACGATGCGTTCCATCATCGTGACCGCGGTATCGAGATTTCCACGCTCAGCTTCAATCCACGCGGCCCGTGACTTCAGTTCAAGCGGACCACGCTCAGCCAGCGCAGCCGGACGCGTTGCGGCCAGCGCTTCATCAAACCGCCCAGCCCGAGTCAACTGCAAGGCTTTCTGGTTGTACGCGTCCAGGTTGCTCGGATTCAAAGCAATCGCCTGATCCAACGCGGCAACGGCCTCATCAATCTGATCTCGCTCGCCCAGTGTTTGCGCGTAGGTGAGCCACGACTTGTAGTGCCGTGGGCGCGTCTTCGTCAGATCCTGCGCGATCTCGATCACGAGGTCTTTTTGATTCAGTTCGGCAGCCCATGAATCCAATGCTGACCAGCCCCAACTGTAGGCAGGTTGCATTTTCACAGCCTTGACCAGCGTATCGACGGCTTGTTGTTTCTCACCCTGACGCCACATCAGGCTGGCAAGGAATCCAAGGTTCCGAACATCGCGTGGGTCGCTAACAATCGTACGTTCGATCTCCGCGCGAGCCAGATCCAGATCGCCCTTCTTTTCGTACGCTTCAGCCAGCAACCGCGCCGGTTCGCTCCAACTTTGATTAATCTCCATCGCACGTTTCAGCGCTGCGATCTCTCCATCGATTTCACCACAGGAAGCATGCGCAAGTGACAGGTCGATCCACGTACGCGGCAACAGAGGGAACTTTTTCGTCGCCTTCTTTGCATACTTGATGGCTTCCTCATGCCGCTGCATGTCGCTTAGCTGATAGACCATCGCCGACCAGCCCTGCCACAAATCCGGCCGCTTTCGCAGTGCTGACTTCAATCGAGTCAACAACGACTCCGCGTCCAACGTCTGAACCGCGTTGTTTCGGAACGTCAGCAAACCATCGCCAAAGCTGACCTGTGACTCCAGTTCCTGATACACGAACTCCAGAGCTGCGACGCGTTCGCTTTTCGATTCACAACACGCAATCAATGACAGAATCGCAGGTTCGTAGTCGATCGTCAGCCGCAACGAATCCTTGAAATGCTCTTTCGCAGCTTCGGTCTTATTCTCATTAATCGCCGCACGGCCGAGCACGTAGGACGCAGCCGGGTTGTTTGGTTCAATCTCCTGCGCCTGCTGAATGAGCCTGGTCGCTTCGTCGAACTTCCTCTCAGAGAGCTTAAGGAACGCAAGTTCCCTGAGTCCCCACGCGTCCGCTGGATTCAGTTCAATGAACCGCTGCAGCTGCGATTCGAACTCCACCAGGTGTTCGCCCCGCAACCACTCAATCAGCAGCATCCGCAGCCCATAGGAATGCCCAAAGCGTTCAACACTCTTGCGAAGAAAATCAATCGCAGCCTCGTCACCCTCAGTGTCAGCCAGCATATCGGCCGCCATCCGATGCGCTCCCACATCCAACGGATCCTTGTCGATGACCTGCTTCCACAAAGCCAGCGACTCACTGGACTCGCCACGGTATGTGTGCTGCAGCGCGGCGGTTCGCAGCCACTGAGTCTCATGGCACTTGCCTTTGGCATCCGCCAACAGTTCCTTCGCGCGATCCAGCTTGCCGTACCGACCGCAGAAGTCGGAGTAGTACAACAGGAACTCACCGTCATCCGGTCGATGCTTGTATCCCTGCTCCAGAACCTTAAACGCGTCGGATGTGCGATCCAGATGATCCAGCGCCGCACATAGCGTTCGAGTCGGATAGCTGGACTTCTTGCTGAACCGACGGAACCGGTCTTTCAGGAACCGCAACACCGTGCTGGTCTGGTTCGTGACCCGCGCCGCACTAAAGTACGATCGCGCGGGGCCTTCGCTCATATCGCCAATGCATGCAGCAAACCGAAACAGCTCCAACGCTTCCGACTGCTTCTCCTGATCCATCAGAATCGTCGCCATCATCGCGTAGGCCCGCACATCGTGCGAACGGTATCTCATCGCCTTGTGCAGATACCGCGTCGCCTTTTCATGTTCGCGAGCATCGTTGGCAAGTTCGCCAGCGTACTGCGACCAAAACATCGGGTCGCAGTCCTTCTTTTCAATCAGCCCCTCCAACATCTCCAGCCGCTCGTCCTGCATCCCCAGATCGGCCAGGCAAGCCAGCTTGGCCAACTGCGTGTTGACGTGATCGGGAAACTGCGACAACTTCAACTCAGACAATGCCAACAGCTCACGCGCGTTGCCGTCGTAAGTGGCAATGTTGCCACGAGCACGAAGAGTCAGCCGGTGTTCGTCTTCCAGGGCTCGCATCTGCCCGACAACCGCAATCGCTTCGTCACGATTGTGAGTCTCCAGAGCCAGCTCGACCTTGAAGAACAAGTCGTACAGTTCCACCTCCGGCAACTCGACACCGTCCAGCAGTTCGGCCTTCTCCTTCGGAACCATCACCATGCCGCGAGGCCCGTCTGGAGCGCTGTACTTCAGCATTTCTGCCGTTTCGAACTCGGTAAAATGCCGCTCACCAGGATCGCGAATGACAATCGACTCACGATAAGTGTCGTACCCGATAACCGCCTGCAAATGCGCGCTGCCGGGAGCCACCGTGGTCAGCGTGAATGGCAAACCGCGATCGATGAGTGCCGTGGTGCTTTCCAGAGTCACTCGGAATTCGCGAGCAACATATCCATTCGATTCAGCCCACCGACGTTCGTTGTGCGCCGGCGTTCCGTCGTAGCAAATTTCTTCCACGACCTCCAAATGCTCGGCCGGCTTGTCCCAGAACTCACTAATCGCAGTCAGAGTCGCCGGAGCGCACGTGAGGTGGTTTTGACGAACAAACCGGACCGGCAAAATCACACGCTTGCCGCCTGTCTTTTCAGCAACATTCTTCGCAAGCGTTTTGTAGAAGTCGGTATCCGCCTTCTCAGCGTGCGCCGCCACCTGATCGAACTTGCCAAGGTAGTAAGCCACATCCGCCAGTCTGGCCGCGTGCCATTGTTCTCCGGTCTTATCCAGGTGCTGGAGCGGCAAGTACGTTTCCAAAGAATCGTAAAGCTCGCCGGCCTCTTCGTAGCGTTCCAGCTCCAGGCACAACGCCGCCAGCTGGGTTCGCAGCCCGCCATACTGCAATCGAACATTGCCTTCGCGCATCAATTCAAGCGCTTCCTCGTCGAGGTTCTGCTGAACCAACATGTGGGCCAGGTTAGAAACCGCCGGACGATACCACGGCTGAAGCTGGTGCGCATGCCGAGCGCACTCAAGCGCCTCATCGGTTTTATCCTGGAACTCAAGCAAGCCACTCTTGCAGACATGCAACCACGCGCGTTCTGGCTGAAGTTCCACGGCAGCATCCGCCAACTGCTCCGCCATCTCAAAGTCGCGCAGCGCGCCAAGGATTCTGGACTTCAGAGCCAACCAATCTGCGCGTTCTTTTATCCCGACGTCGGCGGAGTCGATATGCGAGAACTCCTTCGTACATTCCCACGATTCCAGAAGTCCCCGCCGTCCCAACATGGACAGCACGTAAAAGTAAATCGTCTCCGGATCCTTCGGGTTTCCTCGGTACGCCGCTCGGTGCATGACCCGGCCCAGCCGGTGGCAACCAAGCACATGAGCCAACCGTCCGCCAACAAGCTGCGCCGCGGGATCTTTCCATTCCTGCAGCGGCCCCAACTCCTGGCTGGCAGCGTATGCGTCAACATACTGCCCCTCCCGGTAGAGACTTAGCACCTTTTCCACTGTCTGATTCGCAGCCTGAGTATTGGTATCCATGCTGTTCTCTCAAATTCAGAAAACACCCTCGGCGCCACCCGGAACCTGCCGTCAGTGGCACCCTTAACACTCCAGTAAATCCAGGGGACGTGCGTTTAGCAAGTGCCACGGCGTATAGATCGAGCCGGCGGCACCTTCGGCCCGAACCACTTCCAGACTTCCGGTCCCTGGAGACCCTGCAAAATTGGAGAAGCCATCTCGTTCCCGGTTCAACAAGCGCTACCCTGTCACTCGAGCGGCGAGCAACGGCATTGCTCACTTCGGAGGGCATGAACCACCGCACGACGTAGCCGCGGAAATCACGACCGGATGCAGTCGGATGCACAATGCGCCGCCGATGAGGTCTCGACACAATTCCCAGGCAACAAGTTCGCGCGACCGCGGGGAACGACAGCCAACGCGACGCTGCAAACAGAATCTCAAATCTCAAATCTCAAAAGTCTGAAGTCTAGATTCTAAAGTCCAACCACTCCCACCAAACACCTCGCGCGACCAGCCCCCCCGCGATCACACACCACACAAACACCGCCCAACCCACCGAAACCAGTAAGTTGTCTTGCTCTCCCCACAAAAGTATTCTGGTGATCTCAGATTAAACCGCACCGGAGAGGCTTTGATGGACACAACAAACGGCACCCTAAACCGCAAACTTCGCATGGCTTTGGTCGGCGGCGGACAAGGCAGCTTTATTGGCCGAGTACACGCAACCGCCGCCGTTCTAGACAACCGCGCCGCTCTGGTCGCAGGTGCCTTGTCATCAAACGCAGAACGCGCCAAGGCGTCGGCTCCTTCATACGACATCAAGGAAGATCGAGCCTACGGTTCTGTCAGCGAGTTGATCGAAAAAGAACTCGCTTTGCCGGAAGACCAACGCATCGACTTTGTCAGCGTGGCCACTCCAAACCACACTCACTTCGACATCGCCAAATCCGCCGTCGAAGCTGGCTTCAACGTCATCTGCGACAAGCCAATGACCTTTGACTACGGCCAGGCTCAGGAACTCGTCAAAGCGGTCGAATCATCCGACGTCGTGTTCGCCGTTTCGCACAACTACACCGGCTACCCAATGATCCGCCAGGCGCGCGAGATGATTCTCAGCGGTGAACTCGGCGAAATCCAGGCCATTCGCAGCAACTACATCCAGGGCTGGTTGCGTTCGCGACTGGAAGAAGAAGACCAGAAGCAAGCCGCCTGGCGAACCGACCCAACCAAGTCCGGAGCAGCCGGCGCGTTCGGGGACATCGGAACCCACGCCTACAACCTTGGTCGTTACATGACCGGGCTCATCCCGTCAGAACTGTCTTCGCACCTAAAGATCTTCGCTCCCGGTCGAGCGCTCGACGACTACGGTCACGCAGTCATCCGCTACGAAAACGGAGCATTGGGAACCGTTACGGCGAGCCAAATCTCACACGGCCGCGAAAACGATCTGTTCATTGAGATCGACGGAACCAAGGGCGCGTTAGCCTGGCGACAGGAAGAACCGAATGTGATGATCGTTCGCAAGAATGGTTCTCCCCACCAGATGTATACCCGCGACCCGAACGCTGACTTCATGAACGAAGCCGGCGCCGGAGCCTGCCGATTGCCATCGGGTCACCCAGAAGCGTTCTTCGAAGCGTTCGCCAACGTCTACCGCAGCTCCTACGACGCCATGGTCGCGCGAGCCGCTGGTGAATCGTTCGAAAGGAAAGACACCGTCTACCCCAACGTCTACGACGGCGCCGAAGGCATGTACTTCATCCAGCAGTGCGTCGCATCGAGTGCCGAAAACGGCGCATGGCTACCGCTGAAATGCGAGTACGCTCGCGTCTGATCCACCACCCCTGCCACCTCTCCCGCTCGCGGGAGAGGTCGCGGTCTCAGCCGCGGGAGAGGGCTTAGCTGGGATACCGAGGATTGCTCGCTTCCGCTTTGATGAGTCGAACCTGCAAAGTCCCCTCTCCCGGGCTTACAGCCCGACCCCTCCCATAAAAAGGGGCGAGGTGACTTTGGCCACAGCAGTGACATAACCAACCGGACCGTGAAGGGAGTTGGATGACATGAATCGTTTCATACGCCTCACTGTCATCCCGCTCCTTTTCTATGCGCCGGTTGCGGGACAGGAAAAGAAACTTGACCCCGAGATCAGACGTTTTGCCAACATTGTTGATTGGGCATTCCAAAAGGCTGAACCGGAAAGTCGTCTCCGAACAGTCGTCGGCAAACTGGCACAGGAATCCGATTTGCCTCCGGAAACCACGAAGCTGATACAAGCCCGGGTTCCACAGATCCTGCAACGGTTCAGGATCGAAAAGGCAACACAATGGTCAAATGCCAAGGACGTCACGATAGTAAACCGCGAGTCCAAAATGCTGTATCAATCAACCGCGTTGATTGAAGCGTCGGCGGCATTCAAAGCTCAGCTTGCCAGGCTACTCACACCGGAACAACTCGAGCGATGGAACAGCTTTTCCACAGAACGCAACGCCAAAGAGATCCGGCGACTGGAAGCACTAAGCAAAGACACAAAACTAGCCGCCGCCTTGAGACGAGCCCGAGCAAAAGTCGCTCTCCCGTGGCGGCCATTTACACTGTTTCCCGATGAAGACCGCGAACTTTCGCTGGGACAATCAGAGCTACTTTCAAGCTCGGTCAAGCGTGTCGTGGCTGCCAGGAAGGAAGTTATCCGACTGAGCTTTGAACGGAAGCAGCTTCAGATAGAAGCCTACTGCGAACTGTCACCGCCGCAGAAACGACGGCTGGATCTTGCCATCAGAGGCCTGATCGTTCGGAATTCCCGCCATCTGAAGCTGTCACTCCTGACTGCGGAATCCATCAATCCACGGGAAGCGGATGACCTGATGAACAAAGTCAGAACACCGGTCGAGATCTCAAAAGCTGATGAAGACTTCTGGAAGAAATCAGTCGACAGCACTCTGACGTCCGCACAGAAGAAAACGATCGAACAGTCCAAACCCCAAACGAAATAGACCTCAAGCGCACGTCGTCAGGTATTGGACAGGATGAAGCCCGAGTCACCCCAGTTCGGTTCCCTGATGAATTCGCTCAGGTGTTCCCACAGACCGTCGCCATACGCCTGCTGCGAATCGACGAACAATTCCTTCTGTGCTTCTTGAATCTGTTTCCGACCTCCCCGCCCAACCGGCCCATGCGGATGCAACAGCACCTTGCCATCACGCCAGAAACTAAAGTCCGATTCGTCACTGACGAACTCGTAAAACGCATACCCAAACCGAACCGAAGCCTGCCGCGCGATTTCGACAAAGTTAAACCGGCAGTCCGACGAGTACAGTGCGTAGAGTTTGTGTGAGACGATCACGAGCCGGGATGGGACAGGAGTTTCGACCTCTATGAAGAAATCTCCCGCCTGATCTTCGTCGTCTGCTTCGAACAGAACCGTCTGGCCATCCTTTGCACTCTGTTCCATTGCAGCCTTCTTGTCATCATCAACGTATGAGAACCTTCTGCAGGATTCTGGTTCTTTCTGCCATCGGCTACCAGAGCGTTTCACGTCGCAAAACACCCAACCCTGCCACCTCTCCCGCTTGCGGGAGAGGTCGCGGTCTCAGCCGCGGG
>CAZAIB010000058.1:7671-39626 GCA_964485095.1 uncultured Planctomycetaceae bacterium | reverse complement strand
CGGCCCTCTCCCGCGGCTGAGACCGCGACCTCTCCCGCAAGCGGGAGAGGTGACTGATGTGGTTCGGCGTATTGATAGCGCTCACAACAGCAAGTCTGGTTCCCCTCACTCGTCCGCTTCTCTGCCGGGGGCTAGCGCCCGCCCGCTCACTCCGGGTGAGTTAAACGAAACGCATGCAATTCGTCTGGGCTTCCGCATGATCTCTGGCATTCCGGCGGCGGCTGTTGAAACCATTGTGGCGTCGCGACAGTTTGGACCGTTCACGTCGTTCGACAACTTCGTTCAACGAACGCAACTCAGTGGCAGCATTATCAAGAAGCTCTCGCGAGCAGATGTGTTTGGTTCTCTGAACCTGAATCGTCGCGACGCGCTGTGGGAGGCCCTGCCCGATCAGATGCAGGAACCACTTCTCAAAGATGCAGAACCACCGCAGGCCGAAGTCGAACTGCCGGAAATGTCTCCATGCGATAGCGTAGTGGCCGACTACAACACGGTTGGCTTATCACTGCGAGGCCATCCGTTTGAGTTCATTCGGCCGTTGTTGGCCACACGCAATTTGCGAATGGCGAATGAACTGCCAGCGCTACCAGTCGATCGGACTTACCGCGTCGCCGGTCTTGTGATTGGACGACAACGACCACAAACGGCAAAGGGCGTCACGTTCGTCACTCTGGAAGACGAAACCGGCAGCATGAACCTGATCGTCTGGCCCGACGTCTGGGAGAAGCATCGAGCCATCGCCGAACACGCCCGCATTCTCATGGTGACAGGAAAACTACAACGCGAAAACGAAGTGATTCACGTTGTGGTGGAACGCCTCGAAGACATCTCACACACGCTTGGGCAAATCAAGGCTCAGTCGAGGGACTTCCGTTAGTCACCTTGTCGCGGCTAGTAGCTTGACCGGAGAGCACCAATCGCGATCGGGCAGATCTTGTGAGCCGCCGCAGTACCTCGCGTACTCCAAATCACACACTGAATCACCATCATGGCTGGGAGTGGTCACAAAAGATATCGGGAAAACGCGAACAAACCTCGCGCTCATACTCTGCAGTGACCACGTCACCGACGACTCGTATCAAGGTTTCGCGCAAATTTCCGGCGGCCACGCTGTAGAAGAAACCAAGTATGGCAGCCCCCGCCGAACCTGCCTTGATTCCCGGTACGTCCCGCAGGTACCGGGATGAGGAATCACGATAGGCAGTGGTAAACTCGTTTGAAAAAGAGATGCCCTTGTAGGCAAGCGGGGCTTCCGAGATCGGGTCAACATCCACGACCTGTCCTGCCATCGTGGTCAGCCAACAATGTTGTCGAATTCGCGACGACTCTGCGTAACAAAAGCCTTCCCAGTAGGTGTGCGTCCCAAGTTGCCCCTGAACTATGAACTGGTGCTCGCCATCATTTATCAACCTGCGGCCCATCCGTTGGCTGCCCACAACTGCCCCATCAGCCGAGCAAAACTGCCCGTGATCCGCGACGATCTGAACTTCCAACACTTTTCCCAATCGCCAAGCCTCCGCCGACGTGCCCAAAGCGGGTTGGCTCGGGATCTGCGCCGCATTCTTACGGCGTTCCAACTCGTCGAGCATCCATTCCTCCAGGACCTCTTCGGCTTCTGTTGCAGGTCGCTGCGACATAGCAATTTCCTTGGACACGATCGGTAGCAGTCTTTGTATGAGTCGCGACGGCGGAAGTGTCTTTCTTCCCTCAACTCATCGCTAGCAACATTGGTTCGCTGCACTTCCTCTTTCGTACTGCTCGCCCTGAATAGGCGTGACGAAGCTAACCAGAAACGCCAATCAGGCTGAATCAACACTGAAGCGTTCATCCCAGATCTCGGCCACGACATCAGCAATGGCGTTGTCGTCCGCGCGACGGTTTGCCCACGCGCGGGTTGTGTCTTTCTTCGCGAACTTTGTGCAGAGGCGATCTGGTTTCGGTTTAATGCCGGCTCGGTACAGATCGAGTCGGTCAGAGTCCCAGCAGGTTTGGATCGTGATGTCGGCCTGAGTTTGGCCGTCGGTATGATCGCGGCAAGCGACGTACAGCAATTCGAATTCTTCGTCGGTGACTTCGAACAATTCGCCCCGGAGTTTCTTCGCGTATTCCCCACCGCGCAGACCGTGTTCCGGATCGGTTCCGTCATTGAAACGTCTTGAGTCGTGGAAGAATGCAAACAGTTGGACGACTTTGATATTGGCTCCGCTGTCTTCCGCGATGCGCATGCCGTTGTCATAGACGCGACCCCAGTGCAGCAGGCCATGGATACCGTTGCCTTCGACTACCTGATTGTCGAGGACCTCTTCGATGATTGGGCGAAGGACAAGCATTGCTACTTGCGCCCTGCTGCGAGGTTTCTGGCGTGGAAGTTCATGATGTCCAATCCGCGTTTTTCGTAAATCTTCAAAGCGCTGTGTGGAGCATCTTCGACGATGATTTTCTGATGCGGGATGCGCAGTTCTGTGAGGAACTCCATGTACGCAAGGTTGTTCTGGTAGTTGTAACCTTTGGTTCCGACGTGGATCAAAATCGGCAGTGGTGCCTTGCGGGTTTTCGCGTAGGCTCGGGCAAGATCGTAAGTGTTGTCGCCAGGTTGGAAGACAAGCTTGTCGCTCTCGCGCCCGTTGTTCTCTGAGATCTTCTTCTCCGTCGCGTGCCCCGCTCCACCGGGTGCGGCCGATCCGAAGAGTTCGGGATAGCGGAACATCAGCCGCGTGGTGCCTCGCCCGCCTTGCGAGAAGCCTTCGATGCCTCGGCCAGAACGGTTGGGAATCGTGCGGTAGGTTTTGTCGATATGCGGAATGAGTTCTTTGACAAACACGTCCGCGCCCATGGCGTTCTTTCGGTTCGGCATGTTGTAGTGGCTCACCGGACCACCGTTGACGAACACATAAATCATCGGCGCGACTTTGCCGGATTCGATGTGCTTGTGGAAGAACTTCGAAAGCTTGAGGCTTTTCTTTTCACTACCCGGGCGTCCGCCGTGCAGGTAGTAAACAACGGGGAACCGGCTGCCCGGGTTCTGTTCGTACGCCGTTGGCAGGTAAATGCCGTAGCCAACATCCAGCTTCATTGACGGACTCTTGAACGTTGCATGTTTCACTCCGGTCGGGAGCGCTTTGGGTTTGTTGACCCAGCTGAACGGTTCAGGTTTCTTTTTCTTCTTCTGGCTCTGCCTGGTCTGAGCCAAGGCTGGAAAAGCGAGAAGGCAGAAGGCAATCAGTGTGAAGATGGTTCGCATGACAATTCCGGAGCGGCGTTCGATGGACTGAATATCCACTATCCAGCGGGCAATGTCCAAGGCACTGCTGGCCACCGCGACTGGAACGGCCCCGTATCAGTCACCTCTCCCGCGTGCGGGAGAGGTCGCGGTATCAGCCGCGGGAGAGGGCCGGGCCTGCATTGGTATCCTCACTGGTTCGCTTCAAATTTCGAACAGTGACTTTAGTAACACTGGTGACGCGTCTTCGTGCGAAACGAACACAGTCACCCTGGATTCTGTACGTATCGACAACGGCCAAGACAGACCAACTCCGCGGCGCGTCAGTCCAACGGGCTCATAAAGTTACTCATCCGGAACAGTGCAAATTTTGTTGGCCACAGGTATCCTTCACACCTAAGTGACGCACGCAACGGCGTGCTGACGTCAGCCCGACCGGGTCAGTGTTTGTTGAAGGTGAAATTGTGAGCCGATTTCTTTGTACGTTGATGATTTGTGTCGTGGGTGCCGGATCGGCGCTCGGACAGGACGCCAAGCCGGACACTCGGATGAACCCCGAACTGCTTTGGAAACTTGGCAGGCTTGGTGGTGGAGTTGTCTCGTCAGATGCCAAGCACGTCGCCTACACGGTTCGACGCTACACGCTTTCGGAGAACAAAGGACACTCGACACTGTTCGTCAAGAACGTCGAAACCGGAGACACACGAGCGTTACTCAAGAACTGGCCTTCAATTGGTGAGATTCAGTGGAGCAAATCAAAGTACGGCGAGCGACTATTCGTCCAGGCACGTAACGGTGCTGAGGGCGCGACGACGCAGGCATGGTCGGTGAACCCGGTTGATGGCGGTGTTGTCCAGGTGTCTGATGTCGAAGATGGCATCGCAAACCTGAAGGTCTCACCGACTGGCAAACACATTGCGTTCACCCTGGATATCAAGATGGACAAGACGGTCAACGAAATGTTCGAAGACCTGCCGAAAGCCGACGCGAGAATTATTGACTCGTTGATGTACCGTCATTGGAACCAGTGGCATGACTACAAGTACACACACCTGCATGTCGCGGCGATTGGCGAAGATGGCACCACAGAAAAACCTGTGGACCTAATGAAGGACCTGAAAGCCGACTGCCCTGTCCCGCCGTTTGGTGGTTCTGAGCAATTCAACTGGTCTCCGGACGGCATGGAGATCGCGTTCACAATGAAGGTCGAAGAGACCAATACAAAGTGGGCCCAGTCAACAAACAGCGATGTCTACGTCGTGAAAGCGACTGACCCAACCAGCCGCAAGAACATCTCTGCATCAAATAAAGGCTACGACAACGAACCGGTCTATTCGCCAAACGGTCGCTACCTTGCATTCCATTCAATGGAACGCGCCGGATTTGAAGCGGACCGAAATCGCATCATGGTCATGGACCGGGAAACCGGCACGATTACGGAAGCGACCAAGGGCCTTGATCAGATGGCTCATTCAGGAACCTGGTTGCCGGACAGCAGCGGCCTTGTTTTCTATTCTGAGTACCGCGGCACAAACCAGATTTTCAGCGTGCAGGTTGCCGGCAACGGTGCGACTCAGCACACCAAAGGTCAATACAACTGGAGCCTGCTGGATATTTTCCCGGACAACAAGCACCTGCTTGTTTCACGAACCAGCATGGTTCGACCGGCTGAATTGGCAATGCTGCCGATTGGTGACGGCGAAGCGAAGATGCTGACCGACATCAACGCGGACGTGTTCGAGAATCTTGAACTGCCGAAGGTTGAAGAGATGTGGGTCGACGCGACAGACGGCGAACGCATCCACAACTGGGTCATCTACCCACCGAATTTTGATCCGAACAAGAAGTACCCGCTGGTCACTTACGCTCAGGGCGGTCCGCAGGGACAGATCGGGCAGTGGTTCTCATACCGCTGGAACTTCCACCTGATGGCGGCTCACGGTGACTACATCATTGTCGCTCCGAACCGACGCGGCCTGCCAGGTTTTGGTCGTAAGTGGAACGACGATATCAGTAAGGACTGGGGCGGCCAGGCGATGAAGGACATTCTTTCATCGACGGATGCGATGCTGGCCAAGCCGTTTGTGGACAAGGAAAAGACCGCTGCAATCGGAGCCAGCTTTGGTGGTTACACGGTCTATTGGTTGATGGGGAACGCAGAGGAGCGGTTCAAATGCATGATCGCTCACTGTGGCGTGTTCAATCTGGAATCGATGTACGGTTCGACCGAAGAACTATTCTTCGTGGACTGGGACCTGGGCGGTCCGTACTGGGACAGCCCATCAGTGCAGAAGAAGTACGACCAATTTTCACCGCACCGTTACATCAACAACTGGAAGACTCCACTGTTGGTGATTCATGGTGAGAAGGACTTCCGCGTTCCGGTCACACAGGGAATGGAAGCGTTCCAGGCGGCCCAGATTCAGGGCGTGAAGTCAAAGTTCCTGTACTTCCCGGAAGAAGGCCACTGGGTACAGAGCCCACAGAACGGCGTCGTCTGGCACCGTGTATTCTTCGAATGGCTAAACGACCACTGCAAGTAGCAACGTTCCGTTGCATCGGTATCCGGTTGGCGCGGTGACTGACGTTGGTGGTCGCTGGGCCGGTTGGACGATAATTTGTGAGACAGTGCCCTATCGAGCGTGTCGAGTTTCGGTAGGGCATTTTTCTGCGCTCTGCGTTATTGTGGTAATCCAGGTAGTGTTACATTCAGAGAGAAGCCACTATGCGGCGAGGGTTCACGGTCATCGAGTTGCTGGTTGTGATCGCAGTGATTGCGATCCTCATGGCGTTGCTCATCCCTGCCGTACAAATGGCGCGAGAAGCAGCTCGTCGAACGCAGTGCGCGAACAACCTGAAGCAACAGGGACTGGCCTGTACTAACTATGCCACTAGCCACAATCGCTTCCCTGCTGCCGCGATGACGAAGGGCTATGTCGCAAGCGACGAAGAGTACATCGAAGGCATCATGTGGTCGGGACTTATTCTGCCGCAGCTTGATCAAGACAATCTGTACAAGATACTCGGCCCGGATCTCAACGATCCACAAAACATCATCAACATCTACAAGGCCTGCGCAAGTCGGCTAACGATGTACCGGTGCCCGTCGGCCAAAGTCGATGAAGCACTCGGCAGAAAATGGTGGGCTCGTATTCACGGGCGCATCCCGATGTCGTATTTAGCTTGCGCGTCGGGAACAAACGACTCTGAATCGGGCGTGGAAGAATGGCTCGGTGGCCCCTCCAGCGATGGCATCATGTACCGCGACAGCTGGGTCGAACCAGACGCAATTACAGATGGGCTGTCCAATACGGTTCTCATCGGCGAGGCTCTTAACTCCGACCATTTCGGACCCGACCACGGCGACTATCCGCAGGTCACCGACCACTGGTACATCTGGTCGCCAGAGCAACGTAACTTCAAGTGGAGCACAGGCGACGCGTCGGAAGCCATGGGCTCAACAGCCGCTCCCATCAACGCGATGTTGCAAGTCGATAAGTGGAACATCAACGAAAACGAGCTTTCGTTTTCCAGTCGGCATCCCGGTGGCACACAGGCAGTCTTTGCGGATGGCCATGTGCAGTTGATATCGGAGTCGATCGACCGCCGAGTGTGGAGTGCATTGGGAACCCGCAACGGTGGCGAACCGGCCGTCAGGTAGCAGCGGCAGTGCGATGTCGCAGCAGTCGCGTCTAGACTTCCTCAACAAACGCGTCGCCCAGGTCGCCCATCTTCTTCTTGGCCGTGGTCAGGACTTCAGCCAGGGCATTGTCGTACCGGGTCTGGAGAACGCGGTGCATCTGTTCGTTCCGCGACTTAAACTGCGCGGTATCCGGGTAGCCGAACACGCACGCCAGAGGATCGTGTTCCTGAAGATACTGGACCAGTTCGTCAGCTGTGTTCGCGACGTACGCTGAGAACCATTCTTCTTCGCCTTCCCACGTCGCGTGATATTCAATGTACGCCACGTAGCGATTGGTCTCTGTGTGGTAAACAGAAAGCGTGTGCCAGCGATCTTTCGCTTCGCCCTGCGTCCCCTGCTCACCGGCCTGAGCGATCTTCTTGCCGCGAAACGACAGAGCGCGGTCGCCTGATCGGTTGAGGAGGAACTTGCGGGCCATCGATGCGGATCTTGAGGTTGAGTAGCTGTTGAAGTGGTGTATCAAAGCGATTTCTGTGATCGAATCAACGGAGGCGCTCGTTACAGGCCGAAGACAATCGAAACCATTTACCAGTCGTCACCAGCCGGGAGCACAAGAATGATACGTTTTACAATGCTAATGCTGATTCTCGCGGCACCAGCGCTGGGGCAGAAAACTGCCGTCAAACTGGATCCCGCCGCCGTCAGGATCATTCGCAAGACCTACGGCGAAAATTTCAGTGGACTGTCCCCACTTAACGCGAAGAAGGGAACTTCGATCGCTCTGATGCTGCAAAGCCCAAAGGGTGGGCTCATCGGGATATCGGATAAATCCGCGTTAACTTCATTCACGGACGACAAAGGCACCAACCTGCTTGGTAAGGGTTTCAACCAGGGGATTGGCGGTTTCCCGAAGGTCTCCGAGGACGGCAAGGCAGGCATGGTGGAGATCAACGGTTCTGGCCTGCCCACTCGCGGCGCGAAAGAGGTGCGAGCCAAAGGAACACTCAAGATCTCGCTTGCCAGCACAAAGAAGAAACTCAAATCGAAGCCCTTCGCCGTCAAGAAGGGTTCGAAGGTCACCGTTGGCGGAATCAAGTTCGTACTGAAGAAAGCTGGTAAACCGAGTTTCGGCGACAAACCACTCCAGATCCAACTTGAAGCGAAACAGGACCTGAGTGTGATCGCGGCTTACCACTTTGAAGACAGCAAGGGCAACAAACTAAAGACCAGTGATGCTGGTTCAAGCCGCATGGGCTTTGGCAACAGCGTGACCGTAACGAAGGGGTTCAACTTCGAAAAGAAGGTGGAAAACTGCGTGCTTGTCATTGAGGCCTGGACGGACAAAAAAGACGTTGAGGTACCATTCGATGTGAGGATCGGCATCGGCGGTTAGTCAGTCATGAAATGGAAAATGGCCTGCCGAACCGTTCGGCAGGCCACTTCGGGCGGCGAAAAGGGTGTTTGCATTACTTGCGTCTGAGCGGCTCGGTCGCGAGCCCTGCGAATTCACGCAGTTGTGAGGCGAATTCTCGCAACTGGGCGTCAGAGAGACCCGTCAGTCGATCGGCGACATCGACCCCGTCATCGGCGTCAACCGTGATATCGAGATCCGAACCGGTGGTGTCGACGCTGAACCAATCCAGCGGCAGTTGTTGGTCCGGGTTGTCCGGATCGTAGGCCTGGCTGGCCCAGCGGATTGTTGTGTTCTCGTCGATCACAATTTCACCCTCGCCATAGCCAATGTCGAACCGTTCGGTGACGCCATCGATAGTGATGACAACGTGTGGGTCGCCCCAGATCGTGACCGCAGTCCCTTCCGTAGAATGCAAAGTCGCGCTGTGAATGTACTGGTCCCAGGGGCGCCCATCGTAGTCGGCGTTGCCCTGGTCGAAATTGTCCAGATAAACCTGCGTGTCCTTCAGGCTGACCAGTCGGATCTCACCACCACACTTCCGAACACCGTACAAGACACTCCGTCTGGTTGAACTTTGATTCCCAACACCAATCACCAGGTCTGCGATTCCATCGCTGTTCATGTCATCCGCGATCCGCACATAGCCGCCTTCCCTGGACTTGCGATTTGAACCACTGATTGAGAAACCGTGGGTTCCGTCGTTTCCGTTCGCACTACGAAAGTCTCCCAAATCGAGCTCAGGAGCGAACCCTTCTGAGTCGCCAAAGATGACGTACGACTGACCGCTGTTGGTCAACCGATCGGCGTTGGCATTCGGTGCGGTCACCAGCAGGTCATCAAGACCGTCGCCATTGAGATCGGCTCCACCTTCGACATGTGTCCCGGCCCAATCGTGCTTGCGAGTTCCGTTGAGAACAAAGCCGCGGGAACCGTCGCCGCCGTTCTCGCTTAGCAAACTGGACAGTTCGAAGTCGCTGCTGAACAACTCGTCTGTTCCGTAAAGAACGTACGTCTGTCCGGCATTCTTCTTGTTGCCAATATCCGCCTGCGACGCACCGATGGCGATGTCGTCTCGGCCGTCGTTATTGATATCACCGATTGCCGCGACCACTGACCCGGAAAGATCGTGCGCTCCAATGCCGTTGATCGCAAAGCCGTCTTGACCGCCACTGTTGGCGATGTCCGCCAGACTGACACTGCCATCGAAACCGTCGGTCGCCCCAAAGACAACGTACGAGGTTCCCGCATTTCGAACGCCATTGGGGTCTGCATCGCTGGCTCCGATGATGAAATCATCGATCCCATCTCCGTTGATGTCGCCCGCCGGGCTAACTGATTGACCAGCGCGGTCGTTCCGATTGGCTCCACGGAAGACGGCTCCCAGCGAACCGTCTCCACCGTTCGCTTCAAACAGGTTTTGAACATCAAATTTAGAACTGATGCCATCCTCGGAACCGTAAACCACGAAGGTCATCCCGGCGCCGTCAGATGTTTTGGTTGCGGCGACAGCGGCATCGTCGTGACCGTCGCCATTAACGTCTCCGATGTTGGTAAGAACCACATCCTTATTACGGATACCGTAGTGGTGCAGTCCTCGGACCCAATCACCCTCGAACCCGAGTTCACGGCCCGCACCCGTCAGTGTGATGGTTGCAGTGGCCGTGTCTTCGCGGCCGGTGTCGTCGGCGATGGTGTAGGTAAACGAGTCGGTTGCGGTTTGGCCAGCTGCCAGAGTGTCGAACTCACCAAGTGAGTCGTATTCGAACGTGCCATCCTTTGACAGTGTGACCGTCGCTCCCGAATCCAGCGTGACCGCGCGGCCAACGTTGCTGGTTCCTTCGATGGCCACCACACGCATGATGTCGTCGTTGCCATCCACGTCTGCTCCGCCACCGTTGTTTTCGAAGATGTTCCCCGACACGGTCTTCACGGTGTAGGAATCGAAACTGTCATCCAACGCAGCCGGGGGCAGTTCGAGGACTTCTGTCGAGTTCGAAAAACCATCGTTGGTTCCCGACGCGGGTCCCTGTGCGATCCATGTGGCGGCGCCGGTTTGTGTATCGAACCTGTAGGCTCCGCCGGTCTGGTTCGCACCACCAAACACGTCCCCTTCCGCGTCAGCGTACATGGCCCCAAACGTCAGCAACTGCAAGCCGTTTTGACCAATCGTGGTAACTTTGCCATCCATGGAAATCGCGGTCAGAGTATTCTCCGGGCCGCGACGGGATGCATAGAACCTCTCGTCAACAGGATTGAACGCGATGTCGTAGATGTTGGTCATCTTTGCATCAGTCGTGATCGTCTTTTCCACGGCGACCGTATCGACGTTAATCCCGTAGAGCTTGTCGAGTTGCCCACCGTTGCGAACCCACAACAAATCGTCGTTCGCAAAATCACCAACGAAGTAGGTTCTCTGATCCGTCGGCAACCCGTCGACCAAACCAAGGCTCTCATGCGAACCATCATTGCCGACTCGGGCGAGTTCGAACGACGCCGACAAGATGCCGTATGCAAACTGATCTGCTGGGCGAAAGCCGACGGCATTAATCTTCTCACCCACGCGAGCCGTCGTGTTTTGAAAAGTGCCGTCGGCCGGGTTCACCTCACCGGTCTGCCCGTAGTTGGAGTAAATCTGATACAGACCTGCGTCGGACTCGAACGGAGAAAGCGATGTCAGCAACGCCCGAGATTCGAGCGCTTCCAGGTTCATGCTTTTTCGGACCGCTGACTTTCGCCGAGAAGGCCGTCGCGTAAGAACGCCGCTGTTGAGAATTCGATTGGATAATGTGTTGGCCGGCTGTGAAGTCATGTTGTCGCGCCTCGGTCTTGGGTGTGCAAGATGTGTGCTCGTGACAAACGCAGAGACCGTGCCGAGCCGATAGAATTCTTCCGGAACTGCTCTAACTCTTTCAGTCTGCTTGATTTAGAGTTCGCAGCCATGAGATCACGGGACGCGGCCAAGTACTTGCGACCGGTAAACGCTTCAGGCAGAGACGGTAGCGATTACCGTGTTCTGAGAGATGGACGATGCACATCACAATCGTGACGCCGATGGGTTCCGGATCCCAGACCGGCAACAAAGCTACGGCTAACAGATGGGCCAATCTGATCTCGGAACTTGGCCATAAAGTGGACGTTGCCCCCTGCTCCGCCAGCCCCAAAGCCGATCTACTAATCGCAATTCACGCTGGCCACAGCGCCAAAGCCATCGCCCGGTTCCATGAGAACTTTCCGGAGCGTCCTGTCGTTTTGGCGGCGGCCGGGACTGATCTGTACCGGGATATTCACGTCAGCAGCCTGGCTCAGGCGTCACTCAAAATTGCAGACCGAATTGTGGTCCTACAACCACGTGCGCTGGATGAAATTCCGAAGCGGTATCACAAGAAGTGCCGGATCGTTTTTCAGTCGGCGGTCAGTCCGGAACGCAAACCGACGCACATCAGGAAGCACTTTGAAGTCTGCGTGATTGGTCACCTGCGGCCGGTCAAGGATCCGTTTCGAGCGGCCTATGCAGTTCGAAAACTCCCGGAAGCATCGAAGATCAAAATCGTGCACCTCGGCGGCGCGTTAAGTGCTTCGATGGAAGCGAAAGCGCTACAGGAAACACAGCAGAATCCCAACTACGAATGGTTGGGGGAGGTACCGCACAGCAAGGCGATGAAGCGGCTTCTTCGCAGCCGACTACTGGTACACAGTTCAAAGACAGAGGGCGGAGCGAACGTCATTACCGAGGCGATTGTTGCTGGTGTGCCGATTCTGTCGTCTGCGATTCCCGGTTCCATTGGCCTGCTGGGCGACGACTATCCGGGCTACTTCGAAACGGGCAACACCAACGAACTACGGGATCTACTGCTACGGGCAGAAACAGATGCGAAGTTTCTTGGTCAACTTCTAAAGGCCGTCGTAAAGCGACAGAAGTTGTTCACACCCAGGGTGGAAAAGCAAACGTGGAAGAAGTTGCTCGCAGAGATTCAAGTACCGCGCACACAAACCGGTTCGAAAAAAGCAGGCACCAAAACCGCAACATCGGGGACAGCTGCTGACGTAAAGTCCGCGTTAAAAAAACACATCAACCCGGAAAAGGCTGCGTTCTTTCCGCGGTTCTTCAAGACTGGCAAGGGCCAATATGGTGAGGGTGATAAGTTCATTGGCGTGACGGTCCCGTTCCAACGTCAGGTTGCGAAGCGATTCAAGAACCTGCCCGAACGCGAGATCAAGAAGCTCCTGGACGACCCTATCCACGAACACCGACTCACGGGCCTGCTGATTCTGGTACTGCAATTCGAAAAGTCGAAAGACGATGCTCGGCGAAGCGAGATTGTTCAGTTCTACCTGGACAATCTGGACCGGGTGAACAACTGGGATTTGGTCGATTCATCCGCTCACAAAATCCTCGGCGTGTGGCTGCTGACGCGTGACCGGGCAGTTTTGTATGAACTCGCCGAATCAAGACACTTGTGGAGCGAACGGGTCAGCGTCATCGCATGCCTGCCACTTATCAAAGACTCAGACTTTGGCGACATACTGCGACTCGCGAAACACTTCCTTGGCCACGAACACGACCTGATACACAAAGCTGTTGGCTGGATGCTTCGGGAAATGGGCCAACAGGACGAAGCCAGCCTCATTCGTTTCCTGGCCAAACACTACAAAAAGATGCCGCGGACAATGCTTCGATACTCGATTGAGAAATTGCCCAAAGCTCAGCGGCGAGCGTACATCGAAGGCCGTGTTTGACGGGACTCAGGACAATCGACCGGACGCATCTCCGTACTTCGCTTGCGTGAAAACTCGAGAACAGTCACCGCACTAAGCAGCGCGGTGCCCGACTGCTTGATGGCCGAACAAAAAAAACTCACCCGCACCCGTGCGAACGGATGGGGTGAGTTCAGTGGAACTACAGTCGCAAAGTAGATCAGCGATTGATCGGTACTTGAAGACCGCTTGCTTCTGGTTTGCCTGGTAGCAGAGCCGGTACCTTCGGTGGTTCTTCCTTAATCACGGTCGGAAGTGGTGGCAGTTCGGAATCCAAAGCGGGAATCACCAACTCACCTGGTGCCGGAGGGATGAGCAGTCCGTCGGTTGATTCTGAACCGATGTCGCCGAGATCAATTTCCGGCAACGGGGGATCATCCTGCAGCTCTGCCGACTTCATCTCTGACGATTCCGGCGGATACTGAATCAGGACTGGTTTGTCTGACTTCATCGCCTCTTCCATCATCGACTCGGTCATTTTCATTTCCTCCATGATCATGCTGGCAGGAAACAACTCAGATGCGTTTGGCAATGCCTTCGCCATCATGGCAGCCGCTTCAACATCACCCTGAAGCTGGTACAACGTCGCCAGCGTCATTGCATCGTCCTGGTTCGTGGTAGGATCAGGGACGCGGATTTCGTACTTTTCGATCAGTGTCCGCACCATTGGGCGTAGCTTTCCATCAAGCACGACATCAGAAACGCTTTCAGGATCGTTCTCGAACGCACGCTTGATGGCCCACGTTCCGGTCTCCAGATCACCCATCGCGGCAGACGCCAGAGCGAAACCAAGTTTTGGCACACCCGCATCAGCGTCAGCACCGATTTCAGTGACGAACATGTCGCGAGCTGAAGTGTAGTTGCCGTCAGCAAGGACCTTCCAGGCCGCACTGGTTGTCATCGGGATGCTTTTCATCTGCTCGCCGATGACCTTATTCAGGTTTCTGGAACCCTCATCAAAGGCGTTTGCTTTCTTCACGTAATCCATCGCCATAGTGGCCATTTCAGGATCGCCCTGCATTTGGTACATCGCTGCAAGCATGAATGCGTCATCCTTCATGTTGCTGTTGGCTGATGACATGCGTTCTTCGTAAGCGCGAGTGACTCGCTCAGCGGTAGGACGCAACTTTTCATCCAGCAGCATTTTGCAAACGCTGTCACAGTCCAGCGCGAACGCGCGACGCATCGCCCATACGCCCTGGTTCAGATCTCCGGAGTCAGCAGCAGCCAGTGCAAAGCCGACGCGAGCGTGACCCGCCTGACCGGCATTGAGAGTGCTGGCAAATGTTTGACTAGCCTGCAAAGGTTGTCCCTGAGCCAACTGGTCCCATCCGGTTCCGGACACTGATGTGTAGGTGAACGCAGGTTGGGTCAGCACCGGACTGTTGCTTACCACCAGACCTCGCGGTGAATATCGAGGGGCACTCACGGTTTGGAACGATCCGAATCCTGAGTGGAATCGCTGGACCGGGAAGTGGTTCACTGCGAACGTGCCATAGCGGTATCGTGGCACGAACCGCACAACGCGACGCGGCGCGAAACCGTATCGGCGGAATCGTGAACTGCGATTGAAGCTGTTGAAGCCTGAATTGCCAAACCGGCGTCCTCGAAACGCCAGTGAGTTGAACCGCGAACGTCCGAAGCTGCTAAAGCCCCGGAATCCTGAACGACGGAACGAACCAAAGCGGCTGCTTCCCAGGCGACTTGAGCCACGGAAACTGCTCGAACGCGCAAGACCTGAACGACCGAAATTCGACCGACCGAAACTTGAACGCCCACGACTAAAACTCGAGCGACCAAAACTGGAACGGCCACGACTGAAACTCGAACGACCGAACCCGCCACGGAAGCCACCGCGGAAACCAAACTGCGCGGCAGCCTGCTCAGCGGAAAGATGAATTGTCCCCGCGACCACAACGCATGCCATGGCAGCGATTGTAGCGCGGTGGAGAAGCGAAGTTTTCATGATGGACCTTGCTTTGTAGGAATAGAAAGCGAACTGCAGTTGCGATAACTCACAGCAGCAGCCCGAAGACTGATTCATACAAGCCGCGGCGCAGGTAGCGGTTCCGTTGGCCCACGAAATCACTCACTCCACTTCGTGCTCACATGAAAGACGGGTTCAGCCCTGCCAGATGGCAGACAAATTTATGACGGTTCAAGCTGTAAATTTCTTACTTTTTGAGCGAAAAATCCAGCTATTGCGAGGTCTGTGGGGTCTGGTCGAGGAAGCAGGCGAACTGGGCAATCCTGCCTTTCGTGTCTAACTACGAGGCTGTGAATAGATGGGTGGCCCAAGAACTCACAGCCTCTACGGCGTGAAGTTGGCATCGGGGCGATAAGTGAAGTCAACTCCAGCCAGCGACTGCCGAATGAACACGGAATTCGGCAGGTCCGTTGAGTTCACTTTGGCGATCGCTTCCTGTTCGGTGCGCCCCGCAAGCTGGTGTCTGTCCAGCAGTCGAGCCTTCTGCACCGCGTCATCCACTTCAATGAAAACCACGTAGTCCAGTAAGGGTCGAATATCTCGCCAGGGATCGATATCAGCCAGAAGATAGTTGCCTTCCGTCACGACGATGCGATGTTCGGGGAGAATCGTGTGCGCGTTGGGAATTGCATCGACGCCTTTGCTGCGATCGTAGATTGGGCACAACACCGCAGTCTCTGATTCTTTGACTTCCCGCAGCTTTGCAAGATATGCGTGACCGTCAAATGTGAAGTGGCAGCCCTTCCACAAGAACGTACCGCGATCGTGAAGTTCCTGGTTGGTTCGATGATACGCGTCCATCCGCAACTGAGTCGCAACGCCATCACGCCACTGATTGAGTTGTTCGACAAGCCGATCGGTGACCGTGGACTTACCACTGGCTGGAGGTCCAACGATGCCAATGATGCACCGATCCGGTTCCGTTCGCGAGAACACATCGGTGACGGCTTGCAGGAAAGGTAGCGTGTCGTCAGCCATCGGTCCTGGTTCCTTTGGGGGTCATTCACGCGCGGTCTGTGTTCTTGATCCAGGACCAGTTGCGGAACTGCGCGCGATGGGCGATCTTGATGTGAGAGGGGCCAGGATTCAGACTCACGATCTCCGCCTGTAACCGCGCGACGGTGTTCTTTTCCCAGTCGGCGGCCTTCGGTGTCTTGCTAAAGACCGTTGGAACCGGCATGCCGTCAATCACCATGCTGGCGGTCTGCTTTTTAACATCCAGAACCATCCAGACTTCGTGCCATTCGGTGTCGAATTCAAGCCGAGTTTGACGAACCCACTTCGTATGGGCCCACGAGTTGATATCGCTGGCGCGTTTGTCCCAGGGATTGACGACCCACTGGAACGCGAGACCGTAATCCAGTCGTGTGTTTTTGCCATCCCACACGAAGAAGCCACCCTCGATTGTTTCACCCAGCCAGTTGGCAGATGCATTCGCTGCGGGCCGATCGGGCAATCGAAACTGAAAGCGGCATGCGTGGATGGCTGTCAGGTTGTCGTCGTTTTTTTCCTGCGTGTACGTAATGTTGTGGGCCATGATCTCGCGGCGTTTGACGTTCGCCTGGAGTTCGCTGTGGTCGGATTTGTGAACCGTAGTGAGATCGCTTGTTGCAACGGGTGGTTCGGGTTCCACATGTCGAACGGCGTCGCCAACGACGACTTTCCAGCCAGCAAGGTTCTTCCCCGAACTGATTTTCATGGCGTTTCTTCCGCCGGGATGGCCGCGGGAACATCTGAACTTGCGACGGCGGGTGCAGTCCAGGCGTCGATAACGACAGTCGAGAAAATAGCTGCGCCGATTATCAACTTGGCAAGCGTTCCCAGTATGCGTCCTTTCATGGCGGCGCCGCCAATCTTGTGACCGAGTTCTTTGTCGGTTCCCGCGTGCAGTTCGCCGGCGTACGCACCCAGGTAGGCTCCAATCGCCCCTCCACCCAACGCACCAATAATGGTGCCGACGACGGGTATCGGCAGAAACGAACCGACAATGCTGCCGACAATCGTTGCCACCATCGACAAAAACATCGACCGCCGTTTCGCTCCCAGCTTTGCGGCTCCGGCAGCGCCCGCGGCGAGTTCAACTATTTCACCAACCACCGCCAAAGCGGCAGCGACACCAATGCCAATCCAAGTCAGACGCGAGTCCGGAACCAGCCACATAAACAGCGCGCCTAGCACAACGATTCCCCAGTTGCCGGGTAGCGCCATGAGCGTTGCAAACAGACTTCCGGCGCACAGCAGGACTAGAATTGTGAACCAAACGTAATACATGCGTTTCTTGTGTCGGGGATGAGTTTCGGTCAATCTAGTGAACCCAGGACGAGATGTCGTCTGGTTTCCAGGATTCGTGTGCGTCTATGTCCGTCTTTTCAACTGATTTGCCAGATGTTGCTGGCGGCTGGACTGAAAAGACCATTGCCGTGGGCAACCAAACCGTAAGGCTGGCCGTGCCCGCCGATCCGGAAGCGGTTCTCGATGACGCCGTCACCCTGGAACAAAACCAGATCGACGACTACATGCCCTACTGGTGTTGGCTGTGGCCAGCAGCCATCCAAATGGCGCAGGTTGTCGATCGCCTACCCATTGCAGCCGGACGGCGCGGATTGGAACTTGGTTGCGGACTGGGCTTAGTCGGGACAACCGCGTTAAAGGCAGGGCTGAATATCGTCATGAGCGATTACCGGGACGAGCCGGTTCGGACCGCAAAGCACAACGCAGCGTTGAATGGGTTCCCACAAGCCACAACGCGAAAGGTCAACTGGCGGGAAGAGCCCCGACAGAAGTACGACTACTTGATCGCGTGTGATGTCCTCTACGAAGCCAACGAACACCACCCCATCCTGGACTTCACAGGTGCCGCCATCAAAGCAGGCGGCGAATGTTGGATCGGCGACCCAGGGCGGGCTCATACGGAAGACTTTGTTCGGCTGAGCCGAAAACGGTTTGATGTCGGCTTGCTGACTTTGGAACTCGAGGTACTGGAACAGGTTCCGCTGAACCAGTTCTTCCTGATTCGCCTGCGCCCGCTGGGTTCTTAGTGACCGCCAGGCCCGGTAAACTCTCCGAGCGACCAATCGGTTTTGACACGATTTGTCGATTCGCGGTATTCTGCCGCCCCGACAAGGATGTCGGTTAGAACTTTCGATTGTTGCACTGACGATCGCCTGACATGGAAGGAAGGTCGATTGACTGACGAACGACACGTGCTGGTTGTCGATGGCCCGGCGGAAACCGAAACTGTGCTGCGCGCGGTTCTGAATCCGAAAGGTGTCGCAATTACGCGAATACGCAGTGGATCGGCCGCCCCCAACGGAACCAGCCCCAACGTGGTTGTGCTGCACAAGCACGCGGAATTGGAGGCGTGGCCAGGCGTCTCACGGGTTCTCATCGGCTCTACCAAAGCTGACACAACCAGCTCCGGTGACTGCTACCTGGACGGCCCGTTTGAGTACGGTGAACTGGTGGCTACGATCGATCGGATGCTGACGGACGCTTGAGCGCAGCACGCCAAAACTGTACACATAGGCAGTCCAATTACGCAGATCGTTAGAGGACGCTCAATCCCCGGGCCCGACAGACCCGATCTTTTGCGGAAACCTCACCCACGTCGCCAAATTGCAACGTATGGATTAATTAGGGATCTAAGATACTTAGGCCTCTTCTCTAATTGAACCAGGACTTCCCGTGCTCCGAAGCAAGCGTAGCATCACACTGGCCTTTTTGGGTTCGGTGATATTTTCAGCGTTCACCGTTGCGTGGATCGGCCCTCGTGTTGCGCGCGAGTGGAAACAAGCGATGGCCGAAGAGCCGCAGTTGCCCCCGAACGATGCCGGTCCTGCTGAGACTGTGAAGGTTGCGGCGCAGACTCCGGATGAAACCGATGCTGCCCATGAAGTCAGCAAGCCGCTCGCTGCGGCGACTCAATTCGATCCTGACGCCGGGGTCGAAGAAACACCGGTCACTGAAGAAGATCTCCGGGAAGTTCAACGGCAGGTTCGCGAACTGCTGAAGCCTCAACCAAAGTCATCCGAGAGGATCCGTCCGATCCCGGAACCTGAAAAGCATGTCGTTCGACTACACCGGGCTCCACTTCACAATCGACGACTTACGCCAGGCAACTTCGAATACCGAGGCGCGTTTCGGTTGCCACAGGTAGAAGAAGACCAACCATCGCGGTTCCCATTTGGTGGCATCACACTGGCATTTCGCCCGGACGGTGACCCAAACGGCGAAGTCGATGGTTACCCCGGTTCGCTGTTTACCGTTGGGCACGACCAACAGCAGATGGTCGCTGAGATCAGCATCCCGAAGCCTCGATACCTTGTTGACCGCCGAGGGAAAGACCTTCCACCCGCTAAGTTGCTTCAGGGCTTTAGCGACATCAGCGACGGGTTCATTGCAGCCGAGTCCGCAGGTGTCGAACCATTTAAGATTGGCGGCTTGTTCGTCACAAAGAACCGGCTCCACTGGACGCTCTACAAGTATTACAACGTGGACGGTGTCCGGTACGACTCACACGCGACATCCAGTTTGAACCTGTCGAAACCAAAGCCGGACGGCCTGTGGCACCTTGGCCAGATGAACGGTGGCGGCTCCCAATGGCACTCTTACAAGAACGCCGGCTACATTTTCGACGTTCCCCCCGAACGGCGGTCTGACCTTGGTGGGCTGAAGTTGATCTCAGGGTTGAACATCAGCACTGGACGTCAAACTTCCAGTCAGGGTCCGGCAATGTACGCCTACCGGTTGCCAAAGCGTGGCACGCCGGCAGGTTCCAGCCTCGACGCCATTCCGCTTGTGTATTACCCACTTGGTGGCGGCGAACTGGCTCAACACAACCCCGCCGACCATTGGCGTGGCGGTGCATGGATCAAGGTTGGTCGCAAAGAGGGAATCATCATTTGCGGCCGCAAGAGCCTTGGCCCGGAATACTACGGTGAGGCTCGGCGACAGGACTGTACCGAGGACAAAGGCTACCATGGTACGCCGTATGAACCACAGATGCTGTTTTACGATGCCGAAGACGTGTTGAAGGTTGCCGACGGCAAGCTCCGCCCGTGGTTCGTAGAACCATACATCCGGTGGGGATCTCATTCGCGTGGCGGAGGTTTGGAGAAATACTTCTTCGACACCTGCCATGCACGAATCGAAGGCGTCGCCTTTGATCGAGCAAACTCGTTGTTGTACGTGATCCAGTTTGGAGCTGCCTCGATTTCACTAACGGACCTTGAGAAGTATCCCATCGTTCACATCTTCAAGATCAAGGACGTGTAACGATGAAGCCAATTAAAGACCTGCTTAAGCACTCTGGCATCTACGCCGTTGGTCAGATTCTGACTCGGATCGCGTCAGTCGTGCTGCTGCCGCTGTATACGCACTACCTGACGCCTGCCGACTACGGCACGGTCGCGATTCTGGACCTCACGACAGCAATCTTGTCTGTGATGATCGGTGGTGGCATGGCCGCTGCGGTCACCCGCCATCACTTTGAGGGAACGACTGAGAAGCACTTCGATCGCGTCTGGTGGACCGGAATTTCGTACGTTGCCGCAATCTCATTCCTTCTGATGTCAACCATGTGGCTTGGGCGCGCATGGCTATCAGAAGTCACACTGGGTAAAGCCATCGAGGAAGGGCACCTGACCCTTGGTGACGGGAGCTACTTCTATACGCTGGCGTTCGCAAACTGCTGGGCGTATTGCATCGGCTACGTTGGAGACACATACCTTCGAGTGAAGAAACGCTCTGGGCTCTTCGTTCTGATCTCGTTTACCCGGCTGCTGATCAACATTGGCCTGAACATCTTCTTCCTCGTTTCGATGGATTGGGGAGTCGAAGGCCTGCTGCTGGGGAACCTGATTGCCACAGTGCTCCAGACAGCTGCCATGATGGCCTTCTTCGTGAAGGACCGAGGGGCGCCGGTATTTGACCTGTCGATGATGAAGGAGCTCTTAAGGTTCAGCGCACCGATGATCGTAACGGCGCTACTGGCAATGCTGATGCACGAGGCCGATCGCATCATCATGCAAGAGAAGGTCAGTATGGATGATGTTGGCGTGTACTCGCTGGCTCATAAGATTGGCTTCGCCATTGAGACCCTGTGCATCCTTCCGTTTGCTTCAATCTGGAGCGTCTCGCTTTACGAGATTGCTGAACGCGACGACGCCAAGCAGATTTACTCCGACGTCTTCCGCTACTTCGTGTATGGCTTCGGAGTCTTACTGCTGGGCGCCGCACTGACGGTTCATCCGATCCTTCCGCTGCTCATTGACGTAGATTACATCCAGGCGATTGATCAAATCTCCGTGGTTCTACTGGGCTTCTTCTTCTTCGGTATGCACTTCATGTTTGAAGTTCCTGCACTACTTAAGAAGCGAACCGGCTTGATGGTCCCTGCCGCTGTTGCAGGAGTCATCGTGAACATCATTGCCAACTACTGGCTGGTTCCCATGCAATTCAACGGCGCGCCGCTGGGGGGCTTTGGTGCCGGTTGGGCGGGCGTGATTACCTACATCGTGTACGCAGCTGTCGGGCTGATGTGCTACCGCCACCTGTACCCGATTTCCTACGCATGGAAACGACCGCTGGCCGCGCTATTGGGTTTCTGCGCGACGTACTATGCGGTTCGGTATTACTGCTTCCCGCGTCTGGGAACAGTCATGCAGATTGTTGTCTCTGTTGGTGTGTGTGGAGCCTGGGCGGCACTGCTTTTGTCCAGTCCGATTCAGGAGTGGCTGGATTCACGTCGCCAAAAAAAGATCGCTCAGTCCGCGGCAGAACCAGGCGAACAACAGGCCGAAGAAGCAGGCCCGGCTGATGACGACAAGCCAGACAACAACGAAACTTCTCAGGTCGAAGCAGCAGCTGTGCCTTCATGAAACAGCTCGTGAAAACAATCGTTCGCGGCCTGTTTGCCATCCTGGTCTTCCCAATGGTGCTTAGCTACCGAATTGGTAGCATGTGTTTGGGAAAGCAGAGTG
The DNA here is from genome assembly GCA_964485095.1 of uncultured Planctomycetaceae bacterium. Lineage (GTDB taxonomy): Bacteria > Planctomycetota > Planctomycetia > Planctomycetales > Planctomycetaceae > CAYNWT01. The sequence goes on along the minus strand of CAZAIB010000058.1, from coordinate 17,627 downwards.
CGTTTCGGGCATCATCTGAATACATGAGCCTGCTGCCGGGAACACTTGGCGTTTACATGCGGTTCGCATTCTATCGCCAGGTTCTGTCAGACTGCGGCGACGACGCGTGTGTGTCATTTGGGACTGTGTTCTCACACCCAGGCATGAGAATTGGACGATCAGTCTACGTTGGCAACTTCTGCTCTGTGGGCGACGCCACCCTGGAAGACGATGTCCTGCTGGCCTCCAATGTGTCGATCATGAACGGTTCGAAGCAGCACGGAATCGAACGACTGGACATTCCCGTTCGCGAACAACCCGGCGTGTTCGAACACGTGACCATCGGCAAGGACACATGGATTGGCGAACGAGCGATTGTCTCGGTCAACGTTGGACAGCACTGCATCATCGGCGCCGGAGCCGTCGTCACAAAACCGGTTCCCGACTACGCCATCGTGGTGGGTGTCCCGGCAAAAGTGATTGGCGACCGCCGCGATCTGGTTGGACAAAAGTCACCTGCTGAGATCCTGGACGAGGTGGCCCCACAACCCGCATAAGCCGCCCGCGAAGCGATTCCATATTGCCTAATCGAATCAACCGGTTAGCTTTACGCGACCGTAAGCGGTTACCAGCCGCCAACCGGGCAGCCACGGCTTCCGAAACCCGTAGGCGAACTAGGCTTTAAGCATCGAACTGCGCGATCTGGGAACATGATCGCTCAACCTAAAAGACGGACCTGCCTGGGGTTACAACCATGTGTGGTATTGCCGGAGTCATTTACTCAGATCCTCAACGTACGCCCGAGCCACATGTGCTCCGCGCGATGGGCGATGCGATTGCGCATCGCGGACCGGACGGCTACGGTGAACTGTGCGAACCTGGAGTCGGTTTGATTCACCGCCGTTTGGCGATCATCGACCTGGCTGGCGGCGACCAGCCGATCTTCAACGAAGACGAATCCCTGGGCGTGGTCTTCAATGGCGAGATCTACAACTACCAGCACCTGCGCACGAATCTGGAATCGCGCGGGCACGTGTTCAAAACGAACTCAGACACAGAGACCCTGGTTCATCTTTACGAAGAACACGGCGCGGCGTTATCTGAACATCTGCGGGGCATGTTTGCCTTCGCACTGTGGGATCGTTCAAACAAACGACTGACGATCTCCCGCGATCGGCTCGGTCAGAAGCCGTTGTTTATCTACCGCGATGACGAGAAGGTTGTTTTCGGATCTGAACTGAAAGCGATTCTCGCCCATCCGAATATCGATCGAACCATCGACCCCGCCGCGATCGAAGATTACCTGACGTTCGGTGTGGTACCGGGAACACGGTCGATCTTTAAACGCATTGAAAAGCTGCGGTCTGCGCATACCGTCGTGCTGTCGGCCGACAAGCTGCACGAAACACCGAAACGGTACTGGCAACTGGAGTACAAACGCGACGAATCACGTTCGGCCGACGAATGGGCTGAAGTCGTCGGTGAGAAGATTACCGAGAGCGTTCAGGCTCACCGAGTTGCAGACGTTCCGATTGGTGCGTTCCTTAGCGGTGGTCTGGATTCCAGCGCGATTGTGGCGACGTTGTCGGGATTGTCTGACACGCCGGTGCAGACGTTTTCGATTGGCTTTCAGGAACGCGAGTTCAGCGAACTCCCGCACGCCAGACGCGTGGCCGATCAGTTTGGAACCAAACACGTCGAAGAAATCGTCACAGCCGAAGCCATCAGTAGCCTGGACGACCTGACTCACTTTTACGATGAACCGTTTGCGGACGCATCGGCGATTCCAACGATGTGCGTCTCCCGTGTCGCCGCGCAGCACGTGAAGGTAGTTCTGTCCGGCGACGGGGGCGATGAAGCATTCGGTGGGTACGCCAGGTATCAGCACGATCTCAAAGAAGCCAAACTCCGAACCGCCCTACCCGGCTGGTTCAGAAAAGTTGTGCTGGGCAACATGGCAAGCGTCTGGCCGAAAGCCGACTGGTTGCCGCGCGTGTTTCGCTGGAAGTCATTGCTGACGAACCTATCCAACGATCCCGCCGCCGCGTACGCGAATACGCTGTCGATTGCTCGTAGCCACCAACGGCAACAACTCCTAACCGGCGATCTACGAAAAACACTGGCCAAACACCGACCGGAGGACGTGGTGGAAGCTGCGTTCACACGTGGCCATATCGACCCGCTGGCTGGCATGTTGTCTGCCGATGTCGACATGTTGCTGCCAGACGATTTCCTGACGAAAGTCGATCGAGCCAGCATGGCGTACGGCCTGGAAGTCCGGCCGCCGCTGATTGACCACGAACTCATGGAACTCGCCGCGACTGTTCCTTCTGACCTGAAGGTTCGCAATGGCGAAACCAAGTGGTTGATGAAACAGATCTTCGAACCCAAACTACCAAAGAAGCTGGCTCATCGAGCTAAGCAAGGATTTGAGATTCCTACTGACGACTGGCTTCGTGGCGAACTGGGTGAACAGGTTCGCGAGGTCGTGCTGAAGCCGGGTTCTCGGATCGCTGAATACGTGAACCAGGATTACGCGGGCAAGCTGTTTGATATGCATTGTCGCCGAACCGGACGACACGGTCAGCTCATGTGGTCGTTGTTGGTCCTGGGCCGTTGGCTGGATCACTACTGTGGTTCTGAGGTTTCTTCTGCACAGACTGAGCCAATGTTGGCTACAAAATGATGACTTCACCCACGCCCAATTCCACATTGCCACCAACCGCTATTCCAGGTGCCCAACCCCTGTGCGCGTTGTGTTTGACGAACCGCGGCGACGCCACCACACGCGTTCCGGTGACAACCGGAGTCAGCCTGCCGCGCGGCGTGGTGATGGATCCGCAGCGTTTGACTGTTAGCGATCCGAACGGCCAGGCCACGGCGACACAGGTTGATGTGACGGCCAAATGGTCAGACGGTTCGTGCAAGTGGGTTCTGCTTAATTTCGTCGCACAGAACCTGCCAGCAGGAAGTTCTGAGTGGCGGTTGATGCACCTCAGCCAACCATCGCAAGACAAAGTACTACCTATTGCCATCACGCCGAACGGCAGCGGTTTCGACGTCGCCATGGCCGATCAATCCTGGCCAATGACTTTGCCGCTGGTTGTGAACAAGGAAGAACTGACACTTCAGAACGTCAGAACTGAACAGACAGAAGGCACGGTTCGGTCGGACTTTTGGATTCGAGGCAACTACGCGAACGGCCTCCACCTGTCCGCGCGAATCAGTCGCTGGCGGGATTGTGAACACGTTCGGTGCGATGTCACGCTGCACAACCCCAATGCTGCGAAGCACGCAGGCGGACTCTGGGACCTTGGCGACGCTGGTTCCATCGTGTTCGACAGCTTCGAACTGGCCGTGGGCAGCGATGCCGATTCGGTTGGCTGGTCGCTGGAAGGTGGCGAACTGGAATGGGCCGATGTCAGCAAACGCCTGACCAAGGGATGGCCAATCGACATCTACCAGGATTCCAGCGGTCGTGAGAACTGGCAGAGCAGCAATCATTGGAACAGCCAGCGGAAGAACCCCAGCAAGCTGCGCGGCTATCGGGCGAACACACCGCGCGGTGAGAAAACCGGCCAACACGCTCAACCTGTGGTGGCTCTTCGTAAGAAGCAACAAGTGGTTTCAGCCTGTGTCCCTGAGTTCTGGCAACAGTTCCCCACTGCGTTACACGCATCACGGACACGAATCCACGCCGCACTGTTTCCCGCACAGTGGGCCGGCGGGTTTGAACTGCAGGGTGGTGAGAAGAAGACAAGTACCGTTTGGGTTTCTGCTTCCGAAACGCCGCACGTTGATGTCGTTGTTGCGATGGCTCCCGAGTGGATCCAGGCAACGGCCGTCTTCCCATGGTTCAGTAAAGAAACGACAGCTTCACACTCGCGACTGGACCGGTTCCTCTCAGAATCACTGGGCGAAGGAACGACGTGGGACGATCGTCGCGATGTGATTGACGAGTACGGCTGGCGGAACTTCGGTGATGTCCACGCCGACCACGAACAGCGCCACTACAAGGGCGACAGTGCGATTATCTCGCACTACAACAATCAGTTCGACATGATCTTCGGCGGCATCCAGCATTACGCTCGAACCGGCGATGTGGCGTGGTTCGACTTCTTCGATCCATTGTCGCGGCACGTCGCGGACATTGACGTGTACCACACCACCAAAGACCGCAGCGTCTACAACGGCGGTCTGTTCTGGCACACCGACCACTACTCGGACGCTCGAACGGCAACCCACCGTACGTATTCGAAGATGAACGCCGACGGCCACGACTCGTACGGCGGCGGACTTAGCGACGAACACTGCTACACGCTGGGCCTGCTGAATCACTACTACCTCACCGGTAACCCGGCCTCGCGCGATGCTGTGCTGGAACAGGCTGAGTGGGTGTTTGGCATGGAAGATGGAACACAAACCATCCTCGCGCTGGTCGATGATGAACCAACCGGACTGGCTTCGGCAACGAAGTTCCCTGACTTCCACGGTCCGGGACGTGGTTCAGGAAACTGTGTGAACGCGCTTCTCGACGCCTGGTTGCTGACGTCTGACCGCCGCTACCTGAATAAAGCGGACCAATTGATCCGCCGCGTGGTTCATCCGAATCAGGATCTCAACGCCATGCACCTGGCAGATTCTGAAGGTCACTGGTCATACACAGTCCTGCTGATGTCGCTGGCTCGATACCTGGAACTCAAAATCGAACTCGGCGAACTCGACGAAATGTACGCGTACGGGCGAGCCACCATGCAGCACTACGGTCGCTGGATGGCCGAACACGAGAAGTCTGCGTTGTCGGTTCCGGAAGAACTTGAGTTCGTGACCGAAGCCTGGGCGGTACAGGATGTTCGCAAGGCGAATGTGCTCAGACTGTGCGCAATGTTTGAAGATGATTCCGTCTGGGTCGAAAAGATGCGATCCAAAGCGGATGAGATCGCAGACAGGTCGTGGCACGATCTCTACACTTTCGAAGATCGCTACAACGCCCGCGCGATTTCGATTCTGATGACGGAAGGTCTTCGCGATGCCTGGCACCGCGACAACGCGCCGCTGTTTCCTGCTCCGCAACCGGATTGGTCTGGTGAGTTTGGTTCGTGGGAGATGTTTGTCGGGCAGCGGGATCGAGTAAAACAAGGCGTGAAGAACCCGAAGCTGCTGGCACGCATGTTGGGGCGAGCACTGCACCCGAAGCGATGGGTTCGCTTTGTGAAAGCTGCGAAGAAACAGTTTGGATAGTCCAACACGATGACGACCACGATGACTCAACCTGAAACAACCTCTGCCGACATGAAGTCGACGCAGATTGGCACCGTATGCCATGTCGTACACAGCCTCGGCGTAGGTGGCGCGGAGGTTCTTGTGGCGGACATGATTCGCAGCCTGTCGGACAGGTTCCGTTGTGTTGTTGCTTGCCTGGACGATATCGGCAGCATCGGTGAATCGTTGATAGCCGAAGGCGTTCCGCTGAAACTGTTGAACCGACAACCTGGAATCGACTGGAACTGCGGCCGTCGCCTGGCAGCATGGGCCGAAGAACAAGGCGTTGGCATCCTGCACGTGCACCAGTGCACTCCGATGTTTCAGGCAATGCTTTCACGCCTTCCCTGGAAGAAGACGCCGTTGTTGTTGACCGAACACGGCCGACACCATCCGGACATTCCAAGTCGCAAGCGAGCCATCATTCACAAATTGCTGCTTAGCAAACACGATCGACTTGTGGCTGTTGGAGAAGCCACGGGCCGGGCGTTAGTCAGTCACGAAGGGCTTCCGGTTGACCGGGTTGAGGTCGTTTACAACGGCGTCGATTTGACTCAGTTCCACGAAGTCGCTCCACACATTCGCGGTGAGGTTCGGCAGGAACTGGGACTCGCCGAAGACGACGTCGTCATCACGCTGGTGGCTCGGCTGGACGCCATCAAAGATCACCCAACGGCAATCGCAACACTGGAACGCGTTCGGGAATCGGTTCCCAACGCGAAGCTGCTGTTTGTTGGTGACGGACCAGAACGACAAAAGATCGAAGCCATCATCAGCGAGCGTGGACTGCAGCAGCAGGTACTGATGCTGGGAACCCGACGCGATGTGCCACGGTTACTGCGAGCGTCAGATGTGTTCCTGATGAGCAGCATCGGCGAAGGCATTCCGCTGACGATCATCGAAGCGATGGCTGCCGGAGTGCCTGTGGTCAGCACGAATGTGGGTGGCATTCCAGAAATGGTGAACAGCGGCGAAACCGGCTTCCTGCACGATTCCGGAGACCCCGTTGGTCTGGCGAGTTCGATTGCCAAACTCACAATGGACAACAAACTTCGAGAACAAATCATCGACGCCGCACGAATGCGGGCGTTTGATGAGTTCTCACGCGAGAAGATGCTGGCAAACTACGCAACGATTTATGAGGAGATGCTGCGTGGTCGCTAAATCAGACAATCAAACACCAACGCTGCTTGTGTTCTCAGACGACTGGGGCCGACACCCATCAAGCTGCCAGCACCTCATGCGACAACTGATGGACCGCTACCCGGTCATCTGGGTCAACACCATCGGAACCCGCGCGCCGCGACTGGACATGGCGACGCTTTCCAGAGCCGCTGGAAAGCTAAAAGAGTGGGTTGGTTCGAACTCGAACAACGAAGGCAACAGTGACAAGGTGCCAGCCGGGCGAATGCCAACGGTCACCAGTCCACGGATGTGGCCATGGTTCACGAAATCGATTGATCGACGCATCAATCGGTATGCACTCACCAAACAGTTAACCAAAGTCATCAGCGAGATTGACGGTCCAGTGGTTGGCGTGACGACTCTACCGATCACCGCCGATCTGGTGGGCGAACTGCCGATCGCAAAATGGGTTTACTACTGCGTTGACGACTTCAGCGAATGGCCGGGCCTGGACGGTACGACTCTGAAACGCATGGACGAACAAATGCTTCGCGGTGCGGACAAGATCGTCGCTGTCAGTGATCGGCTACAGGAGATCGCTCGCGAGGCGGGTCGCGATTCCGAACTGCTCACACATGGCGTCGATACTGAGCATTGGCAGTCGGGCACCAGGACAGACGTGTTCGCGGATCTGGATGGACCAGTCGCTTTGTTTTGGGGCGTGGTTGATCAGCGAATGCATGTGGAAACTGTGAAGCAACTGGTTTCGCAAATGGATGGCGGCCATGTGATGTTTTACGGGCCACAGCAGGATCCGCACCCTGACCTGTTGGCAATGAACCGCTGCCACTTCCCGGGCTCGGTTGCATTTGACGAACTGCCATCGTTGGCTGCGTCAGCGGATGTGTTAATTATGCCGTACGCCGACTTGCCGGTGACGCGAGCCATGCAACCATTGAAGCTGAAAGAGTACCTGGCGACGGGACGTCCCGTTGTTGTCAACCGGCTACCAGCGGTCAACGCGCTGGCAAATCAGATGGACGTTGCCGACTCGCCTGATCAGTTTGCCGGAATGGTTCTGGAACGCATCAAGTCCGGCACACCAGCGTCTCAGGTTACTGCGCGAGAAAGCCTGATCGCAGAATCATGGGCCGCGAAAGCCGAACAACTAGAGAGCTGGATACTAGAGGGCCTGGACGTTTCCGCGATGGAGGTCGCATCATGAGTAACTCTGATTCACAGCGACCCTATGTCCTACACACTCGAATCATTACGGGTGTCGGCGGCGGTCCGGAAAAGACGATTCTGAATTCGCCTCGGTTCCTTCAGAAAGACGGAATCGATTCCGCGTGCCTGTTCATGCACCCGCCCAATGACGAAGGGTTCGCAGAAATTCAATCTCGCGCGGAGCTGTCTGGCGCTGAGGCTATTTCGGTTGATGACAGCGGGCCAATCGATTGGCGAGCGGTCAGGCAGTGCATTCGCATTTGCCGCGAACGCAACGTCACGGTCTGGCACGGGCACGACTATAAAAGCAACGCCATTGGCTTGCTGGTTCGCCGGTTCCACAAGATGAAACTTGTAACCACTGTCCACGGTTGGGTGCTGCAAACCAAGAAAACTCCATTGTACTACTGGGTCGATCGGACCAGCCTGAAGTGGTACGACCAAGTCATTTGCGTTTCACAGGATCTCTTCGAACGCTGCCAAAAGATCGGCGTTCGGGACGATCGGTTGTCACTCATCGAGAATGCGATTGTTGTCGAGGACTATGACCGCACTGTTTCGAAAGCGGATGCCAAAGAAAAATTCGGCGTTCCATCGGATCGGTTCCTGCTTGGAGCCTGCGGACGATTGTCGCCGGAGAAGGGTTTCGATTTACTCATCAAGGCCGTCAAGAATGTCGTCGCCGACGGACGTGATGTGGGACTTTTGATCGCGGGTGAGGGGCAGATTCAGGCAGAACTTCAAACCCAGATCGACGCAGCAGGCCTGCAGGACCGCGTAAAGCTGGTTGGCTTCCTGTCCGATCCGCGCGATCTGTATCAGGCCATCGACTTGTTTGTCCTTAGCAGTCTGCGTGAAGGTCTGCCGAACGTTGTTCTGGAATCGATGGCCACTCAGGTCCCGATTCTCACAACGCGCGTCGCCGGTATCCCGGCCGTTATGACTCACGAAGAAAATGGCTACATCGTTGATTGCGACAGCGAAGAACAGCTGGAGTCCGGGCTGCGACGCTGCCTCGACGACGAATTACTTCGCGCGACAATCGCGACGGGTGGAAAAGAGAAGGTCATTGCAGACCTGAGTTTCTCAGCCCGAATGGAGAAAGTGCGACGCGTTTACGAGTCGCTGGATGGATTCGTGGCGGGCAACACGACACCGCAGGAACCCGTTCTAACGGGAGTTGAATCATGAGCGACGCCACAATGACATCTGAACCACAGACACCACCAGCAAGTACCGACACCAGCCTACGCGTCGAAGTCACACAGACAGCGCCGGCAGGCTGGAATGAATTCGTCGAACCGTTTGGCTATCAAGGTTACTTTCAGCGCAGCCAGTGGCTAAACGTGCTGCGAGATGGGCTCCGGCACGAAACGTGGTTCCTCTCAGCCTACGATGGAAACCAGATTGTCGGCGTGTTGCCGCTGGCGTTTGTGAAAGGACCACTGTTTGGCAAGTTCCTGGTCAGCCTGCCTTACCTCAACACGTCCGGTGTGTTGACTCAATCGGCCGACGCAAAGGCTGTGCTGGTTGACGAAGCCGTGAACTTGGCAGACAAGCTGGACGTGAAAAAGCTGGAACTTCGACACGAAGCTGAAGTCCAACATGCTGGCCTACCGGACGCGATGCGACAAAAAGTCCACATGCGCCTTAGCCTTCCGGCAACCGAAGACGAAATGTGGTCCGCTTTGAAATCCAAGGTCCGCAGCCAAATCAAGAAACCCCGGGCAAACGACAAGCTAACGGTGGTCTGGGGTCGTGAAGAGTTACTTAACGAGTATTACGCAATCTTCTGCGCCAACATGCGTGACCTGGGTACGCCGCCGTTTTCAAAGAAGCTGTTCGCATCGATGCTGCGTGAGTTCCCGCAGGAAACGGAAATCTGCAGCGTTCGATTCGAAGGCACACCAGTGTCAGCCGCGTTTGTGGTTCATGGCCCTGAAGTGACGACAGTCCCCAGCGCCAGTGCACTGCGGAAGTACAATTTCACCAGTTGCAACATGCTGATGTACTGGCACATGCTGGTTCGAGCCATCGAACGCGGCCAGACGACGTTCGACTTCGGTCGCAGCAGCGAAGACAGCGGCACTTACAAGTTCAAGAAGCAATGGGGTTCAGACCCCTGCCCTGCGGTGTGGCAATACTACATGCGCGAAGGCGAGCTGACTGACATGCGGCCCGACGGCGGCAAGTACGACCGCATGATCAAGACCTGGCAAAAGCTACCCATCTGGCTCACCAAAATCATCGGCCCCGAAATCGTCCGCGGCATCCCCTAAGCAACGTTCCGTTGCATCGGTATCCGGTGGGGGGGTGATTGGAGTTGGCGGGTGCAGGCCCGGTTGACTGGTGGAGGCTCGGTT
>CAZAIB010000058.1:0-7571 GCA_964485095.1 uncultured Planctomycetaceae bacterium | reverse complement strand
CGGTTGACTGGTGGAGGCTCGGTTCAGTGGGTGAAGGGTGGACCTCGCAGGATGAACATCCCTAACGCGGCCGATTCCAAGTTTCAAATCTGAACTCTCAAATCTGAACTCTCAAGTCTTAAATCTAAAGTCTTGAGACTTAGTGATCGTACAAATCAGTATCCGCTGGCCGAATCACTGGTGTGGGCGCTAGGAACAATCGCCCCGGACGCCGGAACGGTGTAATGCAGCGTTCGCAAAACATGTGCTGAACAATCAACCCAAAGTCAGCTGGCGACTTTGCGAACTGACCGTTCGGCTTCACAGCGTAGATTTCTTCAGACGCACATGACGGGCACTTTCGATAGAAGCCCGAAACCATGTTCGACCTGCTCTTGTGAGCCGACCGCAGATTGGTCTCATCGGCGATTTCATCCGGATCAACCTCAGCGTTGTCGGGCGCCAGTCGCGTTCGACTGGACGGTTTGAACACGGGATGTGGCATCGGCGCGTCAGGCCGCGTTGGTTTTTTCGATTCTTCCGCTGTTGGTTCTTCCGTGGTCCGCATCAGTACAAAGCCTGGTGCAGTTCGATTCCGACTCACTGGCCGCGTTTGCAGATACGCAGCCGATGCACGCGCTGGCATGGGCTGACTACGGGGTACGGCGGTGTGGATTGGACTTGGTGCCGGTTCCACCAGGTTAAACACTTCAAGTGCCTGAACCCAAACCAACTCAATCAGTCGCCCCACGTCGTCGATCTGCTCACAAACGCCTTCCCACAAAAGCTTTGCACCCCACCTGAGAGTCCACGCGAGATAGATACCCCGATCAATCACATGCAGGAAGCAACCAATGGGATCGCTGACGGCGAAGTACAGCGGACCAAGAATCAGCCGATTCAAAGTGGTTCGAAGCTGATCCCCGTAGAACTCGCCCGCGTGAATCAAATCGCGGCGCAGGTCGCCGAGGCACTGGAAGAAGTACGGGATGAGTCGCAGGACATCAAACAGGCAACTCAGGATGGCCATCAACAGAGTGAGCGGAAGCAGCAACAACGAGACCACAATCCCATGTTCTTTGGGCAGGTCATATTCGTACTCTTCGAACTCGTAGTCATCGACTTCAGTGTCGCTGAACCGAAGTCCTGGCAGGATTTCTTCCTGCGGCACAAGTGTATTCGTCTGCGGCTCCATAACATCCTGCCCCTGAGGATGCTTGCGGCCTCCTGCCATTCAACACTTCCATGTGACTACATGGTATCACCAAACTGGTGAGGTTCCCAATCAATCTGTTTAGACACAATCAAATCTGCATCCGCGTTCTCATCAGAACGCGATTCTGGCAGGGTTTTGATCGATGGGTGTTCACCGCGCATAGAACAGCCCCGCTGCGGTTTAGCAGCGGGGCTGTGTAATTAGAACTATAACTTTCGGATGCTGATGTTCCGGAACTCCACCGGATCGTTGTGTCCTGCGAATCCAAAGTAGCCCTTTTTCAGATCCTTGCCGGGATGCGCCCTGTTGTCCATCAACGCCCTAGCCTTCTTGACGTCGCCGTTCAGAATTACCGAACCGTTTAGTTCGACCTTGACCGTGGATCCCTTCACGGTCACTTCCTGAAAGTTCCACTCACCGACTTTACGAAGATAGCCGCGGGTCGCCGGAATCATGCCGTACGCGGAACCGTGATACTGACGGCCAAGCTTGTCCAGGTTCGCGTACTTCTTGTGTTCAGAGTCCAGAACCTGAAGTTCGGTCATGCCGTCGTAGGCCGGATTGCCTTTGCCCGGGTAACGAATCGCAAGCCCGTTGTTTCCTGCCGGTGGAAGTTTAAACTCAACACGTACAGCAAAGTCGCCGTACTCTTCGTTCGTGAACAGGTTTCCGCCTTTGCCCTTCTTACAGCGAATCGCTCCATCCACAACTTCGTAGTTGTCAACCGCGCCCTGCCAGCCTTCAAAGTCCTTGCCATTGAAGATCGGTTCGAACCCATCCGTGTGACTCTCAGCGAGAATCTTGTTGGCTTCCTCAGCACCGATGTCACGGATGAAGATGTTTCGCCAGCGGATTTCGTTGCCGTGGGTTTGCAGTCGAATCACACCTCGCCTGGCCAGTGGCTGACTGCGATCCCAGTAGTTCTCCATGATCGCGTGATCAACAACGTGCTTGCCATTCAGCCATACGCTGGTTCGAGCTCCAACCTGAACAACGCGGAATGAGTTCCATTCACCGAACGCTTTGTCGGCGAGTTCAGACGGATCTTTGCCAGGTGCGCCCTTTGCGTTGTTCCACAGACCGCCAGAACCCCTGTCGGCCCCAATTCCAAACTTGCTGTTGTCTGTGTAGTCCCAGATTTGGACCTGAGGATTGCCGCGTAGATAGATTCCACTGTCGGCCTTCGCAACGGTCTTGTAGTCGACCAGCAACTCGTAGTCGCCGTAAGCTTTGTCGGTTGAGCAGTACGGTCCCTTGCCATCGTTGACCAGTTCACCGTTCTCAATCGACCAATGCGCTTTGAACTCTTCCTGCTGCTTGATAATGGCAGCCTCACGTTCCATGTCGCTTAACTTGGTGACCTGGTGCGGGTTCATCCCATGCCAGCCATTGGTTGTCTTGCCATCAAACAGCGGCTTGAAGCCGTCGGGAACCTTCAAATCCTGCCCGGACACCGCAGGCGCGATGAGGACAAGAAGAGTCAGGGCAAAAGAGAAGTGCCGCATGGAATACTCCGGTGGGTAATCAAGGTGGGTATTCCGCGATTATGGTCTGTAGGGAACGCGGTCGCAATGTTCTCGCAGACGCAAACGTTAGATGGCCAAAGCCCGCAGCACGGCACCCAAGGTGAACCGCTACTCAGCGGTGCCTGTCCCAACCGGGCGCTGCATACTGGTCTGCAGTTCGACCATCTCGCGATATCGGCCGCCGGACGCCATGAGTTCGTTGTGCGTTCCCGACTGAATAATCCTGCCATGGTCGATGACAAGAATCCGGTTCGCATGAGAAATCGTGCTCAGGCGGTGAGCGATAACAAACGACGTGCGATTCTGCATGAGTTCTTCCAGACTGGCCTGGATCAACCGTTCGCTTTCCGTGTCCAGGTTACTGGTCGCTTCATCCAAAATCAGGATCCGAGGATCCGCCAGAATCGCACGGGCGATGGCGACGCGCTGTCGTTGGCCACCGCTTAGCTTCACACCACGTTCACCAATGACCGTGTTGAACCCTTCCGGCATCCGTTCAATGAACTCCAGCGCGTTGGCCATTTCAGAGGCTCGACGGAGTTCTTCGACGGATGCTTCCGGACGCGAGTACGCAATGTTGGCTCCAACGCTGCCATCGAAGAGAAAGACATCCTGTTCGACAACTCCAAGCAGACTGCGGTAACTATCCAAATCAATGTCGCGCAGATCACGACCATCAAGCTTCACGTTGCCAGAGTCCGGATCGTAGAACCTTGCCACTAGATTGCACAGAGTCGTCTTGCCCGCACCACTGGGACCAACCAGCGCGATAATTTCGCCGGCCTGCACTTCCAGGTCTACGTCCTGCAGCGCCGGTTCCGGCGCGCCGGGGTATGTGAAGTTGACGTTCGAAAACGAAATCGCGCCTGCCACGTTCTGGCGTTTGACTGGAATGGTGTCCGGCCCCGGCGGCATCTCTCTTGGTTCTTCGAGAAGGTCCATCACGCGATCAAGACCCGACAAACTATTCTGAAACGAAGTGGCACTTTGAGCCAGCACCGCGATTGGCTCCAACAACATCAGCAGGTAGACCAAAAACATGACCAACTGCCCCAACGTCAACTGGCCCTCCAGAACCTGAAAGCCACCGTACAACAACAACGCCGCGCTGCTGGCCGGAATCAGTGTTTGCCAAATGAGTTCCACGATCCGCGACCACCACCAGACAAACAATTCCTGGCGGGCCATGTAGTGGTTCTCCTGCATGAACCGCGACCCCTCACGCCGCTGCCGCGCGAACGCTCGAACCACGCGCATGCCGCCGAACACTTCTGTCGCCTGCCCATCGATATTCTCTCGCTGTTTTCGAACCTGCCTGAACTGCGGACGAATACGACTGATCCAGGTGCGGTGCGTAAAGAAAACCAACGGCAGCAGAATCACTGCCCCCAATAGCAACTTCCAGTCAACGTACGCCAGAACCAGCAGGCTGCCCAACAACTGCACCACCGCTCGCCAGGGGTTGTACAACATGCCGAACACCAAATCGCCAACGCTTCCGCCGTCTTCTCGCAGGATGCTGGCAACACCGCCTGATCGAATTTCCTGAACACGATTAAGCGGTAACCGCACTGCTTGTTCGAACACGCGTTTGCGCACCAGTAACTGAATGCGTTTCGTACTTCGTGTCGCCATCCAGCGTCCCCAGACGCCAAGAAACAATCGAACAACAGAGATCAGGAACACACCAACCACGGCCCACGCAAGCATCTCTTTGCGACCAGTGTTGGCTCCGAAAATTCGCGTCGCGAGTTGTGGCATCGGATCGTCGCCAACAACATTGTCGACCACAAACTTCGTCACGGCTGGAGGCAGGAGTCCCAGCACTGTCGACACAGTCAGCATCGCCATCGCGAAGAAGATTGGCCACCGGTGCGGTCCGGCCAATCCCAGGAAACTCTTTACCAACCCAAACGCAGAACGTTGCCTCGGGACCTGCGGCTTGTTGGAAATCGGACCGTGAAAGCTGCCTCCTTTGGGCAGCTTCCCTTCACGGACATCGTCACGATACTTGTCAAACCGTGACCGGCTGGATGGGGTGTTGTCTAGTCGCTCTGCTTGATTGTCAGCCACGGGCGGATTTGTTCCAGAGTCTGCGGGCCAATGCCGTCAACTCGGTTGAGGTCGTCGATTGTTTCAAAGTTGCCGTTGGTGTTTCGATCTTCAACAATCCGGTCGGCCAGAACTTCGCCGATGCGATCCAGCTGGGACCATTCGACGGCCGTCGCCGTGTTGATGTCCAATCGAAACTGATTCTCAAGGGTAGAGAGTTCGCCGATTTCAACCGGGTGCACACCCCAACCGCTGAGCCTGCCCCATTGTAGAGCACACAGCAGGATGACAATGCTGGCCAGAACCATTGCCACGGCCTGGTCCGATCGCCGCAGCGTGAACCCATCAGGTTTCTCAGGCTGGACAGTTGCCGAATCAGGTTCGACACCAGATTCGCTTGAACCCGGCCCATCTGCGGGTTCCGGGTTCTCCTCCGAATCTGAATGTTCAAGCGGCTGGGACATATGGGCGCGGAATCAGGGAATCAAACCATTCCACGATGCCAAGTCCGCAGGCCGTGCACAAGCCAAACAAAAATGGCCAGCAGCGGAGGAACCGCTGCTGGCCACATATCAGCCCGACCCGGGTTGACTGCTACTTCTGTTTCTCAAACACAACCAGCTTGATCACAGACCCTTTCTTGACTGGCGTCATTGGCGCCGGGACCGTCGTTCGAATCTTATGAACCAGCTTCGCAGCCGGTGCCGGGCCACCGCGTGTGAACTTTTCGGCCACCTGGAAGCCGGCTTGGGACAGTCGCTTCTTCGCGTCCGCAATCGGATAGGTTGAAACGTCTGGGACGATCTGCTGATCAGGGCCAACATTGATCGTCGGCTTGGCCGGGTTCTTTCCGGGAACCGCTGTGTTGATCTTGTACCCACGCAAGCTCGGATGGAATGGATCCTTCGGGAAGAAAATCGACTTGCGCTTATTCACTTTTAGTTTCGAAAAACTAAATACCGTTTCCTTAGTCTTCGCGGCATCAATCAGCCTGACGTGCAGTGGCAGAAATGTTGGGTGGTCCAGGATAATGTCGGCCTGGTCCCAATTCTGACCATCAGACTGCCAACGAGGAAACGCGCGAATACGAATTTGCCGCCGCCGCGTTTCCGGATTCACCTTGTCCGACATCAGGCTAAGCTGATAACGGGCCTTGGCTTTTTCTGCCTTCATCCCAAACAAAAACGGCAACGGGCCGTTCATGATATTCTCACCCTGCCCTCGTGGTGGAATGGAAATAACGTTGGCCTCTTTGTTCTGCTCGTCGATCTCAACGATTCGTTTGCCGTCGCAAATCCACTTCTCACGCGCATCGCCAATGAGGTCAAATGGCTGTTTTGTTCTCTTATCCTCTCGAGTTGACTTGGCTCCTTTTGCGACCGCAACTGTTTCGATGTCGATGCGACCTTTGTCGGGCACTTCGTGGTAGAACTTTCCGGAAGAAAGCTTCTCAACCTTGAATACCATGTCGTAGACACGACGCTGGTGCTCGCCTTCGAGACGCACGATCCTCTCAGAAGCCACTTCCCACTGCTTAAGCAGCGCATCCAATTCCGGACTTACCGGCTGCGGTTGAGCTCGCTGTCTTGCCACATTTTGCGCGGGCACTCCACCACCACGGCTTTGAGCCGTTCTGACGGGAGGACGCGCAGGTGGAGCCTGCCGGAGCCGTTGATTTTGGGTGCTTTGGCTCCGCGACCGCGAGACCTGAGCAAGGCCAACTTCAGTGATTAGAGTGGCGCATAGAGCGACACAGATTGTGCATCGAACAATCATTAGACGGTCGATTCCTTTCGACGAAGCCTACAGATTGGGCTGTTTTGATCGGGTAGATGCCAGTTTGCGAAGGACTCGAAACCGGTTGGGTCGGTATGACTGCGGACGAACCGCGCATTCAGCGATTAGCTGAAGGCTGGAGTTGTAGCAGCAGTAGCTGGTTGATGGAAAGGGCGAGTTTACCCACGCATGAATATGCTGTTTGTGGAGTGACAAGGCTGCAGAATTTGCCGCCGTTGATGTGAATCGGAACATCTGCCCCCCACATTCACCCAAAATTCCGCGCGCGAAGTGTTTGTTGTCGTATCCTGTTGGCCAGCAATGTGATGCGATTTGGCAGGCAATTTGAGGGTTCTCAGACACTTGGTATGACTGAATTGGTAGAAAACGCTGTGCTTGCAGAGAAGCTGACAGCCGGAGTTGTCACGGTTCTTGTGGCTATCTTCCTACTGTGACCCGGATCCCACCGGTGGCTGGCGACATTCCGCCTGACCGCTTGTGAAGGCTTCTCAACTCGGCCATCATTTGGTTCTCCGAACTCCGCAGGACCCACCCCATGAGAAGCCTTCTTCACCTCGCGCTCCTGGCAGGCATCGTCTGCCCACACGCGATCGCCGACCAGGCCGATCGGCCCAACGTCGTCATCATCTTCTGCGACGATCTTGGCTACGCCGACATCGGACCATTCGATGGCAAGATCCCGACGCCGCATCTGGATCGCATGGCGAAGGAAGGACGAACCTTCACCAACTTCTACGCCGCTCAGGCCGTGTGTTCTGCATCGCGAGCCGCACTGCTGACCGGTTGCTACTCGAACCGAGTCGGCATCAACGGTGCTCTTGGCCCAGCAGCGAGGCATGGTATCAGTGCAGACGAGATGACCATCGCAGAACTGGTCAAGCAAAACGACTACGCCACCGCGTGTTACGGCAAGTGGCATCTCGGGCATCACAGACAGTTCCTCCCAATGCAGCACGGCTTCGACGACTACTTCGGCCTGCCGTACTCAAACGACATGTGGC
>CAZAIB010000057.1:35022-39896 GCA_964485095.1 uncultured Planctomycetaceae bacterium | reverse complement strand
GTTTTCACCCGTGGCCGCGACCGCTATACCAACCAAAATCCCGATGCCCCAGGCGACGTACCCGATTTCTATGTTTGCGTAATAAGATATCGCCGCCCAGATTGCAGCTCCGACGAACCCGGCGACGGTTCCTGCGATGATTTGACTTAGGTTCATTTGCTATCTCTGACGGCACTGGATTCACTTGAGGACGAGTGTCGCGGTCAGTACGAAGTAATGACCGCCGACCTTGAATCTATCCATAAGAACAGCAGCCCGCCAGCGACAAGGTGAACAAAACCGTGGCCGCTTGATAAGGAGTCCGGATCTTTCGGGGCGCTCTGCCTGAGGCAACGTTTCAGTGCGCGGTTGCGCTGGACAGGTCCAGCGCGACTCGAATACGGCGTCAACTCGATGTTGACTGTACGAGATCGGCAATTAGCTTGCCGGTTCGCTCCAGGGCCTGTGGATAAGTAACCGCAGTCTCGTAGCCGAAGTCGCGTACGGCTTTTGAAACATCGTAGTAGTGTGACGAACTCAACTGAGCGGCGATGAACCGCGTCATGGGCGGTTCTGCTTTGATGCGGAACGCGGTGTAGAGGCGTTCCAGAATCAAACCGACGCGGGTTGCGTTCTTTGCGGAGAGAGTTTTCTTCACTGGTGGAAGATCAGCAAGCGCGAGCAGTTGGTCGATCCACTGCCACAGGTTTACGGGTTCGGGTTCGTTGATGAAGTAGCACTGACCGGCGACGGGGGAACCCACGGCGAGTTTATCGGCGGCCTGAATGTGAGCGGCAGCGGCGTTCTCGACGTACGACATTGAAATAAGGTTCTCGCCATTGCCAACGCGGCGCAGGCGGCCGGATTTGGCTCGTTGAATAAGCCGCGGGATCAAATGATTGTCACGAGGGCCCCAAATGAGATGAGGGCGGAGAGAACACGTTGCCAGACCGTTCTTGCCGTTGGCAGCAATGACGGCGCGTTCGGCCATGGCTTTTGAACGCGGGTAGTGGCACAGGTAGTCGCCGGGGTAGGGCAGGGACTCGTTGGCGTTGATGTGTTCGTTGCCGTCGTAGATGACGCTGGGCGAACTCGTGTAGACCAGCCGCTGAACCGCGTGAACCAGACAACCGGCGATCACGTTTTCGGTTCCGACCGTATTGATACCGTGGTAATGCTCCCATGGTCCCCACACGCCGGGAACCGCCGCGACGTGGAACACGGTGTCGATTCCTTCACACGCATCCGCCACGACTTTCGTATCGCGGATGTCGCCCCGAACACACTCCACGCCGAGTTCGTTAAGACGTTCGTATTCGCCACGGCAGAACACGCGTGCTGTGTGGCCGCGTTCAAGCAATTGTTCGACGATGTAGAGACCAAGAAACCCGCCGCCCCCGGTGACCAGCGCTTTCATGTTCCGCGTCCTTTGCGAAATTCTTCCGTCGCCCATGGGACCAGCTTCTCGCGGAAAATCTTGACGTTGTGTCGGATATCAACAGGCAGCGATTTGTGAAACAGAACGGTCTTGATGGAACTTGTGAGTTCGTTGGCGGCACCAATCGCCAGAAGTTCTTCGCGAAACTTTTTGGTTTTGCTGCCAGGCCAGTGACCGGCTTCTGGTTCTACAATTATGGCCGGCGTTTGATTTGGCTTCTCACCGATCCCGACCAAAGCAGACCGGTAAACGTGTTCGTGGCAATTGAAAATCGCCTCACACCGAATCGTGAACACCCGACCCGCGTCGGTTTCGACAATATGAGCCTTCCGGCCGCAGAACCACAGCAGCCCATCGTCGTCTAAGTAACCAACGTCGCCCATGCGATGCCAAAAGTGATCGCCGTCCGCGATCTTTGCACCAGCGGTCGCATCGTCACGCCGAAAGTACCCACGCGTTGCCGACGGACTGTGAACAATAATCTCGCCAATCTCACCGCGCGGCATTTCTTCAACTTCACCGATGGACGCGATCGGACCGTGCGTCACTTTCGCAATCTTCACCGTCACGTTTGGAAACGCGCGACCGACGCACGTGCCCGCGCCTTGTCTGGTCTTTTCAGCGGTGCTCGCCAGAACTTCTCGACCACCGATCGATGCCACCGGCAAGCACTCCGTCGCCCCATACGGCGTGAAGATGTCAGAACCCTGCGGCAACGTTTCTGTAATCCGCTTCAACACATGATTGGGAACCGGCGCGCCGGCTGAGAGAACTCGGCGAACGGATGGGAACTGCGTTCCGTGCTTCTCGCAATGCCGACCGACGGTGTTCCAAAGCGCGGGAGAACCGAAAGCCTGTGTGACGCCCTGATCTTCGACGGCTTCGATGATCTTGATGGGATCCACATTCGCCGGTTTCGTGGGATCCATGTCGGGAATAACGGTCGTCACACACATCGCCGCGTTGAACAGCGCAAACAATGGGAACCCCGGCAAGTCGGTCTCACCCGGTTCGATGCCGTAGCAGTCACGCAGCAAATCAACCTGCGCGTCGAACATACCGTGTTCGTAGCACACGCCTTTGGGCGGCCCGGTGCTGCCGGATGTGAAAATGATGGCCGCTGAATCTGTGGCTGTTGTCTGGGGAAGCTCACGCTGCGGTTCGCCTTTCGCGAGCAGTTCAGAGTACGTCACCACGTCGCCCAGCAATCGCTTCCCGACGGTCACGTTTAGCGTGGCGTTTGGGAACCGTTTTTTGTTGAACCGCCGGATCGCGTGCACGATCGGAATGCCGACAAAACCCGCCGGATCGATTTCCTCAAGGCAGTTGAAGATATTCGTCCGCCCCATCCCCGGATCAATCAGGACGCACGTCGCGCCGGATTTGAATATCGCAAACGTGAGCGCGATGAATTCCAGTGAGGGCCGAACCATCAAAATGAGCCGCGTTCCTTTGCCGGCTCCCATCGCCACCAACCCGCGCGCGAGTTGATCGCTTTCGGCGTCGAGTTGCTGAAATGTCAGCTGTGAATAGGTCACCCGGCCAGCTTTGTCGCGACCATCGGGAAACACGACCGCCTGTTGCCACGGAACCAACTTCGCGGACGCGCGTAGGCGGTCGGCAATATTTAGACTCGGAGACCCGCTCATGCCGCCTGCTTCTTCCCTGACGGAATCGTGACCGTCACGCGTTCGCTCCGGACTCGCGAATCAAAACTTCACCTTTGCCCATTTCAAGATGGTCGCCGGTGAACCGTCTGTACGAACAACCGTCGATACCGTCCGGCAGCGGGAACCCCACCGCCCGCAAATGGGCGATGTACATACCCAGAAACTCAGCAGTGTGCGTTCCCGCATCTTTGAACGTTGGCAGCATGTCCGGCGCGCCGTTGGAGTTCAAGTAGGCAATCGTGCCGCGACGCATACTGGCACCAGGCCGGATCCCATGATCATCGCCGGCCAGAACAATGGTTCCGGCAATCATGTTGAACCCCAGCGCATCACCCGTGCGACCGCCGACGGCAATCAGTCCGCGACGCATCGTGTGCCCGATCTCATTCCCCGCACTCCCATCGACAACAATCTCCCCACCCGTCATGCCGCGCCGGCCGCCTCGGTAAGCAGCCCCGACAAGGTGCCCGGCGTTCCCTTTGACATGGATGCGGCCTCCATGCATTTCCGCGCCGACCCAGTCTGCTGTGTTCTGTTCAGCGATAATCTCACCGCCGGTCATTTCGGCGCCAAGGTGCATGCCGGCATTGCCTGTCACTCGAATGGAACCATCTGACAGCCCGGTTCCGATAAGCTTCACCCTTGAGCAATCGCCTTCCCACACCATCGTGTTGTCGCTGGCGGAACCGGAAACATGGAAGAATTCACCAAGCTCAACCTGGCGGTTCCCGCGCTGAATCAGTGTTCTCGCGACGGCATCAGCACTCAGTTCACGGGCGTCCTCAAGCCGGACGGAATCGACCTCCAGGGGAATCGAACTGGCAGAGTGAATCGCAACGACAAGTGGCATTTGGGCGGCTTCTTCGCTTTTCGACGGTTCTTCGACCAGTAATGAGAACCCACTCACAATATCGGCGTGCTGGTGGTCGGCCTCGCGGACGGTTGCAATAATACTGGTAGCGGTACTGCCACTACTAGTAAGCCGACTGCACACACAAATTCATGGAGTTAACGATGAAGTCAATCTTCAAGTGCCTGCTGGGCGCATGCGTGATTGCATCTCTGCCTGGCTGCGGCGGCGATGCAGTCGAAGGTATTGATACCGGTGAGGGTTACACCATTCTGCCAGACGGCCCTGTTGAGGGCGGCGGGCCACCTGGCGGTGGCGGAGGAGGTGGTGGTAACAATGGCGGCGGAGGAGGAGCCCCGGAAACAGATCCGGCTGCCCCTGCTGAACCAGCTGCCGCGAGTATGGTTGCAGGCACTCCGGTTCCCGTCGAAAACGGTTCTGTCGCAATCACACCTGCGACGTCTCGCATTGTCTTTGTTGGCGTACACTCTGATCCAGCGAAGCCTGACCCACGAACTGGCGGATTTGAGAACTTCAAGGGAATGGCCACAGTCGTGGACGGCAACGTGCAGTCCATCGAAGTCGAAATCGACGTCAATTCACTGTTCACCTTCAACCCAGGACTCACCGGACACCTAAAGAACGCAGACTTCTTTGAAACCAATGAGTTCCCAAGTGCCAAGTTTGTTTCAAGTGCAATTGCCGATGGCAATGTCACCGGCGACCTGACGCTGCACGGCGTAACCAAAGAAGTTTCCTTCCCGGCGACAGTCATGGTCAGCGATGAAGGCATGACAATGGCAGCTGATTTCACGATCAATCGTTTTGATTTCGAAATGAACGGCGTGAAGGACAGAGTTAACAATGAAGTCCAAATGAAGATCGCTGTTGGCAAGGCTACCAACAGAGAAGAAATCATCGGCAGTGCTGGCGGAGG
>CAZAIB010000057.1:0-34922 GCA_964485095.1 uncultured Planctomycetaceae bacterium | reverse complement strand
GGCGGAGGTGGAGGTCGCGGTGGCCAGGGTGGTGGCCGTGCAGGCTTTGACCCAATGCAGATGTTTAGCACCCAGGACGCCAACGCCGACGGCAAACTAACTGGCGACGAGATTCCTGAACGCATGCGGGGCCGTCTTGACATGATTGATACCAACGGCGACGGTGAAATCACCAAAGCCGAAATGGAAGAAATGGCCAAGAGGTTCGGTGGCGGCGGCCGCGGTGGTGCTGGCGGCGGACGACCGGGCGGTGGTGGAGGACGACCGGGTGGCGGCGGAGGACGTCCTGGTGGAGACGGTGGCGGCGGTAGCGACCGACCACAACGACCTGGCCAGTAGAACGTAGCCATACCTTGGAAACTGAATTCGCCATCGAGATTTTGTGCTGGAACATCCTGGTTCCGGCTGGAATCTCGGTGGCGGTTCTTTTCGTATCGCGCCTAATCCTACCCACCAGATATGCCGTAGGAATCGCGTTCGCAACGGCGTTCATGATCGGATACGGCCTGCTGGAATGGGCAAAGCTGGTGCCCGAACGGCACTACCAATGGTTGCCCTGGATACCAGTCTTAACCCTGGTTCCGCTGGCAATGAGCCTCGCTGAAAAGATCGGCAAGGCCGAACGAGCGATCAGCTACACGCTGCCCGCAGCGTTAACAGCATTCTTTATCGTGCCGAGCTGGGAACGACTCAACGACGCCAGCCCGGCAATCACCGGCAAGTTTTCGGTTCCCGTCGAGTGGGAACTCACAACCAGATGGATGTATCTGATTGGCGTCGGCATCACCGTTTGGTTGCTGTGCTGCGTCCTGGACTTGCTGGCATCAAGAATGCGGCCAGGTTGGTTTGTCGCATTGTTTGCCATCTGCATTGGTGGCATGGCCGGAGCCATCATGCCTTTGCTGAGTATCAAGTTCGGCCAAATCCTGCTGTGCGCATGCGGTGCGGCAACGGGTGTCGGCCTGCTGTCCCTAAAATCCAGAGACAACAACATCGGACGAGCCATCGCGCCGCATTTTGCGATCGTGATGTCGTGCGGAGCCTTCCTGGCGTTCGTCGATCCTGATCCGGCTCAGTACGCATATCTGGCACCGCTGGCTATCCCCTTGGTTTGCGTTCCCTTCGTCGTCGGACCGCTGGCTCGGCATGCCGGCATCAAACTGGCGGTACTGCAGTTGTTGCTGGCCATCACCATCATTGGCGGATCGGGCTGGTGGATTCATTCCCAGAACCAAACCACAGACGAGTACGGCGACTACGGCTACTGACCAGCCTAAGCGTTGGAACGGTGCCCAATTCGAATTCCACATCACCCCCCCGGCTTCCGCTGATGTTGGTCGTCAACTGGCAAACAAATGGAAATTGGCCACGTCTATATCCAGTCCATCAATGGCGTTCCGGAAGACGAAGCGTTCTACAAAGCGTGGGACGGGTTTCGAAAACGTCGGGTCGATTGCACGCTGGTCACTGCTGCTGCGATTGAGAGCGGTAATCTTCCGCTTCATGTTTCCACGCTTGTGGCGGGTGGTGTCCGAACCGTCGAAAGCGCTATGCGACAGGTTGGATTGCGTGTCCCGGTTGCGAACAATCTTCCGGATCAACTGTCGGGATACTTCGGTCGCGATATTCGAAAGACCACACTTGGAGAGGTCCGAGCGAAATGGCGTGACGAGAATGCGGAACCATGTTTCTTAAGGCCACTAGAGCGTAACAAGCTGTTCGGAGCCATCGCTTTGTTCGACACAGACGACCTACTGAGTCTGAAGTCGCACATGGACGACACTCCAGTGATCGTGTCTGAATACGTTCTCTTTGAGTCCGAGTGGCGGGTCTTTGTGGTAGATGGGAAAATCATAGGAATGTCCCACTATCAAGGTGACTACTTCGTTTATCCGGATCCCGACACAATCAAACAAGCATTGCAGTCCTACGTGAATGCACCCGCAGGATACGGCATCGACTTTGGCGTTCTGTCGGATGGCCGAACTGTGCTCGTCGAGGCCAATGACGGCTACTCACTTGGCTCCTACAATCTGAATTCCGTCGACTATAGTCGTGTGCTGGAAGCGCGATGGTTGGAACTGGCAGCGTAACTGCTGGTGAACCACCCCGTGGCCTCCGTTGGCTCGAACAAGTTGCAAAAGAGCTCGGTTTGCAAAAAAGCCGTGATTGCGGACTCCCAGGTCGCCGTTGGATGGAACTTGTGACCATTCCACCGACTGTCATCCGCACTGAAACTACGAACCAAAAAAAGGCCGCGAACAAACATTTGTTCGCGGCCTCGAATCGATCTTCTGGCTCAGTAGTTGTGACTACTATTCACCACCTGGACGACGTGGGCGATCGCCACCGCTGTTGCCACCACCGCTATCGCCACCGCGACCTCCTCGGCCACTACCGCCGCGTTCGCCGCCACCACCGCCCGGGCGGCCACCACGACCGCCGAAGGATTTCAGTCGCTCTTCCAGTTCTGCCTTGTCCAGGAATCCGTCTTTGTTCGAATCAGCGTTCTCAGTCATCCCGGCCATCCGCTCAGGTATCTCGTCTTTGCTCAGCTTGCCGTCTTTGTCCTTGTCGTACTGCATGATACGGTCAATCATCTGCGACACATTCCGTGAACCGCCGCCGCCTTCACGGCCACCACGACTGCCGCGTTCGCCCTGACCGCCGCCGGGACCACCGCCGCCTGGGCCACCGCGACCACCACGAAACGCGCTGAAGTCTGGCTGAATTTCGCCGCCTTCCAGCTTGCCGTCTTTGTTCTTGTCCAGAGACTTCAGCGCCGCTGTGGCGTTTGCGATTTCTGCCTTCGACAGGACTCCATCACCATCCTTGTCCAGAGCTTTGATGACTGGCATCATTCGCATCATCTGTTCGAACCCGCCGCCACCTGAACCGCCGCGCCCACCACGTTGGCCTCCACCGCCGCCGCCACGTTGGCCTGCGCCACCACCACGTTGGCCAGCACCGCCACCACGTTGGCCAGCGCCACCGCCACGTTGGCCAGCGCCACCGCCGCCACCAGGAGGCCCACCCGGTCGGCCCTGAGCAAATACTTCAGCGCCCGCGCTGGGCAGGATTGCCAGGCAAGCGAAAATTGAAAGCAGTCGTTTCGACATGATGTTTCCTTTGTTCTGTAGTAGTGGCGGCCAATCAAAGCGGCCAGTGCCAGTGTATCGAAGTCGCGGGATCAGGAACCAGCGACCGCCTGATAAGTAACAAACCACAATATCTCTAAATGGTTCCGGCATAATCGACGAAAGATCCACCAACAGACTACCCGCCTCAACTGAGTCTCGCACGTTTTGCCCGGGCAATCCGGCACAGACCGCAGGGAATTGGTCTAATACGCGTCGCAAACACCTGCCCAGTAGTGACGACCCCATGAACAAGTTCATCTCAATTTGTCTGACATGCCTGGTTCTCCTGGCAACCCACGCGGCTGCCGCCGAAAAGCCAAACGTAATCCTGATGATGGTCGATGACCTCGGCTACTCAGACTTCGGCTGCTACGGCTCCAACATCGAAACCCCAAACATCGATGGCCTGGCTCAGCGCGGAATGCGGTTCGCCCAGTTCTACAACACCGCCAAGTGCCACTCGTCGCGAGTCTGCCTGCTCACGGGTAAGTACTGCAAGCAAGCCGGTGACCAGAAACTTAACAAAGCCATCACTATCGCTGAGGCCATGCAGCAGGCCGGATACTTCACCGCCATGACCGGCAAGTGGCACTTGAAGAAAGAACCGACAGACCGCGGCTTCATGCGATACTTCGGACACCTTTCCGGAGCCACCAATTTCTTCAAAGGCGACAACTCATTCCGTCTGAACGGAGAAAAGTGGGCTGACTTCGACGAAGACTTCTACACCACCGATGCCAACACGGACTACGCCATCAAGTTCATCGACGAAGCAGTAGACGCTGGCAAACCCTTCTTCACCTACATCGCTCACAACGCACCGCACTACCCACTGCAGGCTAAAGAATCCGACGTAAAGAAATACAAGGGGCGCTTCGACGCCGGCTGGGACGAAATCCGCAAACGCCGGTTCGCTAAACAGCTAAAGATGGGACTACTGGATCCGAACATCTGCAAGCTAAGCGACCGTCCTGACTACGTTCCCGAATGGTCAAAGCTCACACCCGCAGAAGCTGACTGGGAAAGCGCGCGGATGGAAGTGTTTGCCGCGATGGTCGATTGCGTCGATCAAAACGTCGGCCGATTGGTCGCACACCTGAAAGAAAAAAACGTCTACGAGAACACACTTATCCTGCTGTGTTCAGACAATGGAGCCTGCCCGTTCGAACGCACTCGCGGCAAAGACCTGAAGCCATGGGACCCCGAATCGTACTGGTGCTACGACGTCGGCTGGGCTCACGCCGGCAACACACCGTTCCGCTGGTACAAACAGAACCAACACGAAGGCGGCATCTCATCACCGTTGATCGCTCACTGGCCGGCGGGGATTAAAGCAAAGATGGGTTCCATCACACAACAAACCGGACATCTCATCGATCTGCTGCCGACATGCCTTGAAGTCGCCGGCGCGGAAATGCCAGCGGAACTCGACGGGAAGACGTACGCACCCATTTCCGGCAAGTCGCTGCTACCCATTCTCGAAGGTAAACAGCGAGAACCGCACGACGCAATCTACTTCCGCTTTCTGGACAACCGAGCCGTCCGGCAGGGCGATTGGAAACTGGTATCAGCTCGAGGTGGCCCGTGGGAACTGTTCGACATGAGCAAAGACCGCAGCGAACTCAACGACCTCGCCAGCGCCATGCCGGACAAGGTCGCCGAACTTAGTAGCCTGTGGCGCGACATGGCGACGAACCTGGAATTCCTCCGCGAGAAGCAAACTGCGGAGCCCAAAAAACAGGGTCTGCAAACGTTCCCACCAAACCAGCACACCCAGCGTGAGGCAGGCCCAAAGGCACCACCAAAGCAAAAGAAGAACAAGCGAGGTAAGAACAAAGCAAAACAGAAAGCCGGAGCCGCGGCGGACAAGTAATCATCCACACACGCCAGACCGCACGCCCAGAATCATGCCACCTCTCCCGCTTGCGGGAGAGGTCGCGGTCTCAGCCGCGGGAGAGGGCGAAGAATATCCAATATCCAACAAGGAATCTCCAAGTCAGAAATCCGTTGCGTTTCATGTGAGTCGTGAGTGGACTACGGAATGGCAATGGGCGAACACAAGTGCCTCAGAGTACAACGGCGAAAATCACGCCCACTGCAATTCCGATAATGATCGCGATCGTATATTGACACACACAAACCAATACTGCTCTACGAACAGTTGTGGGTAGCATTGCCTGCAGTAAGAACACTCCGATCCCGAAACCGACAATCAGATTGGTAGCACTTCCCACTATTGAAGGTAGGTTCAGAGTGGCTACACCAAGACCTACCACGAGCTGTCCCAGGACAGTCGCGACCAAGTGGACGAGAGTGATAGCGCAAGCGCCCCCGAAACTTGGTTCCGGAATGGCACCTTTCTCATACGTGCCTGAGGCGACACCGTAGGCTGTGGTCGCATAAGGATTGTCTGGATCACCTGGCGGCGATCGCTCCAACAAATCCTCTGTAACACCACCGCCTTCTGCGTTCCCACCAAGAAATTTGTTCGCCAAACCAACAGACGCGCGGAGCATCAGCGCTCCGAGGGGAAGTCCGACAATAAGAAACACAAGGAACACCAGAACTAGAATCCCCATAACGCGTCTCCTTCTCGGCTAATCTTGATCCGGTATCCAAGGGTCAACTCTTTCCATACCTGCCAGATATGGGAGCGAACATCAACCCTATGTCTGCTACCACTGGAAAGCCGCGAAGGCTAGCCCGGCGAACACCAACGTAATCGCCACCGCGATTACGATGCACACTGCCAGATGAACAAGGCAAACCGCAGCCGCGCGGGTGGTTGTCGTAGGAAGCAACGTTCGTAGAACCACAACGTGCAGGCCCAGACCAAGCACGACGGTGGCCAACAAAATCAGCAACTGTGCCAGGTTGTTCTGGGCAACTCCAAGAGAGCCCCTAAAGAGCAGCCTCGTGACTGTTGCCCTGACCATCTCCAACAGACCTCTAAGACCGCCGACGCAAACCGCAGTCGTCAGCAGAATCCCGTACGCTTTGCCGAAACCGGGTACAGGAATCGCGCCAAGGTCACCAACAGCGACAGCAACACCATCCGCCATAACGCGATAGGGATTCTGCACATCATCCGCCGCTGCCACGACCAGGTCTTCCGCCTGTTGCTGAAGACCGCGGCTGTGGTCATCCTTCCGGTTCAGCAGCCGAATTGTGATACGAAGCAAGATCGCGGCAAGCGGCCCCGCGACCAGCAGCCCGAACCAGAACGCCATTTCCACAACGTTACCGGTGGCATCAAAACCAGCCTGTGCCAAAACTCCGATCACTCACCTCATCAACGAAAGCCAAAAATACGAGGTACGAACCTTACCCAGTCCGGTCGCGGCCGTGGCGAACTGTTCGCGTTTTGACGCCGAACGACATCTTATCCGCACCGGTCCGCTGAACGGTTTGTCTGTCGCCGACTTGAGCACCAGCTTCACCGCTTTCGACGAACCGCCTTTCGGTTCTGACTTAACAACCGCAGCAGTGACATGTTCCGGTAAACCCTCCACGGAAATCGAAATCGCTTCGGCAAACCCGTGAACGCGTTCCACCTGCAACGGAATCTCCAACGGATTACTCTTACCCTTGGCCTTCGTCAGAACAAAGGAATTCGCCGAAGCCGATACCGAAAAGTTCGCCGCCGGTTTCTCACAAGTCATCACGTAGACATACCTGGCACCACCGTGCCCAAACCTGTCACGCAGTTCGACGGTGTATTCGCCATCAGCCGGCAGCTTGACCGTCGCTTTGATGTCACGATCCGACCGACTGATGTCGTCCAGTTCCTTGACCACCTTCCCTTCCGCAGACCGAACCACAACAACCGGGTCCAGCAGCGAGTGCACCGACTGAGCCACCACGTTCACCAACAAAGAACCTTTCGCCGCCTTGATCCGAACAGCATCAACCTCGCCGGCTTTCGACACCGTGCCGCTTAACGACAACGGCAGCGACTGAACCGCCTGTGTCTGACCTTCGACCAACGAGGCATGTTTAACCACTCGAACAACCGGCGCATTTTCGGCTTCGGCGACCGTATTCAGAAACTCCGGCTCAGCGGTTCCCGTCAGTTTCGCTTGGGCTACGTCGGGCAGGTTCCAACCGTGCAGTGAAACAGTGTCTGTCTTTCCGAACTCAGCCACCAAAGGCATCGCGTGGTCAATCACCGGACCAGTTGTCAGCATCAGACGGTAGGCATAAGTCGCCGCGCCCGCGAATCGAATACTGCTGTTGGGCGCGGCGGGGAACGCGAAAGCCTGAACCAAATAGTCGCCGTCGGCGGGAACCTCAAACACGATCTGCGGATCAAAGCCATGGCCCTCGTCGTTCTGAGTCAGCACATGCCCTTGCGCGTCGAGTAATTGCAGAACGCCATCCATTGGCGAACCTAACCGATGGGCGTTCATCGCCGCGACAAATGTCTGACCCCGCTTCAAAGCCACCGCATACACATCAACGTCGCCAGCCTTTGCCAGCACACCGTTAACCGTCACATTCCCGGTACACTTCTGAGCCGCATCCCGGCGATCGTTTGGTTCGACCTCGTTAACTTCCGCCAGCGTCCCCACAACAAACGGAAACAGCTTTGTCGCACCCGTGTCGTTATAGAACCGCAGAAAGCACCGGCCGGGCAGGGCGTCTTTCGCAACAGCAACTGCGACCTTCTTCGACTTCTCATCAAACTGAAACGAAACCCCTTTGCGGTCCGACCAGCCCTTCAGCGAACCGCCGGGCTTCCCGACCAACGTCAGCTCAGTCGTCTCACCCCGCTGCGCGCCGAGCGGAAAGATGCGATCGATTTTCGGCGCGTCAGCAACGGCCGGCACAACCAACAACAGCAGCAGCGCATTCAACATTGGTAATCAGACCAGTTCTTTGATCGGCTTTGGATCGCTGACCAAATGCACGGGGCGCCCCTGCGGCGTGTAAAGAATGCGATTGGGGTCGATGCCCAGTTTGTGATACACGGTCGACACAAAATTCTCCGGCGACAGCACGTTATCCACCGCCGAGTACCCGCTGCGATCAGTCGCGCCGACAACGGTTCCACCCGGAGTTCCGCCGCCCGCCATGAGCACCGACATGGCATTCGCCCAGTGATCTCGCCCGGCCTTCTTCGAGTCAGACAGAACCGAAAGTTTGGGCGTCCGACCAAACTCACCCAGCGCCACGACCAGCGTCGTGTCCAACATGCCGCGCTCTTTTAAATCCTGAATCAGCGTCGACACCGAAGCATCCCAGCCAGGCAATCGCTTCTTCAGCAACGTAAAGATATCCCGATGATGATCCCAGCCGCCGTCGTAAACGGTCACAAACGGAACGCCAGCCTCCACAAGTCGTCGGGCCAACAAACATCGCTGACCAAACGGGTTCCGACCGTATCGCGTCCGCGTTTTGCCCGGTTCTTTCTCAATATCAAACGCCTCCTGCGCATCGCGTGAGGTCACCAGGTTGTAGCCCTGTTCAAAGTACTCGTCGAACGCCGCCACAGGATCGGCAGCCGCCTCATCGTTTAATCGAGCCATCTGATCCAGTTGAGTTCTCATGGCCGTTCGCGCGGAGAACCGAGACTCCGCCAACCCACGGGGCAGGGCAACGTCACGGACTCGGAAGTTCTTTCGGTTCGGATCGTTCCCAACAACAAACGGCGCATACTTCGCGCCAAGGAAATTCGGTCCGCCTGAACGCGACATGCTGGGCATGCTGAAGTACGGCGGCAGGCCGTTGTCTTTGCCAAGCTCTTTCGCGGCCACAGAACCAAGGCTCGGATGGAAGCTAACGAACGCTCCACAGCCAACCGGAATTCGCGGAGGCTGCCCGGTCATCATGTAGTGATTGCCGGCACCATGATTCCCCTGATTGTGACGAATCGACCGGATCATCGCGAAGTCATCAAACGTCGCGGCAAGGTTTGTCATGTGTTGTGAAAAGAACTCACCGCTCACCGACGTTGGGATCGGAGAGAACTCACCACGCAGCTCCGCAGGCGCGTTGGGCTTGGGGTCGAACGTTTCAAAATGACTCGGACCACCATCCATCCAAATCAGGATGCAACTGGTCGCAGTCGCCTTCGGAGCGTTCACTTCCTCAGCAGCTAGTCCCTGGGAACGCAGCATGCTGACCAGCCCGCCACCCATCAACGCACCGAGCCCCAGTTGCAACGAATCCCGTCGCGTCACACCTTCACAATTTCGATGTTTCATTTTGCACCTGCTTTCCGCGGAACTAAGCCCAGGGCATCTCGAATTTCAGCTTCCACAGTATCTTCATGTCCTCGGGTCAAATATTGCCACGTCACTTTCCCGTCGCGGCCAACCAAGTAGGCCACATTGCCCCCTCCCCACACACCGTAGGTCTTCTCTATCCACGCCGGCTCTGCGAATAGAACAGCATATGGAACTTCATAGTCATCCAAATGCTTCTTTACGACGTCGCTCCCTTTGCCGCATTTACGATCGTCGGAACGGCCAAACACTTCGATAACCTGCAAGCCATCATCAGAGTACTTGTTGTGCCACCTGACCAGGTGGGGCGCCATTTCGGCACCACCTCAACAAAGACCGGTAAAGTGAATTAACACGACCTGGCCCCTTAGCGAAGCCAGGTTTGGCGGCGACTGTGCCGTCAGCCACTGGGCGTTTGTTGGCAGTTCCGGAGGAACTTCCCCAGCCAAATCATGCAAGGGAAGCGATCCCGCCAACCGGCGAAGCAACGATGATGGAGACGAAATCTGCGTCACGAGCTCGTCCACAAAGAAACAACTCAGGACACAGAATAGCGACACCGCGACTGCACCCCATCGCCACCGACGTCGACTCTGCCGCCGTAACTCATAGTGGTAGGGAGCACCGGTTCCGACTTCAATCTTGTCCAGGAGTACGTCCAAAGCCTGCCTCCTAATTCTGAAACACAAACTCGGGGGTATTCAACAAGCCCCACATCAAATCTTCGATCACAGCCCGCCGACTGGTTGCTTCTTTCCCAAACAAACCAACGGCGTACTTGGTTTCTTTCTCAGTCGGAACGCGCCCGTAAACCAACTGGTACAGGTTCTCAACAACTTCTGCCGGTTTCGCTTTCGAAGCGGCCAGTCTGGCAACCGTCCCCTTGTCGTTGGCAATCTTGCCATACAGGTTCTCCGCGTTCATCAGGTGCAGCGATTGCACGACCGTCGATTCCGTCGTTCGCTCACAGGGTGGATCCTGATTCATATCCGGACGCCCAAACGCATCCAGGAACTGCGAGTTCACCCGGTGTGTCCATAGTTGCTTGGCCGAACTATCAGCCGGCATCGCGCTGTACTTCTCAGCCACACCAGTCACACTCGCCACCGCGTCCAATAAAACTTCGGCTCGCATCCGCTGCCGGTAGTGTCGCGAGTAGTTGCGGGTATCGGCCACGTTGCGTTCGTTCGTCAGAGAACTCAACTGATAGACGTGTGAGTTCGCGATCGAACGAATCGTATGCTTGATGGAGAACTTACCGTTCACAAAATCCTGCCCGAGCGCTTCCAGCAGTTCCTGATTGGAAGCCGGGTTCGTCGCACGAATGTCATCGACGGGCTCAACAAGACCGCGGCCCATCAAATCAGCCCAAATGCGGTTCGCCATCACCTGTGAGAAGTACACATTGTCCGCCGACGTCATCCAATCGGCCAACTGCAAACGCGGATCTGTAGAACCATCCGTCGGCGCCGCTTTCCCAAACAAAGGCCGGGGCTGTAGTTCTTCATTCGTGAGCGGATGCTTCACACTGCCGCGCGTGCCGGCGTAGATATATTCTTCCGAACCGGAAATCGGCGGCGACAAACCGGTTCCCTTCCGGCCAACCTTCGCGAAGTACGCGGCGAAGCTGTAGAAGTCATCCTGCGACCAAACCTCAAACGGATGATGATGACACTTCGCGCAGTCCAGGCGGATGCCCAGAAACAGCTGGCTCACCATCGTCGTAATTTCATCGGGCGAACGCCGATCCCGATACAGCGTGACCGCGCCGTTGTGCCATGTACCGCCCTGAGCCGTCATCAACTCATGAACGAACTGATTCCACGGTTTGTCGTCGCGAAACGACTGACGGATCCACTGGTCGTAATTCAGAACCGTCTTGATGCCGACGCGGTACGGGTTCGGCCGCAACAAATCGACCCACTTGTTCGCCCAGTGATCGGCGAACTCAGGATCATCCAACAGACGGTCAACCAACTTCGCCCGCTTGTCAGCCGCAGTGTCTGCCAGAAACGCCCGAACTTCCTCCACCGTCGGAATCCGTCCCACAATGTCCGTCGTTACGCGACGCAGGAACGTGGCATCGTCGCACACGTCTGACGGAGTAATATTGAGCCGCTGCAGTTTCTTCCAAACAAGATTATCAATGAATGTCTTCCGAGGCAGCCGGCTGTAGACATCAGCCGCGACGGGTGTCTTCAGGGGAACCGTCACACTGCACACAGCAAAGTGGTTCATGTACCGAACCATCACGGCCGCTTCGCCGGTAATCATTCCCGCCGTCACGACGCCATGTTCGTCAACTCCCGCGATCGGCGATTCGTTGGACAAGAACGAAGTCAGCCCGACCACATCGCGCGTCGAACCGTCGTCGTATTTCGCGGTCACCGCCAGCTTCGCCGTGTCGCCGTTTGCCAACACCATGCTTGTCGGTTCGACACTCACGCCCACCAACTTTGGCGACCCCTTAACTCTGCGAACCGCCCCAGCCTTAATCCAGTCGCGCAAAACTTTGTACTCAGAACTTGTCGGTTCTAACCGGCGACCACCGCCATGCGGAATCTTCGCGGCCGGCTTGGTTAGCAGCAGACTTTTGTCCGGGTCGGCGGGCAGTATGCGGCGACCGCCGGCCTGCTTTGTGATGATGTCGTAGTCACCGTTTGGATCGAACCCAAGCAGCGACAATTGAAACCCACCCTGACCGCCCGACTTCCCGTGACACGCGCCGGCATTGCAACCATACCTGGTAAGCACCGGCATGATGTCGTTCTCAAAATCCACTTCCTGTGCGCGCAGGACAGGTGCGATAGAGACGATCAGCAGCGCGGTTATTAGAACGCGAGGCGGCATGGGCATCGATATTGGTGGGACCGAACGAACTCGGTATCGGGGGGGATGCGTTGATTGTAGCCGACCCACCCGCCAATTCCGACAACAACCTGCGTCTCGTGCAAAAGCCTACAGAGTTGGGCTAGAACGGCCAGTCCTGACCGTTCAGAAACACAATCAACCCCACGATAATGGTTCCGGCAAGCGTCACTGCTGACGCACCCAGCAACGGGCGAACCATCCGATGCTGCGGGGCATGTGCAAGCCCCATGAGTTCCTGAACCCGCACTGCATCGCGAGCCCGATTGAACTCGCAACCAACAACATGCCGGCCACCTCGAACAGCGCTCCACCGCATACGAACCACGAAGCTCTCACCACCAAGCTCCAGCATAACGGTCTCACCCGCGCTGAACTTCTCGTTCGTGATGAGCCCGATTCCGCGAGCCGAACAGTTTTGCACTTCGACCGAGTAGGGGTGGTTTGGAGCCGACTCACGCCGCATGACTGCTTGACCAGAAACAGCACGCCGCTGGGACACCCATTGAAGCGAACCGCCATCCAAAGCCGAAGCCTTCAGCGCCCGTTCAAACTCACAACCTACCAGCCATTGTCTGGGACCGCTCGATTCACCCCACCGAACACAAGCGGTGACCTCATGAGTATCGCGCCCCAGTTGAAATGTCAGCGTGATACGTTCGCCGATCCGCGGCTCTTCGTACATGGTCATCCCGGCACCGTGCGTCGAGACGTCTTCCAGCAAAACTTCGGCGCCAGTCTGGTCTTTGCAATAGATCAGCTTCGCTGGCGTTAAAGATTTTACGACATACCGGTCGTGCGCGCGCAATGACATTTGCTTCTCCCACAGGGTCCTCAGCGAACCATAGGTCAGATTCGGCCCCTATGCGGCAACGTTCTCGAAATTGCTACGCGCCGAAGTGGGTTGAATTGACACAATTGGAACAGACAGAACTCACCAAACCCGCCGTCGTGGACACGATCCCCAGACAGTCCGTAAGCTTCAGCGCAGCATCAATCAGGTCCAGCAAGGCATCTCACATCAGCGAGAACCCATACGAAGTCGCGTATCCGACAACTGAGAAGAAGGAAAGCAAGGTTCCGTGGCTCGCTTTGGCAATCATGGCAGGCGCAATTTTCATTTGCGTCACCGGAATCTTCACGGTCTACAGACAACGTCAAGCCCTCCGGGAAGCACAGTTAGTGCTGGAAGCAGAACGCAATCAGAAACAACAAGTCGAAGACCGAACCGACTGAACGCCGGCCGCCGAATGACCCGGCGCCGGCCAACCCACTCGCACGCACTCAGCAGGAATCAGGATGAAAGAACAACAACTCAAGTTCGTCGCCCATGAAACCAAAGGTGAAGTCTCCGCCCACCTCATGATGCCGCGTGGAGCGAAAGCGATCGTGGTTCTCGGCCACGGAGCAGGGGCCGGCATGTACCACTCAAACATGCAGAACATTGCTGACCAGTTTGCCGAACGCAAAATTGGAACCTTCCGGTACCAGTTCCCCTTCATGGAACGCGGTGGTGGTCGTGATTCCGAGACCGTTTCCCTGGCCACAGTCCGCAACGCAATTCGTGAAGCAAAGAAACACGCTCGCAAGAAACCCATTTTCGCAGGCGGCCATTCATTCGGCGGACGAATGACATCTCTGGCTGCTGCGGCGGACGAATTCCCGAAGGCAGTATCCGGCCTGATTTTCTTCGCGTTCCCTCTTCATGCACCCAACAAACCATCCGACCACCGCGTCGCCCACTTCCCCGACATCGCTCACCCAATGCTGTTCCTTTCCGGAACCCGCGACACATTGAACTCAATGGACCTCTTTCAACCGATCGTGAAGAAGCTCAGGAAGAAAAAGAAGCCCGTAACGCTGCACCTGTTGGACACCGCCAACCACAGCTACAAGATCCTGAAAAGAACCCGCGAATCCGAAGAAGACATCTTCGAAGAAATCGGCCGAGTGGCGTCAGATTGGATCGAACAACACCTCTCGTGACTCGCCCGGTGTCCGTCAGGTACAGCCTGACTCCGCGACCAAAGATGGACCAGGTTCAAGCCATAGGAACAAGCGATGCTACAGCTACCTGAACTTCAGCTCGGTCCGCCCGTTCCGCGTTCAACTGACGCCAGAGTTCGGGCCATGCGGGACTTCCGTCGCCAGTCCCAACTTGCAACCAAGCGGTGGGTAGGGGAGAAAGATTTGTGGAAATAGAGTCTGGGGACGCACTCCACGAAGAACTGGCCGGTCTGCTCGCACCTGATCAGGCGATGGCTGGGTTGGAATCAATGTGCAGTAAGTGGGGTTTGGTCGCCTTCGGGAAACGGTTTCAGTTTGCGGAGCTTGAGTACTACTACTTCAATCCCGCGACGCACCCGGACTCTTTCGTGCACTGCCACGAATTGCAGTCGCTATTCGGTCGATGGTACTTCCACAGGGTCGGTTCCGGCTACAAGGGCGGCTCTTTCAAGGGTCTGGACATCAGCTTTGGCACCGGTGGCAGCTTTGGTGGTGTTCTCATTCGCTCGCTTATTTTGGAACAGAGCGACGAACTCATTTCAGGCCCGTCACTATGCGTCGACGCCCTTCTCGCGGCGGCGGGCCTGGCGTCGGTCGCTGAGTTAGACGCTCGGGTCGGCCATATGCACGTTTGGGATAGTGGCAGCGACCTGCGTTTAGTTCCGCTGGATGTGGGCGTGGCGAAGGTCTCCTACCGAACTGAAAGGGTTGGGTTGCCGACCGGGGACGGGCCTGACCAAAAGGCACGGCAAGACTTTCGGAAGAGAAGATACCGGTTGCTGACTGAGCCAAGGCGGATCAAAAAAGGCCGGCCGTTGCTTCTGTCAGCTTTGCTTGAGGACGGCCGCTCGCCTGAAGAAGTCAAACAGCTCACCGGATCACCACTCGGTACGATCAAGAAACGGCTGTTAGGACTTGAGTCAGGCGACTGAAGTGGCGGCGTGGTTTGCCGGATCAGAGAGCCTCTGCAGAAGACTCTTAAGCTCTTCGACTCCTGACCTCTTCGACACTCTAGCCTTCAACAACCGTTGGCTCTCAGAGAGCCAGGCGACCGAACATCGTGCTGCCGTTGCGAACGATGTAGAAGGTCAGCGGGTTGTGCTGAGTGATCTGTTCGTCGGCAAGAACGTACGCCATGTCGTTCTCGTTCAGGGTCTCCCAGATGTGCAGACCGACTAGGTAGTCGCCTGCCTGGATGCCCTTCTCGGCAGCAGGCCCTTGAGATCGAACAGCGACCACTCGCATGCCGCCGCGGTACCGAGGAGCCAGGCTCGCAGCCTGAGTAGGTGTTAGTGGAGCCAGTCGAAGGCCCAGTTTCCGCCACGCTCGGGCGGCCGTCTGGTTGTTGGACTTCGGCATGGATACGGTCCGCGTCGCAGACCGTGTTCGGTTTGAAGCGAACTGTTGCGAGGCTTTTGAAAGCTGCACATCAGCTTCCATCGTCTGACCGCCTCGTCGCAGCTGCACTTTGACAACATCGCCAGGTCGGTGATCAAACAACGCTCGACACACATCAACGCCGTCTTCGATATCGATTCCGTCAACTCGCAGAACCTCATCGCCGCTGGTGATTCCAGCTGACGCGGAACCGGATGTTGCACGGTCAACGATGACTCGACGATCGGTCGCGTTCTTTACGTCGCGAGTAATCAGGCCAGCGCTGACTCCGAACAAGCGTTCGGCACTCATCATCCTGGCGATAGTGCGGCGGGCATCGTCAATCGGAATGGCAAAGCCAATTCGCTGAGCACCGGCTCGAATCGCAACATTAATTCCGACAACCTCTCCGTTGAGGTTCAGCAGCGGCCCACCACTGTTGCCTGGATTGATGCTGGCGTCGGTTTGGATCAGGTTGTAGTACGACTGGGTTTCGTTGACTTCAACGTCGCGACCCAAAGCACTCACGATTCCCGAGGTGACGGTATGTTCGTATCCGTAGGCGTTGCCAACTGCGAATACTGTTTCCGCGAGCATGAGGTCAGAGGAAGTGCCGAGCGGCATGACCTTCAGCTTTTTCCGCGGGTTAATCTTGATGATGGCCAGATCGCGTGCCTTGTCAAACGTGATCACTTTGGCTCGATAGCGACTGCCATCACCCAGCGACGCTTCCAGGGCATCCACCTGATGCACGACGTGGTGGTTCGTCACGATGTAACCGCGTTCGTCAATGACGATCCCGGTCCCCATGCCGCTGACTTTGCGATCTTTCGAAAAGACCTCGCTGCCAGAGCGTTTGCTGCTCTTCTCGCTGTGGATATTGACCACTGACGCCCGGGCGAGCTTTACGGCTCGCACTAAGGGAGTCATTCGCTCTTCTGCCATCGCTGAGGCTGGCAGGGCGGACAGAAGCATCACTGTGAGCAGGCGCATAAGGTGGATCGTGTCTACGGAGTTGGGTCGGTCCGGGTGTTCCCGTAATTCGGGGCACGAGGGGAGCATCGACCGCACGAATCGCAGCGCTTGACCACTCAGAAACGATCGCGCACAGATTGCCTAGTTAACTATCGGTTCAGGTTGCGCGGGCTGAATCGGGTTCGCAGACGCGATGTGAGGATTTCGGCACAGCAATCTGAGACAGGCTCAAGTTGAACCGCTCGAGATGGCTCGGATTCGCCCAAATGGGGTGGTCTCAAGTTCATTCGAGGACCTTTGAAATGACTTCCCCGACCTGTTTGACATCAGGATTTGCCCACCTTATCCTGCCAGCTTCGTTTAGATAAGCGGTGCAATCCGCAAGGTCAACCAAGCAGTCAGAATTACTATATCTGGATTGGGAACGGGAGTCCCCTGCTTTGAAGCGCGCTCTCGCACCCCTCATACCCAACCCTACTGGAGAAATTTCGATGCGACAAACTTTTCTTGTTCTTGCTGGTATCGCCATCGTAGCGATGTCATCAACTGACGCTCAGGCTCAACGACGATTCCGTCGTGGCGGCAACTGTGGCGCCATCAACAACTGTGGCGGTGGTGGATTCGGTCGAGCAGCTCGACCTGTCCGTCAGGCTCGCCCTGTCCGTAACCGTGGCTTCAACAACGGTTGCAACACCTGTGGTACAGCCGCTGCTGCTCCTGTCAGCTACGCCAGCTACACACCAGCTCCTGCACCTGTTTACTCAGCTCCTGTGTACTCAGCTCCTGTCAGCACTGGCTGCTCAAGCTGCGGCGTTGCTGCTGCTCCTGTCAGCTACTCACAGCCAATGGTTTCAAGCGGTTGCTCAAGCTGTGGCGTTGCTGCTGCACCTGTCAGCTACTCGCAGCCAATGGTTTCAAGCGGTTGCTCAAGCTGCGGCGTTGCTGCTGCACCTGTCAGCTACTCACAGCCAATGGTTTCAAGCGGTTGCTCAAGCTGCGGCGTTGCCGCTGCACCTGTCAGCTACTCACAGCCAATGGTTTCAGGCGGCTGCGGTGGCGGATGCGGAACTGTTGCTTCAGCACCAGTCATGAACTACGCCACACCAGTTAGCTACGGTGGCTGCAACGGTGGTTGTGGCACAATGACATCTGCTCCAATGATGATGAACGGTACTGTCATCAACGGCGGATGCGGAACACCAGGCGGTTGCGGAACAATCATCCAGGGCGAAACAATGGCTCCTGCGACATCTGCTCCAGCAACAATCGAAGACGCTCCAGCTCCACCAGCTGACGGCGGTGTCGAAGATGCTCCAGCTCCACCAGCTGAAGAAAACAAAGCTGCTTAATTTTGTTAAGCAACAAGAACGCCTAAAGGCGGCAACGATCAACTGATCGTTGCCGCCTTTTTTGTTGGCTGGCCAGTATCTGCGGCAAGTCCATCCGAGTATGTCGCCTCTT
Organism: uncultured Planctomycetaceae bacterium; assembly: GCA_964485095.1. Classification (GTDB taxonomy): domain Bacteria; phylum Planctomycetota; class Planctomycetia; order Planctomycetales; family Planctomycetaceae; genus CAYNWT01. Next base: position 16,867 of record CAZAIB010000057.1, on the reverse strand, counting down.
CCGTTTCATCGGAGAGCGGTCTCAGCCACGGGAGAGGAATTGAATATCCAATATCCAACAAGGAATCTCCAAGTTAGAACCGGTGCGCTCCGCGTGATGTCGAATCGAACCGCAGAATGTCGAATGACGAAGTAAAAAGCTGTTGCCACGCCCAGTACTTCAACCTTCAAAATTCCTTGTTCGACATTCGACATTCAAGCCCCACCTTCCACCTTCAACTACCGTCCCACCCGACTCAACGTATCGTCCCTTGCCGAGTACACCCAGACCGCTCGATCCCGGAACAAATCCTCACGGTTCGGCGCGTCGAAGAAGGCCGCTTTGTGCCCAACCAGCACTGGAGCATCGACATGGCTTCGGGCGGCGGAACTGACAGGCGGAATGTTGCTCACGTACTCAATGTGAATATCCGCCGGGTCGTGTTCGACCAGAACCAACGCCGGACGTTCAAGTGCATCAATTCGCGATCTGAACCGGAAGTACTTCAAACGGGAGAACGCAATACCCCGGAGTTCCGTTTGCACCCGCGAACCGGCAAACAGGTTGGCTTCAGCGACAAACGGATTCGGCGGGTTCGTCCACGCACTGACCGTAGCCGCGACGACGCACAGACCAATCCAGATCGCCGGTTTGCTTAGCACACGAAGCTGCATGCCCCGCAACAGATCCGCCACAACAACCCCACCCAGCAGACACCACAACACGCCAGTCTCGAACACGTAGTGGTAGTGCATGATTCCATCAAACCAATACGGAATGTGCGCCACGTGCAAGCTGACGATGGAAGCAACTATGAGCCTCGATTCAAAACGCAATCGGGGCCAGGCGATGAGTGCAAACGTCGCCAGCATTGCGTTGGGTATCAGACCCAGCGTCCACTGAAAACTGGCAACCAGTCTTGCTTGAGCGTTCTGAACCGCCACCGTCGGAGTCAGGTTAACCGCCCAGCCATCGTACTTCGCAATACGCTTGGCAGCATCCTTAGCGTTACCGCGCTCGACGTTGTTGAATCCGTAGACATGATTCGGCGTGTAGATGTTCGTGTAAACGGAGTAGGGCGTCGTGAAGAAATCACCGGTAATGCTGCGGTTGTACGCGGCCAAAGCCACAAAGCCACACACAATTGGAACACCCAACCCGGTCGCCAGCTTCATGTACTTCCTGCGATCGTCTGCACGACGAACCAAAGCCAGCAGCAACCACAACCCAGCCGGCAGCGCGAAGCCGGCTGCTGTCATGGGCCGCGCCAACATCGCAAACGTTAGTCCAATACCTGCGATAAGCCCCCAGGCCATCGCGTACCTCCGACGCGCCTCCAGAAACGCGACTAAAAACAACGACAGACCGACAAGCCCCGGATGATGAGCCAACAGCAGGTTACTAAACACCGCCATGCCGGGAGCGAACGCAATCAGCAGTCCGGTCATCGCTCCGGCCGCGCTACCGGCAATCCGGCACGCTGCGAAACACAATAGAGCCGCAATGATGGCGTTCGCGACGTGGTGGCCAAGATACGGCGTTCCGCGCGAAACGAACGGAGCCATCCAGACACCAGTGGCCGGGAAGTAGCGGCTCGCATACTTACCGTCGTTCAACACGTGCATCTGGTCCAACAGCCCAGGCGGGCCGACAGGTTCAAACGCCGTTCGGCCGGCAAGAAACGTGTGTGCCTGAAACAGATACGAGTACTCGTCATGGTACGCAGGCGGCAACTCCCCAAACGCCGGCCCCTTACGGGGCGCGTCGAGCCGCGTTTCATAGACCCTGGTCGCCATCGCAAACGCGACCCCACCGACCAACACAGAAAGAACCAACGCGCTTGCGAGCGACGTTTTCGGTTCAGAAACATCCAGTGTCCCGGCCGAGTTTTTTAGTGACTTAAACCAGACAAAGGGAGCCGCAATCAGCAACGGCACGAACAGTGACGTATCAAGATCCAGATTGGTGACGGCCGCCACCCACAGCGGTTGATCGACGGGACGATCTGACAGACGAGCCGCTTCGCCACGGCAAACCAGCCACACAGCGACCATCCACGCCACCACACAGGCGACACGAATAATCAAACTCTGCTTTTCCGGACCCTGCTTGTCTGTCATCTCTCAGTCTTCCATAGAGACTTACGCCGCAAATCAAAGTTCTGTGGGCTTGTCACCTCGCACCCGCACGGACGGCGGTGGCGGCGGAGCCCCAGCCCGTTCCCAGACCAGTCCGATTTGCTCCTAATCGGCGTGAGCGTCTCTATTTGCCGTGGTGTTATCGCGAGCGCTTGACGCTTCGATGGCAGCAGAATCATACTCCTTCGCATGGATTCACCGATAGAAGAAGATTCGCAGCCCGATTCACCTCTGCGTCCCCGCCGCGCGCCGGCAAGCTGGCTGTTCCGGCTTGTTGTGCCTGTCACGTTTTTATTCGTGTTCACGTGCTTTCTCATGCTGACACACGATCTGCTGGGCGATCAGAACTCGAAGTTTGCCGCCTTGCTGCGAGATCATGGAACCAAAATCCTGGGCTGGGAAGCCGCCGCAGCGATTGGCATGGCGATCGTGGCCATGACCGTTGACCGAATCAAAACCCTCAAGTCCGCGCCACCAACTGACGCAACACGCACTCAACCTGAGGACACCAATGGCCAGCCCGAAAGCTGAAGTCGCAAAACTGCGAGCGGAACTCGAAAAGCACAACCGGCTGTACTACGTCGAAGCCACTCCACAAATCAGCGACCTTGAGTACGACAAGCTCATGGATCGACTGGCGGCACTCGAAGAAGCTCATCCCGAACTCGATTCGCCGGACAGCCCCACCAGGAAGGTCGGCGGCGAACCAATCGAAGGCTTCGACACCGTCGCGCATCGCATGCCGATGTTGTCCATCGACAATTGCTACGACCTGGACGCCGTCGCCGAATTTGACGAACGCGTACGCAAGCTACTGGACCTGGACGAGATCGAATACTCGATCGAATACAAAATCGACGGCGTCGCCCTGGCACTCATCTACGAAGACGGCCGCCTGGTCCGCGCGCTCACGCGTGGCGATGGAGCCAGCGGTGACGATGTCACTCACAACGCACGAACAATCGGCGGGGTCCCCCTGCGACTCGAAACAAAATCACCGCCTGCCGTCCTGGAAATTCGCGGCGAGGCCCTGATCGCCAACTCCGACTTCGCCGCGCTCCGCGCAGAACAGGAAGCGGCTGGCGAACAGGTCTATGCCAACCCACGCAACACGTCGGCCGGTGCTTTAAAGCTACTGGACCCGACCGCGTGCGCGGCGAGAAAGCTACGCTTCCTCGCGCACGGGAACGGGTTCATCGAAGGCATCCAGTTCAAAGATTACATGCACTACCTGCAGACCATTCGCAAAATGGGCCTGCCCACCACACCCGACGTCCGCAAAGTCAAAGGCATCGAGAAGCTGAAAGTTGCACTCGAAGAAATGGCCGCGTCTCTGCACGAACTGAACTTCGAAGTCGACGGACTGGTCGTAAAAACCAACAGCTTCGCGCAGCGCGAGACGCTGGGAAACACGTCCAAAAGCCCGCGTTGGATCATGGCTTACAAGTGGGAACGCTATGAAGCCGTGACGCGGGTCAATGAAATTGTCATCCAGGTCGGCAAGACCGGCGTTCTGACACCCGCGGTGAATCTGGAACCAGTTGAGATCGCCGGCACCACGGTTTCACGTTCGAGCCTCCACAACCGTGACCAAATGGAATTACTTGGCATTATGATTGGCGACCATGTCGTCGTCGAAAAAGCGGGAAAGATTATCCCACACGTGGTTCGCGTCGAACTCGAAAAACGTGATGGGTCTGAAACACCGTTCGAATTCCCGACTGAATGCCCCGAGTGCAAAACGGCCGTCGTTCAGGACGAAGGCGGCGTCTACATTCGTTGCCCCAACCCCGACTGCCCGGCTCAACTGCGCGAAACCCTCATCTACTTCGCATCGCGTGGAGCGATGGATATTGAAGGACTGGGGGAAAAGCTTGTCGACCAGTTGCTGGGCGCAGAATTGCTGACATCACTGTCGGATGTCTTCCGGCTGCCCGACCGTCGCGACGATCTGCTGGAACTGGAACGCATGGGCGAGAAGTCGGTGGACAAGTTGGTCCGCGGCATCGAATCCTCGAAGACACAACCGCTGTGGCGACTACTGACCAGTCTCAACATCCGCCATGTCGGCAGCAGCAACGCGCGGGTTCTTGAGGCGGAATTCGGAACGCTGGATCTCATCACGCAACAGGACGCCGAATCTCTGGCGGCCGTCGATGAAATTGGCCCAATCATTGCCCAGTCAATCGTTGACTTCTTCGCACGCCCGACGACAAGGCAACTTGTCAGTGAACTTAAAGAACTGGGAGCCAACTTCGGTTCCCCTGTCGAACGCAAAGCTGTGGGTGAAGAAGGTGTTCTATCAGGTAAGACCGTCGTCGTGACGGGTACTCTGTCTCAGTTCTCACGCGACGAAGCCAACGACATGATCCGCGCGGCGGGCGGCAAGCCTGGTTCCAGCGTGTCGAAGAAGACTGCCTACTTGCTAGCCGGGGAAAAAGCTGGCAGCAAGCTAACGAAGGCGCAGGATCTGGAGATACCGGTTCTGACTGAGGATGAATTCCTGGCGTTGATTGGGAAGAACTGACAGCGCGGGGTTTGAATGTCGAACAAGGAATCTTGAAGCTTGAAGTGCTTGCAACAGCTTTTCACTTCGTCATTCGACATTCCTTGTTCGACATTCTGCGCTTCGATTCGACATCAGCCGCACCGGTTCTAACTTGGAGATTCCTTGTTGGATATTGGATATTCATTTTCCGTTTCCGCAGCTGAGACCGCGATCTCCCAACAAATATCCGCAGGGTGACAAAATCATCGCGGCGTGGATTCCACTCCCAGACAAGGCTTGTCCACCAACAAACATCACCCCCCGTTGCCGGTTTTACAGTCGTTACTCGAATAATCAGCAGGTTGCATAAAACCACTAAAGCTTACCCGTCTTAACAGCCGATCCAATTCACAGTACGTGTACAGAGCCCCTCGAAGGGTCGGAGAAGGACGATGTGGTATAGAGCTCTCGTGGTCACTGGATTCTGCGGAATCATGATGGTCACCAATGGTTGTGCTGTCACCTCAAGCTGCGGTGGAGGTTGCGGCGAATGCGGTGGGGGCTTCCCAACCGGTGGTTTCAGCGGTGGCCATTCAGCGGGTCCACTGGGCCTGCCACCAGTTTCAGGGCACCTTGATGGCTGCGGTTGTGGAGTGCAGCACGCAGCGATTTCTGGCTGTGCTGCTCCGGGCATCGGGTGTGGCTGTAACGGAGCCGGCGGTCCAGCCTGCAGTTGCGGTGGTAACTGCGGATGTGGCGGCGGCCAATATGTCGTAAGCGGCGGACCAACCTGTGCTGCTCCAGCCGGTTGCTCGACGTGTCCAACCTGTACCGCTCCACTATACGGCGGCGTGCCTCTGGCTGCGGCTCCTTTGGCTCCACCACCAGTTGCACCTGCACTGGCTCCAGCACCAGCACCTGCCCCCGTGATAAACGCACAACCAATCGCGCCTCAGAACGTCTATCCTCCACCAGTAAATGCCGTCCCAACGCAACCATACTCAGTGCCATTAGGTGTTCCATCGCCAGTCCAGTCAGCTCCGGCTGCGGCGGCACCTGCTGCCACAAGTCCACCTAGTTCGGCTCCAGCGGAAGCCGAACCTGGTAAGGCCGGCGACGTACCTATCCCGGATGGGTTCGAGGACCCGGACGCCATGTTCGACAACCCAGACGCACGCTACTATCGTCAGCCACGAACTATCCGACCAGTGAACGCTGTGCCCATGGGCAACGGATACTACATCCAGCAACAAAGTGGCCAGATCCCAATGCACCCTGTGCGAGGGCGTCAGGTACCAATGCGTCGCGTGAAACAGATGTCAGGCGATGACTTGCCTGTCTTCCATCTTGATTGATAAGCGGTTCGCGTTCATCGCGAAAAGTTGACTCGGGGAATATGATGAGGCCTGCTTCAAGTACTTGAAGCAGGCCTTTTTCTATGAAGTCACCGCAACGCATATTCGCAGTCATTCCCGCGGCCGGACTGAGCCGCCGGATGGGACGGCCGAAGCTCACATTGCCGCTGGGCGAATCGACAATCATCGAACACGTTCTCGCAGCCGTTGACGTTCCGGAAGTCTCCGGCCGCGTCGTCACCGTCAGAACCCACGATCACGCGCTAGCCGAACTGGTGATTCGGGCGGGAGCCAAAGTCATGTCGCCGCGTCGCGATCCTGCGGACATGCGACAGTCAGTTGAAGCGGCGCTTCAGTTCGTCGAAGAACACTACCTTCCGACTGAAACCGACGCCTGGATGTTGCTACCCGGAGACAGCGTCGGTCTCACGCGCCATGCGGTCTCGAGACTCCTCACGTTGTGGACAAGTTGCGATGCAGACATTCTTGTTCCACGCTGGCAGGGCAAGGGCGGTCACCCAACACTGTTCCGCTGGCCGCTGACCGATGTCCTGCGCAAGCTTGACGGTTCTCTGGGAGTCAACGCGCTACGAAAGCTGCCCGAGGTCCGCGTGCTGGAACACGAAATGAACGAACCCGGCGTCATCCAGGATATGGACACGCCGGATGACTACGATAAAGTCCTGAAATCGCGCCGCGATTCAAGTTCGACCTGACTCTGTAGTGAGAACTCCCAATGATCACCCTGTTCGTTTTGGCTGTCGCGATGATTCCCCAAACTGATCCGGATGGAGCAACCGTGGTCGACTTCTTTGGCTACGACGACTGCATTCGACTGACCAACGACACCACACAGGTAACACTGTGCCCCGGCGCCGGCGGACGCGTGCTTGAGTATTCCCTTAACGGAAAGAACGCGCTTTACCTGCCGCCCGGAGGCGAAGGGTTCCGTTGGAATCCTGACACAAAGAAACGCGGTTCGATGATGGCGGGGCGGTTCGACATCGGCCCGGAACAACTTGTCCCCAAACGCGATGCTTTGTGGCAGGGACCATGGACGGGAACCATTACAGGTCCGCGATCTGCGAAGCTGACCAGTGTCAAAGACAAAGCCACCGGCGTTCAATTGGTGCGAGAATTCAAGCTCTCTGCGAAGTCGTCGCGATTAGCCGTCACCCAAACGATTATCAACATCTCTGATGCACCGCAGGAGTACTGTCACTGGAGCCGCACGTTTGCGGTCGGTGGCGGGACGGTTCTGGTTCCAACCAGTCCGCGAAGTCGGTTCCCCAACCACTACGTCATGTATGAATCCGGAAAGACGCTGAACTTCCGCCCGCAGGACCCGCTCATCAAACACGAAGGTCGGCTGCTGCGAATCAACGGTGCCCCCAAACATCCAAAGCTGGGCATGGATTCCCAGGCCGGCTGGTTCACGTACCTGATGCCGCACGACACAATGTTTGTGAAGACGTTCAAAGTTTCGCCTGAACGCCACTACAACGAAGTGGCCGGACTGACGGTATCGATTTGGTACCCGGATAATGGCAAAATGGTCGAACTGGAACCCATTGGCCCGGCAGAGAAACTCAAGCCGGGGCAGTCGGGTAGCTTCACTGAGACCTGGTATCTGTTGCCGCACAAGTTCCCACAAGCGGACGAAGTTCAGGATTACGACGCGCTCGCGAAGAAGGTCCACGCGGCTGCTTCAAGTCCCGAATAGATTTGATCGAAAATTTGGTAAACAAATTGGCGAGCTGAACGAATCGGATCACAAGTGACGCTCCGGACACAGATGCGAGCTGCCACAATTTCCCCTATCAACAAAGAACCACAATGGAGCGGGTAATGCGTTTTCGAGATCTCTGGCTATGCGGTGTGCTTGGCGCCGTGACGATTACCAGTGCCGCCATGCCGGTTCGTCCAGTTCAATCACAGAAGGCGGCGGACGCCGTCGATCTGTCCTACATCGATTCCAGCTTCGCAGCAGGCGCCTTGGTTCGGCCGCAGCAGGCCATGACTTCCAAGTTTGGCAAAGCCGTCATCGAGAACGCGTTCAACGGAACCGAATTCGAGGACGTGACCAAAGAGTTCTCCACCAACTTTGGTGTCGACCTGAACGATGTCAAGCAACTTGCCGTTCTGGTTCGCGAAAGAACTCTGGCAAAGAGCTTCGGCATGCGTTTGCCGGCCGAAGGCGAACCGGGCGCTGAAGTCGTCAACGAAGTTCAGCTCAAGAACCAGATGAGGCAAATCGCACTGTCGTTCCACAACTACGCTGATGCCAATCAAGAGTTTCCGCCAGCGACTCGCAAACTAAGTTGGCGCGTTCACATTCTACCCTACCTGGAACAGCAAGCACTGTACGAGCAGTTTGATCTCGACGAAGACTGGGACAGCGAAGCAAACAAGCCGCTTATCGAAAAGATGCCGGACATCTTCAAAAGCCCCCGCGTCAACGCAGCGGGCAAAACTTCTATCCACGTGTTTGTTGGAGAAAACGCACCGTTCGAAGACTCGTTGAGCTTCCGAGATATCACGGACGGTACGTCCAACACCATCATGGCTGTCATCGCCGGCGCGGACAAAGCGGCTGAATGGACAAAACCCGGCGGGCTAAAGATAGACGAAGAGACTCCAACCGATTCGTTCGGCGACCTGGATCAGCCAGCCCTGGTCGCGATGCTCGACGGTTCGGTCTCCAGACTCGACGGCGCCGACGAAGAAACCGTAAAGAGTCTGCTCACACACGCTGGTGGCGAGGTCATCAACTGGAACCGGTTCGGCAGCCAGAACGCGGAACCAGATCCGGAAGCGAACCCAACCATCATCGCGCACTGTACGAAGCCTATCGATCAGAAGACGGCTGTTGCGATGTTCGGACAGGGCTTTGGCGACCCGAAAAAGAAGAAGGGCAACGGCCAGGAGTATTGGGATGTTGATGGGTACGCAATTTGGTTCCCAAATGAAACCACACTCGTGGCGACACAATCGAAACTACTGCCACGTCTCATGTCGAACCGAAAACAGGACAGCAAACTGCGGAAGCTTTTTGCGAAAGAAGGATCTGCCGACGTCCTGCTTCTGAGTGACACTGAATCAATGCCCTTGGTGTTCAAACAGATGATAGAAGGAACTCCTATGCCGCTGGCAACCGTCACCGAGGCATGGGCCGCCATTGACGTGTCATCAAAAAAGCATCCACTGTTGCACGCCCAACTGGAAGTCGGCGACGCGAAACCTGCGGGCGTGATTCAGGCCGTACTAAGCGGTTCGCTCGCCATGGGCCAACAGATGATGACGCCGGAAAATGCTCCACCAGGAATGGAGGGAATGATGGAGACGCTCGGCGGACTCATCAAGGGTGTCAAAGTCGAACGAGACGAAGGCACGCTCACCTACACCGTTCGCAAGCCAGCCGACTACGAGAAGCAGATTGCTTCGTTGAAACCCGAATTCAAGAAACTTGGCGATGCGATTCGAGGGGCCCGAGGTGCAGCAACGCGAGCTCGAAAAAGGAACTCAATGCGGGAAATTGGCCTCGCGTTTCACAACCACCACGATGTCTACAATACATTTGGTTCTGCCAACGGAAAAACGAAAGCTGACGGCGGCCGCAAAGGCGGACTCAGTTGGCGAGTGCACTTGCTGCCATTCCTTGAAGAAGTCCAGCTGTATGAAAAGTTCAAACTCAACGAACCATGGGACAGTGAACACAACAAGAAGCTCATCGCTGAGATGCCTGACATCTTCAAAGTCGAAGGTGTCAACGGAGAAGGCAAGACATCAATCCACGTCCTTATCGGTGAGAACGCACCGTTCGGCGATGGCAAGACTCCGCTGCGTATCCGTGAAATCCTCGACGGAACCAGCAACACGATTCTCGCCGTTGTAGCCGGTTCGGACAAAGCAGAAACCTGGACAAAGCCAGGCGGCCTGGAACTCAACGAAGAGAACCCGCTAAAGACGCTAGGCAAGATTGGCGAAACCTTCATCGCCCTGCTGGCCGACGGTTCAGTCCGCAACGTCAGCAAAACCATTGACGGTCAGACCCTCAAGGCACTGTCCACTCACAAGAGCGGCGAAGTCACTGGCTTCTAATAAACAAGCTGCCGCGAAACATCAATAGCCTCAGGGGCGGAACCACAAGTGGTTCCGCCCATCTTCTTTTCCGGAACCGATCCCATGGCAGAACCGGGCGGCTTGGAATTCATTCCCAACCCACTCGGGACACCGGGCAACATTGGCAACAGATTCATAGCCGTGGTGTTCACAGCTCAGTCCCGTCTGTCTCAACGGACATCGATAAGAAGATGCTCCAGGCACTCAGGACCACGACTTGCATGACAGCAACTCGATTCGCGACCACACTTGAATGGACCCATCTCATTGTGTCGCTATAATCGCATTTCGAAGAGTTAGGGGCGGTAGCTCAGTTGGTTAGAGCGCGGCACTCATAATGCTAAGGTCCGGGGTTCGAGTCCCTGTCGCCCTAACTCTTTTCTCTTTGTCTCTGGCCGATTTCCGGCCCGCCGCCTGACCCCACCCGATGCGGTCAAGCCTGCAACGGGACGTTCGTTCGGCATTCTGGCCCACGCTGCCCGCTTGCTCGGACGCCAAACGTCTCTTCCTTCGTCCGTCTGCCCGAACCCGTGCGATCGGGGAAGCCGTGGCACTCATAATGCTAAGGTCCAGGCCGTCAGAGAAAACTGCAGTGCTGCTTCGCGAAGCACGATTGTCATGAACTTCATCCCGAACACAAACGGACTTCGGTACCATGAACCCAACTCGATCCGCCCTGAAATACGACGAGCCAGGTCAGTAAATATGTCGACCTTCACGAATCTGTTGTTCCACATCGTTTACAGCACAAAATATCGCAAGCCAACAATCCGCACCGAATGGCAAGACGACCTCTACGGATACATCGGGGGCATCGTTCGCGATCAGAAAGGTACGTTACTGAAGATCGGTGGCGTCGAAGACCACGTGCATCTGTTGGCGAAGCTCAGTCCAACCATCGCGATTTCTGATGTTCTGCGAACGATAAAATCGAACTCGTCGAAGTGGGTCAACGAGCAAATAGATGTAGCAAGGAAGTTTGAATGGCAATCCGGCTATGCAGCGTTCTCGGTAAGCGAATCACAAATGCCTGCCGTAAGTGACTACATCGCAAACCAGGCCGAGCATCATCGAAAGCGAACATTTGAAGAAGAATTTCTTACGATCCTGAAGAAACACAACATCGAATTCGACATGCAATACGTCTTCGAGCAGGAGATCATCGCATGATCAACCTGCGACTAGCCACAAAGTGGCAACCAGGGTGCCCACCACAAGCCGACCTGAATGCGCAGCCCCAAAATGGCGAGCAGAGCGCGCAGCCACGAGGCGACCGGAGTGGACAGCGGCGAGGCGACCTGAATGGACAGCCACGAAGTGGCGAAATGATGTAGCCATGGGCGTCAGCCCATGGAACACGAACCCCCACCGCGCCATGAGTCCCGAAGGGACGACAGGAAACCCGACGCATCGAACTCATGTCGCCCCTTCGGGGCTTCGCGCTTGTTTCGAACTCCAGATCCACGGGTTTGCACCCGTGGCTACAGCATGCCGTCCCTTCGGGACTCTAAACTGATCACGCCCGGTCGGTCGCGCCGCCCGAGCCGAAGAGGTGGAAGACGAGGTTCAAGACCGAATGGATCGCGGTAAGTAGTGACGATAGTGGCAGCGATGACTCGGAAGGGAGATCGCAAGGTTGCAAGGTCATTGCTCTTGCGGGGTACGACACCGGCGGCTAGCGCCTTGCCGCTCACAGGAATGCTCTGCCACTGACATTTGCCCGGAACCCTCAAAGGAATTCCCATGAGCAATGTGAAAGAGTTCCAACAACTTATCCAGCTTGTGGGTCAGGAATTGGCAGGGCTGTCGCCGCCGATTTCGTTGGAAGAACGTGCCGATCTGGCTGACGCAGCAAAGACCGTGGGTATCGAACCGGACGCTGTCAATCCAATCCTCGCCTTGCTGGAAATCTGCAATGGGCAGCGCGGCATGTCGTTGTTCAGCTACTTCAACTTATGCGACGCATCGGTCATCAAGAGTCAACTGGCTGACTTCCACTCGCACGGACACTGCGTTGTCCCGTTCGCGTGGGGATGCACCAAGGAGTACCTGCTGCTCGACTGCGGTGGCACGATTGGAAAACCGGGCAACGTTATCCGCTGGAGTATCCAAAATGCGTCCGGCTTGGTCGTCGCCCATGACTTGGATCAATTCTTTGAGTTCACAATCGATCAAGCCATTAGACTCGGTGAACCGGAAGATGGGATCGGGTTCTTATTCGACTGTCCACAGATCTCCAGCGAGTAAACCGCCGATCCTGATTCATCGAGGCGGGAAAGGGCGGGCACCCAGCCAGAAACGCTGGGCGCCGCACAATAGCGCCAGCAGTCCACCAGGTTCGGTCTATCCACGTTTCACCGAATAAGCGAAATTCCGCTTCTGCCATCGGGTTGTAGCCCCGAAACCTGCGTGAGATTCTGAACCAGTGAGCAGCCGATGAAGTTTCTACCCAAGCTATTCAGCAAAGTGATTCGCAAAGGCGAACTGACACTCATTGACCCCAAAGGGAAAACTCAGACCTTCGGTGGCATCGAACCAGGCCCCGAAGTCACTCTGAAGATCCATCGTGCGTCGGTTGATTGGAAGCTGTTCCTCAACCCGGAACTCCACGCCGCTGAAGCGTACATGGATGGCGACCTGGACGTCGGTTCCGGAAACATCTACGACCTGCTGGAAATCTTCTTCGTCAACAAACGGCACTTCGATCGCAACCCGTCGCAGATCTTCTGGCATGGTCTGGCGCGGAAGGTCAAACGGTTCCGTCAACACAATCCGATCTCACGTTCGCGAGCCAACGCGAAACATCACTACGACATCGGCAACGATCTGTACGAGCTATTCCTTGACGAGGACATGCAGTATTCGTGCGGCTACTTTCCACAGGGGAATGAAACTCTTGAAGAGGCCCAGCTACTAAAGAAACGTCACCTCGCGGCAAAGCTACAGGTTGAAGACGGCCAACGAATTCTGGACATCGGTTGCGGCTGGGGCGGGCTCGCTTTGTACCTGGCATCAATCGCAGACGTCGAAGTCACGGGTGTCACACTGTCTGAAGAACAACTCAAGATTGCCCAAAACCGCGCGAAGGCTGCAGGACTGGCGGATCGAGTTCGGTTCGAACTGATTGACTATCGCAACGTGACCGAACAGTTCGATCGAGTCATCTCGGTCGGCATGTTAGAACACGTCGGCGCGCATCACCTGCCTGAGTACTTTCTCAAGGTGCGAGACCGATTGGCTGCCGATGGCCTGGCGTTGATTCACTCAATCAGCACGAAGTCGTCACCCGGCATCACGGGCCCATTCATCCGCAAGTACATCTTTCCCGGCGGGTATAGCCCCTCGCTGTCAGAAACGACCGCAGCCATTGAAAAGACCGGCCTGTGGATCACCGACGTCGAAACCTGGCGCGTGCACTACGGCCGCACGCTTCGCGAATGGCGTAACAGGTTTACTGCGAACCGGGACAAGGTTCGAGATTTGTACGACGAACGCTTTTGCCGCATGTGGGAGTTCTATCTGGCCGCCTGCGAAGGAGCTTTCCAGTACGGTTCGGCAATGGTCTTCCAGGTCCAACTCGGGCGAGAACGCGACTCCGCACCGCTGCACCGTGACTACATCGGCGAAGCAGAGAAGGCCATCGCTATGCGAGAACCATCCAAGTTGGTCATCCGCAAAGCCGCATAGCGCTCGCTGCTGTCAATTGGATCGATCGAGGTAGCTCGGTTCTCGACGCTGGTCCTGAATCCGCCATGCAGAGATCGTGATGGGCAGATACAGGAGCGACGAGATCCACTCCACGGTCGTCAGCTGATTGTACCGCCGGTGGCCAATCACAAACTTCTCCCGGTCCACCACTTCAGCGTCCTCAACGGAAATCACCGCGTCCAGTTGCCCGTGCACGACGAACAAACCAACCAGTGACGCGGAGAGAATCACAGCGCACGTCAGCAGCCACAGGCTGTGCCTGCGACACGCCTTCCAAAGCACGGCGACGTTCCAGAGCATAAGAACCGCGCTGACGACACCCAGTAGTTGCAGAACTGCGGTCACTCGCTGCGTGATCAACCCACCTTCCATCGGATCACTCAGCACGTCATGAGCAATCCGAACAGCAATGCCGGTATAAAACGTCAGCCCGCCCCAAAACAAGGCGAACGCAAGAAGCAGCAATGAGCGAAGCAACAAAGTCATGATTTCCCGCAGGCGATCGCTTGTCGGAGAATTGTTGAGAAGTGAAATGCTTTGAATGGGCTAACCAGCCGCGACCGTGTCCATCGAAGCCTAAACGCGTACGCCCCCAGTCCAACCCAGCGTTTGGCCCGACGATACCGTTTTCGTCCATCGGTTGCACTCACGACAGCCTCAGATTCATCAAGGAAGCCGTCAGGCCTCACCCTCACGCGACCTCGATCCGACAAGTCCTCGTCGAATGCCTGGGTAGTACACCGCAAGCGTCAACGCGCGGGCGAGATAGTAGATCAGCCACGCCGTCCAGATTCCGTGCCCTGCGAACCGTGGTTCCAGAAGATAGTGAGCACTGATGTAAATCATCACCGCCGCGATGCCCGCGTTTCGCATCTCGCGTGTTCTGGTGGTTCCAATAAAGATCCCATCAAACTGCCACGCCGCGAACCCAACAATCGGCGCGAGCGCACAGTACGGAAGATAAGTCCCCGCGCTGTCGATCACGGCAGGGTCGTTGGTGAGCCACGAAATCAAGTACGGCCCGCCAAAGAAAATCAGCGTTGAGAGCAACGTCGCAAACAGCGCCGAAAACTCTGTCGTGAGCCGCACGGCATTGTCGAACCGATCACGATCCTTCGCCCCAAACGCGGCGCCGGTCACAGCCTCGGCAGTATGAGCAAACGCGTCCAGCACCAACGCCACCATCGTGATGAACTGCATCAGAATGTGATTGCCCGCCAGGAACACCTCGCCCTGCATCGCCGCCGCATTGCCAAAGAAGTTGAACCCAAACGTCAGCGCAAGTGTTCGGATAAAGATGTTGCCGTTCGTGATGCCCAGCTTCCGCAGGTCCGTTAGGTTCAACAATGAGCGAACCGAAATGACGCCCTTCTTCCACCCGCCCCGCAGCTTGATTGCCGAAACTGCCAGCCACAGCCCTGATGCCAGGCCAATCCAATCGGCAATCGCCGACGCAATGCCGACTCCCCAAAGTCCCCACCCGAAGTTCACCACAAACAGCGGCGACAAAATCACATTCACGAGGTTCAACACGACTTGCATTCGCAGAGCCAGGACCGATCGACCGACACCGACAAACCACCCCATCAACGCAATCGAAGCCAGTGTCGCCGGCAACCCCCAAACGCGCGCCTCAATGTAAACCGCAGCCGCGTCTTCAATATTCTCCGCCGCTGTGAAAACTCGAAACGCTCCCGCCAGCAGAACCGACTGCAGCGCGAACACAAGCAGACCAATCAACAATCCACACGGAACAGCGCGCAACAAATGAGCCTGAACCGCACCCTCATCGCCCGCTCCATCCGACTGCGCGGCGAGACCAGCGGTACTCATGCGCAGGAACCCGAAGCCCCAATACGCGATGCCATAAATCACCGCCCCCAGACCAATGCCAGCCAGCGCCGTTGTGTTGGTGTATCGCCCAATCACAAACGTATCGACCAGCCCAACCACCGGCGCAGCCGCATTGGCCAGCATGATCGGCCAACTCTGCGAGAACACAGCACGCCGCGTTAATGCCACATCGGGCGTGTTAAAAGACAACGTCGGGTCCCATCAATCCTTCGATTCCTGGCGGTGGCCAACGCTGAGTAGCGTGCCAGATGGTGAGTGTAGTAGGTCCGGCCTCAACACGCTCACACCAACACCCACGTTGCGGCGTAGTGAGCTATTCCGCAATGGCCCCAATGGTGGAACGCGAACAGTCGATTGATAAACTGTCCTTTGGTCTCCCCGGTGGAGCGACAAGTGTAACTGCAATCGGAACCGCCATGCGACGGCTCTCACTCATATTCGTCGGCACTCTCATTTGCTGCACGATGGCGTCGTGCGGTACTCGCGACACTGAAATACCAATTGGGAAGCCTGATGCAGAGGCTCGTTCCTCGGAAACCCGTCTACCGACAGAAGACCCATTTCGGTCTCTACTTGGAGGCACGATGTCCGACGCGGAAGCGCAGCTCGGTAGAGCTGACGAGACCGAAGTATTTCCGGACGTAACGCTAGTGCACTACCACGCCAAGGGGCTTAGCCTAAAGCTGGAAAGCGGTCTAATCACGTCAGTCTTGTTCTACAACGGTCGGGCAGGTGGCTGGAATGGCCACGGCTTTTCGCGGTACGAAGGCCCGCTACCGCGAGGCCTGGACTTCGACATGCAGTATGACAAGGTGATTTCGATTCTTGGGAAACCATCGGCCGAAGGAGACCTCTCCACAGCCCCAACCCCTTCCTGTTGGATCGCCTATCCAGACGACACCTCTATCGATTTCGTATCCAAGACCAGGCAGATCATATCCATTTCGATCGAGAAGTTACCCAGCAGCGAGTAGAGTCGGCTCGCTAAAGCGACCCGCGGCAGTCGAGATGGTGGCCGCGGATCCCGGCTGCTGAGGAGGTCGCCTTCTTCGAAAGCCAAACGCCTTGCACCGAATGCGGATCAGATTCTCAGGTGTGCGAGCAGAGCCTACGAGAGCAGGTTTTCTGCGCGGCTCGAAGAAAAAGCGGATTACATTTGCCCCGCCTGGTCTTCAACATAGAGGCTCATCTAATCGGCTCCGACCAGGTAACCATGACAATGC
>CAZAIB010000056.1:0-40086 GCA_964485095.1 uncultured Planctomycetaceae bacterium | reverse complement strand
TGCTTATCGCCCAGGCCGTTTTGAACAAGGGGCTTGACTCTCAAACAGCTTACGCAATTGTTTCCATCGATATCGCGGATATCGACGTTGGAGACAACGTGGGTGCTCGACTGCAGGCCGATCAGGCCGAGGCTGACATGCGTATCGCTAGAGCAAAGGCCGAAGAACGCAGAGCCATGGCGGTTGCTCAGGAACAGGAAATGAAGGCTCTGACACAGGAAAATCAGGCGAAAGTGGTTCTGGCGGAATCTGAGATTCCCAAGGCCATGGCGGATGCGTTCCGTTCAGGAAACCTGAGAAGCGAGTGATTGGTTGTGGCGGTTGGACCCACCCTGTCGATCGTCCCCACGCCGGGCAGGGGGAAAGGGTAAACTTTGACGCGGTTCCTT
The DNA here is from genome assembly GCA_964485095.1 of uncultured Planctomycetaceae bacterium. Taxonomy (GTDB): domain Bacteria; phylum Planctomycetota; class Planctomycetia; order Planctomycetales; family Planctomycetaceae; genus CAYNWT01. The sequence goes on along the minus strand of CAZAIB010000056.1, from coordinate 39,697 downwards.
TACAAAGGCGTGTAATTGGGACATAACCAGAATTCTGAATTGTTGCCAACCGGCATATCGTGCGATATCTTTGACCAAGCATCCCAACTTGGGTCAGAAAGTTCCAAAGGCAAAAGCCATGCAGGAAGTTATGAACGGCGTAACTGAGCAGCAGAAAGACCTTCTGCTTCGTGGGCTTCGTTTCGTCCGAAGTTCTGTAAAGCTAGGCATGTCAACTCCGACTGCTGAGAACAACGAATCGCGAAGTTCAGACCTGCAGCAGGTCGAAGCGCTCATCGCTCAGATTGATTCGCTCGGAACCGACTAACAACGGCCCCAACAAATCAGTGAGACCCAAGACCCGCCCTTCTGGCGGGCTTTTTTATTCCCCCAAGCTAGCTGCGCCACCCGATGCGATACCAACACGTTTGCCTCGAATCGATCGTGCACATTCTGCCGCCGCACGTGGTCACATCAGACGATATCGAACAGCGTCTCTCACCAGTCTACGAACGCCTTAGCCTTCCGTGCGGGCGGCTTGAACTGATGACCGGCATCACAGAACGCCGGTTCTTCGACCCCGGGACGTTGCCAGGACAGATCAGCGTTCAAGCGACCCGCATTGCGATCGAAGCGTCGCAAATCGATCGACGACACTTTGGAGCCTTAGTGCACGGGTCGGTATGTCGCGATCAGATGGAACCGGCAACAGCCGCCGCTGTCCATGCTGGCGCGAAGCTGCCGGCCAATGGCATGATTCTGGATGTCAGCAATGCGTGCCTGGGTTTGCTTAACGGCATGCTGATCGTGGCCAACCTCATCGAATCAGGTCAGATTCATGCCGGTGTTGTCGTCGGAACAGAAACTGGTCGTGATCTGGTTGAAGGAACCATCGACTCGCTGCTGATCGACGACTCAGCCACGCGCAACAGTATCAAGTCAGCTTTCGCGTCACTCACGATTGGATCCGGTTCAGCCGCCATCGTGCTCTGCGATCGCAAGCTCAGTCGCACCGGCAACCGCTTGCTGGGCGGCTGTGTTCGTAACGATACCACAGCCCACAACCTGTGCGCCGGTGGAGTTGCCCCGACCAGCCACGGCGATCACCGCCCACGAATGGAAACCGATTCGGAAGCTCTGCTTCATGCGGGAGTCGAACTGGCCGACCGAACCTGGGCAGCAACTCGCAAAGAACTTAGCTGGCCAAACAGTGAAGTCGATCGAGTCTTCACTCACCAGGTCGGCAAAGCACATCGCAAGCTGTTACTGGATCGGCTGCAGCTTGATCCTGCTCTTGATTCACCGACTGTCGAATACCTTGGCAATACGGGAGCCGTCGCGTTGCCGATGGCGTTGTCTATCGGAGCCGAAGAGGGGCGACTGCAACCGGGTCACAAGGCGGCCCTGCTGGGAATCGGCAGCGGCTTAAGTGCCATCATGCTGGGCCTGGAGTGGGGCGAGGACAAGTAGCGTTACTCACGCGGACGCTGCCAATACTGTCTCTCCCGGAACCTGCGCAAAATGTTTTGCCGGTCTCTCGCAACGGTGCGTTCGAGAACCGTTTTCGTTTAGACTGAAATCACAGAGTCTTAGTCCAATTTCCCCCACGATTACCGGAACCTGACGCTATGAATATCCTTGCTGCCTCAGCCGCGTTTCTAATCCTTAGCGGACCCGCTGTTCAATTGCCTTCACCCAAGCCGACGAAGGAACACAACGCTTTGAAAGCGGAAGCTGGCGTGTGGGAAGGCAAAGTGAAAATGTTCCTCGGCCCCGGCGCACCGGTTATCGAAGGTGAGTCGTTGGAGACTGTTACGACCGTCTGCAACGGACTGCACTCGACTGCGTCGTTCAAGATGGAAATCGGAACGACAAAGTTCGAAGGCCATTCCGTCATCGGTTACAACCCGCGGAAGAAAGAATACACAGGCACATGGGTCGATACTTCAACAGTCACACCAACGCTGCTGACTGGCAAGTACGACGCCGACAAGAAGATCATGACAATGCTAAGCACTGTGGTCGATGCGGCGTCTGGCCAGGAGATGAAACAAAAGCAGGTCACAACTTTGGTTGACGAGAATACAAAGAAGTTCGAAATCTTCTTCGTCACTCCACAGGGCGACGTCAAGATTCTTGAGATCAACGCGAAGAAGCGGAAAGAACAAAAGAAGGCCGGGAAGTAGCCAGCCGTCTTGCCCGACACGTCACTTCTCCCGTGAACGCTACGCTGTTCGCGGGAGAAGCGTCTGTGTTACCAAACCAGATCGGCCGCCAACAAAACTGCGCCCTGAGCCGGTTCGTCAATCACCATCGCTCGATCTTCCGGGACGCAAAGTTCCGCCAGCAAACGCGTTCGAAACAGATCGTTGTTGGAGAGAATGCCACCAGCCATCGCAATGTGGTATTCGTCGTCGTTCATCTCCAACCTGTTGACAACTGCGCGAATCTGGCGTTCGAGCAGATGCATCTGCCGCCACACGATCGACAATGCGACCTCGTCACCGCGGTTCGCGACTTCCAGCACAATTGGAGCCAATGCCGCGATGTCTGCACGCGAGAACTTGTCGCTGTGCACCAACGGAATAAGGTCCGCCGGCTCGGCGACACCGCACACGCCAAGCACCAGTTCGGTCAGTTCGGTTGGAACCCCAACGGCATCGCTGGCTTGAGCGATCGCTTTCAGACTTTCCAGCCCGATTGCGTACCCGCTGCCTTCATCTCCCATCAAATAGCCCCAGCCACCCGCGCGAGCTGTTTGTTCCAGTCGATTGCGTCCGCAGACGAAGGAACCAGTTCCTGCAATCACCGCCACGCCGATTCCGTTGGGAGTACCGGCCTTCAAAACCGTGTGACCGTCGTCAACAGCCGCGTGCGTCTCAGCAAACTGCTGCTCCTCCAGCCACTGCATCAACCGCGTCTGTTCGGCCTCGCGACCACAGCCCGCCACGCTGAAGCAAGCCGCTTCGAACTGTGTCACGTCGGCAATTTTACTGGCCTGCGCCACAGCCATATTGATGGCGGACAACGCGTTGTCCCAGCCAATCGCCGTGGGATTCGACGGCCCCGAGTAACCGCGCGAGACGTACTCCGGTTTCTTTCCTTCAACGACGCGTGCGACGATGGCTGTTGTGGATGTGCCGCCGCCATCGACGCCGAGAACCAGTTTTTCGTCCGTGTCTGTCATCGTCCAATTGCCGCTCGTAAGTGTCCGTTCGATTCCAACAACCGCGTTCGCGCGGCGGCGGGTTCCAGTTCGCATAGGTTTGCGACGATCGCAGTCTTGAGTTCTCCATCGCATGCGGCCAACAACTCGGCTGCAGCAGACTCTGACAGATCAGTAAACGTTCGGACAAGGCGGACTGAGCGTTCTCGCAATTTTTGGTTGGTTGCGGTCAGATCGACCATCAGATTCTCATACGTCTTGCCTAACCGGATCATGGTTCCGGTGGTCAGCATATTCAGAACCATCTTGGTCGCGGTTCCCGCTTTCAGCCGCGTAGAACCGCTAACAACCTCGGGCCCCACAACGGGAGTGATCGCGATGGACGCCACTCGCCCAACTTCCGAACCAGCGTTGCAGCTAAACCCAACCGTTGCCGCACCAAGTTCGTTGGCGAATTCAAGTGCGCGGATGACGTACGGAGTTCGCCCGCTTGTCGCGATTCCAACCAGCACATCCGCGGCGCAGAAATTGACCGCCTGCAGATCAGCAACGGCCGCGTCGGGAAGATCTTCGGCTCCTTCGATCGCTCGAGTCAGCGCGTCGTGGCCGCCCGCGATCACGCCGACAACCATTTCGGGTGGAGTGCTAAAAGTTGGCGGGCACTCGGATGCGTCCAAAACGCCCAGTCGCCCGGACGTTCCGGCTCCGATGTAAACCAGGCGGCCGCCCGAGGCAATGCGATCGGTGATGACATCGATCGCCCGGGCGATACTGGCTGATTCCAATCGAACAGCCGCGGCGATAGTTTCATCTTCGTCAACCATCACGCGCACGATGTCGATGGCGTCCATGGAATCGATGGCCATCGACGTTTCGTTTCGAGCTTCAGTGGTTGGTGCTTCTGGTTGCGTCACGTGTAATCCGCCGACTCGGTTTCGTTTGGTTCGTTCCGCCGTAGAATGCGATGTAGCTTAGCGAAAAGGCCTCTCAGTGATTTTGCCCACCATCGATCTGATTCTCATTGTCGTCTTCATGGCGGCCAGCATGGCTGTCGGAATCGGACTCGGGCGGAAGCAAAGTAGCCTGGAAGACTTCGCCCTTGGTGGGAGGAACCTTCCGTGGTGGGCGCTGTTGGGTTCAATCGTCGCCACGGAAACCAGCACGGCGACGTTTCTGGGTGTCACCGGACGACCAGCGTTCGGCGACGGCGACATGCGGTTTTTGCAATTGGCGTTGGGCTACATCATCGGTCGTGTGGCTGTATCTGTCATCCTGCTTCCGCAGTATTTCCGCGGACAACTTTATACTGCCTACGAAGTCTTGAACCAGCGGTTCGGCGGAACCGCTCAACGCGCGGCGTCGCTGCTGTTTATTGTCACTCGAAACCTGGGCGACGGACTCCGCCTCTACCTGTGCGCCGTCGCGCTGGAGTTTGCGATTGGCGTCCGCCTGCCGATTTGCGTTCTCATCATCGGAGTCGTCACGGTTGTCTATACGGTTTGCGGTGGAATGAAATCGGTCGTGTGGAACGACTGCATTCAGTTTGTCATCTATGTCATCGGCGGCATTGCGGCTTTGTTTGTGATCGTGAACGCGTTACCAGGTGGCTGGGACGAACTCATGGCGTTCGCTCGAGAGAAAGAAAGCCTGAACGTTGTGGTTTCAACGCCGCCGGCGGACAAGACGTGGCTGACCTGGCTACTTACGGACAGCTACTCAATCTACGCGGGTATCATCGGAGGAGCGGTCCTGACGTTTGGAACCCACGGCGTTGACCAGATGCTGGTTCAGCGATACCTGTGCGCCCGCAGCCAACGCGATGCTGCGAAGGCCGTCATCGGTAGCGCGTTTATTGTGTTGGCCCAGTTTGCGTTGTTCCTGTTTGTTGGCGTGGCCCTGGCCTGTTTCATTCAGCACTTCCCGGCACCGGAAGAAGCGCAGAAAGTTGACCGCATTTTCCCTTGGTTCATTGTTGAGAACATGCCGGTCGGGCTAACCGGGATTACGCTGGCGGCTGTGTTTGCCGCAGCGATGTCGACTTTGTCCAGCTCACTAAGTTCTTCCGCGACCGCTGCTGTCTCGGACTTTTGTAGCAAAGAGAACACCGGCATTGGGCGTACCCGAGTTTGGACGTGCGTCTTCGGCGCGGTTCAAATCGCGATCGCCCTCGCCGCCGAACACGTTTCAAAAAGCGTCGTCGATGAAGCACTGGCGATTGCGGGCTTCACCGCTGGCGTTCTACTGGGTGTATTCCTGCTGGCGACGTTCTCAAAGAAGGCCGACGAACGCGCGGCGCTGGTTGGGATGCTGGCCGGTGTGCTGGTAGTCGGTACGGTTCACTTTGCGACATCAACTGCCTGGATCTGGTACGCGTTAATCGGTTCTTTGACTACTTTTGGAACCGGTGTCATCACAGCAACGATCGGAAGTGATCATGTTTCGCAGTAGCTTGCTTGTGCTTATCGCGGCATCAACCGTCTTTGGGCAAGACCGCACTGAACAGCGAATGAGACTCTCCCGCGCGGAGCCTGACACGGTGGGAATGCGAGCCGATCATCTCCAGCGTATTGACACGATTGTGGCGGAAGGGCTGAGGCGGAAGCTGATGCCGGGCTGCGTTGTGTTACTGGCGAGAGACCAAAAGGTTGTGTTCTTAAAGGCGTATGGTTCCAGACAGCTGAAGCCGACGGTTGAACCGATGACTGTCGATACTGTGTTCGACATGGCTTCGATCACGAAGCCCACGGCAACCGCCACAAGCGTGATGAAGTTAATTGAACAGGGAAAGATCGAACTCACCGCGCCGGTTTCGAAGTACATCCCTCAATTCGCTGCAAACGGCAAAGGCGAAGTCACAATCCTGCAGTTGCTAACGCACCAGGCGGGCTTGATTCCGGACAACAGCATCAAGGACTACAACGACGGTCCTGACGAGGCGTTTAAACGCATTTACAACCTCAAGTTCTACACGCCGCCTGGTAAGAAATTCGTTTACACAGACGTTGGTTTCATTCTGCTGGCAGACCTGGTGAAACGCGTCTCAGGGTTGGATGTCAATGAGTTCTCAAAGCAGCACATTTTCGGTCCGCTGGGTATGCGGGAAACCGGTTATCTTCCGGCACCTCCGCTTCGCAAACGCGCGGCTTTGACGGAACAGAGAAACGGCGAATGGATGCGAGGCGAAGTCCACGACCCGCGCGCGTTTCGGTTGGGTGGTGTTGCGGGGCACGCGGGGTTGTTCTCGACGGCTCAGGACATCGCCGTGTATGCAGCCATGATGAAGAATGGCGGACAGCTGAACGGTGTTCGGATTCTCAAGGCTAGTACCGTGAGGCAGATGACGTCGGCGTACAGGATCGCCGATGGGAACCAGCGTGGGCTTGGTTGGGACAAGCAATCCGGGTTCTCCTACAACAAAGGTGACCTGATGTCGGCATCTGCGTTTGGCCATGGCGGTTTCACCGGAACCGTATTGTGGATGGATCCGCAATCTGACCTGACGTTTGTGTTCCTCAGCAACCGCGTGCACCCAAATGGCAAAGGCTCCGTCAACCGCCTGGCCGCACGCATTGCTACGGTCGCGGCTGCTTCGATAGATGTTCCTTGGAAATCGGCCGGCATGGTTCCCGTCGACAACGGTGTTGATGTCTTGCGTAAGAACGACTTCGCAGCCCTGCGTGGTCAGAAGGTTGGACTGATCACAAACCACACTGGTTTGGCGAAAGACGGTCGTTCGACAGTCGAACTCCTTAACGATGCCCCTAACGTGACGCTGGCCGCTTTGTTTAGTCCTGAACACGGCTTCGCGGGCAAGTTGGATATCGCGAAAATCGGCGACAGCAAGGATTCAACAACGGGCCTGAAGGTCCACAGTCTTTACGGAAAGACCCGTAGGCCAACCGCTGAAATGTTGGCAGGCCTGGACACATTGGTCTTCGACATCCAGGACATCGGGACGCGGTTCTATACGTACATTTCAACAATGCGGAACGCGATGGAAGCGGCGGCCGAACACCAGCTGCGGTTCGTGGTTCTTGATCGAGTCAACCCGATCAATGGCGTGACTGTCAGCGGGCCCGTTCTGGATGCCGGTTCAGAATCGTTCGTCGGCGCGCACACGCTGCCGGTGCGGCATGGGATGACGGTGGGCGAGATTGCGGTCATGTTGAACGCGGAACTTGGGCTTAAATTGAACTTACAGGTTATCAAAGTCGAAAATTGGAACCGCGAGTCGATGTTTGATGAGACCAACCTGGTCTGGACTAATCCATCTCCAAACATGCGCTGCCTTACCCAGGCATTGATCTATCCCGGAGTAGGCCTGTTGGAAACGACCAACATCTCAGTCGGCCGCGGCACTGACACTCCTTTCGAAGTGATTGGTGCACCGTGGATTGACGGCGCGGAACTCGCTCAGGCCCTAAACGGGCAGGGCATCGCCGGTGTTCGGTTCGTGCCGATTCGGTTCACTCCGGATAGCAGCAAATACGCAAACGAAGCATGCGAAGGCGTGAACATCGTGCTCACCAATCGACCAGCGTTCGAACCGATCCAAGTCGGTCTCACCATCGCGCAGGAGTTCCGACGACTGTATCCGGATAAGTGGGAAACCAAGTCGCTGAACCGATTGCTCGCCAGCGAGAGAGTCTTGGAGTCGATACTTGCTGGCAACTCGCCGCCTGAGTCGGCTCGGTTATGGAAAGCGGAACTGACGGAGTTCAAGGAGCGGCGTTCCAGGTACCTGTTGTATCCTTAACGCTGCGGGCCGGCTGCTTAGCTCCGCACTACTCCTTCGGCGTCACCTTAGCCAATAGCGGGATACGCTCTTGCCCTGACACGACAACACCGCCGGGTTTTTCGATTGTGATCGCGAATTGGAACACGTCCGAGGCTGCGATTTTGGCATCAATTGGAATCAGCTGTTCGGCATCGGTGATGTTGAAGACTCCGCCATCAATTGGATATTTTTGATCGTGGTCGAAGATCCATAGCTGGTACTGGAACTCTTTCGGGTCGTTCTTCCTTAGGTCAGCAATCCGCATGAAGCCTTGCTGGCGCTTCGTGTTCCAGACGATATCGCCAGATGCATCTGTGGCTGTCGGATCAGGCGTTGTCTGCCAATCCAACTTGATGGTGTCGTCGGCTTTCAACAACGCCTCTCGCGATTCCGCCGCGGTAACCACCTGAGGCCCGAGATCAACGGGATCGTCTTTCGGAACCGGTCGGTTAACAAAAAGCACAACCACCGCGGCAGCCGCGACCAACCAGGCCAGGCCTTCTCTCAATGAGAAGCCCGGCTTCGGTTCTCCAGCAGCTGTGGAAACATCGGCTGGCGCGGACAACGCAGAAGGGACTGGCGCCGCTTTGGGCTCCGTTGGTGGGTGCAGCTTCTCGAAGTACTCGTTGGCGTCAGAAATGACTTTGTCCGCCAGACTTTCCGGCATGATTAAATCTGGTTCGCTCATGGCAAGGTGCATTGCGGCTGCGGCGACTTCGAATTCCTGTGCTGTGAAGCCGTCTTCCTGCTCGAGTAACATCTTTAATTCGTCCCGTTCTTGAGGCGCGAGTTCCTGAACGGAGTACGCTGCCAGGAGGTCCAACAATCTTTCGTTTTCAGGATGCGATTGATCTGTCATTGCATCCCTCCTGCCATTGATTGATTGGTTCTGGCTGCAAGCCGGTCTCTTAGCTTTTGCAGGCCGCGTCGAATGCTTGTCTTCACGGTTCCCAAAGCCAAACCGGTTGTTCCGGCGATTTCTGAATGAGTAAGCCCCTCGAAGATTGAGAGACGAAGAACTTCAACTTCCTGTTTCGGAAGCGTGTTGAGCACTTCCGTCGCGATAGCGGCCTCATCGCCAAGGCTCGCAATCTGCTCAGCACTTCTTTGAATCGCTTTGGGTTCGGCCACCATTGATTCCGGTTCTAGACGCGAACCCTGTCGTCGGCGTCTGTCGATGAGCTTACGCCGGGCGATCACTGCAACAAAAGTCGATTCCGCGGCAATTTCAGGATCGTAGCGATGCGCGCTTTGCCACACGGCCAGGAAAATTTCCTGCACAGCATCTTCAGCTTCGGATTGGTCTTTGCAGGACTTCCGAGCCAACGACCAGACAAGGCCGCCGTATCGCGAAAGGCATTCGCGCACGGCAGCTTCGTCTCCTCTTGCTACCTGTTGAAGTATCGGCGACGGCACGTTTGTAATTCTCTCTCTGTCAAACACGAAAGCCGAGCGGCGGTGAGAACGCGCCGCTCGATCAAGTGTAGTCGGCTTCGCGTTTGACCTACTTGGGCAGGATAACGCTATCGATGACATGGATAACACCATTCCCGGCCAGAACATCAGCCTTCAGTACCTGAGCGTTATCGATCATGACCTTGCCGTCATCGACACGAACTTTAACTTCAGACCCTTGAAGCGTCTTCGCTTTCTTCAGTTTCACCACATCGGCGGCTAGCACGTTGCCCGCAACCACGTGATATTTTAGTACCGCTGCCAGTTTGTCTTTGTTTTCTGGCAATAAAAGATTCTCAACAGTCCCTTTTGGTAGCTTTGCGAACGCTTCGTCTGTGGGAGCGAACACAGTGAATGGACCATCGCCCTTTAGAGCCTTCAACAGTCCGGCTGCCTTCGCCGCGGCGGCGAGAGTCTTAAAGGAACCGGCTTTTACGGCTGTATCAACCAGATCTGGTCGAGGCAGAATGACCTTGTCGATGACATGAATCACGCCGTTGCTGCAGACAATGTCCGCCTTCACGACCCTGGCTCCGTCAATCGAAACAGTTTTCTTTTTCTTGTCGAACTGAACCGCCACGCTTGAACCCTTCAAGGTTGTGGCGTTCTTCATGGTCATGACTTTCTTGGCCGTCACTTTCCCTGAAACGACGTGGTACTTCAGGATCGCAGCCAGCTTGGCCTTGTTCTCTGGCTTCAACAGCATTTCCAGAGTCTTCTTTGGCACCTTGCTGAAGGCTTCGTCAGTTGGAGCGAAAACCGTAAACGGTCCCTTGCCCTTGAGTGCTTTAACAAGCCCACCAGCTTTCAAAGCGGTCGCAAGTGTTTTGAACTGACCAGCGGCGACGGCTGTATCAATAATGTCACTTTGCTGATTGTTGGCCTCACCGGCGTGAGCGCCGACAGAGATCGAAACAGCCAGCAGCCCGGCAATAAGAGTTCGCATAACGAGGAATCCAATAGGTTTGTGAAGCTGAGTAAGTTGAGCTCGGAATGAGGTTCGCAACAGAATCTGGTTGGATTCATGAAACCAGAGATTCCCTTGAACTCGTCGGCAACTGGTTGAGAGTGACGTTACCGCAGGGGTACACTGGAATAACGAATGGGAGCAGCCTTTTATCTGAACTGGCTCCCGTCAGTGCCCATGAAGTGGTCTCAGAATGCGCAGTCTTTCTCAATTTGTTCTCATTGTCGGAACGATCCTTGTATCAACTGCGACGATGGCGATTGGCCAGGAGAAAGACCGCCTCACGTCGTTCGACGAACTCCACTCGTACATGGGGTTGTGGGGCCGCGACAAGCCAGTCGATTTCACGACCATCATCAACTTTTCAGATGTGGCGAACGCGGCATTATTCGTGCAAGAAGGATCGCTGGGCTGCTACGTCGATGTGAGTCGAATGAAGCCACGCCCCAGCGATTTTGCCTTAGGCGATCGTGTACGAATCAAGGGCCTGTTCGACGGCAGCCGGGACTGTCTGGTTGCGGATTCCGTCACCGTCGTAGAACACGGACCACCGGCCAAAGCGATCAGCCTGGATATTGACAGTCTCGGGCCCAAATCCAACTGGTCAGACCGCGTGACTCTTTCCGGGACCGTTGAGCAGTTTGTCCGGGGCGATCAAGGTGTTGTGCTTACGATCCGAGGTCAGGTGCAGTACATCCTTGTGAGGGTTGCTCACGATCAACAATCCGATCGACTGTCCCGAATGGTTGGTTCTCACGTGACTATCACGGGCTGTCTGGATTGGACTGCCGACGAATATGGTGTTCGCAGTATTCCGATATGCCTGTTGATGTCGGGCGCAGACATTGTTGGTGACCCGCTTCCACAAACGTCAGTCGAAGTCCGGCAACTGGCACTCAAAGAACTTGGATATTACGCGTCTGAACAGGGGCAGACGGTTGAGACGCTCGGAATCGTTTCTGAGGTGATCAATCGCGGACTACTACTGCTTGAGTCTCATGATGGTGGTGGAGTCCTGGTGAGATCTTCCAGTCTTCATTCACTGGATGTTGGAGATGTTGTTCAGCTTGTTGGCGTCCTTAGTTTCTCAGACGGCCAGCCGACTATTGTCGCAACGAGTCTTCGAAAGCAGATGGCGTCAGTGCCGGTTCCTCCGACCCACACCTCAGCCAAACACATTATTGCATCCGACTTGCCACTGACGCGGGTGAGCATGTCTGGTGAGCTGACCAGTCTTTCGTCCCGCGGCCAAATGAGATCGCTAAATCTTACGGATGATGGAATCAACTTTACGGCTCGGATTAGATTAGACGATGCGGAATTCGATTCGATCGATCTCGAGCGAGCCAGGCGAGTAAAGGTGCAGGGAGCGTTGCTGCACCCCGGCACTCCCGAAGAGGCGTTCGTGATATACGGCCGTGGAGTTAACGCGGTCACTGTGTCCGACGCGTGGGTGACGTTTGACGAGACCCGGGTTCGGCTGGTGGCAGGTTCTGTGATTCTTTGCCTGCTGCTGGGTGCGGGGATGATCTGGCTCCTCCGATCTCAGGTTCGTAAGAAAACCCGCGCGTTGACGGACATGACGGCTCAACTGTCGTCCGCATTTGATGCCGTTCAGGAAGGACTCCTGATTCTGGATAGTTCCGGAACCGTTCTAAGTTGGAACGACCGCATGGCGCGACTGTTCGATCTGGATTCCAGAATCGCGCAAGGACCGGAACTTGTGAACCATCTGGCGCGGAAGCTTGCGGAGCCGGATGAATTCCTGACTGTGTGGAACAAGTTCCCAGCGTCCTCACAGGAAACCTACGGCTCGACGTTCAAGACTCGCGATGAAGGGTCTTACACCGCCTACAGTTCTCCCATCTTCAGCGGTGATGATAAACAGCAAGTGGCCGGCCGACTGTGGGCGTTCGAAGATGTCAGCGAACGCAGTCAGCTTGAAGCCAAGTTGGCTCAGTCGCAGAAAATGGAAGCCGTCGGTCGCCTGGCTGGTGGCATTGCCCATGACTTCAACAATTTGCTGATGGGCATCTCGGGAAACCTTGAGCTGATTCGGGGCGGAGATGCGGATGACCAGGGGCCGTCGTTGACTGCCGCAGAGAAAGCGACCGATCGAGCGACCAGGCTTGTCGAACGCCTGCTAAGTTTTTCACGCCAAAACCCGGTTCGCCTGGTTCCAATGAATCCCAACAGCATTGTTCTGAGTGTCAGCGAACTTGCCTCGCAGAAACTGTCTGAGCAGCTGAAGTTCGATCTCGTTGACGACGAAAGCGCTTGGCTGGTAGACGTTGACGAAGTTCGGCTGGAACAGGTGCTGCTAAATCTGTGCCTCAATGCGTCGGATGCATTGATCGATGAGAAGGACACAATCACAGTTAGCACAGAGAACATTGTCGATGAGGCGTTGGGTGATTGTGTTCGACTCTCAGTAATCGATTACGGTGCGGGTATGCCTGAAACAGTCACGGCGAAAATCTTTGAGCCGTTCTTCACGACCAAGGATATCGATAAGGGAACCGGACTTGGGCTCGCAATGTCTTATGGGATTGTGAACCAGCACAACGGTCGGATTGATGTCGAAAGCAAAGTCGGATTCGGCAGTCGCTTTGACATTATCCTGCCACGATCAGAACATGTGACAGCCAGCGCCACTACGCCCGAAGTACCAAGCCCAATCGACGCACGTGGTAGCGCTTCGACAGCGAACAAGCACATTCTCATTGCGGACGACGAAGAAATCGTCAGAGACGCCGCGGCCCGAATGTTGACGCGGGCGGGGTACACAGTTTCCACAGCGGCAAATGGTTTGGAAGTTCTTGAGATCCTCAGCCAGAACAATCACACCGACATGCTGGTACTGGATCTGACAATGCCCGTACTGTCAGGACGCGAGACACTTCTGAGAGTTTCCGATAGCTACCCGAATCTTCCGGTTCTTCTGTGCACGGGGCACCTGATGGATTCGGATCTCTCGATGCTCTCAACCCACAGCCTGGTCGATGTCATCACGAAGCCCTTCCGCGCACAGACTCTGCTGCGGTCAGTGGAAGTCGGCCTACATGGCCCTCTGGGAGTGCCCCAACAATCCAGCCTCGAATCAGCTTAAAAAGACGCATCTGGACGAGTTCGGAGGGTATGCACTACCCTAATTCCGTGGGAAAGAGGCTCTTTCCTGATTGGTGATCGCCTGCCGTGGCCGGTTTCGGCGTTCCCGGAATTTGTCCCGTGGGCGCGAGGAGTTCGGACCAGTGTTGCAGATACAGATGCCTGAGATTTCGCCGGAGCTGCTTGAGCGGTTGTCCGGCATGTCGACGGTCATCATCGTAGGAGCCTGCGCCGCGCACCTGTTTGCGTTTTTTGTTTTATGGGTGTGGTCGGGGCGCGACCTGCGGCGGATTGTCGGTTCGCTGGATGAATTTACCCGCGGATTGAAACATCGCAGTGTGCTTAGCAAAGGCGGCCACTACTCAGATCAGATTGAAGCATTCATCGCCGACGTTAACGACGTGCTGGCAGACGAAACTCGAGGAGCAGACCGGCACGAGTGTTTGCTAAGGATGAACATCCTGGACGAACGCCGCGGGTATCTGGATTCGATGTCGTTCTCGACTTCGTACAACATTTGTCGAACCATGATTGAAGCCTACCCACTGGCGGGTGTTCTGGGCACGATTCTGGCCATTGGTTCTGCTTTGCAGGCTGACAAGGCCGCCGAAGCATCGGCAACACTGGCTGGCATCGTTGGTAGCTTCGGCGACGCGATCTGGTCGACATTTGCCGGACTGACGGCCGCGATTCTGCTGATGTTTATTAACAGCATGCTGGAGACAGGTTTCTTCCGACTGAACTCAAACCGAGATCACGTTCGTGAGATGGTCGCCCGAGCCAAGCGGGAACTGTCACTGCAAGTCACGTCTCCAGGAGAAGACTCGTGACTCTGCTGCCACGCAAGATGACCTTCCAGTTAACACCGCTGCTGGACCTCCTGCTCATCGTCATCTTCGCGCAGTTCATTGAGGTTCAGCAGACCTCGAACAAATCAGAAGCCGCGTTGGAGACGCGAGCCGCTGAGATGCGACAAACCCTGCTGGCCCAGGCAGAAGAACTTCGCAACAAAATGGACGCCGCGCACGATCTCAGGATGCGCGACGTTGAAAGCAAACGCGAGTACTACGATCAGGCGTTCAAGAGCATTCTGGAGCAGCAGAACCAGTCTGGCGAAATACTGTCTGAGATGTTCGACATACCAGAAGAGACGGTCAACGAATTGCTGGGAATCAAGGCGGGGCAGAAGGCGTACACGCCAGAACAATCAGCCAATATTCGCCGGACGCTTAAGGGGCTGCAGCAAAAGAACGGGCGTGAACTCTTAAAGACGCTGATTAGCTACGGCGAGATGAAGAAGCGGTGTGACGTCTGGGAAATCTACGTCACAGAAGATGGAACGATCGAACTGGACAACGGTGAGTTCGTGAAGAAGTTCCGAGCGAAGACGCAAAGCGAAATCGAAGACGGACTGTTTGACGCGTACAAGTCGTTCCCGGAACCCAAAACGCTTGTGATCCTGATGTTCAGTTATGGCGACGCCAGTGCGGGCATCAGACAGCGTTCTCAGGATGCTCTACCGGCAGCACTCGCTCGAATGCGGAAAGATAGCGGCGGCCGAAATTGGTTTGAGTTCGCAGTTTTGGGTTTCAGCCCGGAAGGGCCTTCTCTACGGGCGGGAAACAAGTAAGAATTCCAGCGGGTCACATACCGGAGACCAGACATGGCAAAGAAAAAGAAAAGCAGCAACGCGGCGGTGAAAGGCGTTGGTGCGGCCGTGGTTGTTGCATTCCTTATCGGGATGTACTCAGGGATCCCCGGATTCGGTGGTGGCGACGGAGCTCAGGGGAATGCCGGCGCAGCTGCGGCTGAAACTGGCGGCGGCCCAATTGAGGCTCCCGATGATCTCACAAAGACTGGCCTGGAAGACAACGTTGTTACCGTTCTGATTGACGGGCATGAATATGCCGTGCTAACAAAACGCGATGGCAAAGAAGAATACCGAGCAGCATCGGTTGATCAGGTTGTATCTCTGGCCAAAGTCGCACAAGGCGACGACACAGGTGTTCGAGTCAAAGTCCTGCGTCGCGAAAGCGCGAGGGCCTCGGCGGAAGAACAACTGCGCGGCTCACTGGTGAATGCCGGAATTCCCGCTCCCAGCATCTACTGGCCGAATCAGTTCCTGCCGTAAACAACAGCTGCAGTCGCTGAGTCACTTCGAATCCTGCAACGTGTTCAAGACCGATTCCGGAACCGGGTAGACCCGCAGTCCACCGCTACCTTCGCCTTGGGGCATTTCCCGAAGATCGGGCGGCCCGCCTACGCTGGTAAACATGGGACGGTGTTCAACATTCTCCCATTCGCTAGCAATCAGTAGGTTATTCGGCTGCCATTGCAGTGTTCCCTCCCGTCGATTCCGTTGCCATGGATCAATGCGTTCCGCAACGAATTCTATCGCAGCCGCGCGCTTATCCGTTGCCGCGCGAATGGCTCGCCCGAAGTCAATGAGCTGACAGGCCCCCGCCACATCAGCTTCCAGGTCTGTTTCAGCATACAGCCATCGCGCTGGGTTGTTGTCGAACATGGCCTGCAGGGGCATGTAGTCTGGTCCGTGCTCAGCGAGCATAAGGTTCCAGGTGACTTCGGCTATAGTCAGGTGCGTTCCGAAAGAGGCTCGAACTTTAGAAGCTCTCTGCAACGTAGCAGCCCGCGAACGACTTATCAGATTCGCAATGCGCTGCTGGCGCAACCCAAACGTGAACCAATCACGCGGCGCCGCCCCTTGGTGTCGCGTAATCGAAGACAGAACGGTCTTCCGACTACGGGGAGCATTCTCCTGCCAAATTACAGCTTGCCGCTCCGCGGATGTGGCGATTTCATAACTCCGCAACTCCAACTCACTAGCCCTCCGGTGTACGTCAGCCAATGCAGGGCGCTGCTCGAACAAATCGCGGATGCGTTGGAGAATGCTGCTCACCGGTTCTTCCAACGACTCCATTTCGCAACCCAGCGCGCCCATTCGCCGAAAAATATGGCCAGCCGCTGCATACGCTGTTTGAACATCGCGCCCGGGATTGTCTGAATCGACCGTCAACCAATATCCCCTGATTGCTGCAGCGTACATCTTCTCAGCGCCTGCATAATCGCCTGCTGCTTGTCGTCTTGAGCCTTCGTGCTCCAGCAAAAGGAGTGGCAAGTAGTGCAGCCCGAACTGTCGCCGAAGTCGATTGCGTCCTATGGGGGAATAGGGATGAAACGATGGCGGAGCTTTTGACGAGAAGTACAACTCTCCCTGGTTGATGATTGAGACGATGGCATCAATGTGGCGATCGTGCCTCTTCGTCCAGGCCTTCATCTGGGGGTCGACGCCATCCCATTCAATAGGCATCTGGTCTATGCGATGGAATATCAGCCGCGAAAAGATGTGATGCCTTCGGTCTTCCAACCGACTGGCGATGGAGTTGAACTTAGCTGTGTTGTTCGCAGCATTTTCGGTTGAGAGTTCCCTAAGTGGAGTCGGGGCCAGGTCAGCACCGTTGCTGAAGTCTGTGTAGGCGACATGGTTCGCCGGAATTTCATACACGCGGTATGCCGCCACTGCAATGTAAGACCCGAGTATCGAGGTCGCCAGAACTGCAAGCACTGTAGTTCGGCCTGCCAGGCCCGACGTAGCTTCGACCCAGTGACGGCAGTAAGCCCAGGAAGCGGCAGACATTCCAATTGCCAGCGGCAGGATCGCCACCCACATCGGAACCCCGAAGCCTGCCACGAAGAGCCCCCACGCCCCAATCGCCACAAAGGCCAACAGGATACTCCCAAGAGCTACGATTGATCTGCGGAAGGATATCGAACACAACTGCCCCGCTGCGTAGCCCGCGATAGCCAGAACCAACACGCTTGCGCTGGCCATGGGGCCCGGCGTCAGGTTGCGGCCCAGCAGCCACTCTGTTGCTGGCCAGACTGCGATAGCCACCATCATTCGCGGGATCCAAATGCGTTGCTTGCTAAGCCAGACAAGCGTTGGCGAAATACCACGCTCGCTTAGAAAGCGGATGCGGTTCTGAAATTGTTCGCCATTGAATGCAAAGAATCCGAAAGCCGAGGTTACCAGCGGTAAAGCAATGAATAGCGGTGTCCAGGGCATCGCGATTCCCAGAGCAAGAACAGCCAGCAGCCAAAGCCATTTCGGAGCCGTTGCTTTCCACACCAACGCTTGCCAGTCACGTTGTGCTTGTGTTTGCAGGCGACCAGACTCCAAACCAAGCAATGCGTTTGGGCAATTGATGCTGCGAGTCGCCGGTTCCCATGCAAGCGAAACATGCGGCCCGCCATGAAACCATCTTCGTGCCAGAAACGCGTTCGCACACAGCAATACTGCCGTCGCCACCACTGCGGCGGCTGCAAAATTGGGACCCGTTACCAGATCGTTCGTCGCACTGATGGTCATCGTGAGCACCAAAACTGTTCCGCCAGCAGCAACGGCGAGAATGGTTCGACGGCTTAGCAACGCGGCCAGCACTCCCACCATCATCGCCAACAAAATCACCGGACCATGTGTCGCACCTGATTCAATGAGAAAGCAATTCGTCAGTTCAATCTCGGCGAACGTCAGAAGCAGAATTCGGTTGGACCACGCGACAATAAACAGCACGGCAGTCTGCACGGTGATGCAGACCAGGTTAACAGTGAAGAACTGAACCCAACTGGCCGGCAACATTAGCATGCGGCTGCGTGTGCCAGCTTCATATTCCTGGCTGAACGCGATCGCTGGAGCGACCAACGCGAATATAACCGGCCCCGTTCCCAGCAAGGTCTTGAGGGTTGGCCCTACGTCAGGGAACGTAAACAAAGTAAGCCACGACGCCGCGCACGTGACCAACGTGATGATTAGCCACAGTAACCACGTTGTGCGGAACTGCTGCCAGACAAGGCGACCGGTCGAACGCGATAAGAAACCGCTTGGCGATCTGGAAATCGTTGGGGTCGGGGCAGCGACGCTCATGCGTTGTCTCCTGACTCGCCTGAAACGCAGGCCACGTAAATCTCTTCCAGCGATGGCCGGTGAACATCAATCGATGCCACTTCCGGAGCCGCTGTCAGCAGGCCGGTTAGTGAATCATCGAGTCCGCGAATTAGCAGGCTACTCTGTCGTTGTGAGTCACGGCGTGAGAGCAAGTTCAACGCCGACATTAACGGCAGCCGATTCGAACCGTTGGCCCAGGTCACTTTCAGCTCCCGGACTTCGTTCTTGAGGTCCTCCACCGACTCACAGACCTCCAGCCTGCCATCGCGGACAATGGCCACACGATCTGAAACACGTTCGACTTCAGCGACCTGATGACTGGCCAGTAGAACTGTTCGCCCACTCGCGGCAACATCGACCATGCTTTCCAGGAACTGCCGACGAACCACCGGGTCCAGACCAGAAGTCGGTTCGTCCATTACCAGCAGTTCAGGTTCGTGTGCCATCGCCAAGGCCAGCGATACCTTCGCGCGTTGGCCTCTTGAAAGAGCCTTGATGCGTTGATCCAGCGGAACCGAAAATGTCTTCAATTGATCCTGATACCTCTCTACGAAACCCGGTTCGTAGAATCCGCTGCAGAACCAACCGATCTCTGCCACGTTCATGTAGTCGTACAAAGCGGGCTCGTCGCTGACGTAGCCGATGCGGCGGCGGATTTCAGAACTTCGCTGTTCGCTGCGCATCCCGAATACAGACGTCGAACCAGACGTAGCACGTTCAAACCCCAGTAGTATTCTTAGAGCCGTCGTCTTGCCGGCTCCGTTTTCACCCAACAACGCAATCACCTCACCCGGCCTGGCCGCCAGCGAGAAGTTGTCCAGCACCACACGCGACCGAAACTTCTTCACAACGTTCTGGAACTCGAAAACGTTCTTCATGATGTTGCCTTCCCATTGAGTTTGTCGAGTTCATCGCGTGTCAAATCGCGAAGCTCCTTCGTGGTAAGTCCGCTGCGACTGGCTTCAGCAAGCACATCACGAAGTCGCTCCTGAATGAGCTTCACCCGTGCGGCGCGGCACTTTGTGAGTGCTTTGGAAGTGACCTGCATTCCCTTCCCGCGTACCGACTCAAGCAAGCCGTCAGACTGCAGTTCACGATACGCGCGAGCCACCGTGTTGGGGTTCACTGCCACTTCTTTCGCGAGCTCACGGACCGATGGGATCAACTCTCCCGACCGAATCGCTTCAGAAGCGATCGCAAATTTGATTTGCCGGACAATCTGATCGTAGATCGCAAGCCCGTTATTGCTTTGTACGTTTATGAGCATGGCTGTACTAGTATGGTAGTACAGTAATAAAGTGTCAATGGGCAAAGTCAAAACGTGTCGCACACGTAAGCAAAACTCGCCCGCCCGGATGGCCAACCTGCGTTGGGGCGGTCGGTGCCAGTGAAATAAAAAAGGGACACCTGATGGTGTCCCCTTTTCGTTTTCTGCGGTTGAGCTAAGCGTTCGTTAGCAGGCACCGTGGCCAGAGATGACGACCCACACTGTTCGTAGCAGGATCTTGAAGTCATTCCACAAGCAGCAGTTCTGCAAGTACAGAAGGTCGTAAGCGACCTTACGTCGGAAGCTTTCAAGGTCGTTGTCGTAACCGTTAAGAACCTGAGCAACACCTGTCACACCAGGCTTCAGGCCAAGTCGGTTCAGGTAGTTGGGGATTTGGTCTGACAGTTGTTCGATGAAGAACGGTCGTTCTGGACGTGGTCCAACCAACGACATGTCACCGCGAAGAACATTGATCAACTGTGGCAATTCATCGATGCGTGTCATTCGCATGAAGCGTCCGATGCGGGTCACGCGTGGGTCGTTCTTGCTGGCAAGTTGAGCACCGTTGGTTTCGGCATCGACACGCATTGAACGGAACTTGTACAGAACAAACGGGCGACCGAAGTTCTGCTTGACTCGTCGGTCTTCGTTAAGTCGTCGTTCGGAGATGCCTTCGGGAACGCCACTATCGCTTTGCCGACGATCCGTCTTGGCTTTCTCACGCAGGTTCACGCCGACGCGAAGCTGTTTGTAAATCAGTGGTCCTGGCGAAGTCAGTTTCACCAACAACGCGAACAACGCGATGACCGGTGATGCCAGAGTCAACAGGAACAGAGCTCCAACGACGTCCACAATTCGTTTACGAATTTGGGCGCCGCGACTCAGGCACTGGAGGTTCCGTCGCGGTCGCGACAGGTTCAGTTCCGTGAGCCAGCCTGTGTCGCTGAGTTCCTCTGATGGAGAGAACTGCTCAAAGAGATCGCTAAAATCCCCCGCGGCGGGAGATTCTGGCGGTGGTGTAATGACTGGAGTTTCCATGATGGATGCCGGAGCGAGGGACTACATTCGGAGCCCGGAATGGGCCAAACGCCTCAAGAAATGTAGTTCAGTACTGGCCCGCGAGGAGCCAATCTAGTTCTCATCTTCCACCTTGTCCAAGTTAAAAGCACCCACTTTTCATGACAATTAGCACAAACAGGCTGATCGGCTCATCCGGTCCATCTCATTCGCTCGAAATGGTTAAGTTCGTTACTCCCGCAGGGTCCAGAAATAGTGGAATTCTCCACGCCTTGGTGGTCATCTTGCACAGTCCGCCGACGCCATCTCGGCAGTAGCCGTACCGGACGACAAGTTGCATCTGTCCCTGGCTGACTGCCTGGTTGAGCGGCAGGCTTAGGCGAACTGTCGTTCCTTCTGCAGATGTACGAGCGGGAGCCGACCCCTTCGGTACCTGGATGACGGTAGCCTTGTCGTCCACGTTTGTGACCTGCCACATCACGGGCATCTCTTTGTTGATCTTGTATCCCTCGGGAATATCCAGCGGGATCTGAATCCCGATTTCCTTCGCAGGTTTGATCTTCTGAGTTTCCAAGACGACCGGCTTCACGTCTCCGAAGTCACTTCGCTTCGGCGGTGTCGGTGGCTTAAGTCCTTCAAACTTCATCACGGTCATACTGCCATCAGCAAGGTTCACGCGGCAGACGCGATGATTGTTGGTATCAGCGATCAATAGTTCGGTTGCTGTTACTGACAAGCCGCCAGGTTCAGATAGTCGGGCCGGTTTGAGACTCGCGCCTGATCTACCGTCGCCCAGCCAGGTTGAGACCTTGCCCGTATTGACGGCCAGCTTCTTTATCTTGTGGTTGTAGCTGTCTGCGATGTAAAGAGTGTCATCTCGAAGAGCCACGCCCAGTGGATGCTGAAGTCTTGCGTCCCGGCCGACTCCATCGATATCACCAAACGCGAACAGTGATTGCCCACGCGGCATTTCGGAAGTTCCTGCGATCGTCGACACGTCACCGTCGGCACTGGTGGCCACACGCCGGATGGCAGAACCTTCGCTGTCGGCGACGTACAGCCAGTTGCCGTCACTTGCCAGGCCCGACGGCTGAGCAAGAGCCGCGGTCTTAAGCGGTCCGTTGATCACATCCTCCGCGCCGGAGCCAGCGTACACAGTGATCTCGTCTCCACCGATGACGTATTGCCATAATTGGTGCGGACCAGCCATCGCAATGAACAGAATTCCGTCCAGATGCTGAATCGCCCATGGGCTGTTTAGTGGAGTGGCCTTAGCCAGCCCACCGTTGTCTCTTCGTCGCGATTGCTTACCGGTACCGGCAATCGTGGTCACTGTTTTCTTGGTCAGGTCAACCACGCGAATGCTATGGTTCTCTGTATCGGCGACATACAACTGATCTTCAACCAACGCCATACCCTGTGGATGGTCGAACTCAGCGTCGGTGAAGCTGCCGTCCTTCAACCCAATCGCACCGTTGCCGATAACCGAAAGCACCTTGCCGTTCATGTCAGAAACAATGATTCGATTGTTGCCTGTGTCGGCGACGAAGACCCGGTTGCCTTCGGTGTCAGCCAGAACCTTACCGGGGTACCTAAGCGGTGTTGGTTCGACTTTGTCGCGTTCCAGATTGAACCGAACCGGCGACTCGTCCAGCGTTTTGTTGGCGCGATGATACTTAACCAGCCCGCCGACAATTGCGTCCAGTAACTCGCGGTTACCTTCGCCGGGTTGAGCCCCACAGTAGAAACCTTCCGGGTCGATGATGGCCAGAGTTGGCCACGATCGGACACCAAACTTGCCCCAGATCGTCATCTCAGCATCGTTGACCACGGGGTGTTCAATCTCATGCCGCATGATGGCCTGCCGGATGTTGTTCGATTCTTTTTCATTCGTGAACTTGGCCGAGTGCACTCCGATGACGACAAGTTCGTTCGGGTACTTCTGTTCCAGGTACTTAAGATCTGGCAGCACGTGCATGCAGTTGATGCAGCAGTACGTCCAAAAGTCGATAACAACAATCTTGCCGCGCAGATCCTTCAAGCCGATTGGGCCAGTGGTGTTAAGCCACTCTTTGCCGCCGTCCAAAATTCCATCCGGCGCGCGGACGCGGTCCGGGAATGGGTTTTCGACATCCTCTGCCGTGGCTTGAGTTGTGGGAACGTTCGATGTTTCTTGGAACGGCGCGGCCAGCGCGTTGGTTCCGGTGCCGATAACCGCAATCGCTGTCAGGACAAGACAAAGTGTTCGTGCAAACATTGGCAGGCGCTCGATGCAGATTTTGAGAGAACCTCCGATGCTACCGACTCATCCCCACCACTTCTAGCAGCAGCCTTTGAGCAACGCGCGATGGCCCCGGAGTTGTGAGAAATAGTAGCGGAAGGGCATCTGTCTTCCCTTCAATCGCAACTTCCTCTTCAACGACCGGAGAGTTCCGGCAGCGTTTCGATCAACGTGTGTGGGAATTCTGACCGAGCGTCTAGAATTCCCGCAGGGAGCTTTCTTGCGATGACCATGAGTGAAGTATTTGTCCGAAACGCAGCCGCAGTGGCCGGCATGATGCTGACGGTTTGGCTAGTCAGCGTTCTCATAAAAGACGCCAGCATTGTTGACATTGGCTGGGGCCTGGGATTCGTGCTCATCGCGTGGGTCAGCTTCCTGGCTTCTGACAAAACGCCCCGTTGTTGGCTCATCGTACTTCTGACGACGATCTGGGGAACGCGGCTGTCTGCGTACCTGGCCAGGCGAAATATTGGCAAGGGCGAAGACTATCGCTACGTCGCGATGCGTGAAAAGCATGGCGGACGGTTCCCGATTGTCAGCCTGTTTACTGTTTTTGGTTTGCAGGGGCTGATCATGTTAATCGTGTCGTTGCCATTGCAGGCAGGTATGACGGTCGAAGCACCGACGGCTTTGGGAGTGACAGCGTGGATCGGATGTGCTGTGTGGTTGGTCGGGTTCGCTTTTGAGGCCGGAGGCGACTGGCAACTCGCTTGCTTCAAAGCGAATGAGTCGAATCGCGGCAAGGTTCTGGATTCCGGATTCTGGCGATACACCCGGCACCCGAACTACTTCGGCGACTTCATGATTTGGTGGGGTGTGTTTCTTGTCTCGTACGGAACCGGCGTAGCGTGGTGGTCTGCGATAGGGCCGGCGGTGATGTCGTTCTTCCTTATCAAGGTCTCAGGCGTGGCGATGCTGGAGAAAACCCTGAAGAAGAAACCCGGATACGCTGACTACATCGCAAAGACAAACGCGTTCTTTCCGTGGTTCCCCGCGAAGTAGGTTTCCGCAACTGCCAGCGGTTCCGCAACGACGTTAAAAACACTGCCGCCAGACGCTTGCGGCACATTCTGCCGATCTTCCGTGTGTTGTTCGTCTGGACGCATTCTTCGACTGAGTGGTACTTTCCCGGTCCTCACCTTTCGCGGCGTTCGCCGCATGCGTTACTCACCTCACCTCTCCACACCAACCTGCACTGAAACGTCCGTTTCACTTCGAGGTTCCTCCCATGCGCAAGACAGTTTTGACTCTTGTTGCCATAGCTTTGATGGCGACTGTCCCGAAGCCCGCATTTGCAGCGGCACCGGGTCGAAAAATCGACGCGGACCCAAGCAAGAAATATCGGCTCTCCAAACGGCATGGTCCCTGGATGATCATGGTTGCCAGCATGCGAGACGTTCCGGAAGAACGTCGAACCACCGGCCTTACCGCTCAGCAAGCTGCTGACCAAATGGTCCTCGCACTGCGTCAGGTTGGCATTCCGGCTTACACGTTTTCGCAGCAGCAAGTCATCGATCAGGTGAAGATTGCCAATCGTCGAACCGGTGAAAAAGTCGAACGTTCGTATGTCGCTCAACAAGACCGTGTGGTTGTTGTGGCTGGCAACTACTCTTCAGCGCAGGACCAAACCGCACAGAAAACGTTAGCGTTCGTCAAAGGAACTGAACCGGAAGAGAAACTGGCGAAGACCAGATTTCGCAAGGCGCGGGCGGGACTCAACAAGCGACTGGAAGCGTTGCTTTCCGACCCGCAATCCGGTGCCGTCTACCGTGCGACGCCCGGTCGCCCAGGTCCCATGAGCCGCGCGTTCCTGATGCCTAATCCGCTTCTCAACGCCAAACAACTTAAAAGCGCCACGCGCGATCCGTTGCTGGTGAACCTTAACAAGGACATGGAACATTCGTTGGTCGCGTGTCCGAAAAAATACTCGCTGGTCATCCGCACGTTCCGCGGCAAAAGTAACATGCACGTCAATAAGTCCCACCTGGAAAAGTCAGCCAGTCAGTTGGACACCAAGTTTGGTACAACCCTGGACAATGCGGCCATGGACGCGTGGCGTATGACCCAGGCTCTTCGCAACGCCAAATCGCTTGGCTACGACCAGGACTTTGAAGCCTACATCTATCACGACCGGCATCAGTCAATTGTGACCCTGGGTTCGTTCGACAGCCCGAAGGATCCACGGATTCCGGTGCTGGCAAAAAGATTTGGTGGGAAGACTCGACCGCACCCACAAACGGGCGCGGATATGCTGACTGCGGAAATCTTCTCTGTGCCGCGTTACCCGAAAAACGGACTTCCCGACTTCAGCTGGATCTTTGATCCACAGCCGGAACTCATTGAGCGTCCAACATTGCAATAGCTGTTACGACGCCAACTGGTTGACACTTCGAAACCTCGCCGTACCATCGCGGCGAGGTTTCATTATGTCTGAAGTGCGCACAATCATTCTTGGCACCGGTAACGCGAAGAAAGCCGGCGAAGTGGCTGACTTGCTGGCTCCGCATGGCTGGCAAATCAAAACGCTGGCCGAATTCGATACGCAACCGACCATCGTCGAAGACGCCGACACGTTCGCGGGGAACGCGGCCATCAAAGCCATCGAAACTGCCAGGCACTATGGCGAGTTCGGCATGGGTGAAGACAGCGGTTTGTGTGTCGACGCATTGAAAGGCGCACCGGGAATCTACTCCGCTCGATACAGCGGCGAGAACGCGACTGATCAGTCGAACAATGAGAAACTGATTCAGGAACTGGCCGAGGTTCCTCTCGAAAAACGCGGCGCCGGTTACGTTTGCAGCGTCGCGATTTCTGACCCGGACGGGAACATTGTCCTGGCCGTGGAAGGAACCTGCCGGGGTCGAATTGCCGTAGAACCACGCGGCGAAGGCGGGTTCGGATACGACCCCTACTTCCTGCTGCGTGAGTATCACAGGACGTTCGGTGAACTTGGGAACGTTGTTAAACGTAAACTCAGTCACCGCGCCCGTGCCTTTTCGAAATTAATTCCGAAATTGCAACGACTGCCTTAAACGGCCTGGGTGGGCTGTTGCGTTTGGCGGCGACCGCCTGGGTATTTCCTGCGCGGGAATGGATGTTTTGAGCGGAACAGCACCTGTCGAACGACCGAAATGCTGGTAATATAGGGAGTGCATTTCTCGGCGTCCGAGCATCCTGCGGAGAAGACGAACATGGCGACGGACCAGTTCTCGTTACCCAAGAGTATCCATCGAAACCTGCGTTCGCTGGACACTCGGATCCGAACACAGGCTGGCGTCCGCGGGCTGGGCATCGCTGTTGCCATCTGCGCCGCTGTGATTGCGTTGTGTGTTCTCACGGATTGGCTTGTCGATCTCTCTCGCTTCGTGCGGTTCGGACTGCTGGGCTTGTTCTGCGGGGTCGCCGTGATGTGCGTTGTTCGTTTCATCCTGGTGCCGCTGTTTCAGCGGTTCGATGCAAACGAACTCGCGACGCTGTTGGAATCGGGTAACCCTGAACTCAAAGAGTCCGTCAGCAGCACCGTTGAACTGAGTGATGAGTCCGTCCCTGAACAACATCGCGGTTCGCGTTGGATGCGCATGCAGCTCATCGCGCGCAGCGGTGAGGCCGCTGCAGACGCGGTTGCGTCCAGGGCCGTTCCTCTTCAAACAACCCTCCGCGCTTTAGGTCTGGGTCTTCTGGCGATTGCCATCCTGGCACTTCCGTTTGGCATCTGGCCGTCGTCGTCAAAGCTGATGGCCGCTCGATTCTTTCAGCCGTGGAAGAACCTTGATCGTCCGACAAATTTGTATTTTGACGTGCTCAATGGTGACCGCGTGATCGCTCACGGTTCAGACGCTCATATCGTTGCGATTCCCAGATGGCGTGAGAAAGAAGAAGAACGTCCCGAGTCCGTACTCGTAAATTGGTCGTTCACTGACGGTGACTCCGGTTCCAAACGCATGCGGTGGGACGCCGGCGACCACGCCTACGTGGCTGACATCCGACATGTTGTCGCTGACTTCGACTATTACATTTCGGCTGATTCGACACGATCGAAGGACTACCACATCCAGGCCGTCGTCGCACCGGCGGTTGAAACTCTGCTGTTGGATGTTGAACCGCCTGCCTACAGCGGCCTGCCTGCAGAACATCATGATGGCATTATCGGTGAGGTTCGCGCGTTCGAACGCAGCAACCTGCGGTTCTCACTGACGTTTAATAAGCCGGTTAGCGAAGCGAACTTCCAGTTGTTCCTTGATGAGGCTCCCGACGACGCGCCGCCGCAGACACTGCCCATGGAGCTCAGCCCCGACGGTCTGGCCGCATCGTTTGAGATGACCGCGTCCGACACCGGCCGATTCCTGATTCAACTGCGCGACCCGAATGGCCTCACGAACAAGGACGAAGAGAAACGCGACTTGTTCGTCACGCCTGACCGAGAACCAACCGTTCGCTTCGCCGACGGCGATCAGACTCAAAGTGCCCGCCCGGATGCCGTTGTTGCCGTGGCCGTGACATCCAGCGACGACATTGGGATGGGTGAGTTGTCGCTGCACTACTTCATCGAAGAAACGGAAGCCGGTTCCATCCCGTTTCCGGAACTCGACAAGGGCGCTCGTCGAGTCGATCACATCTTCGAAATGGATCTGGCGAACCTTGATATCCCGGAAGGAACCGCGTTCTCGTATCGCGTCCGCGCGGCTGACGAACGGCCGGTTCCGGAACCCAACGTTGCCTGGACACCCGACCGACGGCTCATCATCTCAGCCACCGCGGATTCGCTGGACCAGCAACAACTGACCGCTCAGCAGGAGAAACTTCGCGACAAAATCACAGAGATCCGCGAACAGGTTGCTGCTGACCGCAAGGAAACCAGAGGGCTGAAAGACAAACTGAATCAGGCCACCCGCGAGGGAGAACCGTTCCAGGACGACAAACAGCTGGCGGGCATCGCGTCCAATGAGTTCAAACTTTCTGAAGAACTGGAGACGGTCAGTCAGGAACTTCAGAAGCATCCGCTGTTTGAGGAACTGGTCAAACGGGCCCAGGAAGTTTCCCGCAAGGATATTCCCAAAGCCAGCGAAGAGCTTGGCAAGAGTGCTCGCGAGACCCGTCCCAAAACGAAGCTGAAGAACCTGCATGAAGCTGAGCAGGCACTCAACAACGCCGAATGGAAACTTCGCAACCTTGAAGAACGCTTCAACGAACTGGCTGAACTGGAACAGGATATCGCGAAGTTGGATCAACTGGCGAAGCAAACAGAACAACTCGCCGACGATGTCCAGCAACTAGAAAACGATCGCGAGGCGGCAAGGGCCGAACAGGACCAACAAGCCAGACACCAGAAGCAGCAGGACATTGTTGACAAACAAAACGAACTGCTTGAGAAACAACAAGAACTGGCCGAAAACCTGGACGATCTCTCTGAACGCGCTCCAGAACTGGTTGATGCGGCTCGTAAGGCTCAAATGCAACGGCTGCAGAAAGTTGCCGAACAAGCCCGTGAATTGGCGAATCAGGAAAACCGGCTCGCCGATTCGTTTCAGGACGAAGCCAACGAGAACCGGTCGGCATCGCAAAGCACAATGCAGAAAGCCCGCGATGTTCAGCGGGAAGCCGAACGCCTTGAACGCGAAATGAAACAAAAGGGTTTGGAGGACACGGTGGATTCCAAGCCGCTCAAAGAGGCGGTTCAAAAACTCCAGCAGGGCGACATTGAACAACCCGAACAAGCCATGCGGGAAGCGGCCGAACAACTGCAACAGAAATCACAGAGTATCGCCGGCGATGACTCAGCACAGGACGCCGCGAACGGAAATAGCCAGCAGGAAAAAGACGCCCAGGCAGCTCTGTCAGAACAGGAACGCGAACAGCTCGTATCCAAGTCGAAGCAGGTCAGCCAAAAAGCCCAGGAAGTTGCCGACGCGCTGCGGAAGATTCGCGAAGAACGGGAACAGCAAGATCGAGAAGCGGATCCGAAAACCGCAGCCCAGAAGCGGCGAGCATCAGAACTTGCGCAGAAGCAACAAGAACTGGCCAACGCTGCCGAGAAGCTTGCCGCGAAAACCGAAGCCCAACGTGGCACGAACGATCCGGCCACAAAGCAAGCTCAACAAGCCGCGCAGCAGGCACAGCAAGCGGCCAATCAAGCACAGTCTGGTGCTCAAAAACAGGCGGCTCAGTCTGCACAGCAAGCGTCAAACAACCAACAGTCCAGCAGTCAGGAACTCAGTAAACAAGGTGACCAACGTTCGCAGGAGTTGTCCGAATCCGCAAAGCAACTTTCAAAGGAACAGGAACAACTAGCCAAACAGCTACAGAAAGCTGCCGAACAACAAGAGCAGGGAAGTGAATCGCAGAAGCTGGCAAAGCGACAACAAGAACTGGCCAACGCAGCCGAAAAGCTTGCCGCGAAAACCGAAGCCCAACGTGGCAAGAACGATCCAGCCACCAAGCAAGCTCAACAAGCCGCGCAGCAGGCACAGCAGGCGGCCAATCAAGCACAGTCTGGTTCTCAAAAGCAGGCCGCTCAGTCTGCGCAGCAAGCGTCAAACAACCAACAATCCAGCAGCAAGGAACTTAGTAAACAGGGTGACCAGCGCTCGCAGGAGTTGTCTGAATCCGCGAAGCAACTTTCAAAGGAACAGGAACAACTAGCCAAACAGCTGCAGAAAGCTGCCGAACAACAAGGACAGGGACAGCAGCAGGAATCGCAGCAGCTGGCGAAGCGACAACAAGAACTGGCCAACGCAGCTGAACAGCTTGCGGCGAAAACCGAAGCCCAGCGTGGCAAGAACGATCCGGCCACCAAGCAGGCTCAACAAGCCGCGCAGCAGGCACAGCAAGCGGCCAATCAAGCACAGTCTGGTTCTCAAAAGCAGGCCGCTCAGTCTGCGCAGCAAGCGTCAAACAACCAACAATCCAGCAGCAAGGAACTTAGTAAACAGGGTGACCAGCGCTCGCAGGAGTTGTCTGAATCCGCGAAGCAACTTTCAAAGGAACAGGAACAACTGGCCAAACAGCTCCAGCAAGCTGCCAAACAACAAGAACAGGGACAGCAGCAGGGAAGCAAATCGCAGCAGCTGGCAAAGCGACAGCAGAAACTGGCTGAGGAAGCAGACAAGCTGGCCCGAATTGCAGAAGCTGATCGCGGCGAGAAAGACCCTGCCGCTCGACAAGCACGTCAAGCTGCTGAGCAGGCGAAGCAGGCGGCCGAACAAGCTCAGGCTGGCCAGCATAAACAGGCTGCTAAATCTGCTCAGCAGGCATCGAAGAACCAACAGTCCAGCGGTCAACAACTTGGCAAACAGGGCGACGCGCGTTCGCAGAAACTGTCTGAGGCGGCAAAAGAACTTGCTGCTGACCAGGAAAAGCTCGCTCAGGACATAAAAGCGGCCGCAAAAGACCCGGCCGCCGCGCGACAGGCTCGCCAGGAAGGACAGCAGGAAGTTGCGAAAAAGATGGAACAACTTGCGAAGGAACTGGCTGAAGCGTCTGAGGACTTGAAGTCCAATCCAGTCGATAGGCCGGCTCAGGGCGACAAAGCCCAAGAGGCTCAGCAATCCGCACAACAAGCGCAACAGAAAGCGCAGCAGGCTGGACAGCAGTCGAAGCAAAGTAACTCAAAGCAGGCGTCTCAATCAGCTCGTGAAGCTGCAAAGAAAATGCAGGACGCAGCCAACAAGGCTCAACAGGCGTCCAAAGGCAAGACGAAGGAGAGTCCGGTTCCAGAGGAAGTTGGCGAGCAATTTGCGAAGGCGGTGAAGAGCGTCAAAGAAGCAGGCGAAGAACTTGCCCAAAAACCTGGCAGTCAGGAAACCGGCGATCAGGAAGGGCAAAAACCTGGCGAAGGCCAAAAGCCTGGTGAGAAGAAGGGCGAAGGTGAAGGAGAAGGCGAGGGTCAGGGTAAGGGTAAAGGACAAGGGGGCAAGGAACAGGGCAAGGGCAAGCAACCCGGCCAAACGCCCGACCCGAATGCGCAGCAGGGAAACCCTCAGCCCAACGGACAACAGAACGGTAAGGGCCAGGGGAAAAGCATGGGATCCCAACAACTGCGGGATGCGGCAAAGCAGTTGTCGCAGGCCGCAAAGGATGCATTGCCAAAGCCTGGGGAAGGTAAAACCGGCGACCAGGGCGTGAGTCGCACCGGTGAGAACACCGAAGCCGGTGGCAACCCGCCAGACCGCGATGGACGGCTGGAAGAACTGCTCGGCAACCGCGAAAGTCGCGACTGGGGCAAACTACCCGGACACCTGCAAACCGAAATCCTGCAAGGTGCAGGGAAGAACCCGAACGGCGACTACGCCAGGTTGATTCGGGGTTACTTCCGCGAAATTGCCAAAGCAACAGACTCGGACTCAAAGCCAGCCACCAAACCGAAAGCCGACAAGTGATCCGCATCATCAGCGTTGCGATAGTACTCTCAACAATTTGCACTCCGGCTGCATTCGCGTTCCAGGACAGAGCCGAAGCACAGCGACAGAAATCCATCGACGAATCCATCGTCCGGGCGCTGCGGTATATTTCTGAGGAACAAAACGAGGATGGTTCGTGGCAAGCGGGTGGATTCGGAAAATCGACGGCGACCACATCGCTGGCAATCATGGCTTTCATGGCCGCCGGTCACGTGCCTGACGAAGGGCCGTACGGACTGCAGATTAGTCGAGGCGTCCGGTGGGTTCTGAGTCAGCAGCAGCCCAACGGAATGCTGGTTGGCAAAGGCCGAAGCCACGGGCCGATGTACAGTCACGGCATTAGTTCGCTCATGCTGGCGGAAGTCTACGGTATGGTCGACAACTCAATGGCCGACCAGGTAGAGAAAGGCCTTGAACGCGCGATCAAGCTCATCCTTGCTGCTCAAAATCATCGCAAAGAACCGGCTCACAAAGGTGGCTGGCGTTACTACACGACCAGCACGGACAGCGACCTAAGCGTCAGTGCATGGCAGCTATTGGCTTTGCGAGCCGCGAAGGATGCGGGCTGCGACGTGCCGGCGGAAAACATCGACGATGCCATTGCCTACGTCCGCCGCCTGCGAACGCAGGGGAACCGCGGGTTTGGCTATCAAAGCGGACATAGTTCCTCAGCAACCCGCGCAGGAACCGGAATCGTTGCTTTGGAAGTGTGCGGCGATCATCACTCCAAAGAAGCACTCGGCGCGGCGTCTCAGATTCTGAATCGCCCACTGCAGCGCAGCGATGCGTACTTCTATTACGGTGCCTACTACTGCACGGTCGGCATGTTCAAAATCGGGGGCGATTACTGGAAACGCATCCGCCCGATCATGTATGAAACGATCCTGTCCGAACAACGGGCCGACGGCAGTTGGCGAGCACGCCAGGGCAGCGAAAAGAAGGCTGGCGAAATTTACGCCACTACGATGGCCGTTCTGGCTCTCGCTGTCGAATACCGGTTCCTTCCGATCTACCAGCGTTAGAGCCTAAATCAGGAACAGAGATCGACTATCGATCGCGGCTTTCGGGGAAAAGCCGCGGAAAGTTCTATTCCGCACTCAATCTCAGGCGCTAGAGCTTCAATGTCTGAGCCATTCCGAATATATTCAGTCGGATCAATTTCTTCTGGCAGCCCCTGATCCGACTTCGGTCGTTGGGAAGCCAGCAACCACAGGACTCTTTCGGGCGCGAATTGTACAGCCGCGTTTTCTGACCGTATGAAAGATGCTGATCGCCAGACTCGATCACACCTCATGGCGCTGTTTGAGCGTCACGGCTACAACCCGCGCAGAGAACTTGGTCAGAACTTTCTGATTGATGTGAATCTGGTCGAATTCATCGCCCGCAGCGCGGAGATTGACGAACGCGATGTTGTGCTGGAAGTCGGAGCCGGAACCGGAGGTATGACCGCGTTCCTTGTTCAGGGAGCCGGACATGTGGTGTCCGTCGAACTGGATGAGAACGTGTTCCCGCTGGCTCAGGAAGCCGTGCAGCATGCGGACAATGTCACGCTACTGAAGACGGATATCCTGAAGAACAAAAACACTTTATCGCCTGCCGTGATGGAGGTTGTTCAGGAGAAGCTGGATTCGATTCCGAATAGCCGCCTGAAGCTGGTTTCGAACTTGCCTTACAACGTCGCGACGCCGGTGGTTTCGAACCTTGTTGCGACCGACCTGCCGTGGAAGCGGATGGTCATCACGATCCAGTTGGAACTCGGCCAGCGCATGGCGGCCAGGCCTAAGTCATCGCACTATGGAGCATTGTCTGCCTGGTTGCAGGCTCAGTGCTTCGTGAAAGTGTTGAAGACACTCGGCCCGCAGGTTTTCTGGCCGCGACCAAAAGTCAATTCAGCCATCGTACTTTTGCGACCACAACACGAACGCCGGAAGGCGATTGGCGATCGAGACTTCTACCAGGACTTTGTTCGGCGGCTGTTTCACCAGCGCCGCAAACTCATGCGTGGCGTGCTGCGTGGCATGTACCGAAAACAAATCGACAAGTCTGTCATCAGCGACATTCTGGCCGAAATGGAATTCCCGGAAAGCGCGAGAGCAGAAGCGCAAAGTGTCGATCGCCTTGTCGCTCTTTCGAAGCGAATCCAAAAGGCAGTCAAAGCATCTGATGCAATCGACGGACTGAAAGATCAATAAAGCGGAAGTCGGCAGACTTCCCCACAGACGAACTTAGCCGCGAACCGTTTCCGGTTCGAACAGTAAACGGCTATCAGGATTGAGGAGACGAAAGACCATGGAAGACCGCATTAAGTTTGAAGGACTCACATTCGACGACGTCCTGATGGTTCCTCGCTATAGCGAAGTGATGCCAGCCTCCGCCGACGTGAGTTCGTCGTTGACTCGTAATATCAAGCTCAGCATTCCCATCATCAGCAGTCCCATGGACACGGTCACCGAAAGTGACATGGCCATCGCGATGGCTCAGGAAGGCGGCATCGGCATCATCCACAAGAACATGTCTGTCGAACGGCAGGCTTTGGAAGTAGATGCTGTCAAACGCAGCGAACACGGCGTCATTGTGGATCCCGTCACGCTGTCGCCCGACTCGACCGTCGGCCAGGCTGCTCGCATGATGGAAGAACGCAATATCGGCGGTGTTCCGATCACGGTGGACGGCAAGCTGGTCGGAATCCTGACCAGCCGGGACCTGCGGTTCCGGGATTCGGAAGACGAAAAAATCGCTGATGTGATGACCAGCGAAAACCTGATTACGGCCCCGCCAAACACGGATTTGAGCGATGCCCAGCGGATTCTGCTGGAGAATAAGGTAGAGAAACTTTTACTTGTGGACGATGAATATCGATTAAAGGGATTAATCACGATCAAGGACATCGACAAGAACCTGCGGTATCCGCGGGCTTCGAAAGATGACCGAGGTCGCCTGCGAGTTGGAGCCGCCGTTGGTGTGTTCGACTACGAACGCGCGGGCAGCCTGATTGATTCCGGAGTGGACGTGCTAATCGTCGACAGCGCGCATGGTCACTCGAAGAACGTGATGGACACGGTCAAAGAGATTAAGAAGCAGTATGACATCGACGTCATTGCCGGCAACGTGGCGACTGGCGAAGGTGCAAAGGCTCTGGCTGACGCTGGAGCAGACGCGGTGAAGGTTGGGATTGGTCCCGGTTCGATCTGCACAACACGAATCATTTCCGGTGTGGGAATGCCACAGCTTTCGGCGGTTGCCGGAGCTGCGAAGGCCCTTGCCGGATCAGGTATACCACTGATTGCTGATGGAGGTATCAGGTATAGCGGCGACATCGTAAAGGCACTCGCGGCCGGAGCGTACACGGTGATGGTTGGCGGTTTGCTGGCTGGAGTCGATGAAAGCCCGGGTGAGATGATCCTGTACAAGGGCCGCAGCTTTAAGCGGTACCGTGGCATGGGATCTCTGGGAGCCATGGTGAAAGGCAGCAGTGACCGATACCGACAAGGCGATAAGAAGAACGACAGGCAGAAGCTTGTTCCGGAAGGCGTCGAAGGCCGGGTTCCCTACAAAGGGGCCCTGCAACCGGTGCTGTACCAAATGATCGGAGGACTCCGGTCAGGAATGGGCTACGTGGGGACACAGACGATTGAAGAGCTTCGTACGGAAACGGAGTTCATCAAAATTACAGCGGCGTCGGTTAGGGAGAACCATCCGCATGACATTGCGATCACTCAGGAAGCACCAAATTACTCGGTGGAACACTCGCCAGACGCGGTCTAAGCGTTTGTGTGTTCGTGCTTTGCTGTTGTCGGCAGCCGTTCTGACAGTCGGTGCGGCCGCCGAAGCGCAGCAGGCAAAGCCTGTTTCGCAATGGAGATCGCGTTTTGCCGCGATGAAGTCGGCAGTGACCAAGCCAATTCAACGCGTGACCCAACAACGCGTTTTCCAGCCCGCCGCAAAGCCCGTTGTGAACCAAGCGCCTGCAATTAGCACGGCCGCTCCTCAGTACCACCAGTATCACAGACCGACCAGACGCCTGTCCGATTTGCCGATGGGTCGACGCGGCGGCTACTCAAAGCCGTGGACGCAGGACCAGGATGGTGGAAACTTTGACAAAGACATGGAAGACTTTGGACTGAGCGGCGATGACGAGGATCCTGACGACGACGATGATGACGACCTGGGATCCGACGACGATGAAGGCGGATCTTCGGACGGCAGCGATTCGGAAGAGGAAGAAGATTCACTGACAACACTGGACCTGGAAGCTCGCGATATAAGTGAGATCCGGCCCAACATTGAGTATGGGTTGCAGGGAATTCGCAACAGTGAACTACCTCCGAAACTTTCCACCACGCGAAACGAGACATATGTCCGACCTGAGCGAACTCCAATCGAGTTCCACTGGATGGCATCGAACCTGCATCATTACCCACTGTACTTCGAAGACCCGGCGCTGGAGCGGTACGGTCACGCGTACCATCCGCTCATCCAGCCATTCGCATCAGCGGGTCGCATGACAACGCAGCTGTTGGGATTGCCGTACCAAATGGCAATCGACCCAATCCATCGCAAACGTTATTCGCTGGGCTGGATTCGCCCAGGCGATTGTGCTCCGAAGCTGAAGTACCGAATCCCGCTTAACAAGAAAGCGGCGTTGGTTGAGGCAGCTGCGATTACAGCAGGTGCCGTGATCTTGCCGTAGAGAACGCGGCGGTGGTGTTGTTGTAGGAATCTGAAATTTCAAATTCGAAATTCAGATTCCAGATCTCAAATCGCTGATTTCGAATCTCAGATTTCAGATTTCAGATTTCAAATTTAAACGACCCCTACGACAACAGCATCTCCAGGTCTTCCATCGACAGGTCCTTCAGGATTCCGGAGTTATCTGCTTCCAGAATCGCGTCGGCTAGATCCCGCTTCTTCTTCTGCAACTGCGCGATCTTTTCTTCGACTGTGTCGCGGCAGATTAAACGGTAGGCGAACACCGGCCGCTGTTGTCCCACACGGTGGGCTCGGTCAACAGCCTGAGCTTCGACAGCCGGGTTCCACCATGGGTCCAGCAGGAACACATAGTCGGCGGCGGTCAGGTTCAGACCCAACCCACCCGCTTTCAGGCTGATAAGGAACACAGAACAGTCGGGGTCTGACTGGAACCGTTCAACACACTCCCTGCGGTTTCGCGTGCGTCCGTCCAGGTACTCGTACGGCATCTCCATCTTGTCCAGCCTGTTCCGCACGAGGCTAAGCATCGACGTGAACTGCGAGAACACCAAGGCCTTGTGGCCTTCAGCGATGAGTTCTTCCAATCGAGGAGCAAGGTAGTCCAGCTTCGCACTGGCTTCGTCTTCGCCATGCTTATCCAGTAGTGCCGGGTGACACGCTGCCTGCCGCAGTCGCAGCAAGGCCTCCAACACATGCATTCGGGACTTGTTGATCCCGTCTTTCGCAATCACACCAAGCAAGGAATCGCGGTAGTGAACTCGAAGTTCGTCGTAGAGTTCGCGTTGCTCGGATTCCATCTCGCAGTAGATTGTTTCTTCCAGCTTCTCTGGCAATTCAGCCGCCACCTGCTGCTTTGATCGCCGCAGGATAAACGGCCGCAAACCACGAGACAGCATCGCGCGGCCGCTGGTGTCGTCCGGGTTGGTCGTATGATCTCGAAACGCTTTACTGCGTCCCAGCATGCCGGGATTCAGGAACTCGAAAATTGACCACAGGTCACCCAGACTGTTTTCGATCGGCGTACCACTTAACGCAATGCGATGCTTCGCATTCAGCAGCCGCGACGCTCGGGCAACCTGAGAAGCCGGGTTCTTGATGGTCTGAGCTTCGTCCAGAACGATGTAGCTAAACTGCATCTCACGCAGTTCCACCGCATCCCGTCTAAGTGTTCCGTAAGTCGTCAGGATGATATTGGTCTTCGGGAACATGGGCCGCAGGTCTTCACGATCCGGACCGGTGTACTCAAGCACCGTGAGGTGCGGGGTAAACCGTTCACATTCCTGCATCCAGTTAAACATCAAAGATCGCGGAACGACGATCAGCGTGGGCGGCAATTTCGAGTCCGACATGTGGTACTCAGAAAGCGTCGCCAGAACCTGAACCGTTTTACCCAGACCCATGTCGTCTGCCAGGCAGCCACCGAAACGGAAGTCGCGGAGGAAGTGCAGCCAGCCCAGCCCCATCTTCTGATATTCGCGCAGTTCCCCTTCAAACCCGTGCGGTTCGTCACGAAGTGCAACGCCATCGAAGGCGCGCAATTGGTCTCGAAGTTCAAGGAAGCGAGTGTCGTAATCGACGTCGTCCTGAGCGGTCAGCAACGCGTCCAACAACGCAGCCTGGTTGTTAGAGAATCGCAGGCCTTCCTCGTTCTTGGTTCCCAAACCAGATAGTAACCCAAATTGAGCCAGCCATTCTTCGGGCATGATGCCCAGAGAGCCATCATCCAAACGCACTGTTGTGTCACCACGTTTCAGCGCGGCCAGGAGTTTTGGGAAGCCAACTTTTCTGCCGTCGAAGTCAACATCGGCATCGACGTCAAACCAGTCGATGTCTGACTTCACCTTGAACTTGACCTTGCCTGCCTGCTGAACCGCCTGACCGTCGGCTCTGACCTGCCAACCAAGATTGATTAGCGAACGAACTGAACCGGCAAGTTCGCCCGTCTTGATCTCAACGTCGCGGCCAAGTCCATGATCAACCAGATGCTTCCAACCGGCGGTCTCGACATCGACCAGCCGAGTGGCTTCCTGACTGCGATCACGAGTCACGCACTGACGCTTCTCAGTCTGCACCACTGTATGCTGGCGACTGCGATGGCGGATCAGCGAACCGGCGTAGTCGAATCCAACTTCGCCGGTCACCTGGTCACGACGCCAGCTTGGGCCGCTAGGCATGAAGATGGTCATCACCGGTTGAGGTGTGGCCTCAACTTCTTCCAGTTGCAGGTCCTTCGGCAATTCCAGCCGTGGCACAGCCGGCATCTTGAACAGCTGGTCCACCAGTTCGGTTCCCGAATCTTTCGGAACCTCGAACCCATCGGTGGAATCCAACAGCTTCATCCAATCGAACGCATCAAAGTCGTCCAGTCGAGCCACGGTGGTCGGCGTAAACACAAACCCGCCCGCAACCATCAGCCGCAGATCCTCTTCGGGCAGTTCGTCCTCGCCACGCACAACTCGCGGCCGCATGTAGTAACCAGCGTCGTCAGGCGTGTCGGTGACGACCAGGCTAAACTCCCACGGTTCGCCTTCGTCCCAGATCAGTGGCGTTTCTTCTTCGGTGAACCGCAACTTGCCGCTGGCGCACAGGTCAGAAACAAGCAGAGCGGCCAGTTCGTAAGGAACCGTGAACCTGTGCGCTGCGCCTGAGGATTGCTGCTGTTTTTGTTGCCATGCCGACCGTTCCGGAACACCACCGCTAAGCAATGACAGGAACCGACGATCTTCGGCCGTTTCAATTTGAACCAGCCGGTCGGGCGAAATTCGTAGAGGCTTAACTTTCCCCCAATCACCAGCGGCGCGGCGTTGTTGCTGAGAGGTTTGCAGGACCAATTGTCCGGCTTCGTGGCTGGCCTCGATGTCCACTTCGTAAAACACACGACGTTCGCGCTGGACCTGAGTTGCCCCGCCGGTCCGAGCGGACATCTTCTGGCTAAGCCCGTCCAGCTGAGTTTCCCAAAGCGGACGGTCAATCAAAGCGACTTCCGGAGACCCCGGCATCACGCCTGGCGGCAAATCTTCGCCGTACAAATCGTCGTCCAGATTCAGCCGCGACGCCCTGGTGGGAGCCAGGAATGGTAGGAAGTTACCAGGCCGACTGGATGGATCGATGTACCCAGCATTGTCGGCGGCGAGAATCGAACCCCACAGGTGCTTACAAACACCACCGCGTTCGAACTGCCGACAGGTGCATTCGAACTCAATGTCCGTCGCGCCTTCTTTCCGGCGCAGCACCGTGTCGAACTCACTCTCGTCGTCGACGGTAATCTGTATTTCAGCGGCCGTTACATGGGCAATCGTGACACAATCGTCTGAAATATACGCTGCGCCTCTGAAACGAGTATCGGCGCGAAATCGGCTCTCCAGCAGCTCTGCGAGCGTCATAAAAATCTTGTCTTTTGGCAGCAATTCTTGAACTCGGCCGGGCGTCGGCCGAAACGCGCAAGCCTAGTTGAACCTGCCCCGCTGTGGCAACGGTGGTTCGCCCAAATCAGAACTTCTGTGACGACTTAAACACGGTCGCATCGCGCGAATTCCGAGGAACACTGCATTGACAAAACTGCTACAGTTCGAACCGATTCAACAAGCTCATGTTTGAGAGCGACAGAATGG
>CAZAIB010000055.1:0-40303 GCA_964485095.1 uncultured Planctomycetaceae bacterium | reverse complement strand
TTTGATATCGCCAGATTCATGTTCCGAGTGTCTTCGCGCCAGCGGCGCCGCTGTTCACTCATGATCGTATGCGATTGAGGGGATGCAAGCCGAAGCCGGTTCAAACAAGACCGGGACTGCCGCTTT
Source organism: uncultured Planctomycetaceae bacterium (assembly GCA_964485095.1). GTDB lineage: Bacteria > Planctomycetota > Planctomycetia > Planctomycetales > Planctomycetaceae > CAYNWT01. The sequence goes on along the minus strand of CAZAIB010000055.1, from coordinate 40,177 downwards.
GATGTGCCTGAACCTCAAAACCGGCTGGTGAAACATCTAACTGAAACGTATGCCAAGAGCACCAACCGAGAACGATGTGGAGTAGACTACTGGCTGTTTCCATCATGTTCTCCTGAGCGCATCTCCATGAACCCAACAACGCCTACCGTGCTTTTCTTTGTCCTCACGATGGTCAGTCCAGCCGTGGCTCAGCAGACGGATTGGGCGGAAGGCTCTGCGCAATACAACGATGGGGCCAATCGCGAACACTACAACAGGGCTGCGGTCTTGCCGTGGAAACATTTCATGGGTGACTGGCGCGATGCGAAGGATGTGCCGCAGGGAGATGTCGCCTTTGCGGTTGCCAAAGTTGTGGACACCGACACGTCCAAACCAGTCCGCTGGGATGTCACAGCTTTGGTACGCGAATGGACCGACGCGAAGGGAAATGGAAAACATCCGAATCAGGGTTTCTTTCTGCGCGTCACCGATGGGCGTGGGCCGATCATGTTTGCCAGTCGCGAGAGTACGGACGTGACGGTGCGGCCCAAACTTCTGCTTACTGGCGAAAAGGGCACGGCCAGTCTTGATGCGGTCGCGGATACGTATCTGACTAAGTCGACCTACCGCGGCAAGGGGCAGGCGGACGAGCTTCGTGTTTCTGCCGAGCCAGATCATCTGCTGGTTCGGTTCGATTTGAAACAAGCTGCGAAAGTCGGAGCAGTATCCAACGCCACGTTGGTTCTGCAAACGACCAAGCAATACGGTTCCACCAGCATTGGTGTTTTTCGCTGCCGACAGGGGCATGACGTTCCGAAGTCGCCGCCCATTTTAGGGATTGCTGCGAAGTACAAAAACGATCGCGGAATTGGAGACGACCCGGATGTAATTTTCGCCACCGGTTTCGAACGGACGAACTGGCAGGACGAATGGACTCAGGCTAAACCGAAAGACAGGATCGACACCGTAAACACTGATTCGCGGTTTGAGAAATTTCTACCACTGGACGGCAAAGCATTGCGTTCGAAAATCGCGAAGGGTTCGAATGCAGCACTGAACACGCTTTACAAGTTTAAGCAGCAAACCGGGACTGAACCCGAGAAGATTTACTTTCGATACTATCTGCGGTTAGCGGACAACTGGAACCAAACCGTCGAGGTTGGCAAACTTCCAGGGATCAGCGGGACGTATGGCAACGCCGGTTGGGGCGGACGAAAAAGCGATGGCAGGAACGGCTGGTCGGCTCGCGGACTGTTCATAAAAACCGTTCCCGCGGGAAACCCATTGGCCGGACGAACGCCGATTGGGTTCTACTGCTATCACGCCGACATGGAGGATACGTACGGAACCAATTGGGTGTGGAGCAAAGGCTATCGCGGATACCTGGCAACCAATCGGTGGTACTGCATCGAACAATACTGCCAACTCAACTCGCCCGGCAAAAAGAACGGAATTCTGCGGGGCTGGGTCGATGGTCACGCGGCATTCGAAAAGACGGACGTCCGTTTTCGCCTGACCGATAAGCTGAAGATCGAACAGGTTTGGATGAACCTGTACCACGGCGGAAAGGCCCCATCGCCCCATGACCAGCACACGTTCATGGACAACGTGGTGATCGCAAGAAGTTACATCGGGCCAATGAGTTCGAAACGGTAGCAGAACACGTCACGGGTTCGTTGACGCCGAATGGTCGCATCGCCACCACAGAATCCCTCGGTTACACGGACGTTACGTTCCTACCCCACAGGCTTGCTAAAATGCCACGTCTTTGAGCCGACTGGTTCGAAGCCATCCCGGTCGGTATCCATTCTGAATCTCTGCGTCCCTGGAAGCCCAACAGGGCTTCAGCATGGCCGACCACCGATTCTCAGATCACCGCTCAATGGAATTCACAATGCAACGATCCGCACTCGCACTACTGCTTATCTCCGTCTCATTCTGCGCCAATGCGTCAGAAGTTAGTCAGCGATCTGTCAAAGTGACGGGAACGTCTGTCGCGAAAGTCATACCCGACGAAGTGACGTGGACCGTCACTGTGACCACCATCGATCCCAAATTAAGTACCGCCCGTGAACAGAATGACGCAGCAATCACCAAAGTGCTTGCGCTCAAGGAGGAACTCGGTATCAAAGACAAGGATATCCAAACTGGCTACCTGCAGATTAGAAAAGTCTATCAGCGAGACCGGCAGAACAACCAGGGCGAGTTCCGGCACTACTCCATCAACCGGATAGTTACGTTACGACAAACCACTATCTCCAAGTTTGACATCGCGCTGCAGAAGCTCACTGAGATCAAAGAGATCCAGGCCCGCTATCAACTCTCGTCATCAAAGTTCCACGATGTTCGTCGCCAAACGCGTCTCAAAGCCGTCGCCGTCGCACGCGACAAGGCGAAGGAGATGACAGAACTGTTGGGGGCAAGACTGGGGTCCGTGTTGAAGATCGATGCAACCGAGAAACAATCAGCTGGCTTTCCTTCGATCACCAGTAACAGCCTTTACACGGCCAGCCAACCAAACACGCCGGACAGTGTTCAGGGAACGTTCGCACCCGGAGCGATTGAGGTTCGCGTTAGCGTGGACCTTGAATTTGCAATCGAGTGACTGGTGTCAGGAACGCGCGCCACGTTTCATCGGCCTGGACACCTTTGAAGTGAGCGGGTGCTCGCAGGGATTGGTAAAGCACATTGGGTTCGGATAGGGTTCTCCACTTCCGGCCGCTTTCCTGATTGCTTACCGAGACTCCTTTGAATTCGCCGTCTACCAACGATGATTCCGGCGAATCGGCTGTGCGTGGCGCGCCCGGAAGCGCGCGGGAGTTTCTGGGGGTTGCGGTTCCGTTGGTGCTGAGCGCCGGTTCGCTGGCAATCATGAATGTCATCGATCGGTTGTTGCTGACGTGGTACGACATTGATGCTCTGGCGGCCGCGATGCCAGCCGGAATGGTGCATTGGACGATTGTCAGTATCCCGATTGGCATCGTGCTGTATGTGAACACGTTTGTTGCGCAGTACGACGGCGCAGAGAAACCGGAACGCGTTGTGGCCAGCGTCTGGCAGGGGTTCTATATCGCGCTGGTGACCGGCATTGCGCTGCTGGCTTTGATCCCGCTGGCGCCGTGGTTGTTTTCTTTGACGGGCCACACGCCGAAAGTTGTGGAGCTGGAGACGGTTTACTTCACGACGCTGTGTTGGGGCTCCGTGACTTACACGATCGCGAACGCGTTCTCGTGTTTCTACACGGGTCGACGTGCGACGCATGTGGTGATGTGGGTGAACCTGGCCAGTGTCGCGGTGAACTTTGTTGTCGACTACGTGCTGATTTTTGGGTGGGGCCCGTTTCCCGAAATGGGTATCGAGGGTGCGGCGTGGGGAACGGTGCTGGCACGGACGATGGCGTGTGTGGCGTATTTTGTTTTGCTGAAATGGTTCAACGATCACGAGGCGCACGATTTTCGTGGCTGGCCGAAGTTTGATTTGCCGTTGTTGAAACGGCTGCTGCAGTTTGGAGTTCCTAATGGGATTCACTTCTTTATTGACGTGTTTGGGTTCACGGTTTTTGTGTTGTTGATTGGCGGCATTGGTTCTCGCGAACTGGCAGCGACCAGCCTTGCGTTCAACCTGAACACGCTGGCGTTCATTCCGTTGTTTGGGTTCGGAATGGCAGTTTCCACGCTGGTTGGGAACCGAGTCGGCGAGGGAAAGCCTGAGATCGCTGAGGCGACGACCTGGAACGCGTTCAGACTGGCGAGCTGCTGGATGGGGTTCTTCGCGATCGTGTATCTGGTCGCTCCGGACCTCGTGCTGGATGTGTATTCGCGGTACAGCAAGTCCGGCGATTTCACTGAAATTCGCGGCAACGTGATTGTGTTGTTGCGGTTTGTTTCGGCCTATTGCTTTTTCGACGGGATGGCGGTTGTGTTTTCGTCAGCCGTGCGTGGAGCAGGTGACACGCGGTTCCCGATGCTGATGTCGTTTATCGGTTGCTGGATCATCATGGTGCTGCCGACCGCGATCATGAACCATTACGGCGGCAGCTTGCTGGGCAGTTGGTCGGCGTGCACGGCGTACATTGTGCTGATCGGTTTCGCGATGCTGTTGCGGTTCCGCGGCGGCAAATGGAAAACAATGAAGGTGATCGAATCCGGCATCGTTGAAGATGCGGACGGTGCTGAGTCAGAACCAGCGACGGTTTGAGGGGTGCAACGTGGCGGAATCGGAATACAAGAAGCTGTGGTCGATTGATCCGAATGTGACGTACCTGAACCACGGTTCGTTTGGTCCGTCGCCGATCGAGGTTCAGGAGACGCGGCGGCGCTGGACGGATGAGCTGGAATCACAGCCGATGGAATTCTTCTGTCAGCGCATGGAAAAAGAACTCGACGCAGCATCGACGCGGTTGGGTGAGTTCGTTGGCGCGAAGGCTGGCAATCTGTTGATGGTTGAGAACGCGACTGTTGGCATGAACATCGCGGCTACGGCGATTGATTTGCAGGCGGGCGATGAGGTTCTTCTGACCGATCATGAGTACGGAGCCGTCCAGCGCATCTGGAAACGCAAGACGATGGCCGTTGGTGCTCACGTGGTGACGGCCGAGTTACCGTCACCGCTGAAAACGATCGATGGCATTGTCAACGCGATCATGAATCGCGTGACGGACAAGACGAAAGTCATTGTTGTCAGTCATGTAACATCGCAAACGGCCGCGATACTTCCAGTCGCCGAAATCTGCGCGGCGGCTCGGCAGCGTGATGTTCCGGTTTGTATTGACGGGCCGCATGCGATTGCGATGTTGCCGATTAACCTGCGCGAGATCGGTTGCGATTTCTATATGGCCAGTTGCCACAAGTGGTTGTGCGGTTCGTTTGGTAGTGGGTTCCTGTATGTGCACACGCGACATCAGCCGCGGCTGAAGCCGGTCCATACAAGTTGGGGCGGCAGCATTGCAGGGCACGAAAAGCACTGGAAGGACGACTTCAACTGGATCGGAACCCGCGACCCCGCGCCGGTTCTTTCTGTTCCCACTGCCATCAACTTCATGGAACGGATTGGGCTGGAGAAATTCCGCGAACATGGCCACTCACTGGCAAAGCTGGCTCTCGACCGCGCGGTTGACGAACTGGGCGGTACAGCGTTGCTGCCCGATTCGCCGGACTGGTATGGGCCCATGATTACGATTTCGATTCCCACTCCTCCAGGTTGGGAACCAGCACTACACGGGAAGATCGATACGCTGCAGCGGGCGCTACGTGACGAACATCGGATTGAAGTCCCCGTCTTCAGTTGGAACGGTCACCGGTGTCTCCGCGTGTCGGCTCATCTTTACAACTCAGCAGATGACATCGATCGGCTGTTCGAATCGCTGCAGACGGCGAAGGACTGGTAAAGACGTTTCTGGCTGTGCGACTACTGTACGTTGTGGCTCATCCTGGTCGGCTGGCTCGCGTTCGACGAATAAACTGCAACTGGTTCAGCTGCCGGGCCTGGGAGTTCCATCTTCCACGCGCTATCGCGTCCATTTTCCTTTGCCCGATACAGGCACGTGTCGGCGAGTTCCACGACTTCTTCGATGTTTTGCCCTTCGCGAACATCGTGTATGACGGCGGCGCCGATTGACAGAGAAATCGGCGGCAGCGCAATTGCCTTTGACGCGAAGCCAGATTTGAGAGCACGCTGGATGCGTTGGAGTGGGATGTCGATTTCACCCGGTTGACAGCCTGAGCAGATTGCGGCGAACTCATCACCTCCGTAGCGCGTGAGGGTGTCGTAGGATCGCAATTCCCGTTTGAGCAAGACTGCGATGGCTTCCAGCGTTGCATCGCCAACGCCGTGGCCGAACATGTCGTTTACCTCTTTGAAGTGGTCCACATCAAAAAGGATGACTGCAATCGAATGGTGGTCTCGTGATGCTCGATCAAGCTCTTCGCTTAGACGGCGCTCGAACACAAGTCTATTGGGCAGTTGAGTCACTGAATCCACTGTTGCTTCGAGCAATGACTCTCGGACAGACTGCCAACTTAGGAAGATGTCTTCAGAAGAAACCAAAGCAACGACACCGTTCTCTGAAGAAACCGCAGTACAGTCGCTGGGCAATTCGGTCCGCTGAGACGAGTGCCCTGTCGAGTCTGATTGCGGGGAAATTTTCCACTGTAATGCAGCTTCGACGGGTGTTTCGCACCAGCGCTCACGCTCGCGCGCGTTTGATGACGCGAGGCGATCGAGAATGACTGCCGTTTCCACGATGCCCATCAAGTGTCCGTTGTCGTCTTCTACCAGGATGAACGGAACGTTCGTGGCATCGACTAAACTGACCACCAACCGTAGCGGTGTTCGCCCTGGAATGACGCACCGCCCGGCTGGCCGATCGGCGCAGTCATTGACTGTTGCGGCCCGATACTTCACGCTTGATCTTCCTTGTCAGCGTGTTGGATGTAAACCTCCGTCACCTCCGCCCGACTGCTGAGAAACGCCTCAACGACTTCCGGATCGAACTGTGCTCCGCTCATTTCTTCGACCAGGTCGAAGCACTCGTGAAGCGGATATGCGGGCTTGTAGGGTCGGCGACAGCTAAGCGCGTCGAATACATCTGCGATCGCCGTAATTCGACCCTCCAGTGGGATGCCGGTGCCCTTCAAGCCCAGTGGGTAGCCTGAGCCATCCCAGTGTTCATGATGCGTGAGCGCAATGCGTGACGCCATTTGAATGAGTGGTGAATGAGCACCGCCCAGGAGTTCTCTACCCATCTTTGGATGCTGTCTCATGAACGCCGCTTGCCGTTCGTCCATCTGTTCGAACATGTGTTTGCCAAGTCGGCAATGCTGTTGCACAGTGCGGTATTCGTCTGGTGTCAGTTTGCCCTGCTTCCGCAGGATGCTGTCGGGGACACCAATTTTCCCAACATCGTGAAGTTGTGCTGCCAGTTCGAGGATGTGCGTTTGCTGTTCTGAGAGACCAAGCGCTTTGCCGACAATGCCCGCGTATCGGCCAACCCGAACAACGTGCCGGCCGGTAACGTCGTCATGAAACTCAGCCGCTCGTGCAAGGCAATGGACTACCTCAAGTCGTGAATTCACGACTTCCTTAGTCCTTAGCTCGACGGCTTCTTCCAGCTTAGCTGCGTAGTTGCTGAGGTGGTCTCGGTGAGCTTTCACAGTCAGTGCGTTGCGAACGCGTGGAATTAGCTCGGCGCGATCAACCGGTTTCCCGAGGAAGTCGGTTGCACCAAGTTCAAGAGCTTCAAGCTTGATTGCGCGATCGGATGATGCGGTTAGAACGATGACGGGAATGTGCTTCAGCGCCTCGGTTGACCGTATGGCCTCCAGGATTTCCAGGCCATCAATGTGTGGCATCATGATATCCAGCAGGACGACATCTGGCTGACGCTGCCGCATCATGGCAAGGACGTTGCGTGGGTCGGTCGCGTCAGAGAAGTCGTTGAACCCAACTTCGCGAAGCACCTTGCGCACCAATTTAATGTTGATTGGTTCGTCGTCCACGATCATCACGTGACCAGGATCGTCGTGGCTTTCATCAGACAGGGACGGTCTGGCATCAAGCGTGTCGCCATATGTGATGGCGACTTCCGCTAGAAGATCTTTTTGCAGCAAATCGGTGTCGAATGAGTCGGGCATGGCTGGTGTTGTCCGTATGAGGCCTTTAACCGTACTTCGCAATAGTTGCCCGCGGCTTTGCTATGTCTTGCCCGGAGCACGGTGAACCCGGTGGCAGCCCAGCTTTGGGTAGTGGGGTAGCCTGTCCCGGTTGTGCTACGGGACTCGCTGGCCTTGCGACCGCATCAACTTGAGCGACCCGCACAGCCGTACGCATATCGCAACACTCAGCGCGCGAAAGCCAACTCGGGTTGTTCTGGCTATCCGGCTCGTTCCGAACCAAAGGACAGAACCGGATTCTCCACCTGAATGGACTCACACGATGCGGATGGCTTTGCTTCGTAACCTGCTGGCCACAATTGCGTGCCTTGTCGCGCCATGCGCGGGGCAAGAACCGCCCCTGCCTCCAGACCCCATTGATGTTCCAGATGACGTGGTTGAGACACCTGCGGGGGTAGACGCCTCAGGCGACGAGGATGAAGATGACGGTGACGATTTGGATTCCTTGCTGGATTTAGCTGACGACGATCTGGGGCGATTGTCTCAGGTTCGGGTCGCACAGCCGACGGCTTCGGCGCCTGCTGCGGCGGCCGAAGCATCTCCAATGGCTCCGTCTCTCAACACAGCTGTTTCTACGGTTGAACGTAAAGAGAGCACCGTTGGGAAGACTCCTGCGGCCGTGTTTGTGATTTCGAACGAGATGATTCGTCGCTCTGGCGCTCGATCGATTCCGGAAGTGCTGCGGATGGCTCCCGGCGTTCAGGTGGCTCGGATAGATGGGAACAAGTGGGCTGTTTCCATGCGAGGTTTCAACAGTCGGTTTTCGAACCAGCTGCTTGTGCAGATCGACGGACGAAGCGTCTACAACCCATTATTCGGTGGGGTGTTGTGGGATGCTCAAGGCACCCTGTTGGAAGATGTGGAACGCATTGAGGTGGTGCGAGGTCCAGGCGGAACTGTATGGGGTGCGAACGCAGTCAACGGCGTGATTAACATCGTGACGAAGAACGCGAAAGACACCGTCGGAACCTTCTTCGAAGCCGGCGGTGGCAGCTTGCAACGCAGTTTCAGTTCGTTCCGGCACGGCTGGCAAACTGAGCCAAACACACATATGCGCGTGCATGGGCAGTGGGCCGATCGAGACGCACTTCGGTCACCTACTGACCATGACGATTCACGTGCTGTTCGCTTTGGTGCACGGCTGGACTGGACGGCTGCAGATGACAGCTACACGCTTCAGGGAGACTACTACTCTGGCGCGTCAGGCACGCGCGCTGTTTCGGCCGCGGCGGCTCCGTTCCTGGCGACCATCAATCAGTTTGACGAACGCATTTCCGGCGGCAACGTTCTCTTTAGACACGTTCACAAAGAATCGGAGACGGAGAACTCGCAGTTTCAGGCCTACTACGATCTCACGCAACGCAGCTTTGTCGGGCCAGGCTTCTATTACGAACGTCACACGGTCGATCTCGACTATCAGCATCGGTGGGAACCACTGCAGGATCACGATGTGCTGTTCGGGGCCGGTTACCGAGCGTACTGGGACAGGGTCGATGACCAACCGTTCTTCCTTTCGCTGACTCCGCAACGCGATCACTACGACATTGTCAGTGGGTTCCTGCAGGATCGGATGACGTTGCTTGATGATCTCTTGTATTTCACGATCGGAACCAAGATTTCCCACAACGATTTTACTGGCACTGAAATTCAGCCCTCGGCGCGGTTGTTGTGGACACCTTCAGAAGACTTCTCTGTTTGGGCTTCGGCCAGTCGCGCGGTTCGAACCGCAACGCGGCTGACTCGTGATTCACGAGTTGTATTGCCTGGCGGTGCATCGCCGTTTGGCCCGGTCTTTCCTGTTGTGAACGGAAATCGTGGGATTGAAGCCGAGGACGTGTTCGCTCTTGAGTTTGGCTTTCGGGAACAGCCAGTTGACTGGTTCTCGTATGACATCGCAATGTTCTCAAACCGGTATCGTGATCTCGTAGGGCTTAGCGCTCCCGCTGGGCTGGGGATTGGGCCGGAAGGGCTGATTGCGCCGATTTTGTTCACAAACACAGGAAGCGCGACTGCATGGGGGGCTGAACTGGCGACGAACCTGGAAATGAACGATGACTGGAGTCTGCGAGCAGCCTACACGTTCCTGAAGGTGGATTTTGACGGCGCGGTATTGGGTAGTGCGGGTGATTCACCGCAGAATCAGTTCTATCTCCAGTCATCGCACAACCTTGGGGCGAAAGCCGAACTAGATTTGATTTGGCGGTATGTCGATCACCTTCCCGGTCAAAACGTGAAAGCCTACTCGGCGTTCGATGCCCGGCTTGGCTGGCATCCCACCGAACAGCTTGAGGTGTTCGCTGTCGGGCAGAACCTGTTCGACGCCGGTCACTTTGAATTCGGCGACGACACATTTGCAGGCGCTCAGGCAACGCAGGTTCCTCGAGGCGTCTATGCGGGTTTGTCTATCCGGTTCTAGCATCATACGTCCCGCTTCGATGTTCGCACTGTTTGGTGGTTCGACCAACCGCTTCTTTACTCCTCTCCTATCAGTATGCCGATGACTGTCGACCCTACGACATCACGACACGGTTGTCAGGACCATCGTTTACAACGATGTCGTCGACCCCGAGGGCGCGCGCTGTGGGTGAGTGTGGTTGTTTCGTTCACGCTGTTGCCCTGTTTTGGACAGGAAGTCATACCGCAGGCTCCATCGGCGCAGCAAAGCGTCAATGTGAAGAAAGAGTACAACGTCAAAGGCGTTTATCTTTTTAACTTCGCTCGATACGTCACCTGGCCGCAGTCGCAGAAACTGCCTCGTGGCGAGTTTCGAATTGGTGTGCTGGGTGACAGCCCCATCATGCGGCCGTTGAACGCACTGGCTCAGAAAAAACAGATTCGCGACCGGCACACCAAGCGTAAAGTGCCGCTCCGGATTCGGCAGTTCAAGACGCTGGATGACTACCAGCCATGTCACATACTCGTCATACCGCGTGCGGTTTCGATCGAACAACGGAGAGAGATAGCGATGCGATTCGCCAATCAGCCAGTGTTGGTGATAGGTGAATCTCCAAATTTTGCCCGGAGCGATGGAACCGCCGGGTTTGTCATGATGAACGGAGGCATCGGCTTCGATCTGAATCTCGCAGATGCGAAACGGAAGGGCCTGAAACTGGACGCCAAATTGCTTAAGGCGGCCAAGGGCATTCTGAAGAAGATCGAACCTGTCACATTGTCCAAGAAGTAATCTGTCTGGTTCAAAATGAAATCAGTATCTGGTCGCATAGCGCGACGGTTCCGCGATTCTTCGATTAGTTCGAAGCTGCTCATTCTCGCCGCTGTTTCGTGCGCGGCGGGCGTCACGATGTGTTCCATCGGGTTTGTAGCCAACGACCTTAACACGCTTCGCACTGAGAAATCGCTGCGTATCGAAACACAGGCACAGATGTTGGCGTTCAACAGTTCGGCTGTGATTCTGTTCGAACAGACGGAGGCTGGAGAAGATCTGCTGGCGGCATTCGCGTCGCAGCCAACCGTTGAACTGGCTGCGCTGTACTCGGCAGAAGGAGACATCATCGCGCAATACGTCAGTGGCTCCAGTGCCGCAGTTCCTCCGAGCGCTGAGATGTTGCAGGCAGGATCACAATTCAAAGACGACTATCTGCACCACACAGAACCTGTCATCGATGCGGGCGAAGAAGTTGGTTCGCTGTTTGTGTTGTCGAACCTTGAAGACGTTCACGACCAGATCAGCGACTACGTGTTCATCGCGGCACTGATGACGATGTTGTCGCTGACTGCATCCCTGGTCGTGGCTTCGGTACTGCAACGTGTGATCTCTATTCCTGTTTCTGATCTGGCTCAGACAGCGCGCAGCATTACGGACTCAGAAGATTACTCTGTTCGAGTTGATCTGTCCCAGGGCGACGAATTGGGCACGTTGTACGACTGCTTCAACAAAATGCTGGAGCGAATTGAGTGTTCTAAGACTGAATTGCGGGAAGCAAACGAAACGCTTGAAGATCGTGTCGAACAGAGGACCAACGAACTCGAAGTGGCAATGGAAGAAGCCAATCAGGCCAATCAGGCGAAAAGCATGTTTCTGGCAAACATGAGCCATGAAATTCGTACTCCGATGAACGCGATTCTTGGGTTCACGGATTTGCTGCGGCGAGATGCCGCGATTGGCGAGGCCGAACGGGCCGAGTTCCTGGACACCATCCACAGCAGCGGGAAACATCTCGTCGCATTGATCAACGATATCCTTGATTTGTCTAAGGTCGAAGCTGGAAAGATGGAGGTTGAAGTTGTTGAAGAATCACCGCATCAGATAATTGCCGAAGCCATTTCAGTGATGCGGGTTCCAGCAAAAGAAAAAGGCTTATCGCTTGAGTACGCATGGAACGGTCCGGTACCCAGTACGATTAGCACAGATGCTTCACGGTTGCGGCAGTTGCTGATTAACCTGATCGGGAACGCAATTAAGTTTACGCACAAGGGCGGTGTGCAAGTCAGCGTCGAAGTGATTGAGCCGGAAATTGAGTCTGAACATGTCCTGAAGATCGACGTGATCGATAGCGGGATTGGCATTCCTGCTCACAAGATGGAAGAGATTTTTCGGCCGTTCTCTCAGGTTGACGCGTCAGTCACTCGTGAGTACGGCGGGACAGGGTTGGGTCTTACAATTAGCCGTCGCATCGCTCGCGCGCTTGGTGGTGAGCTTGAGGTTACCAGCGAACCCGGCAGCGGAAGTGTTTTCAGTGTTCGAATTTCGGCGGGTCAACTGGAAGACGTCCGCTTTTTGTCTCAGCCGCCGATTGCTGATGTTGTGTCTTTGGATCCGAACTATGCGATTGGATCACGCCCTGAACTAAAAGGCGCGAACATTCTCCTGGTCGAAGATGGCGGGACAAATCGTCGCATGATCGGCATCATGCTCGACCGTTACGGAGTCAACGTTTCCGAAGCTGAAAATGGACAGATCGGGGTGAACCTGGCGACTAACAACGCTTACGACTTGATCCTGATGGACATGCAGATGCCAGTTATGGACGGCTACACAGCTGTTGCCGCCCTGAGAGCCAATGGACTTCGCACACCAATTGTTGCACTGACTGCTCACGCCATGAAGGGCGACGAAGCGAAGTGCCGCGCAGCTGGTTGTACGGACTACCTGACCAAGCCAATTGACGAAGATCGTCTTGTGAAGAAACTCGGTGAGTACCTTCATATTGAAGCTTCAGACTCTGACAAACCCGCTGAAGAGTTCGAACCGATCCGTTCCTGTTTGGCCTATGACGACCCTGACTACCGCGAGATCATCGAAGACTTTCTGCACATCCTGGATGATCGGGTTGCAGAGATGAAATTACTTCAGGCCTCGCATGATTTTGCCGAACTACGCCAGGCCGCCCACTGGTTGAAGGGTACAGCCGGCACTGCTGGTTTCGATCAGTTTACGATTCCTGCAATCCGGCTTAGCAAAGCTATCGCGAAGGAAGACACGGAGAGCATCGAATCTGCTTTGGTGTCGATTGCTGAACTCGCTGCAGCGATTGAACGACCGGAAACCGAGAGCGTTGGAATGTGAAGCATCGCTTTCGGCAAGCGGGATAATCTCATCAGTCTGACCGATACGGATCGGACACTGACCGCGTTCGTAAGTGGATCGAACCGTTTGAGGGTCTCCCAGGCAAAGCGTCCGTGCGATGATGACGGGGGCCAGTCCAAACCGCACCATCCAATGTCGCTGCCGCACACCGATGCAACTGGAAGTTGCCCCTGATAAGATGTCGGGCCACACCTCAAACAGCCGGACGATACCTTGTCGCGTTCCACTCCACATACAGACGAAGAACTCCAATCACTGGGCCTCGACCGGCGGCGAATTCCGCAGCACATTGCCATCATCATGGACGGCAATGGTCGGTGGGCGAAGAACCAGGGCCTGCCACGGATTGAAGGGCACCGGCGCGGTGTGGCTTCGGTTCGGGCGGTTGTGGAAGAAGCTTCGCGACTGGGTTTGAAGCAGCTGACCTTGTACTGCTTCAGCACAGAGAACTGGAAACGGCCGGAGCTCGAACAGAACCTGCTTATGCGTTTGCTTCACAAGTATGTGATTGAAGAACGCGAGCTCATCATGGAACAGGGGCTGCAGTTCAAGACGATTGGTCGGCGCGATCGATTGGGGAAGCAGGTTCTTAAAGAGATCGATATCACTCGCGAGCAAAGCGCGAACAATACGGGCATGTGTCTGTGCCTGGCTCTGGACTATGGAAGCCGCGACGAGATTGTGACTGCGGTGCAAACCATCGCGAAGAAGTCAGTAGATGGAACGTTGGTTCCGGATGACATCGACGAGGCCACGATCAACGACCACCTTTACACAGCCGGAGCTGTGGATCCGGATCTGGTCATTCGCACGGCTGGCGAGATGCGGATTAGCAACTTTCTGCTGTGGCAGATTAGCTATTCAGAACTTTGGGTGACGGAGAAGTTCTGGCCGGATTTTCGCGAAGGCGATTTGCATGACGCCGTGCGCAGTTTCGGTTCGAGAGAGCGTCGGTTTGGTAGTCTGGAGTCTGACTGATGCTTGCGTGGCGATTGGGAATATCGGCGGTTCTGATTCCGGCTCTGTTTGGGCTGTTCTATCTGGACCACCGCATCGGACAACTAGCGCCGGTTCTGTTTGTGTTGTGCGTGGGTCTTGCGATTCGTAGCGCGTGGGAACTTTGCGAACTGCTAACTGTTCGCGCGATGCGGCCGTTGTTCAAAGTTACCGCGCCGCTGTGCGTGCTGGCGATTGTGGCGGCGTGGACGTTTCCGTTTGGGTTGGCCGACAACATTGGCGGTTCGCTGCAGGCTATCAACACGGTGTTTTTTACATCCGTGCTGATTCTGTTCATGACGGGTGCGGCTCGATATATGGGGCCAGGAACCAACATGGAAACACTTGGCGCTGAACTGATCGTTGTGAGCTACGTGGGCGTGTTGCTGGCCGTCACGGCCCAGCTGCGGTGGGTTGCCGGTGCGCAGGCAGGCTATTTGGTTTTGGGGTCTGTAATCGTGTCGGCAAAGGCTGGCGATACGATGGCGTACACGTTTGGTCGTTTGTTTGGCAAAACAAAGATGGCGCCGGTTCTGAGTCCGGGGAAGACGTGGGCCGGTTTCGTTGGGGCCATTGTGGGTTCGGCGGCTGCCGGAGCGGCTTGGCTGTACTTCGTGCCGCCTGCTTTCGGCCCTGATGGGATTGATGTTGCGAAGTGGAAGCCGGTGCCCGTGATGCTGGGTGCGGTGTACGGTTCTATCCTTGGTCTGGTGGGCCTGATCGGAGACCTGTGCGAGTCGCTCATCAAGCGAGACTGCGAGAAAAAGGACGCCGCTGAGCTCATGCCGGGCTTCGGTGGACTGCTGGACCTACTGGACAGCGTACTGTTCGCCGGGCCTGTTGCGCTGCTGTTGTGGTGGATTTTGCCGCTCAAGACGTGGTAAATCGGCGAAGAGAGATCTATTTCAGAGGCATAGGCTGAGGAAGCGGCTTCCCGTGTTGACGGTTTTTGCCGCTCCCGAATATCAACCGTAGCCACACCTCAAAATCCTTCCTTCGAACACAAATTCTCCTCATGTCCGTCCTGGACACACGTGTTCTGCGCAGGTTCTCTCATGACAATTTGTCCTTCGCGATTTTCGCGGAGATCTTCGTTGGGCCGAGCGGGCTTCGCGGCGATCATCGCGGTCATTCATATTTCGGTCGCAAACACAGACGTCAATGCGCAAGGCATGCAGCTGGGCCGCGAAGACTATGGCGTGCGTGCTCGAGTCGGATACCTGGGCGGCGACACTGTTGGGCGAACCGATTCGTTGGCTCACTTTGAGTTGATGCCGTATCTGCGAACGCCGAACGGCAGTTTGATGACCGACCTGCGGTTCTTCACGGGCGATGGGGAATATGGACTGAATGCAGGTGTCGGTTATCGTCAGCTGTTCCCGGAGATTGACCGCATCTTTGGCGGGATCGTCTGGTATGACTACGACACGTTAAGCGGCGATGACACGCAGCAAATTACCCTGTCGTTCGAAACGTACGGCAGCAGGTTTGATGGTCTGGCAAACATCTACATTCCGGTTGGTGACGAAACAACTGGTTCGCTGAGAGCCAGCAATGAACGGTTTGTTGGCAATGAACTGCTGTTCGATCAAACCGGAACACTGGGCGATGTGCTGGGTGGTGGCGACATTCAGATTGGCTACTTGTTGCCTGGTGACTTCGCCGCTGAGAACCAGATTCGCGCGTTCGCCGGAGCTTACCACTACACAGGCACATCCGTCGAAGACATCACGGGAGTGATGGGCCGTGTTGAAGCTAACTTCTTTGGCATGGTGGATGGCCAAATTAAAGTGACCGACGATGACACGTTCGGAACCAATGTTCTGTTTGGAATTTCGCTTGGTGTGACCCGCGGAAACCGTGGAGGCCGCTGGCGAACACAGCCGCAGGACCAGCTGACTCGTTACCCGACCCGTCAGTACAACGCAGTCGTGGTTAACACCGACGTGACACGAACCGGTGTGGCTGCTGTGAATCCGGACACGGGCAACGCGTTGACGTTCACACACATTAACAGTGCTGCGACCGGCGGGTTTGACGGAACCGCAGAGGATCCGTTTAGCAGTTTGCAGCTTGGTCTGGCTGAAGAAACCGACTACCACATTGTTCATGGGGATAGCGTGTTTACCGGTGCCGACGCGGCTTTGACGCTTGCAAACGGCGACCGACTTCTCGGTACGTCAGCAGACTTCCAGCATGAACTGGAAGCTCAGGGCGTTGGTTCACTGTTTGTTCCGGCCGGCGCGGCCGGCAGCGTCGCTCCGATACTGCGGGGAACCGCTGGTGACACAGTCACGCTGGCATCGAATTCTGAACTCCGTGGGTTCACGATTGAAAATTCCGGCGGCAACGGAATTGTGTTTAATGGAGTCGACAATGCGATCGTGAGCGACATCAGTGTGCTGAGCGCGGCGAGTAATGGTGTTCTTGCAAGCGACATTAGTGGCAGCGTGGGCATTTTGAATACGACGGTTGCCTCATCAGGTGCAGCCGCGCTGCGGATTGATAATGTGACTGGCGGAGTAGAAGTCTCTGGCGAGTTCACTAACGATTCTGGCGAGGCGCTGGTGCTAAGCGATATCGGCGCAGATGCGGACATTAACCTTGCCGAAGCGACGTTCAACAACGACACCGGCAACGGACTGACTTTCAACAATGTTGATGGAACAGTGGCATTGAACGCTGTGTCGCTGGTCAATTCGACTGGCAACGGAATTAATATTGATGGTGGAACGGGTACGATTCGGTTTGTTGGTGAGACGGTCATCGACGGTGCAACAGGCGACGCGGTTCGCGTCCACAATTCGGATGCCCAGGTCGAGTTCGAAGCGCTGACGATTCGGGATGCCAATGGTGTCGGGATTTCGGTGTTCAACAACACCAACACGGCCAGCCTTGTTGTCTCCGGGCACACATTGATTGACGGAGTGACCGACGGTATTCGCGTGCAGGACAACCTTGGTTCGATCGACTTCAACACCGTTGAGATCGACGGTCGGCTTAACCGTGGTATTGTTGTTGACAACAATGAAGGCCAGTTTGTCGTCAACGATGTGACGTCTATTGCTAATAGCCAGGGCTCAACGGATTCGGCGATTGAAATTTCGAACTCGAGTGCTGACATCGTGTTCCTTGATGATGTCATCGTTACTGATGCAACTGGCAATTCAGCCATCGACATTCACGACAACCCTGGCACCGTCAGTTTTGTTTCGCTGGATGTCGCGGCCACCGACGGAGCAGCGTTCACAGCCAGAGACTCGGGCACTGTGCGAGTGGTCGATGGAATCGTGGCAACGGAGAATGCTGCGGCATTTGATATCGAAGACTCCGACATCGACATTGGGCTCACGAGTGTTTCTGTGACCGGTGGCGATTACGGAATCCGAATCATTAACTCGACGGGTAACTTTGTTGTCGCCGGAACCATTGACGGAGACGGCAGTGGCGGGTTCATTAACGACACCACGACAGGCATCCTGCTTGAAAATGCTGGTGTTGTGGGTGTCCGTTTTCTGGATCTGGATGGCAACGAAACTGCCATCGCAGCAAACGGTGCAGAAAGAGTTTCGTTCTTCGACGGAACGGTCACCGATTCGCAAACGGCAGTCAATCTGTTGAACATACAGCAGGTCGAACTCGTCAGCAGCACTTTCTTGAACAACAATTCGACGTTTGAGTTACGAGCTACGGCGGATCAGGGCCACGATTGGCTTCTTCAGGAACTTACTGTCGATTCCGGCAACAACGCTGCACTTCTGGCGTCTGGAACAGGCGACGCGGACGTTTCGGTTAGCGTTCAAAGCAGCATATTCACAAGCACTGCCTCCGGTGTGAATCTACTGGATGTTTCAAGCCAGGGAATACTTGATCTCGTTGTGAGTCAGAACGAGATTGATTCGTCCGGAAGCAACACGAGCCTGTTGAACATTGCGTCGAACTCAGATACGTCTTTGGGCCGGTTCACCGTGTTCAACAACATCTTCGCGTCCAGTGGTTCGTCAGTTACCGCGGTTAACACGACGACTCTCGGCCCGTCACAGATCCTACACGAACAGAACTCGATTTCGTTCACCGGGGACCGCGGAGTTGGTATGGGCTTCAACATTGCTGGTTCGGCGACGGTTGGGATCTCCGCCAACCTCATCGTCGACGAGTTCGACGGAGCCACGGGAATCTTGTTTGAGAATGTCGCTGGCCCAACACGAATCGAAATTGGAGGGAATGCACTGGACTTCGCGAACCTTGGCGGTCTGTCCGATCGAGGCTTCATCTTTGAAGCGATCACAGGCGATGTCACTTTGCTTGGAACGACAAACAATCTCGTGAGTGGTGCGTCGACGTCGGTCTTCGTTCCATCGGGTCGAACGACAGGTTCGTTCTTCGTGAACGGAATCAGTGTTCCGCAGTAGTTTCGTCAGTCACTGTCGCTGCCAGCCGGCTTCCTGACGCCGACTGAGAAGTACTGCTGCCAGCCTGTCCTGACAGGCGCTGAGAAGGCGAAGATGCAGCAGATGAGCGGAATGGTGATTTCCTTCAGCAGCAGGATGACCGGAATCGCAAACACAATCTGCAGGAGTTGCGCTCGACTGCGGTTGCCTTTGAAGAACTGGTTGAACACATGCGGATAGGGCAGTCGCGATACCATTAGCATCGCTACCCCCAAAGTGATTAAGGGAAGCAGCATCGCGATGAAAGTAATGCTGTGCCGCGAGGCGTTGTAGACCAGCGATTCAGGGTTCCCGGCGAAGTCGACAAGACCTCTGACCGCGATTGGAAACGATGCAACTGTCCCGGCCGCGGCCGGTGAAGGCAACCCGCTGAAGCCCTCGTGTGTATCGTCTTCATCCGTTTCAACGTTGAACCGCGCCAACCGCAACAGCGCGCAGATGACGTACAGGCATGCGATGACCCACAGCAACTTGCGCGGGTATTCAAGCAACGACACGTTGGCGCCCTGGATGAGTTCTTCCAGCAGGTTCAAGTGGTGGCCGGGGTGAATGAACTGCAGCATGAGGAACGCGGGTGCGACGCCGAAACTGATTGCATCGCAAAGACTATCAAGCTGCGCACCGAATTCAGAAGTTTGGTTGGTCAATCGCGCGGCTCCGCCGTCGAGCGCGTCGAACAGCATCGCGAGGAAAATCAGCAGCGCGGCGACGACCAGCTCCTGTCCGCCAGCGGTGTCTGGTCCGACCTTCGCTGCAAACGTGATTGCTCCGAAGCCACATGCGGCGTTGCCGAGCGTCAGCATGGTCGGCAGCACTGCGAATAGTTTCTCGCGACCTCGTTTCACGTTTGAGCTTTCTGGTCAGGCAGGATCGCTTTGGTTCAGACTAACACCCAACAGTGTAATCAGCGTGGAAACGACTCGCGAGCAGTGCGTCAGGCTTTGGCCTGCTGAGGTCAGGCAGCTCCAGGCGACACTGCGTGACCGGTTCATTCGGTAAGGTTTATGGTCGGGTTAGGTTAAGAACCCGTTATTTCACGCTCAGCTGACACTGTCTGAGCGGCCTCGCCAGCAATCGCGGACCGGTTTTCAACGCGAATCGTGAATCCCGACGATCAAAGTCTCAGGCGGATGCATCTGTGTCTTTCACTTGGTAAAACCTCTGATTCACATTCAATCTGAAATGAAGCTGTAGAGGTTACCTGAGATGAGCATTTCTTCCGTTCACGGCCGCGAGGTTCTTGATAGCCGCGGAAACCCAACCGTTGAGGTCGAGATTCGAACTGACGAAGGGGCCTTTGGTCGCGCGATTGTTCCCAGTGGAGCCAGCACGGGCGCTCACGAAGCATGCGAACTTCGCGACGCTGAAGACAAGGGTCGCTATCTCGGCAAAGGGGTTCGTCAGGCCGTCGAAAATGTGAACGGTCCAATTGCTGATGCACTGACGGATTTGGAAGTCACAGATCAGGCCGTCATCGACCAAACGATGATTGACCTGGACGGAACCGAGAACAAATCCAATCTTGGTGCCAACTCAATCCTGGCATGCTCACTAGCCGCCGCGCACGCGGGTGCTCAGATGAGCGACCTGCCGCTGTTCCGTTACCTTGGTGGTGTCGGAGCGAACCGACTGCCTGCTCCAATGATGAATATCATTAACGGCGGCGAGCACGCGAACAACGGCATTGCCATCCAGGAATTCATGGTCATGCCGCTGGGCTTTGACAGTTTCGGCGAAGCGCTGCGTTGCGGAACCGAAATCTTCCATCACCTCAAGAAGGTGCTGGCTGGTATGGGCATGAGCACTGCCGTTGGCGATGAAGGCGGATTCGCTCCAGACCTGCCAAACAGCGGTGAGGCGCTCAAGGTCATCATGGAGGCTATCGAGAAGGCTGGTTACACCGCAGGCGATCAGGTCAAGATTGCGTTGGACTGTGCTTCGACTGAGTTCTACGACGCCAAGTCAAAGACGTACTCGATGGAAGGCAAAGAGTATAACGCCGACGACATGTGTGGCTTGCTGGAAAGCTGGGCCGACCAGTACCCAATCTGTTCAATCGAAGATGGGTGTTCGGAAGATGACTGGGACACATGGAAGCTGTTGACCGACCGGATCGGTTCAAAGTGTCAGCTGGTCGGTGACGACCTGTTCGTAACCAACGTCAAGCGCCTGCAAAAGGGTATCGACGAAGGTATCGGGAACAGCATCCTGGTGAAGGTGAACCAAATCGGAACACTGACCGAGACCATTGAGACTGTGCAGCTGGCGTACAGCAACAACTACACGGCCGTCATGAGTCACCGTTCTGGTGAAACTGAAGACACGACAATTGCGGACCTCGCGGTTGCCTTGGGAACCGGTCAGATTAAAACCGGTTCAGCCAGCCGTACTGACCGAATTTGCAAGTACAACCAACTGCTGCGGATCGAGGAATTCCTTGGTTCAACTGCCGCATTTGGTGGAACAATTTCCTAACCAGACTGCTGCTGACTTCGGTCAAGCGAACCAGCGTCGGTCTGAAGTAATCAGGTTTTCCTGATGGCGACTGACGCACATACAACCGAATCGACCGACGACCCAACGTGGGTCGTTTCGGTCGTGTTCTGGTTGACTCTGTTTCTCGCGATAGCAATCTACGCTGCCATTGCGCTTGCTCCGAAGTTTCAGCGCTACCTCGTCCTGCAGCGCGATCATACGATTGGTCAGTGGAACCTGGTGAGTCTGGAAAAACAGGTTCAGCAGCTCGACCGAGTCGCCACGGCGCTCGAAGAAGATCCTCAGTTTGCCGCCGAGTTGGCTCGATCGAGGTTCGGCGCAATCGATCCTGCTCAGTCAGCAATTTCGATTGCCGACGACCTGCAGATTAACTCGGCCGTGATGTCCGTGAAGACCGAAGTCGATCTGCCGTGGTACTTCGGGTTGGTCAGCCAGTTTGCATCCAACACGTGGCTGCGCTACGGCGGGCTGACGGTGTCCAGCCTGCTGATTGTGTTTGGGTTCGGGTTCCTGCACCCGCACTACTCGGGAATAGTGCGTTCGACACTGAATCGACTGGGCGCCGGATTGGCTCGCATTGGACATCGGTACCAGGCGTAGCAAGTCCGCGCCGGCTTTCGGTGGAGATTCCGGCGATACGTTTTGATGCGGCTGCGCGCGTTCGTATGATGGGAGTGCGAGGCTTAACATCACTTTGTCCGGAACAAGAAAATGCGTACTTACCCCAATCTGATTGCGGCGATGCTCGCCCTTCTCACGATTCCGCTAGTCGGCTGTGATGCCGCAAAGGACGCGGCAAACGATGTTGCCAAGAGAGCCAAAGAGGCGGTGAATTCCGGGGACAGTGCTACGGCCGTGAAAGAGGCTCCAGTTGATACGCCGGCGGCTCCTCCAGTCGTCGAGACCAAGCCAGACCCTCAGCAACTCGTTAACAGGTTCCTGAAACTTAGCCCGCAGGACATCAACGATAAGCAGGTCATGGCCATTGCGACCAATGATGAAACAAAAGAGCTCATTACCGAGCTGAAACTTTCCGGGGCTCGAGTTACACCTGCTGGACTGGATGCGCTGGCAATGTTTCCAAACCTACGCAGCCTGGACATGTCGGGCACCGGCCATTCGCCAGACGCCTACAGGTTCCTCACCAAGCTCAATCTTGAAGTGCTGAGTCTCCACACATCTAAGTTCAACGACGCAGCCATGCCATTCCTGACCGGACTAACCGAATTGCGCGAGCTGACACTTAGTGACACCAGCGTTTCGGATCAGGGACTTGTGAACCTAAAAGGCCTGACCAACCTTGAAGTCCTGCGTTTGCGAAAGCTGCAAACCAATGGAGCGGCGTTCAAGCTTGTTCCGTGTCAGAAGCTACGCGTTCTGGAAGTTGGTCGGACTGCCTTCGGAATGGAAGGCTGGCGGTTCATGAAGAAGATGCCGAACCTTGAGATTCTTAGAGCAGGCGAGTGTGGCTTCGGCGACCACGCGCTGAAGAGTCTTCGAAGCTGTAACAATTTGCTGGAACTTTACCTTGGCAAGAACAGCATCACGGACAACGGCCTGAAGTCGCTGGGCGGTCTGAAGAAGCTGCAGAAGCTAAGTCTCCCGAACAACAGAACCGTTTCCGGGCGCGGTCTGATTGTGATGAAGAAGTTGAAGCAGGTCACGATGCTCGACATCAACGGAACGATGGCCAATCGGCAGACTGTCAAAGATCTGGTCGAATTGCTTCCCGACTGCGACATCATGTACGAAGGCATGACGTTCTAGTTTTGAAAGGGGGAAGGGTGATGGCTGCGCGTTCGCTACGCGAGCTTTGCGACGGAGGCCTTCATCTTCGCAAGACCCGTCTTCGCGACTTCCAGTGGATCCTGCTCCCAGTAGCCTTTGTTGAACAGTTCAAGTGAAAGGGCCACGGGGCTTCCTTTGCTCTTGAGGCCATTGAGGATCTTTGTGACTGGGGCGACGCCGTCTCCTGGGTAGACTCGGTCGGCGTCGTTCATTTTTTCGCGAGGTGGCTCGGCCGGGTAGTCGTTCATATGGAAGACCTGGATCGTTGAGCCGCTTAGCAGGTTCAAACCTTCGAAGTCAGATCCGCCTTTGAAGATGTGGTAAACGTCAGGCAGAACACATGCCTTTGGGTGTCCGCTCTCCACCGCGACAAACACCGTTTCACCCAGTCGAGACAGGTTCTTTGAGAACCCCCAAACTTCGACCTGTGGAACCACATCCATCTTGTCGCCCAGTTCAAGCAGCTTCGCATAGCGTTCAGCTGCGGCAAACAGGTTCAGGCCAGCTTCCTTTGTTGCTCCGGCTGGCGGAGCAGCAATTCGAATTCCGCCGATCTGCTTAAGCGTGTCCATGTCACGCCTGGCCTGTTCAAGACCTTTGGCGCGTTGCTTGTCGTCATCGACAATCCACTGAGCGAACCCAATCGCACTTTCGACTTTCAAACCATGGTCTTTGATTCGCTTGCTTAGGTCAGTCAGAGAACCGCCAGAGGCTTTGTACTCGTCGATCTTCCGTATCCATGGTTCGATGCCGTCGTAGCCCGCTTTCGCGGCGATGTCGATCTCTTCAACAAGCGAAAGCTTCTGGCCGCGTATGGTGCTGGTGTTGAGACAGAAAGAGAATGGCGATTCTTTCGTGTCCCGCTGTTCGGACATACTGCCCAAGGCAGGCGCGGCCATCAGCCCCGCGGCTGACGCAAGAAGTCCTCGACGATCTACGCGCATCGGTACATCCAATTCATGACTATTGGTGGAAGAAGCAGTCAGGTGTTACTTCTTCAGAACGAACTTCCAAAGCAGGAAGCCGGTAACCGGTATCACAAGCAGCTTTAGCCAATGGCCACCAATAAGATAGTGATCCGCCATCGCGGCACCGATGCACGCCCAACAGGCGCCGATGATTGCGAGCTGCTTGGTTTGAGGGTCTTGTTCGCCTTTTGCAGCCGGCTTCTTCTTTCCGGGCTTTTTCTTGCCGCCTTTGGGGTTCTTTCCGGTCTTTTTCGATGTCCCCTTTGCCGGAGCTGAGGCTTCATCCCGCATGCCGGGCGCGTAGTACTTCGAGATCGCCTGGTTGATGGTCAACGGCACTGCGAGCACAGGCCGCATGGGCACGCCGAAGCGGAGTCGAATTTCATCTTCCAACTCTGTGCCTGGTTCGTCGGCACACGCAACCAACAGCACGTTCTCGTCTTGAAACAGTGGCAGAGCCGAATGGCGTTTCACTAAGGAACGCGGCACCTGATCAAGCACATTGTCGTCCGGCAGCATGTCGTTGAGATCGACAAACGGAAATCCTAGCTGTTGCGCGTAGGCCTGCGTCGCGACTTGCGGTTCAGCCAGCTTCATCTGCACAACAGCATCGCGCTGCGTGAGTCCTCGGGCGTCAGCAAAGTCTTCGATCTGTGCGATCTGTGCGCGTTCGATTATTTTCTTGCTGGCAAGGTACTGACCGACAGTCTTGCGGCCAGTGTCGTCTTCCTCTTCGAACTCACGACCCAGCGACTCGTCGTACTCGCGCTTTCGTTCGGGGTCGGTCAGGCACAACATGCCCTTGGCAAGTTCGTTAAGAAGTTCCTGAGAACGCACCGAGTACTGACCACTGGCGTACTTACGAACGTGTTCGTTGAGCTTTTTATAGTGCTTGCGGATCTTGTCTTCGTTGTCCTCGAACTGCACGAGCCTTAGCAGCGCGTACAGTGTCGGAGGACGTTCCGACTCGGGAATACCGAGCCACTCCTTATAGACATCGATTTCCAAGTTCCGACACTCCTCGAATTTGTGGACGTTGAACGCCCCAGGTTGGTTCGCTACATCGCCCGGTTACTCGACGAGTCTATTCAACCGTGTACTCATCCGCGAGTGTCTTGAGAGCGGCTTCGACGTCCGGCTCCTGCATACCCGAGTCTCGAACAATCTGAGTAGACGCTTCGTTGTTACCGGTCAACTCGCGAGCCGTCGCGCTAATTCGCCCGCTGGCGTCATAGGCATAGGTCAGTTCGACGGGAGAACCCTTTGGCAGGTTCGGCGGCAGGTTGTAGACCCTAAAGTCGCCAATCAGTGTGCATGCCGCAGGATCCGGAGCTTCGCCTTCGAGAACCTCAACATGGACACGCTGCTGGTTTTGCGAGTTCGTCACGAACCGCTGGCTGACAGAATGCGGAACCGACGTGTTTCGCGGAATCATGATGTGATTCATTTTGCGAGTACGGTCTTGTGGGTTCGAAATCTTCACACCAAGTGAGTGTGAGTTGACGTCGACTGTGCTGACGTTGCGGAGTCGAGTCAGCAAAGCGTTTGTCATGCGTCCGCTGGCGTCGCTGTGCTTCGCTTCGAGAATCGCCGCATGAATCGCAGCACCTTCAGCCACAGCACGTTCGGGCATGAGGTCGCGAGACGGGGTTCGTCCGGTGACTTCGACAAGCATCTGTTCAACAACAGGCATGTAAGTCGAACCACCGACCAGCAGCACTTCGTCCAGCATGTCCTTGCCAACGCCAGCCTGCTGCATAACCAATTCGGTCGTGTCCTTTGTTCGCTGCAGCATGTCTGCCGTCATGCGTTCGAAGTCGGCGCGAGTCAGTTGAACGGTCAGAGTGTTGCCTTTGTAGTACACGCTGACAGGAACCTGAGTCTTGGTACTCAGATCGCGTTTTGCGTCTTCCGATTCCTGGTGGAACTGCAGCATCGCTTCGGCATCGCCACTTGGATCTTCGCCAAACTTGCGCTTGAACTGTTCGCACAGGTGATCAACCAGTCGCTTACTCCAGTCCAGTCCACCCAGCATGACGTCACCGTCGGTTGCCAGGACGCGGAAGTTGGTTGGTGTGTACCGGACGATTGTTACGTCGAACGTTCCGCCACCAAGGTCGTACACGAGGATGGTTCGTTCTTCAGACTTGAGATCGGTTCGACCCAGTTCGCCTTTGTTCCATGCGTAAGCCAGAGTCGCCGCAGTTGGTTCGTTGATGATGTCGATGACGTTGAGGCCCGCAATTCGACCAGCGTCCTGTGTTGCTTTACGACGGACATCGTTGAAGTAGTAAGGCACAGTGATGACGGCGTTGGCAATCGGCCCGACATCCTTCTCTGCATCCTGCTTCATCTTCTTCATGATGAGCGCGGAAACAAACTCCGGAGTCAGCTTCTTGTTTTGGTAAACAACGAAGTAGTCCTTGTTACCCATCTCACGTTTGATCGCTTCGATGATGCTGGTCGGTGACGCGACAGAGATACGTTGGAAGGAAGGGCCAACGACCACTCGCTGTTCGTCCAACAGAACAACCGACGGCGTGATTGGTCGCCCATCGGCGTTGTTCAGAACAACGGCGTTGCCCTCATCGTCAATCCGCGCGATTGCGGAGTAGGTTGTGCCCAGGTCGATTCCAACAGTAACGCCGTCGAGGAACTTCATTAGCTTCTTCCGAGTTTGTGTCGTACGAGGCCCGCCGTGAGTGACCGTCGCAGGTTTGCGTCAGCGACATTGCGTAGTCCACACAGCTTAGTGCGGTGTGCGGAACTATCAGCGGTGAGCCATTCTGACACTGCAAGAAGGGGGAATCAAGCGGTGGAATCAATGGCTTTGATGCGTTTTCACCCCGAACCGGAATCATCCAACCCAAGGGCAACCAATTCGTATCAACCTGGCAGGCGGCGGTACGTGCTACGAACCGACTTCGCGCTTTTCGTTCATCTTCTCTTTGGCGCGCGTCAGGATGGGGCCGACCGAGTTCTCTGAGATTTTGAGCTTAGCGGCAATCTCTGCGTACGACTTATTCTCCAAGTAACTCATGCGGACTGCGGTTGCATCTCTGGGGTGCAGTTCTTTCAAAAGACGCTGCACTTCTTCGTGGCTATCGATTTCGGGCTTGGGTGCTTTGGCGTCTGCCCGCTGTAGAGACTTTCCGTGGGCATTGACGTGGCCAAGTGCTTCGGCCATCCGGCGATCGATTATCTGTCGAACCACGACTCGGCGAGCGATCACCGTGAGGTAGGTTGCCAGCGAGCTGTTTCCTTTGAACCGACGAAGCGGAGCAAAATCGTTGGCGATGAGCGCCACAAAGATGTCAGCGCAAAGATCGTCAATATCGTCTGTCGAGAGTCGAACGCTGCGACAGTGGGCCGTGTGCTGAGTGACGTGGACAAAAAGCCCCATGAACCGGTCTACAAAGTCCTTCCACGCACCTGGTTCTTTATCCAGGCATCGTTTCAATAACTTGCGGTCATGATCCGTAAGCGCCACGTGTTTACCCCGATCGAAACTCGAAACGTCTGTCCTTCATACCAGCAATCAACGTTCCCCATGCTTCCCACATCGGTCTTTTTGAACCTTCATTGTATTTGAAGCTTAATCCAAAGCAACAACTCAAGTGTCGAGAACGCCGTAACGTGCAATAGTCAAATGATTTGCGGCTCTTGGGCTGCCTACCCTCTGTTCGGCTTGTCGAAAACTTGACGGTCTGGGTAGAGAGGGCTACTATCGTGGTGGAATGAAGGCGTAAGCCGATGCAACGAAGCGATTTGCGTCATTTGCAAATTGGCGAGCCGCCGGAGTTGTTGAGAACCATTTTTTTGAGCTTTTCCATAAGCTTTTGGGCATCGAATTCCGACTGTACCGATACGAGACTCTATTTGAGCGGTCCGTCCGCTGAGATTGACTGAAAGGGATACCTGATGACACACGTCGTCGCTGAACCGTGCTTCAACTGCAAATACACAGATTGTGTCGTCGTTTGCCCGGTCGAGTGCTTCTACGAAGGCCCATCGATCCTCTACATCCACCCTGAAGAATGCATCGACTGCGAAGCTTGCGTTCCAGAGTGTCCTGTTGAGGCCATCTTCCACGAAGACAACCTGCCAGAAGAGTGGACCGACTATACCGCTCTGAACGCCGAAATGGCTCCTGGTTGCCCAGTCATTACTGAGCAAAAGACCTCAATGGCCGAAACGGATGGCAGCTGCGAGCACACGCCTAAATAGTAGGCTGGCCTCAAAACACAGTTGAATCAAGATCCGGGTGGGTTTCCACACGGATCTTTTTTTACGCCCGGCTTCGCGCGCGAAGCATTGAGTGGTGTAGGTGGAGGTTTGTGGCTGTTGGCAACTTGATGTCCGGCGGCGGGCTACCAAGTCATGTGCCTGGTTCGAACAGCACGCCGATGCAAAGACTACATATGAGTTGGGATACGGGCCAAAATCCGTCTTTACTCTTGCTGGGTACCGTTAAAAATTCAGCTGAACAACCACGATTTGCCGGAGTAGTCATGTCAAAACCATCACGTCGAGTTCCAAGACGTCGCCGCCGAGTGTTTAACGTGTCTGGTCCTGAGCAACTGGAAACCCGCCGCCTGCTGACCTCCGAAATCTCCGGGGTTGTCTTCTACGATACCAACGAAGACGGAAATCATGATGAGACCGAAACGGGAGTCCCCGGGGTGCTTGTCACGCTGACAGGAACCACGAGAGACGGCGGCGATTCAGTTACCCGACGGTATCTGACCGAGGTGGATGGCAGTTACGTGTTCGCAGATTTGGAGCCTGGCACCTACGAAGTTGTCGAGGCACAGCCAGTTTCCATCGGCGACGGTTTGGAACGCACTGACGCTGATGTCACTGTTGGCAATGACAGCTACTCCAACATTGAAGTAACAGACGACGCCGATGTGACTGGGCTCAACTTTGGGGAAGGGACCCTGGACCCTGAGCTTATTTCGCCGATTTGGTTGTTGGCATCGTCCGGCCGCGAGAGCTTCCGACGTGACATGCGAGCAACTCTGGAAGAAGAAGCAGGAAACACTGAGTTCGCCGATGCGATTCGCAATGGTGAAACAGAAGTCGAATCTGATTTCGATCTGAACGGCACGCCCACATCAGTCAACGACAGCTACACGGTCGACGCCGGTGAGACTCTCACAGTCACTGCAGCCGATGGACTACTGACAAATGATTCTGACCCTGCCGGTGACGATCTCACCGCTGTTGTTGTCCAAGGTCCTGCCAATGGAAGCCTGAACCTCGACCCGGATGGCTCGTTCACTTACGAACCGGACGCAGGCTTTATTGGTTCAGACTCGTTTACGTATTCCGCCAACGATGGCTTCCGCGACTCTGTTCCATCGACCGTGACGATTCAGGTCGGCAATCCGAATACGTTCTCAGTCTCAGCAAGCGCGGTTGAAAACGATTTTGTGGGCGCCGTTGAACCGCTTACCGAACTTGATGAAGCGGTCGTGTTCGACATCGCCGGTACGACCACTGACGAACGCCTGCAGTTGCGACCAGACGATCATGTTTCAGGCGCCTCCGACGCTTCTGTTGTGCTTATTGAGTATCTGGACTTCGCCTGCTCGGCATGCCAGGGCTTTCATGAAAGCGACCTTGCAGAATTCCTGCGACAGAATCCAGATGACTACCTGACCGTCTACCGATACCTGCCACTATCGAACTTTGCAGCTAGCTTCAACATCGAAGCAGCTCAGGCTGCAGAAGCCGCGTCACGTCAGGGGCTGTTTATCGAAATAATGGATCAGCTGTTCGACAATCAGGATGAGTGGACGAACGCCGCCGACAGCGCTGCTGCGATTGAGCTGTTCGAACAGTATGGCCAGGAACTCGACGGCTTCGATCTGAATCAGTTCAGGTCAGACTTCGCAGATCCTGCGATTCTCGATCGAATCAATCGCGACGCGGACACCGCAGAGGCGCTTGGCTTGGTTGCGACGCCAACATTTGTCCTTGATGGCGAAATCACCAGAAGCGCCGATCTGTCATTTGCAGCACTTCAATCTGCTTTGGCTGAGGCGGAAGAACAGCCGTTTAAGATCAATCGATTCACAGACGACACCGATACCGCCGGTGACCTGTTGATCTTCAACACTAATGCGGTGACGACAGACGGCAGCCCACTGACGGTCGACGTTATCGCTCGGACTACTTCCGGAGCAGAAACCATCCGGGTCGATGTGAACGTTACCGAATAGAAGTCGAAAGCCATATGAAAAGAGCCCGAGCAGGATTGCTCGGGCTCTGTCATGTTTCTGGTTTGTCTTATTACGCTTTGGCGTAATCAAACATCGGAGTCGACAGGTAGCGTTCGCCCGAATCGGGCAGCACGACCACAATCGTCTTGCCTTCGCTTTCAGGTCGGGCTGCCACTTTCAGCGCCGCCGACATTGCGGCACCGCAACTGATGCCGCAGGTGATGCCTTCCATGCGAGCCAGCCTTGGAGCCATCTCCATGGCTTCTTCGTCCGTGACCCGGACGACTTCATCAATGAGATCCATGTCCAGGATTCCAGGTTTGAATCCGGCGCCGATGCCCTGAATTCGATGCTTGCCTGGTGAGCCGCCTGAGAGAACCGGACTGCCGGTCGGTTCGACAGCGATGGACTGGATGGCCATGCCTTTGACTTCTTTGAAGTATCGAGACACGCCGGTAATGGTTCCGCCGGTTCCGACACCAGCGATGAAGATGTCAATCTTGCCCTCGGTGTCTTCGTAGATTTCAGGCCCTGTGGTCTTCACATGAATTGCCGGGTTGGCCGGGTTCTCAAATTGCTGCGGCATGAACCAACCATCCTGTTGCGAAAGTTCTGTCGCCTTGTTGATGGCTCCTTTCATGCCTTCGGCTCCAGGAGTCAGTTCCAGATTCGCACCGAACGATTTCAGCATCATGCGGCGTTCGATAGACATGCTGTCTGGCATTGTGAGCGTCAGTGAATAACCCCGGGCCGCACAAACGTAGGCCAATGCAATGCCGGTGTTGCCACTAGTCGGTTCGACCACGTTCATGCCGGGCTTCAATACACCGCGTTCTTCAGCGTCCCAAATCATTGACGCACCGATGCGACACTTCACGCTATAGGCTGGGTTTCGACCTTCGATTTTGGCAAGCACGGTCGCCTTTAGACCCTCGGTAACCTTGTTAATCCGAACCAGCGGAGTCCGACCGATCGCGAGTGAGTTGTCTTCAAAGATGGGCATCGTGTTGTCTCCGTTTGTGAGCTTGACCGGCCGAGTGGTTCGCTTTTCTTCAGGAAGAGTCGGCGTGTCAGACTCACTCTGATTCACGTTCTGTACGCCGGTATTATTGGAGAACCGGTAAGCTTTTGGGAGGTCGATTAGCTGTGTACCGGCGGCGAAATCGAAGAAAGCCAAACCCGCGCGGCCTGCATGGTCGGCGACTTCTATCTACCCCGGAGTGTCCATTGCCGGGTCGAACCTCTTGAACGCCCATCCAAGCGCGGCAAGCAATCCGACACATGATGCGACGACTGTCACCCAGGCGATGACGTAAGCAGCGATCTCCGTCTTAGTAAAGTAATAGACAAGCCCACCAAGTCCGGCAGCGGCGCCCAGCAGTGCACAAATAAGACCGAACTTCAGCAGCATCGTCAGCATGACTCGGAGCATCGTCTGTAGGTCCTGACCGTTGTTCGGGCCAAGTCGAAACGGAAACAACAGGAACACAAAGTTCTCAGCCATGTAAATCAGGAAGTCGACCGGTATCACGAATGCTCCAATCAACAGCAGCATCCTGGTATCGATTCCACCCAACAGAACAGCCAGGCCGATCATCCCCATTTGGACGAGAAGAGTCACCAGCACGGGCGCCAGCAGTTCGCCGCAGACAATCGCGATCGGGTTCAGGGGCAGCGCCTTCAATACAGGCATTCGGTCTATCTCAGCGCGAAAGTCGTATTGAATGAACTGCGGCAGCAGGAAAACGGACATCGTGATGACTGCGACAAGCGCCTGACGCAGTACCAGCGACTTGCTCATCAACAGCGGTGCCGACATGGCGCTGCCCAGAATTCCGATGAAGATGGCCAGTGTTCCGGCTGATCGCAACAACGCGGTTAGTTGGTGCCACGCAATCGGGCCTGCCCCCTGCAGTCGCGGCAAAGCCGGTACAGAGAACCGTTGAAGAAAACCGTTCCCCTTGTTGTGTATCACACGCCCGCGTCTGGCGTCTTCCACTCGCTTCGCCATCCGCTCACTCGCGCCAAGTGACGCTTCAGTATGATTGACGTCCAGCTTCAGAATCAGAAATATCACGGCCAGGATGATTCCCAAACACACGGCTGCATTTGAAGCAACCTCATTCAGGTCTGCCGCCGCGAGAACCGAACCGAACGGCAGGAACGGACTCAGCAGGCCTTTCCCCAATCGCGATTCACCGAACTTCACCACATTGTCAAAGGACAGCTGCATTCCCAAAGCACCCGTAGCCAAAGAAGCCAGCAGAACCACGACGACAATGCCGCCAATCACCTTCTTGCTTCGAGCAACCGTTGCCTGTGCGGCAATTCCGGAGATGAGTTGCCATGCCATTTGAGCCAGTGACAAGAACGAAAACGACAACCATGTTCCCAGCCACGCACCGGTCAGCGTTGGCGTGTTTCTTTGGAAAGTGCAGCCGATAAAAATCGATGTCGGCAGCGCGATGAGCACCACAAGAACGATGCGATAGATCAGTAAATGCCGCCGCGGAATCGGCGCGGGGAACAGAAACTCCACCTCCGCCGGGCTGAACGCGACTCCGCCCTCGTTTCCACCAAACACCACGGTGGCAAACAACATTACCGCCAACGACAAAGCGCCCAGGCTACGAATGGTGTCCGGAGAAAACCGCCCTGCCCCGGTTCCAATCAGCGTGCCGACCAGCCACAGTCCGATGACGCCCACGATGCACAGTAAAACGAACCGCCCCTTCCAGGACTTCGTCAGTTTTCCCAGCGATCGCAACCGAGCGCCGACAGACAGGCGAATCAGCAGCCACAGCGATTTGTGCATCAATGCAGACATCAGCCTGGCTCCGAGGTGTCAGCGTCGGCCACTGCGTCTGCTTCGTTGGTTCCTGTGGCAAGGAAGAACACCTCCTCCAGTGTTTCCGCAGATGCATATTCCGCGCGGAGTTCATCCAGTGAACCATGAAATCGTTTGACGCCCTTGTCCAAAATCAGAATGTGCGTGCACAGATCTTCGACCAGCGAAAGCAAGTGCGAACTAATCATCACCGCCGCGCCGGATTTTGCCCGATCGCGAATGCTGGCTTTGAGATCACGGATCGCGTACGGATCCAGCCCCGTTAAAGGTTCGTCAAACAGAATCGCTTTCGGATCGTGAAGGTACGCGCAGCTAATCGCAACCTTCTGTCGCATCCCGCGAGACAATTCACTGGCAGCCGTGTCGCGTTTTTCCGTGAGGTTAAACTGTTCTAAAAGCGACTCGAAAATCGCTTCGCGCTCCGACTTCGGAACGTTGTAGACCACGGCGGAGAACCGCAGGTGTTCGTGCACTGTCAGCAGGTCAAACAGTTTGGGATCGTCCGGGATGTAGGCCAACTGCGCCTTCGCCAGCATCGGTTCTTCGACGACATCGTGGTTCGATATGGTCAGCCGGCCGCTGGTCGGCGGAATGATACCGGTGATCGCCCGGATGGTTGTTGTCTTGCCGGCACCGTTGGGGCCAACAATTCCCAGGACCTGACCCGGTTCAATGGCGAACGACAAATCTTTCACCGCTTCGACATCGCGGTAAGTCTTGCAGTAATTTTCGACAACGATCATTGGTGACTCAATCGACCAGGGGGAACGAGTTGTACCCTGGCACTCGGACGTTGTCAGTCTTCCGGTTGGAATGTGTTCAAGCTGCGCCGGAGGTATCCGCTAAAGAACTTGCGTTAAGTGAGTTCCCAACCCTTCCGGTAGTCGCCATTGATGATGCGGTCGCCATCAGTGTTCGTGATTTTCATCGCGGCCGCATCGTACTGGATTTCCTTCCGCAAGCGCAAAGCAGCAACGCCGAGCAGCGTGATCTCCGTCAGGTGCGCACCAATTTCGAAATTTGAACTTGCCTTCGGCCCACCCTTGATCGCGTCAATCCAGTCTCGGTGGTGACCGTTGCTGCGACGGATGGTCGGTTTTGGTGGAGTGGAATCGGCAGCCAGCTTCGGATCAACAATCTGCGGCTTTCCACCCGAACCGCCACAGAGAATCTCTCCCTTCTCACCCACAAACAAAACACCGCGCGAGGGAAGTTGTTTGTCGGCTGGCATCGAATCGGGCTTCGGTGGCCGAGGCCCGCCGCTGTACCACGTCACGTTCACGGCCGGGCGACCTTCGCCGCCATCAAAGTGAAAATACCCGATCTCGCCGAAGGGGATAATTTCATCGTTCATCTTCCCGGCGGGGAACATCTCGACCTTCGAAGGTGCCGGTAGTCCCAGCGCCCAAACGGCGGAATCCAAATCATGGCAGCCAAAGTCGCCCATCGCCCCAAGACCATAGTCCCAGAAATCGCGCCAACTAACGGGAGCATACGCTGAATGGAAAGGAACCGGTTCGCGCGGTCCGAGCCATAGGTCCCAGTTCAACCCCTTGGGTGTCGGCATCGATTCCTCAGGCCGCCCGGCCAGTGTTGGGTTCCACCGCGTGGCAGGAACCCACGCATGCACTTCTTTGACTTCGCCAATTACACCGGACTGAATCCACTCAACCGTTTCGCGAATGCCGTCGCTTGAATGTCCCTGGTTTCCCATCTGTGTCGCCACACCCGACTCTTTCGCAACCTTTGACACAAGCCGGGCTTCGGCCACGTTGTGAGTCAGCGGCTTTTCGCAATAGACGTGCTTCCCCGCCCGCATGGCGGCAAGGCTGATGGTCGCATGCATGTGATCGGGCGTCGCACACAGAATCGCATCGGGCGCAGATGGGCTGTCCAGCAACTTGCGGAAGTCTTCAAACTGGTTGCACTTATGCTGGTACTTGGCATTGGAGTAGTGCTTCTCAATTGCGCTCGTCACCGGCAATCGACCGGCAACACCTTTGTAGTAAAAGTCCTTGAGATCCCAATGTTCGGCTGGGTCGCACACCGCATCGATCCGCACGTTGTCCAGTTTCAGGAGCTCCTTCACATTCCGGAACCCGCGCCCGCCAGCTCCGACAAGCCCCACCGTGACCATCTCGCTTGGAGGCGTATAGCCCGGCCCACCCAGCACGTGCCGCGGAACAATGTGAAACGCCGCTGTCGCCGCGGAAGCTTTGAGAAGGTCACGCCGAGTTACCGTCATCTGAGAGCCTTTCAATATGTCGTCCGGAGGATCAACCTAGGCTTTTCAGTTTACCGGCCAGCCTGTTGCAGTGCCCGTCAAACGCACACAAACCGGTCCGGACGGCCCATTACTCTTTGCGTTTTGGTTCGTGATGTTAACTCGCAAGCCATCCGCCTGTTTCTCAACACAGCAGCCAGTCGCCATGCTTTATTGGCCACGAA
Source organism: uncultured Planctomycetaceae bacterium (assembly GCA_964485095.1). Lineage (GTDB taxonomy): Bacteria > Planctomycetota > Planctomycetia > Planctomycetales > Planctomycetaceae > CAYNWT01. The sequence goes on along the minus strand of CAZAIB010000055.1, from coordinate 4,758 downwards.
AAACACAAAGAGTTGCGAAAAGTTGCGATTCCTCTCTTTGTGCGTTTTCGTGCTTCTTGTGGCCATAGCAGAAAATTTCAGAAATTCGACAAGAACTCTGTCCGGCATCACAGCCGATCCCGTTTAACCCTGTAGAGGCGGCAACTACCTCGCTTTGAACAGTGTGTCCGTGGGCAGACGTTCAAAGCGAACGGTGGCAGCGGGAACGGTATGTTCGGAGTCCGGAAGCATTTCGCTTCATCAGATGCCGTCGACAAATCAAGAAGTGTGGGCCGCAGTGTGAGAGGCTCGAACCAAAGTGGTTCGAGCCTCTTCTTATCCACCAGCAAAAAACTGCACATAGAACGACCGCCACCAGCTTGGCAACCAACCGTTCATTACTGTCAAAACACGGTCCTCAACAACCCGCACTTCCGGCCCCGCGCTCATCGACCCCGACCACCCCACCCACCGGATACCGATGGAACGGAACGTTCCCCCTAGTCGTTGGTTGTGGGGGGCATGATTCGGGCCGGGCGTACTTCCGGCTGATGCCCTAGCAGCTGTTGGCGAGCCTGTGTTTGCTGAGCCAGCCCGTGGATACGGATGAACCCAATCGCCGTATCGTGTGGGAACTCGTCGCCTTCCTCGTACGTCGCCAGTTTTTCGTTGTACAAACTGTGCGGGCTCTTCATGCCGCTCACAACCGCACTGCCCTTGTACAAGCGAACTCGAACGGAACCAGAAACGAACCGCTGATTCTTTTCAACAAAGCCCATCAGGTCCTGGTGGAACGCACTGAACCACAAACCGTCGTAGATGATATCGCTGGCGGTTTGAGTCACGAATGTCTTGAACCGCATTGCCTGGCGACTGAGCGTCAGGTTCTCCAGCTCGCGATGCGCCGTATGCAATATGACAGCAGCCGGAGCCTCATAAATCTCGCGGCTCTTGATGCCAACAAGTCGGTTCTCAACATGGTCAATCCGACCGACGCCGTGTTCTCCGCCGATCTTGTTGAGCTGTTCGATCAGAGGCACCCCGTCCATCGCCTCGCCATTCAGAGCCGTTGCGCGGCCTTGTTCGAATTCGATGGCCACTTCCACTGGCGCGTCCGGCGCTTCCAGTGGGTCGACGGTCCACTTGTAGGCACCTGCTGGTGGAGCCACCCAGGGATCTTCCAGGACGCCCGCTTCGACCGATCGGCCCCAGATGTTTTGATCGACGCTGTAGATGCTGTCTTTGGTCGCATCAACTTCAATACCGTTGTCGGCGGCGTACTTGAGTTCTTCTGTTCGAGTCCACTTCCACTCACGAACCGGTGCAATAATCTTCAGCGCCGGGTTGAGCGTATTGAACGACACGTCGAACCGAACCTGGTCGTTGCCCTTGCCAGTACAGCCATGAGCCACCGCCGTCGCGCCGTGTTCTTTGGCGTGCTCGACCATGCGGTGAGCGATCAGTGGTCGGCCGAGTGCCGTGGCGAGTGGGTACTTGCCTTCGTACATGGTTCCCGCCATCAGCGACGGCCAGACCATGTAATCGATGAACATGTTCCGCACATCTTCAACGATTGTCTTCACCGCGCCGGTTCTCTTCGCTTTGGCTTCGATGGCATCAAGGTCACGACCCTGCCCGAGATCACACGTGTAGGTGATCACGTCCATGTCGTACTTTTCGTTGATCCACTTCACAGCGACCGATGTGTCCAAACCACCGCTGTAAGCCAGAATTACCTTCTCGCGAGCCATCTCAATCGTCTTTCGTCTTCTCTGTTTGCCGCGTTGAGCAACGCGGACTGTGTTATCCCTGAGTGAGCCGAACGGGTAGTATAGATGGGTGTTGAACGGAAGCGAACGAGTAACAACCAGCTAATTGCTGTGCGATGACTTCTACCGAATCTCCAAAACCCAATCTGCTACAGCTACTTGTCCATATGGCATTGTGGCTGTGGCATCCGGTAATCGCTTGCTTCGAACTACCGATGCGGGGCGGCAGGAGGGATTTGGAAATGGCCGCCTGGCTATGGCACTGTGACCCAAATCGAGCCCGTGGCAGAACCTGCGCCGTGGGCTACATGGCGAATGCCGGCTATAAGATTTCTCTTCGCTCCATCGTTCCTGTGCTACTGATTGGACTGCTGGTCGGTCTGTTCGGACCCAATGTGTTTCCCGTTCTGACGCTCATGGGGTGTGTCATCGTTGCGTTTTCGGTAATGAGCTTTGGCATGCTAGTTACCGCAACCCTGTTTGTGGCGGCGATGTGTCTGGCACTTCGAAACGGAGTTCGAATTTGGCTCGACGGAGAACCGGACCTTGGGTTCGCAAAGTCAAACTGGCCACCTGTTCGGAGCGACGACAACGTGTACGCGTTTCATTCGCTGCAGCTTGTCCTTGTCATCTTTATGGTTGGCGTAATGGCAGCGCCGGAGAAGTGGATGTATGAGGCGGCCGCTTGTCTGGCATTGTTGGTTCCGCCGATCCTATGGCTGGCCCACAAGACCAGCGCCCGAACAATCGAAGACTGCTACGGTTCGGCCGACTCAGGAGATCTCCTGGAATGGAACGAATCATGAAGCGCGACGTGCATTGTGTTCTGCTTTCGTTGGTCGCTTTGATTGCGATGACCGGGCTTTGTGTGGCCGACGAACGCCCCAACTTCCTGGTCATCATGGTCGATGACATGGGGTTCAGTGATCCCGGTTGTTACGGCGGTGAAATCGATACGCCGAACCTGGACAAGCTGGCCGCCAACGGACTGCGGTTCACTCAGTTCTATAACACCGCTCGCTGTTGGCCATCACGAGCCGCGTTGATGACGGGGCGGTACCCGCACGAAGCGGGCCACGCGATGATGTTTGGGCCGAAGGCTCCGCGAGCCTATCGAGGAACGACACCCGACCAGGGCAGGTTCATTTCCGAACTCCTACAACCGGCCGGCTATCGAACCTACCACGTCGGCAAGTGGCACCTGCACAATCGAGCGGCCCCCAAGCCACCGGCCGACAAGTACGCGGCCAGCAGCTACAACGACTCGTGGCCGCTGGGTCGCGGGTTCCAACACTCATACTGTGTGAAGTCGCAGAACAACTTCTTCAACCCGAACCAAATTTTCGACGAAGACAAACTCGTCAAACGTCCCGGCGCGAATGGTGACTACTACGTCACCGACGCGTTCACCGAACACACGATCGAGTACCTGAAACAACACGCGGCCAATCACAAAGACGAACCGTTCTTCCTATACCTCGCCCACACCGCACCTCACTTCCCATTGCACGCATTGCCGGCCGACATCGAACGCCATAAAGCTCGCTACCAAAAAGGCTGGGACAAAGTTCGAACCGAACGCCTCGCGCGGCAGAAAGAAATGGGGCTACTGGACTGCGAACTCACGCCGCGCGATGAACTTGCGGTTGCCTGGGACAGTCTTTCGGAACAGGACCGGGACATGTGGGCGACCCGCATGGCGATTCATGCTGCCATGGTTTATCGAGTTGACGCTGGCATTGGTGCCATCGTTGAACAGTTGCAGGCGATGGGCTCGCTGGACAACACGCTGATTCTGTTTCTTTCCGACAACGGAGCCAGCGCGGAGTATCTGGTTCGGGGCGATGGACACGATCCAAATGCGGCGCCCGGTAGTGGAGCAACCTACTTGTGTCTGGAAGTAGCATGGTCAAACGCGTCGAACACACCGTTTCGCCAGCACAAAATGTGGACGCACGAAGGCGGCATCTCCACACCGCTCATCGCACATTGGCCCGCCGCGATTAAGCAAGTCGGTTCGCTGACTCACCAGGTCGGTCACATCATCGATATCGCTCCAACGTTGTTGGAACTGGCTGGCGTCGGAAAACCTTCCGATTTGGGCGCCATTAAACCGCCGGTCACCGGGAAAAGCCTGGTTCCGATCTTCAATGGGAAACAACGCGACCCACACGAATTCCTTTTCTGGGAACACACCGGCAACAAAGCGATCCGTAAAGGCGACTGGAAACTGGTCGCCGAAGACAAGGGCGAATGGGAACTGTTTGATCTGAAGAACGATCGATCAGAACTCAACAACCTAGCCAGCGCAAAGCCAGGACTGGTCAAGCGACTGTTGGATGACTGGCAAACGTACGCCGATAAAACTGGCGTCGTCGACTGGAACACACTTCCGCAATCAAAACGCAGCCCGGGCCCGGACTACCGCAAGAAGTAGCTGGTTCGGACTCACACACTACGACAAAGCTCGCCGCTAATACCGGCTCTCGAAAGACACCAATGTCCGATTTGAATTGGAACAGCAAACAACTCACCCACGGCTGGCAGCGCAGCATCACCGCGTTCTATTACGCCCTCGGGCTGACCGAAGCAGACTTCGATCGACCGCAGGTTGGCATTGGAGTCCCACTGCTGGATGGGAACCCTTGCAACGTGCACGCGTATGAACTGGCCAAAGAAATCGCGACCGGTTGCAACGATGCAGGTCTGATTGGATTCCCGTTTGGGGTCCCCGGCGTGAGCGACAACATCACGCAGGGGCACGAAGGCGGGAACGCCAGCCTGCCATCGCGAAACTTGATTGCGAACAGTGCTGAGTGTGTTGCGACATCGCATTGCTACGACGCGATGATTGGTCTGCACAACTGTGATAAGAACGGGCCCGGCTTTGCCATGACGTTGGCTCGAACCAATATGCCCGGCTTCATCGTGAGCGGCGGCAGTATCATGCCCGGTTGTCACAACGGCAAAGACGTGACGATTCTTGACGTCTACGACTCACAAGCCGCCG